>JBDROZ010000052.1:0-78393 GCA_043809585.1 Candidatus Eiseniibacteriota bacterium
GGGATAGCGGGGCAGGCTAGAACGCTCGTCGTGCTGCGGGAGCAAACCCTCCCTTTCTCCGGCCTCGTAGGGGTGGTGTTGCGAAAGACGGCAACAGCTCCCCGGTGATGCCCCCATCCCTCCCGGAGCCGCTCCCCCACCCCGCCACCCTTCGGACGGATACTGTTGACGAGCACCACTGTGCCCGGGTGCAGAGGAGGGGTCCGAGGAATATTGAACTTTGGAATGAGCACAACCGCCCAACTACGATAAACTGACCCCGCAACCGCGGGGGGCGTATGACCGGAGAACGGAAGGGACTCGGCGAACGGCGGCCGGTCCGGGGGCCGGCGGTGTGGATCCGGGGCATGGAGTCGGCGCCGTTCGGGCCCGCCGCGGGGGCCTGCGCGTTCCTCGTTCTCGTCTATCTCCGCAACCTCTCGGAAAGCGTCTTCGAGAACTCCCGGTTCATCGGCTTCACGGCCGACGGCGGCGCCTCGTCCCTCATGATCTTCGACCACTTCCTCCTCTTTTACGGGGCGCTCTACGTCGTTCTCGCGCTCGCGATCTCCGCCGCCACGGAATTCGAGCTCGGCCGGGTCCTCCGGGTTCTCCTCTTCGGCTGGGTCCTGATATTGATTCCGCCTCTCGCGGACGCCCTCCTGGGCGGCGGTCGGGGGTTCACGATCACGTACATCCCCGAGTTTACCGGGCGGGCGTTCTCCTTCTTCGACCCCCGGGCGATGCTCCCCGAAGTCTCGCCGGGGCAGAGGATCGAAGTCGGGCTGGGCTTCCTCCTCGTTCTCGCCTACGGGCTTTTCGGCGGCGCCCGCCTGGTGCGGAGCGTTCTCGCGGCGGTCATCTTTTACATGGTCGTCGTCTTCTTCGGGTACCTTCCCGTGCTCGTCGCGAAAATCCCCCTGCCCGGCGGGCTTCCGGCCGGCGATCCCCTCGCGGTCTTCCGGGGGGGCGGGATCATCCTCCACGAGAGCCGGAAGCAGGCCCTCCTCTTTCTTCTCGTCCTCGTCGCCGGCGGAACGGTGCTCCTCGCGAAGCTCCGGCCCCGGGAGGCCCGCGCCGTTCTCCGTCATCTCCGTCCCCTCCGGACGGCTCACTACGGGGGCCTCGCCCTGCTCGGCGCCGTCTACGGCGCGGTCCTCTTCGGCCCCTATCTCCCCGGCCCTGCCTTGGGCCACGCCTACGACCTGCTCGGCCTCGGAGGGATCGTCTTGGCAGTGGCGTTCGCGTTCCAGTGCGGCGCCGCGCTGAACGATCTCGCCGACGTGAGGGGGGACCGGGTCTCCGCTCCGGGCCGGCCCCTCATGAAGGGCGATTTGGGGGAGAGGGAGACGGCATGCCTCGCCCTCCTCCACGGCGCCGCGGCGCTCTTTCTCGCGTTCAACGTGGGGTACGTTCCCTTTCTCCTGGTTCTCTTCGCGCTCGCCCTCTCCGCCGTCTATTCCTTGCCCCCCTTCCGGCTGAAGAGGATCCCCTTCGTCGCCACCGGTGTTCTCGGGCTCGTCTCGGCCTCTTCCTTCCTCGCCGGGTTCTCCCTCTTCGCGGGGGGACGGGCCTACGCCCTTGCCCCCGGCGGGATCCTCTCGGCGATCGTCGCTGGCATGGCTCTCGCCTTCACGGCGAAAGACCTGAAGGACGTGGAAGGGGACCGGGCGGACGGCGTCCACACACTTCCGACTCTGCTCGGCGAGAAGAGGGGACGACGGGCCGTCGCCTTCCTCGTGGCGGCGGGGTTTCTCGCGCCCGCTCTCTTTCTTCGCTCGCCGGGGATCGTCGCGGCGGGCCTCCCCTTCGCCGCCGCCGGGGCCCTGCTCACGCTCCGGATTCGGAAGCCGGATCGGGCCCTTCTTCTCCTTTACTTCCCCTTCGCGGCTCTCGTTTTCGCTCTTGTCGTCCGTGACGCGGATCGGTACCGGAAGCCCGGACACGAGGCGTGGGGAGAGGCTCGGGCCGGCGTGCAGAGGCTTCTCGGTGGGGACGGGGCAGGCGCGGCCCGTTCCTTCGCCGCGGCGTCCTTCGCCCGCCCCGCGGGAGCCGCGGAGCCTTTTCCTCTGGAGCGGGGCTTCGCCCTGGCCATGTCGGGACGCCGGGAGGAGGCCGTGCCTTTTCTCCGGGACGCGGTGAGCCGGAGTCCGGATGAAACCAAAGGGTGGACGGCCCTCGCCGACGTGCTCTATCGCTCCGGCGACCGGGAGGGGGCGAAGGATGCGCTCCGCCGACTCGTCGCGGACCGGACGGATCTTCGGGAAGGGACCCGCCGCCTCGCGGGGATCGCCCTCGAAGCGGGAGACCGGGAGGAGGCGCGCCGGCAGGTCGCCGCCGAGTTCGTTTTCGGCGTGTTCGAAGAGGAGGCCTGGGAGCACGCGGGGGATCTGGCCCTTCTCGACGGCGATCCCCCCCTCGCCGCGCGGCGCTACGGTCGCGCCCTCGCCGCCAACCCCCGCTCCCCGGGGGCTTGGGCCGGCCTCGGCCGGGCCCTCCACGGATCGGGCGATCTCGATGGGGCGTGGCAGGCGTTCGACCGGGCGCTGGCCCTCGACCCGGAGAACGGGGTGATCGCGAACAACGGGGGAGTCACGCTCCGAGACCGGGGGGACGGAGAGGGGGCGCTCCGTCTCTTCGATCGCGCCCTCGCTCTCGAGCCGGGACTCCTGGACGCCTCGATGAACCGGGCCGGTGTTCTCGAGAGGCTCGGGCGCCGCGAGGAGGCGGCAAGCGAGTATCGGAAGATACTCGAGTCCCATCCCGACCATGCCCCGGCAAGGGCCCGGCTGAGGGTGCTGTCCGGCGATCCGGGGGGCAGAATCGCGGCCTCTCCCGGTCCCAAATGATTCATTGACAATAAGATACAGATGTGATACCATTCCGGCGGTCGGGTTGGTCGGTGAGTCTCGAGTCCCGGTGTCCGTTTTCCTCTCACCGGCTGCTCCCTGCAGCAAACCCGAATCGAACATGACCCGTACCAAGGAGGGCAAGGAGTGCAACGGAGACTCGCAGTCCTGGTGTTTTTCGTGATCGTCGTCGTCGGGTTCGGGCTTTTCGCGGCGCCTCCCTCGCCGG
The DNA here is from genome assembly GCA_043809585.1 of Candidatus Eiseniibacteriota bacterium. Taxonomy (GTDB): domain Bacteria; phylum Orphanbacterota; class Orphanbacteria; order Orphanbacterales; family Orphanbacteraceae; genus JBDROZ01. Next base: position 3,058 of record JBDROZ010000052.1, read on the forward strand.
GGGCGGACGAAGTACTGATCCCTCTCCATCTCGCCGCCGGGTACGGCTTCGATCCGACCGTGTCCGCCCCCGCGGCCGACTCTCGGATTCGTCCGCTCGAAGAAGGCGAGGAGGGATACTTCCTCGTCCAGTTCTCGTTCCCCGTCGGTGAACGGGAACGGGAGCGCCTGCGCGCATCCGGCGCCGAGCCGGTGGCGTACCAGCCCGACTTCGCGTGGATCGTGCGCGCCACAGAGGCCGCCCTGACCGCGGCCCGCGCCGTCGATGGGGTCCGCTGGGCCGGCCGGTGGGATCCGGCGTTCAAGAAGAGCCCGCTCATCGGGACCGCGGAGTTCTTCTCCCCGGGCCGGCGGGAAGATCATCTCCTCACCCTCCGGGTCCGGGTGTTCGACGACCTCGGGGGGACGGCCTCCCAGGCCGAGGAGATCGGATTCGACGTCCTCGAATCGACGGATGACGGCTTTCAGAAGCTTCTCGTCGTGCACGGCCCCGCCGAGGGTGTGGACGAACTCGCCCGAATCGAGCGGGTTTGGTGGATCGAAGAGCTTCCTGAGTACCGGCTCCACAACAGCACGACCAAATGGGTGGTCCAGTCGAACGTCTCGGGCCAGACGCCGGTGTGGGACCGGGGTCTTCACGGAGAGGACGAGATCATCTTCCTCATGGACTCGGGTCTCGACTACAACAGTTGCTGGTTCCGGGACGCGGGGAGCGCCCCCCCCGGACCTTCCCACCGGAAGGTCATCTCCTACCAGGCCTACGGGGGAGGGGTCCTCTACGACGGCTGTGATCCGGGGCACGGGACCCATGTGGCGGGGACCGTCGCCGGGGATCAGTCATTCATCAATCCGGGGAACTACGGGTACAACGGCATGGCCTACGCCGCGAAGCTCGGCATGCAGGACATTCAGGACAACGACACCTGGACCTGCACGACCGGCGGTGTTTCGCCTCCCACGAGCCTGACCGGGGCGTATACGGACGCGTACAACGGGGGAGCACGGGTTCACTCCAACAGCTGGGGCGGATCGACCAACGCCTACGACGCGTACTGCGTGAACGTGGACGCCTTCATGAACTCCCACCGCGACTTCCTGATCCTCTTCGCCGCGGGCAACGCCGGGTCCGGGGGGAGCACCGTCGGCTATCCGGGGACGGCGAAGAACTGCATCACCGTGGGGGCCACGCGGCAGGCGCCCAATCAGGAGACGATCGCGGGGTACTCCTCCCGGGGACCCGCGTTCGACAGCCGGTACAAGCCGACCGTCTCCGCCCCCGGCGGGGAGGCGGGCTACGGCTATATCTGCTCCGCCGACAACAGCCCGAACAATCCGCCGTCGAACACCTGCGCGGTCCAGTGCGATCCGTTCCAGGGGACGTCCATGGCGACCCCCGCCGTGGCCGGTCTCGCGGGGCTCACGCGGCAGTACTTCCGGGAAGGGTGGTATCCGGGAGGGGCGGCCGGATCGGGGCCTTCCATCACTCCGAGCGCCGCGCTCGTCAAGGCGGTCCTCGTGAACGCCGGGACGGACATCGCCTCGGCGGATATCCCGAATAACAATGAGGGGTGGGGACGGGTCCTCTTGGACGACGCGCTCCACTTCGCCGGCGACTCCCGGGAGCTCCGGGTGGAGGACGAGGACGTCGCCCTCGGAACGGGGCAGTCCGCCGAATTCCCCTACGAGGTGGAGGCGGGCGAGCCGCTCGAGGTGGTCCTCGTCTGGACCGACCCCGCGGCGGCACAGAGCGCGTCCATCGCCCTCGTGAACGATCTGGACCTCACCGTCAGCGGGCCTTCGGGGACATTCAAGGGGAACGTCTTCTCCGGCGGGAACTCGGTCGGAGGCGGGAGCTACGACCGGAGGAACGTGGAGGAAGTGGTCCGTCTCTCCAATCCCTCCCCGGGGACCTACACGGTGCGCGTCGACGGCTACAACGTTCCCACGGGTCCCCAGAAGTTCGCCCTCGCCGCCACGGGCGCCTTCATGGACGAGGGGGGCGTGAACGGAGACCTGTCGACGGTGGCCGTGAACGACCATCTCATGATGGGGCCGAACGGCGGCGACTCGACGATGACGATCGTCGTGACGGCGAAGGACGGGAACGGCGATCCGATGCCGGGCATCCCGGCGGGCGATGTCGAGGTCCATCTGGCGGGCGTCTCTTCTCTCGGCGCGGGTTTCATGTTCTGCACCTCCGGAAGCGATCAGGCGACGTTCCTGTCGGGGGACCCGACCGATGCCTACGGCCGGTGCGCGATCACGGTCTCGAACGTCGGCGGCTGCGGGACGGTCACGGTGTCCGCGACGATCGACGGCGTTCCCCTGACGAATCCGGCAACGGCGAACGTGAAGAGCCCGGACTTCAACGGCGACGGCAAGGTCGACTTCTTCGACACGTTCAAGTACCTGCCCATGCTGAACTCGGGGACCGGATACTGCGGCAACCTGAACAACAGCGCCGACGGCGTGGTGAACTTCTTCGACACGGCGAAGTACCTGCCGTACCTGGCGACCGGCTCCCAGTGCCCGATGCCGTAGAGACCGAGAGGAATAATGGGGTTAAATAGGGACAGTCACCTATTAAGAGCAAGTCTCCATGCTAGATTGTGTTTGTCGCGCTTAATAGGTGACTGTCCCTATTTAACCCATCCCTCCCGAAGCCTGGACCACCGTTCCGCCGTCCTCGGAGCGGATACCGCAAACGAGCACAACTGTCCCAGGGCGCAGAAGAGGGTCCGAGGATGATGGTGCTCTGAATCGAGCCCCATACCCTCCCTTCCCCCTACCGTCGCCCCCTGCCGCCGCGGCCCCGCCCGCCGCTCCGATTTCGGTCCCGGGACTGGGACCGGCCGGAGTCGGAATGGGAACGCTCCCGGAGCTCGGGCGCGAGGGGCGCCATCTTGGGGTCGGGCATGTCGGGGTGCGTGTGCAGCGTATTCTGGTAGTACTCGTCGATCAGCATGGCGATGACGGCGCTCTCGTCCTCGTTCTCGGCGAGCTTCCGGGCGAGGGGGATCATCCGCTCCATCCGCTCCCGGACGAGACTGTCGAGGCTCCTGAGCTTCTGCTCGAGCTGGGCGGTCACACGCTCGGAAACGACCGCCTGCACGTCCTCGTCCGTCGGAAGGGCCCGGTGCTCCATGTCGATGCCGTACCGCTTGGCCACCGCCTTCAGCTCCATCTTTTCCATGATGTCGACGAGGGAGAATGCGATGCCGCTCGCCCCCGCCCGCCCGGTCCGCCCCGTCCGGTGGATGTACGATTCCTGGTCCTCCGGGAAGTCGTAGAGAATCACGTGGGAGAGGCTCTCGATGTCGATCCCCCGGGCGGCCACGTCCGTGGCGATGAGGAAACGGAGCTTCCGCTGGTAGACCCGATCGAGCACCTTCTCCCGGGCCTGCTGGGTGAGGTCCGCCGAAAGCTGGTCGGCGTCGTAGCCGAACCGCTGAAGCACCTTGGAGACGAAGGCGACGTTCGCCCGGGTGTTGCAGAAGATGATCGCCGAATCGGGGTTTTCCACCTCGATGATGCGGACGAGGGCCCGGCCCTTCTCCATCTTGTTCACTTCGAAGAAGACGTGTTCCGTCTCGGCGACATGCTCGCCGTCCCGGCTGAGGGAGAGGAAGGCAGGCTCGTCGAGGAAGAGGCGGGCGAGGTTCCGGACCGCCGCCGGGTAGGTGGCGGAAAACATGAAACCGTCCCGCCGGCGGGGAAGGTACTCGGCGAGGGCGCGCATGTCGGGGAAGAACCCCATGGAGAGCATCCGGTCCGCTTCGTCGAAGATGAGGATCTTCAGGCGGTCCAGCTTCATCGATCCCCTGAGGAGATGGTCCAGAATCCGACCCGGGGTTCCCACGACGAGGTGCGCCCCCTTGCGGAGACCGTCGAGTTGAGGACCGTATCCGACGCCGCCGTAAACCGGGACCGTGCGCACGCCGACCGGGCCCGACAGGGTCTCCGCCTCGCCGGTCACCTGTCTCGCGAGTTCCCGGGTCGGCACCATGATCAGGGCCTGCACCTCCGCCAGGGACGGATCGAGCCGCTCGAGGATGGGGAGCAGAAAAGCGCCGGTCTTTCCGGTGCCCGTCCGGGATTGGACCATGAGGTCCCGGCCGGCCCGGATGTAGGGAATCGCCTTCGCCTGCACCGGCATGAAGGAGGTCCACCCGAGGGATCGGGCCGCCCCCTGGAGCGCTTCGGGGAGTTCGTCGAACGTGGCTTCCGGGAGGGCGTTGGCGGGCTCTTGAACGGGGCTTCCTCCCGCGGGGTCGATCTTGTGATTCTCTTCGCTCATCTTGGTTCCGCCGCGTACGAGCGCTCCGCCCGGCGCGGTCCTTTCTTTGAGAAATGAAACAACCGGCTCCTTCCCGAGGGGATCGGGAGCCGGAGGACCGATGGATGCATCATATCATAAAGAAGCGTCATGTCACATATGGAGAAGGGCGAAGGTCACGCGCCGGCGTCCCGCCGCCGGCCCCAGCTCCAGGAGAGGGCATTCGTGGGGCAGGTGCCCAGGCAGTCGCCGCAGCCGTGGCAGTCGGGCACCACTCTCGACCGCTCGAGGAGCGCCGGCAGTGCCTGGCAGTCCGTCTTCTTCAGGCAGACCCCGCATCCGTTGCAATCGGGAGCCACCCGGATCTTGCCGAACGAGGCCCGTTCGACCGCCCAGGAGAGCAAACCGATGGGGCAGAAGAGGGAGCAGAAGGGGCGGTAGACGTAGAGGCTCGCCAGCGCGACCGAGACCAGCGGGATCCAGACGAGAGGCTTCGTAAGCCCCGTCCAGTGGAGGGCTTCGAAGGGATTGAAGTAGTCGTATGTGATTCGGGCGGCCGTGAAGAGCACCACGAAGAAGAGGGCCATGGCGGCCGCGCGAATCGTGTTCGTCAGCCGGAAGGAGAGCCTGTGGCGGCCGAGGCCCGGAATCCGCCCGATCAGCTCCTGAAAGGCGCCGAGCGGGCAGACCCACGCGCAGAAAGCCTTGCCGCCGACGAGCGTGAAGAGGACCACGGCGCCGACGAGGAGCGTCATGGGATGTCCGATCCGGCCACTCACGACGGGGAAGGCGATTCCCTTGCCGAAGGAGCACATCGGACTCGGGTGGAGACCGAACGCCTGGGCGGCCCAGGGGAGAAAGATCCCCAGGATCCCCCCGAGGGTCAGGAACGAGATCCCCTGTAGGACGAGCCGGGACCGCCGCATCGGGCGGTTCCGGGAGAGAAGGATCCAGCCCGCGAGGGCGAGCAGGAGGAAGAGCATGTATTTCCACGAGAGCAGCAGGCTCGTCATCAAGGACCATTCGACCGTCATCGGTTCCTCCGGAGGGGAGCATCTTTCGCAGGTTACACCGGATTGTATCAGGGCCCCGGAGGGGGGACAACGGGGGAGTCGCGCGCCGGCGGGGCGGCTCCGGGACACCGGCCCCCCAGCCGAACTTCAGGGAAGCCGGTTTCGGTGATCGATCGCTCGGGACCGGGGACCCACGAATCCGCCGAGCCGAAGGCGGGCCCTACGCAACCGGCTACCCCGTGGGCAATTAGAACGACTTGCCCGCGAAGCCTCCCGCTCCGCCCCCTCGATTTTTTGGGGGGGCGGCCGCGTCGAACGGATCGATCTCGAGGGGGCCGCGGAGAAGGGGCACTTTCGCCTTGCGATCCCCGGTCGCCCGTGTAAGATACCGGGTGAATTCCCGACCCGAAACCCACGAACAGGTGACGATCTTTGAGTATCGATTTGAGGACCGACGGCGGATCCTCCCCCCCCGCGACGGCGACGGAGGAGACGGATCGCGGGGAGCCGGAGAAAGACCCGGCTTCCCATGACAGGAAGGATCTCCCGGATCGGGGCGGGCCCGGACGGTCCGGTCGCGCGAAACCGGGGCGCCGGGAACCGACCATGAAACCTCCTTATCGTCATTCAGGCGAGCCCTCCGACGGAGGAGCGCTGAAGAGCGTCCTTCATGCCCTGGTCTTCCTCGGCGCCCTCTATCTTTTCTTTTTCAGCATCGATCTCATGAGCGCCGCGTTCAAGCTGTCCGGGAAGGCGTTCGCCGAGCGGCTCCTGAACGCGACGGGCGATCCCGTGGCGGGACTGATTCTCGGCCTCCTATCGACCAGCCTGATCCAGAGTTCGTCCACGACCACGTCCATCGTGGTCGGCCTGGTGGCCGCCGGGACCCTTCCACTCCGGCTGGCCGTGCCCATGATCATGGGGGCCAACATCGGCACTACCGTGACGAACACCATCGTCTCCATGGGGCACGTGACGCGGCGCCACGAGTTCGAGCGGGCCTTCGCCGCGGGGACGGTCCACGATTTCTTCAACATTCTCGCCGTACTCGTCCTCTTTCCTCTGGAGATCGCCTTCCATCCGATCGAGAAGGTGGCGCTGGCCCTCCAATCCATGTTCGTGGGCGTGGGGGGCGTGAAATTCGTCAGCCCCTTGAAGCAGGCCGTCGGCCCCCTGACGAACTCGGTCAAGGAGTGGTTCCCCCACCCGCTCCCCCTCGTCCTGATCGCGCTGGTCCTCCTCTTCGTCTCTCTCTCCCAGATGGTGCGGGTCATGCGCTCCGCCGTACTCTCCCGCGTCGAGCACCTTTTCGACCGGATTCTCTTCCGGAACGATCTCTCCGGGTTCCTCCTCGGCTGGTTGCTCACCGCCGTCGTGCAGAGCAGTTCGGCGACCACATCGATCATCATTCCCCTCGCCGGAACGGGGGTCCTCTCGATCCGGAAGATCTTCCCGTACACGATGGGGGCGAACGTGGGGACCACGATCACCGCGATCCTCGCTTCCTTCGCGACGGGAAACCCGGTGGCCATGAGCGCCGCCTTCGCCCATCTTGTTTTCAATGCGTTCGGAATCGTGATATTCTATCCTCTGCGCTCCCTTCCGATCGGGCTGGCCCAGGCCGTGGGCCGGGCGGCGGGGCGCTCCGGGAGAAGCAGCGCCCTCGTGGTCGTTTTGTACGTGGTCGTGTTCGCGGTGCCGATTCTCTATTTGGTGCTTTCCTAATCGAAGGAGGGTGTTTCGGTCATGTGGGATCGGCTGAAGGGTCTTTTCAGCAAGGAGAGCCTCTGCGACGAGGCGTTCAGGGAATCCCTCGTCATGCTGGGGCAGTGCCTGGGCATGTTCGAGGACGCGGTCGCCTCGCTCCGGAACGAAGGCGTTCCGGTCGGCGACATTTACGCCAGGGACCGGATGATCAACAAGTTTCAGCGCCGGGTCCGGCGGAACATCGTCACTCACTTGGCCGTCTCGAGCAATCCGGACATCACTTCGTCGCTGGCCCTGACCGCGGTCATCATCGACATCGAGAGGATCGGCGACTACACGAAGAACATCGTCGAGTTGGCCACCGTTCACGAGAGGCCTTTCGACGGCGGAGATCTGGACGACGAGATTCGTGAATTCGAACAGACCGTGCGGCGCCTCTTCCAGACACTCCCCGCCGCGCTCGAGAACTCCGACATGGACACGGCGCGGCAGATCATCGGCGACCATCAGGTGCTCTCCGACCGGGTCGAGGAATTGATCGAGTCGCTGATCACGGGCCGGGTGATGAACGACAATTCCGGGGAGGCGGTGACCGCGGCCCTCTATCTCCGCTACCTGAAACGCGTGAGCGCCCATCTGAAGAACGTGGCGAGCAGCATCGTGAATCCCTACTACCGCATCGGATTCCGGGAGAAGGGGGAGCGGAAGGAGGAGGGTCCGGCGGTGGAAAAGGAAGACTGATCTCCCGGCCGGGCCCGAGATCACCCGTTTGGAGGGGTTTCCGGGATGGACCGGAGGCCCCTTCTTCCGGTCGACGTTGTTCGTTCGCACGGCCTTTCCCGATCCGCCGCCCTCTCCCGCGCCGGCCCCCGGAGGACGCCTTGATCAGCCTCAGGAGGAACCCATGAAACAGAGACGAACCGATTCCCTCGTCCGCGCGGCCCTCTTCGGCGCGGTCCTCGTCATCTCCGCCCTCGGGGCGCTCGCGCCCCCCGCCCTCGCCAAACAGGCGTACCTTCGGTCACCGGACATCCACGGGGACCGGATCGTCTTCGCCGCCGAGGGGGATCTATGGACCGCGGGGACCGACGGGCGGGACGTGCGGCACCTCACATCCCACGTGGGCGACGAGGGGGCGGCCGCTTATTCGCCGGACGGCGAATGGATCGCCTTCACCGGCGACTACGACGGCAACTCGGACCTCTTCGTCATCCCCGCGGGCGGGGGCGAACCGAAACGCCTCACCTGGCATCCGGGTCCGGACATCTGCGTCGGCTGGAAGCCGGACGGATCGGCGGTCTTCTTCCTGAGCTGGCGGGAAAGTCCCCACCGCACGCCCCTCCTCTTCGAAGTGCCGGCGTCGGGGGGCGAACCGAAGGCGCTCCCCCTCGGGATGGTCGCCCACTTCGACGCCGACCCGGCCGGCGGACGCTACGCCTTCACCCGGAGCGCGGGGGGGGGGACGTGGAAGCGATACCGGGGGGGAACGGCGGCGGACATCTGGGTCGGCGATCCGAAGAAAGCCGACTACCGGCAGGTCACCGATTTCGAGGGGGCCGACATGTTCCCCATGTGGCGCGGCGGCCGGATTTGGTTCCTCAGCGACCCGGGGGGCACCATGAACATCTGGTCCATGAACCCCGACGGAAGCGACCGGCAGAGACACACGACGTTCGACACCTGGGACGCGAGGAACCCCGGGATGGGACCGTCGGGAAAGATCGCTTTCACCCTCGCCGGTGACGTCCACCTCTTCGATCCCGCGACCGGCGAGGAACGGGCGGTCCCGATCGACCTGCCGAGCGAGTTCACTCTCACGCGGAAGCGGTATCCGGACGCGTCGGACTATATCACGTGGTTCACCCTCTCCCAGGAGGGCGACCGGCTCGCCGTGATCGCTCGGGGGGAGATCTTCAGCGTCCCCGTCGAGGAGGGCGTGACCCTGCCCGTCACCCACGGGAGCGGCGCCCGAGAGCGGGGGGCCGGATTCGGTCCCGAGGGGAAGCGCCTCGTCTACATCACCGACGGAAGCGGCGAGGAGCGCCTCGTCACCGCCGACTCCTGGGGCCGGGGATCCGAGAAGGAGGTCGGCAAGGCCGACACGAGCCGCTGGATGTTCCCCCCTCACTGGTCTCCGGACGGGGAGTGGATCGCCTACGCCGACGAGGACCAGCGTCTCTTCGTCGTGAAGGCGGAAGGCGGGACCCCCCGGGAGGTGGACCGGGGGGGGAACGGCGAGATCGACGACTATACGTGGAGCCCCGACGGCCGGTGGCTCGCCTACTCGAAAGTGAACGACATCGAGCTCGGTTCGGTCTTCATCTACGACGTCAAGGAGGACGAGATCCATCGGGTGACCGGTTGGTCCACCGACGACGGCTCCCCGGCATGGGATCCGGACGGCCGTTACCTCTACTTCCTCGGCGACCGGGTGATGAATCCGCTGATCGGCACCCGGGATTTCGAGACCGTCGAGTACGCCACGACCAAACCGTACATGCTCCTTCTCCGGCCGGACGTGGAGAATCCCCTCGTGCCGACCGAAGGCATCCCCCCCGAGGAAGGGGATGAGAAGAAGAAGGACGAGAAGAAGAAGGACAAGGAGAAGGGGAAGAAGGACGGCGACGACGACGAAGACGAAGAAGAGAAGAAGCCGGAGCCGGTGGAAATCGACTTCGACGGTCTCGCCGACCGGTGGATCGAGCTTCCCGTGAAGGCGGGGCGCTATGTCGGGCTCGGAGCGACCTCGGACAAGCTCTTTTACCTCTCCCTGCCCATGACGGGTCTCGCGGAAGACCGGGGCTCCGACGACGACGACGGCCCCCGGGGGACGCTGATGGCCTTCGACTTCGAGGAGAAGGAGGCGGACACCTTCGTCTCCGGCGTCTCCTCCTTCGAGGTTCGGGCCGGGGCGGACAAGATCGCCTTCATGAAGAAGGGGGGCTCGCTGTACGTGACCGACACCGGCTCGGCTCCGAAGGATCTTTCCGACTCCGAGGTCGACCTCTCGGGCATGATCGTCGAGCTCGACCCGATGGAAGAGTGGCGCCAGATCTACTTCGAGGCGTGGCGGAACCAGCGGGACTTCTATTGGGACGCCGGGATGCACGGCGTCGACTGGGATGCCGTGCGGGACCAGTACGCCGCCCTCCTGCCCCGGCTCGCCACGCGGAGCGACCTCAGGGACCTGATCGCCGAGATGATCGGCGAGCTCGCGACGTCCCACACCTACGTCTGGGGAGGGGACGCGGGGCGGCGCGTGCCGCGCCTGTCCACCGGCCTTCTCGGCGCCGTGTTCGAGCGGGAGAAGGACGCTTTCCGGGTTGTGAAGATCTACCGGGCCGACGCGGCCGACCGGGTCCGCTCGCCGCTTCTGGAGCCGGGCGTGAACGTGAAGGAGGGTGATTACATTGTCGCCGTGAACGGCCTCTCCTTCCCGAAGGACGAGCCGATCCTCGCGAGCCTGGAAAACCTCGCCGGCAAGGAAGTGCTTCTCACCGTGAACGACAAGCCCTCCGCGGACGGGGGACGGTCGGTGGTCGTCGAGCCCCTCGGCACGCGGTCCGAAGGCGGGCTGATCTACGCCGATTGGGTCCGGAAGAACCGGGAGTATGTAGCCGCGAAGACGGACGGCAAGATCGGCTACATCCACGTGCCCGACATGGGGGGGTGGGGGCTCTCCCAGTTCGATCGCTGGTTCTATCCTCAGCTCGACAAGGAGGGCATGGTGGTCGACATGCGGTGGAACGGCGGCGGATTCGTCTCCCAGCTGATCGTTTCCCGGCTCGGCCGCGAGCCGATCATGTTCGGCCGCGCCCGGGGGGGCGACACGTGGACCTATCCGGACAAGGTCATCAACGGACCCTTCGTGGTTCTCACGAACCAATTCGCCGGCTCCGACGGGGACATCGGCCCCCGGGCGATCCAGCTCGCGGGGCTCGCGCCCGTGATCGGCAAGCGGTCGTGGGGGGGCGTCGTCGGCATCCGGGGGGACAAGCCGCTCGTGGACGGCGGGATGCTCACCCAGCCCGAGTACGCCTACTGGGAGCCCCCCCGGGGATGGGGGATGGAGAACCGAGGCGTCGATCCGGACATCCCGCTCGACAACCTTCCTCAAGATCTCGGCCGGGGCGTGGACGCCCAACTCGACCGGGGGATCGAGGAAGTGATGAGACTCCACTCCGAACGGCCGCCGGTCCATCCCGATTTCGAGCCGGCGCCGGACCGGAGCCGGGGTTCGTACAGGGACGAACTGTAGCCCAGGCCAAACAAGGAGGGAACGGGAATGCGCAGTCTCTTGGGACGCGTAGGGGCGCCGCTTTCTGATTTGTGAGGAGATCACTCATGCCGTCCACGGACATCCGAATCCGCCGGGCCCGGAGGAAGGACCTGCTTCCCGCGGCGCGGCTTCTGGTTCGGACCTTCAACAGGCTCCGGGCGGACACGGGAAAGGAGCCGCTCCCCTTCCGGCCGGCCACCGTGCCGCCCCTCTGCGACCACATTCGCCGGACCGATCCGGATCTCTTCCTCTGCGCTTGGCGGGGAGAGCGGATGGCCGGATTCGCGAGCGCCGTCGTCCGGGGGAAGCAGTGGTATCTGGCCTGGCTCTTCGTCGATCCCCGGTATCAGGACCGGGGTGTGGGGAAGATGCTTCTCGAGCGGGTCTGGCGGGACGGCCCGGGCATGACCCACGCCCTCGCCACCATGACCTACAACCAGCAGGCGGTCGGGATCTACACGAGGTTCGGGATGATCCCCCACGAATTGATCACCATGATGGAGGGGGAGCGGGGGCGTGTCCGGGCGCCGGAGCCGACGAGGCTCGAGATCGAGCGGCGGCTCCGCCCCGCCGACCTCGCCTGGATTCACAGCCTCGAGACCGAGATCCGGGGCTATCCCCACCGTTCCGAGTGGCGCTTCTGGATGGGAGAGGAGGGGTACGAACCGCTCCTCTTCCGCCGCCGGGGGAGGCCCGTCGCCTACGGCCTTCTCTGCCCCCGGGGGATCATCGGCCCGATCGGCGCCGCCCGCCCCGCGGACCTCGTCCCCGCCGCCGCCGAGGCGGTGCGGATCCACCTCGAAACCAAGAAAGAGGATCTCCGCTTCTTCGCGCCCAACTCGAACGGCGACCTCTACCGGTTCCTCCACCGGCTCGGCTTCCGGAACCAGGAGATGCTCCTCTTCATGACCGACACGCCCTACGGGGATTTTCGGCGGTACGTGCCCGCGTCGCTGGCGGTGTTCTAAAGGGGAATCTTCCCCGTCAAACCGCCGCCTCGCCCCCGTGGAGGCGCTCCCGGAGGGGTGGGAAGCCCTCGCCGTGGACCTCGCGGGCCTCGCTCACGACGAGGAACGCCTCGGGATCGGCCGAATCCGGCGATCGAAGAACTCCCAAAGAAGGGGGGATTTCCGGGCACCCCCGCCCGGACGGGGTTGGACGTTCCCGCCGGGGATGGTATGCTCTCCGGGATTCGAGGGACGGGCATCGGTATCGACCCCCCCCCATCTCGGGCGGGACGGCGGAAGCCGGAAAGGGGGGATCGGCGGCATTGGGGAATTCGCGGCGCGGCCTCCCCGTGGGAGGGGAGAGCCGACGGCGGATTTCGAGCGAGGGCGTCGGCCCCTGTGGAGTAGGCACCATGTACCCGATACTCGAAGCCCGGTTTCTCTGTCCCACCGTGAAGCTCTTCCGCATCGAGGCGCCCAAGATCGCCGAGAAGCGGAAGGCCGGCCAGTTCGTCATCCTCCGGGTGACGCCGAGCGGAGAGAGGATCCCTCTCACCGTCGCCGACAGCGACCCCGCCGGAGGGTGGATCACCCTCATCGTCCAGTCCCTCGGCAAGACCACGAAACAGCTGAACACCCTCGAAACGGGGGACTCCGTGAACGACGTGGCCGGACCCCTCGGCATGCCGTCGGAGGTGGAGAAGTTCGGCACCGTCTGCGTCATCGGCGGAGGCGTCGGGACGGCCATCGCCTATCCGACGGCGGTGGCGATGAAGAACGCCGGTAACCGGGTGATCGCCATCATCGGCGGCCGCACGAAGGAGCTCGTCATCCTCGAGAAGGAGATGGGCGAGGTGTGCGACGCCGTCTATCCGACCACCGACGACGGGTCCCACGGCTTCCACGGCTTCGTGACCGAGAAGCTCCAGGAACTTCTCGGCTCCGGCGAGAAGATCGACCACGTCCTCGCCATCGGCCCGGTGCCGATGATGAAAGCCGTGGCCGACGTGACCCGGGGGCCGGGCATCAAGACCATCTGCAGCCTGAACCCGATCATGGTCGACGGCACGGGCATGTGCGGCGGCTGCCGCGTCCTGGTGGGGGGGAAGACCTACTTCGCCTGCGTCGACGGTCCCGAGTTCGACGCCCACGAGGTCGATTTCGGTCTATTGCAACTGCGGAACCGGTCCTACCTCGGCTTCGAGAAGACACGGAACGAAGAGTTTCACGCCAGGGACGAGTGCCGGCTCGAGAAGGCCATCGACGAGGCCCGGGGCGGGGAGAAGGGGGGGCAGGCGTGATGACCGAGGGAATGAGCAAGAAGGACCGGATGAAGATCGTCCGCCAGAAGATGCCCGAGCAGGCGCCCGGGCGGCGGGCCCGGAACTTCGAGGAGGTGAACCTCGGGCTCACGGCGGAGCTCGCCAAGCTGGAGGCGCTCCGCTGCCTCCAGTGTCCGAAGCCGAAGTGCGTCGACGGCTGCCCCGTGAACGTCCAGATCCGGGACTTCATCACCCTCGTGGCGGAGGAGAGGTTCGACGAGGCGGCGAAGGTGATCAAGCTCGACAACTCGCTGCCCGCCGTCTGCGGCCGGGTCTGCCCCCAGGAGGAGCAGTGCGAGGTGCAGTGCGTTCTCGCGAAGAAGGGCCAGCCCGTGGCGATCGGCAACCTCGAGCGCTTCGTGGCCGACTTCGAGCGGGAGCACGGCAAGATGACCGTGGAGACTCCGAAGGCGAAGACGGGGAAGAGGGTCGCCGTCGTCGGCAGCGGCCCGTCGGGCCTCGCCTGCGCGACCGACCTCGCCCGCCTCGGCCACGAGGTGACGGTCTTCGAGGCCCTTCATGCCCTCGGCGGCGTGCTCGTCTACGGAATTCCCGAGTTTCGGCTGCCGAAGGAGATCGTTCACGCCGAGATCGAGCAGCTGAAGAAGATGGGCGTCCGGTTCGAGACGAACGCCGTGATCGGCCGGTCCGACACGGTGGAGGAGCTAATCGAGAAGGAGGGGTACGACGCGGTCTTCCTCGGTGTCGGCGCCGGGCTTCCCCGGTTCCTGAACGTTCCGGGCGAAAACCTGATCGGCGTCTACTCGGCGAACGAGTTCCTCACCCGGGTGAACCTCATGAAGGCGTACCGGGACGATTCGGAGACCCCCGTCTTCGATTGCAGGAACAAGGACGTGCTCGTTTTCGGCGGCGGCAACACGGCGATGGACGCGGTGCGGACCTCGTTCCGCCTCGGCGCGAAGAGCGCCCGTATCGTCTACCGGCGCTCCGAGGAGGAGATGCCCGCCCGGAACGAGGAGATCCATCACGCCAAGGAGGAAGGGATCGACTTCCTCCTCCTGACGAACCCGATCGAGTTCCTGGGAACCGAGGACGGTTGGCTGAAGGGGGCGGTGCTTCAGAAGATGGCGCTCGGCGAGCCCGATGCAAGCGGGCGGCGCCGGCCGGTGCCGATGGAGGGGAGCGAGTACGTGCTCGAGGCGCAGATGGCGGTCATCGCCATCGGCAACAGCCCGAACCCGATCATCCAGGCTACATCTCCCGACATCGAGCACACCCGCTGGGGCACGGTGGTCGCCGACGAGGCGACGGGACGGACCACGAAGCCCGGCGTGTTCGCCGGGGGGGACATCGTGACCGGCGGAGCCACGGTGATCCTCGCCCTCGGCGCCGGCCGCCGGGCGGCGAAATCGATCGACGATTACTTGAAGACAGGAAAATGGGAGCTCGAGCCGGCCACGGCGGACTCCGAGGCGGGCTAGGCTCGACTTTTCAAAGAACCCGCACGTCCTCTGCCCACTCGGGGAGCCGGGGGGTCGGCCTCGAGCGGCGAGTTCCGCAGGGGGCGGGTCGGCGATCGTTCACCCCGTCCGGAATCCCCTTGCCGGGGCCGGGCGCCGGAATAGGAGGGCGGGCCATGGCCCGGGTCAAGCAGGGCGACAGGATACGGATCAACTACAAGGGTTCCCTCGACGACGGAACCATGTTCGACGCGAACGAGTCGGGAAAGCCCTTCGAGTTCGAGGTGGGCGCCGGCCGTGTGATCCCCGGCTTCGACCGGGGGGTGGTCGGCATGAGCGCCGGCGACGTGAAGCGGGTGGAGGTGGCGCCCGAGGACGCTTACGGTCCCTACCGGCCCGACCTTTGCGTGGAGGTGGAGAAGAGCCGGCTCGGCGAGGGGATCGAGCTCACCGTGGGGCAGCCGGTGCAGATCCGGCGGAGCGGCGACATGAGCGTGATCGGCCACCTGAAGGCGATCCGGGAGAGCGACATCCTCGTCGACGCGAACCATCCCCTGGCGGGCAAGAAGCTGACCTTCGACATCGAGCTTCTGGAGATCTTGTAGACCGGGAACCGGCGATCGACACGAAAACGAGAGGGGCGGACCCGCGGGCCCGCCCCTTCTCTATGGAGATTCGCGGCCCCTTATCTCAGGCGGACGCTCCGCCGCACCAGGGTGCGGTCGCCCGCCTCGAACCGGATGAAGTAGACACCCGATCCGACCTCTCCGCCCCGCTCGTCCCGGCCGTCCCAGGTGACGGCGTGGGCGCCGGCCGGGACGACTTCTTCGACGAGAGTGCGCACGACCCGCCCCTGGATGTCGAAGACCTTCACCGTCGCCCGCTCCCGCTTGGGCAGGGTGAAGGAGATGGTCGTGGAAGAACGGAACGGGTTCGGCGATCCCGGATTCAGGGCGTAGGCGAGGGCCCGGCCGCTTTCGGCTTCCTCCACCTCCGTGGCGGTCGGATTCACGCCGATGCCGATCCGGTTCATCACGACCGGGGCGCCCCGTCCCTGGCCGACCCACGCGTTGTACAGGTCGATCCCCGCCGAATTGGTCACGTTCTCGTCCCGGAGGAACTCGATGTACTCCTTCGTGGTCGTCTGGTAATAGAGCGTGACGACCACCGACTCGGCCGAGGCGGGCAGCGTGTACTCCGTATCGTCCCAGTGCTGGCCGTCCGCGTAGACGTGGGCCACGACGGGGGACTGGATCGCGAGGAGGCCGGCGTTCGTCGAACCCCGCGGGGGGATCCGGTTGTCCTGGTAGATCGTGTCGACCAGGACGAAGTGGAATGACTTGCCCGCCGGCAGGCCGAGGAAGCCCGCCAGACCCGGCGAGAGGCCGGGGTGAATCTCGTAGATCTTCTCCTGCGCGTCGTGGATGAGCAGGCCTGTCGCGAAGTCGTACTCGCCCGACTCGAAGACCTTCGCTCCGAGGCTATCCAGGGCGACTACGTTCAGCCAGATCCGCCGACCCTCCGGATAGCCGGAGGGGAGCTTGTGGCCCGTCTCGTTGACCACCCGGACCGATACGCCCGCCTCGGTCGGCGTCGCCTCGAGGGTCGCGGCGAGCTGCAGCATGTCGACGGCCCGCTGCTTCGCCGCCTGGAGCTGGGCGACGTCGACCTCGCCCGGAAAGAACTGGGGAAGAATGTCGGGAACGAATGTGTTGCCTCCCATGAGATCGTGAAGGGCGAGATCGTCCCGGACCGGCCCCCCATCCGCGCCCCGGCCGTTCACGTCCCGCATGTGGCAGTCCTGGCAGGTCGAGACGATCCCGTCCGGCTTGTTCCCCGCGAACTGGGGCTGGTAGACACCCGTGTCGGCATAGGCGCTCTGGGTCCATTCGCTGAAGGTCCGCTCGATGGGCATCATGTTCCGCACGTCGAAGTCCGGGTGCTCCTGGTCGAAACCGGTCGGCGCGTAGTCGAAGGGGCCGGTCTGGGTGAACACCGGGCTGCTCACGTCGTGGCAGATCCCGCAAAGCTCCGCGGAGCGGTGGAACGGCGACTCGAGGAACTGGTGGGCCGCCTGGGCGTCGTCGTAGGGACCCCGCCGGACCGGCGCCGGGTCGTTCACGAACTGGCCGTTCCCGTACTGGAGCGGAAGGGGGTCGATCCCGGCGAGAACGAGGGAGTCCTCGCCCGGGCTCAAGCCGGGGACGTACACGTGATCGACGAGACGGTGGCAGAAGTCGCACTGGATCCCCTCGCGATCCTTGTCCGTGAGCATCCCGCCGCTCGTGTCGATCGAACGGCCCTCCTGCCACCCCCCGGGCGTGTGGCACCGGAGGCAGAGGTCGCCCACCGACGGGGCGTCCTGCTCCGCCACGGCCATGCAGGCGAGGAAGAGGGGATCCCTCATCGCCTGGCCCATCATGCTGCCCCCCCAGCTGTAGAAGGGCTCGACGTTGACGTCGTATCCGCCGTGGCAGGTCCCGCAGTCGTTGGGGTTCTCGAGGATCGCCCCCTCGAAGGGTTGGGTCCCCGGCAGTTCCATGTCCCGAAGGGTGGTCGGCACGTATCCCGCGGCAACGGCGGTTACGGTGAAGTCGGCGTCGCTCCCGTCTGCACCTTCGTTCCCCGCGTTGTCGTGGGCCTCCGCCCTGATCCGAGCGGTCCCGCTCGGGAGGTTCGGAACGAACCAGCTGAACGAGCCGGTTCCGGCCTCGTTCTTCCCGACCGGTTTCCAGCTCGATCCGCCGTCGTCGGAGTAGTAGAAGTCGACGTGGGAGATCCCGCTCGCGTCGGTGGCGGTGTACGAAACCGTGGTGAATCCGCCTGCCTGGAGGTTTTCCCCGCCGTTCGGCGAAAGAACGGTCACTGCGGGCGGCGTCGTGTCCGAACCGCCGCTCGGGGTGAGGTAGGTGAGAAGCTCCGAGTGGGTCACGTTCGTCGTGTTCGTGTAGTTCGAAGCCGAGAGCCCCGGGAAGGTCGGCGTGTTCGAGAAGAGGGTGGACGTGATCTCGGTCAGATTCGTATAAGCGTCTGCGTCGGAGTCGTTCCCTTCGATGGCGAGGATGGCGTTCGTGTAGGTCAGCCCGTTGTTGATCCCCACCTCGATGCCGAGGCCGTACGGATTCCTCTGCCCGCCACCGTCGAAGTCGAAGTGGCAGATTCCGCAGTGACTGGAGTTGCTCGGAAGGTCGGTCAATTGGGTGCCGGCTGCGTCGGGATAGAGATTGAGGAAGGCGTTCTTGATCGGGTTCCGGGCGTCCGAATCGACGGGGAGGAGGAAGAGCCCCGCGAGCGCGAGTGCGGTTAGCGAGAGGAACGGAGCGCGGGACATGACGACCCCTTTCTCGGCCATGGGCCGGATTGGTGCGGTCATGATCGGGGGGTGGAACCGCACTGTCTGCATGTGTGCCCTGCCGGATGGTGAAATCATCTAATCTATTGTAAAATTAATAACTAGCGGTTCTCTGGGAAGGGGTTTCGACCTCTTGCCTCCCCCAATTCCAGTGATTAGGTTACCTGATTAAATGATTTTCGTCAAGCAAAACCGGGCGGGATCGTCAAGCAGACGGGACCCCGCCCGGATCTTCGAGTCTCCGCGTATGCGCGTCCTGCGCCGGCGGATCTCGTCAGCGAAGCACGGTCACCTTTCCGGTCGAGGCGTACCCCGCCGTCTCGAGGCGGAGGAAGTAGACACCGCTCGGAACCGGCCTCCCGCCGTCGTCCCGGCCGTCCCACTCGACGCGGACCGCGCCGCTCTCCCGGGGGGAGTCGAGGAGGGAAGCGACCTCACGGCCGTTCGCCCCGAAAACCCGGAGCTTCGCCGGACCCGGCTCGGGCAGCGTGAACTCGATGACCGTCGAGGGATTCACCGGATTCGGCCGGGCGGTGAGCTTGGCCGCCCGGAGTCCGGGCGACCTTCCGGGGAGGGTGACGGTCGCGGTCGGCGTCAACGTCTCGCCGCCGTCCGGCGAGACCAGCACGAACCGGTAGGAGTAGGTGACCCCCGGCAGGGCGGTCCGATCGAGGTATTCGGCGCCCCCCGACGAGACGGGAACGGGCGACTCGGTCAGCCGGACCCACTCGGGGCCGGGAGTCAGGCGCCGCGCCGTGACGACCTCCTCCGCCGTCAGGGCGCCCGCCTTGTGGGCTTCCATCAGGTCACGCTTGAAGGCCTCCGCGGCCTCGGCGTTCTCGACCACCCGCTCCACGTGGACCGCCTCGCCCAGATCCCGGCCGGCGAGGGAGACGCGGACTCCCCCGACCGTAAGGGCCGCCCGGACGACGAAGGACGCCTCGGCGACGCCCGTCGAGACGCTCTCCCCCCCCTCGAGGAGGTACGCCCGGCCCCCCGGAGGCCCGGCGGTGAGCATCTGGCTGCCGGCGACCACGTCCGGCACGCCGTTCCCCGAGATGTCCGTCACGCCGTCCACGAAGTAGAGCCGGTGGCCCGTGTTGTAAACCCAGACCGAATCGCCCGTCGCGCCGTCGAAGAGATAGACGTGGTAGTCGAAGGAACCGGCCACGACGTCGTTCACGCCGTCGCCGGTCACGTCCTCCACCCGTCCCACCTTCCAGACGTCGCCCCCGTTCAGGGTCCCCACGGTCGCGCTCCAGATCACGGAACCGTCGCGGCCGGAGAGCACGACCGCCTTGTTGTCGAAGGAGCCGACCGCCACGTCCTCGAAGCCGTCGCCGTCCACGTCGTCCAGAGCCGCGAGATGCATGATGTAAGCGTAGCTCCCGACCGGCGCGGACCAGATCGTTCCCCCGCCGACGCCGTCGAAGCAATAAACCGTTCCCGTCGCGTTCCAGATGCCGGCGAGGACGTCGTTCACGCCGTCGCCGTTCACGTCGGCGATCCGCTCCACGGCGTGAACCGTGTTCGTCATGATGTTCGTCCAGAGGATCGTTCCCGCCGGGCCGCCGCCGCCGGCCATGCACCGGACTTTCGGCGCCGTGTCCCCGACGCCGAAGACGCCGTCCGACACGCCGTCGCCGTTCACGTCGTCCAGCACCGCCGAGGTGATCACCGCGTCTCCCATGTACTGCCACCAGAGGACGATCCCGTCGCCGAGGCTGATGTGGTAGGCGCCGTCGTTGTCGGAGCCGCAGGCGAAGAACATGTCGTCCACGCCGTCCGAGTCCACGTCCGGCACGGGCTTGATCGTGTAGACCCATCCCGAGGTCGGGACGGGAGGGGGCGTGTCGTAGTAGGTGTCGAAGTGGTAGGAGACGTCGCCGGTCGGGCCGTGGATCACGTAGGCGCTCCGCCCCCCCCACGCGGTGCCGAGGAAGACGTCCTGCTTCCCGTCCCCCGTGATGTCCGGGCCGACCCGGAGGCACTCGACGTCGTAGCCCCCCCCGGAGCTCAGGCCCCCGGCGGGCTTCGTCGACCAGATCACCGAGGCGACCCCGCTCGAGGCGCCGGAGAGGCAGTAGAGGTGATCGCCCGTCGCGCCGGCGTCGTAGCTCTCGACGACGACATCCGGCACGAGGTCGCCGTTCATGTCCTCGATGTCGTCGATTGCGTAGACGTCTTCCACCCCCTGGAAGTACCAGATCAGATCGCCCCCGGCGCTTTGGGCGGGGGGGGAGAGAAGAACGACTCCGAGAGAAGCGGCGAAAAGCGCCCCGGCGAGACGGGTCGTGCTCATGGGATACCTCCGGTTGTCCGAGGGACGGGTGAGATACTCGACCCATTCATATTAGCACAATCGGAGGGCTTTGTGGGGAGGGTGGGGGCCCCGGAGGGCCCCGCCCGCTTCATGATTCAGGTCTAGTCGTGGCAGCCCGCATCCGCACAGGAGACGCCGCTCGTCCCCCGGGCGGGGGGGTAGCCATGGCACCGGGCGCAGCCGCGGGGCCCTTCCCGAAAGGCCTCCCGCCCGTGGAAGAGCACCGAGGCGGGATTCAGCCATCCCTCCGGATGCCCCCCCGGCCCGTCGTGGCAATCCCAGCAGGAAACGCCGCTCCAGCCCCCCTCGAGGTCCGCCCCGTGGCACTCCTTGCAGGAACCGAAGCCGGCCGCCTCCACCGCCGCGCCGTGATAGGGATCTTCCGCCGGATAGGCCCACCCATGGGGGTGGCCGCCCGGCCCGTCGTGACACTCGTAGCATCCCGGCATGTCCGAGGCGCCCCGGAAATCGGAGCCGTGGCAGCCCGCGCAGTTCGCCGCCCCCATCTCCCGGACCCGGTCGCCATGGAAATCGACGGACGACTCCTGGGCGATGAACGCCTCCGGGTGTCCCGCGATCTCCGGTTCCTGGGGTGTGCGCCGCTCCACGCATCCGGCGAGGAGCGCGAGGGCCAGGGCGGGCGCGAGGACCCGCGGACCCCATCGTTCGATCCAGTGAATCGCGCTCATGGAACTCACCTCCCGTGACAATCGGCGCAGACCGGAGACCCGCCCCCGTCCGCGTGACAGGCCGTGCATGACTCGAGATCGAACCGACCCTCGACGGCGTGCTCGCCCCCTTCACGCCCGTGAACCCAGTCGGCCCGCGAGTGGTTTCCGGGCATCACCCGTTCCGCCGCGTGGCAGGAGACGCAGAACGCCCGCTCCTCATGGCAGGAGGCGCAGTCGAACTCGTTCCCCCTCGCGTCGAGGGCGTGGCGGAACGCGTAGTCGAGCCCGTGGGTCCGGGGCCGGACGTTGTCGCCGTTGTGGCACTCCTGGCAGCCGGCCTGGGTGTGGCAACCGAAGCAGGTCTCTTGCTCCACCCCGGCGTCGGCGCCGTGATACCAGAGCCATTCGCCCTGGTGCGTGAGGGGAAGGAGGGATTCCGACGGATCGTGGCAGACGCCGCAATCCTCGTAGCCCGCCGCCGTCTCGTGGCAGCCGCGGCACATCAGCTTCTCCGGGATCGCCGGGTCCTTCGCCGGGTCGCCGTGACAGGCGGCGCATGCCATCCCCTTCTCCACGTGGGTGCGGTGGGGGAAGAACCCGGCCACCATGGTGTGGCGCGGGGTCGTCGCCGGCGCGGCCTGATCGACGTGGCACTGGCCGCAGGCCGCCGTGTCTTCCACGTCGTGGCAGCCGGCGCAGACATCCATCCCCGGAAGGAGGTTGTCGGTTCCGGCCATGGAGGAGTAGGCCCCCTCGTGGCAGACCTCGCACTCCACGGCGTTCTCCTCGTGCACGTCGTGGGGCGAGTGGATCGTTTTCGCGGGCGGACCGACCTGGAAGGCGTACGCCGAGGCCGCGAGGGCCGTGACCGCCGCGATGGCCATGTATCGCTTCATCACAGCCATCCTCCTCTCCCGAGGCCGAAGGCGCCCCTGCCCCGTCCCATGGTCAAATCGAGGCCGCCGAGAACCCGGATGTCCTCCTCGAAGAAGGGCGTGTCGACGCTCTGGATCTCGAGGGTGATCGCCGCGCCCCGCCTCGCCAGAATCCGCACCCGTCCGAAGGCGACGGTCAGGTCCCGCTCGAGCTCGCTCGGCGCGTCTTGCAGAAGCGCGTAGGTGGTGAAGGTCGCCCCCCCCTCGAGCGAGAGCCAGGGCGTCGCCGTGACGCGAATGTCGCCGAACCATCGGCTCTCCTCGCCGGCGTCGCCGACCCGGACCGAGTAGCCGATCCGGCCGAGAGGGAAGAGGGCCGCGCCGCCGACGCGGGTCGACGTGCGCTCCTCGACGAAGGCGCCCATGTAGTCGATCTCGGCTCCGAAGCCGCTCCGGTGCTCCCTCCTTATCGAAGCCCGGCCGATGCGGGCCCGGTAGGCGTCGAACCGGCTGAAGTACGAGTTCCTCTCGATCGTCGGGTAGCGGTCGACGAATTGAAGGGTGATCACCGGGCACTCCGGCGTCCGCCGGAACTGGACGTGCCCCTCCACGCGGGTCCAGCGCTCTTCGAGCATGTCGTAGGCGGCCCGCCCGGTGGCGCGGAGATCGAAGCGGGCGCGGAAGGTCGTCTCGAAGCCGAGAGGACGGGCCGAGACCACGTCGTCCTTCTCGAGATAGGCGAAGGAGACGCTGCTCCGCCAGAAGCGGCATGGATCGTAGAGGACGCGGGCGCCGAGGACGGCGTCGTCCCCGAAGTCTCCGACCCGGTCCCGGTAGGGGACGGCGATCGGCGCCCGGGCGCCGCCCCACGCCCGCACCTCGACGGGTCCGCGGGGCTTTGCCGAGAGCCAGAGGCCGTCCACGGTGAGGCCCGCCGCCCCCTCGTGGAGGAACTGGCGGCCGATTTTCGCGCGGAGCTCCGGCGTGATCTTCACGTCCCCGTAGGCCGTGTAGAGACGGGCGCGGTCGTTGTCCCGCTCCGCGAGATAGAGATCATCATACGCCCGCCCCGAAGCCCGGATTGCGAGCCGGCCCCCGGCGAGCCCCGCGACGGACCCGTCGAATTGCTGGTACGCACCGAATCGGTCGAGGACGGCGCCGCTACGTTCCTCCGTCTGGAAGGCGTATCCCGTGGAGCGCAGGCGGAACCACCAGGTGGGATCCTGGCCGTCCGCCCCCCCTTCGAAGGCGAAGGCGGGAAGGACCAGGATGAGAGCCATCCACGGGACGAGAAGAAGGAGGAAGTTCCGCAAGAATCGGGAACTTTGAATCACTTTGATCCTCCTGTCCTTTCTCCGGGTCGAAAGAGGCCGGGGGCGGGTCGGTTCCGCCCCCGGCCGGGGGATTTGCGAACGGAACTAGGGCTGCTTCAGGACGAAGGCGCCCAAGCTCTCGAGCTTGTCGGGATCGATGCGCTCGATGCTCTGCTGGAGCAACTGGACGGCGTAGGTCGCGTTGTGCACCCCCATGGATCCGTCGTATTCGACGAAGGCGTGGTTGTACGCCGCTTTCCGCTGAGCCCCGGAGATGGTGCCGTCGTTCACATAGAGGGTGTCCCCGACGACGCCGGCGAAGTCCGCGTCCTCCGCCGCCTCGAGGGCCGCCCGGGTGGTCGGGTTCGCCGTCGCGTCGGTGAGCACCTCGCGAAGGACCGCGAGCAGGCCTTCGACTTCGTCCTGAACCCCCTCGACCGAGCCGTTGCCGTCGAAGTCCTTCTTCGCCATCACGTCGGAGAAGTCCGAAAGCGTTCCGTGGCATTCGTAGCACGCCTCGACGGTCGGCTCGAAGGTGTGGCCCGTGTAGTTCGGGCTCTCCTCGGTCGGGCTCTCCGCATCATGCGCGTGGGTGTGGCAGTGGACGCAGCCGTCCTCCACCAGGATGTGCCGGCTGGTGGCGAACGTGAAGGACGAGTCGACGCCTTCGTAGGCGTTCACGCCGGCGAGCATGTCTCCCTGCACGGCGTGGTGGGGCCCGAAGTGGGCGGACCCTTCCGCGATCTGCTCGTCCACGTCTTCCCAGTCGCGCCGCCCGTTGTGGCAGGCGATGCAGAGGCGCCCCGCCCCCGCCGACGGAACCAGAGGATCGTTCGGGATCACTTCGTCGCCCGTGTTCGCCGCGTTCCTGAGGTTCGCCGGGTTGTCGTTGCCGTGCGGGTCGTGGCAGGTGGCGCAGACGATCTCCTCCGTCTCGGTCACCGACGAGGGATTGGAGAATCCCGCCGGGTCGTCGAGATAGTCGGCGGCGTAGTAGCCGTTGTGGCACTTGACGCAGGTCGTCCGGGTGGCGCCGGAGAGGTCCGACGAGTTCCCGTGGGCCGACTCCTGCCACTCGTCATAGGTCGGATGGTGGGCGTCGGTGTGGCAGACGCCGCAGACCGCGGCGTCGTAAGAGATGTGGATGTCACTGCCGCTCTGGGTGTCCACATGCTCGCCCCCCGGTCCGTGGCAGTTCTCGCACTGCACGTTCCGGAGCCGCTCCACGGCCAACTCGTCGTAGCCGCCGTTGTTTCTCGTGTCTTCCTCACCGAGGGTGTAGGAGCCGACGGTGTGGCACTCGAGGCAGCTCGCCGTGAATTCCCGGCCGATATCGGCCAACGCGGCGTACGCCCCGGCGTGCCCCGTCTCGAGCCACTCGGTGTATTCGTCGTCGTCGCCGTGGCAGGTGCCGCAGGTCGACACGCCGACGTAGACGGGATCATCGGTCGGCACGTAATCGCCGACCATGACCCGGGCCGAACCGATGCCGACATCCTCCCCGTCCGTGACCACCACGGAGACGCTGAACAGGGCGGCGTCCTCCGGGGCGTACCATGTCGTACTCTCTCCGTCGGCGTCGGTGAAGTCCCCCCCCGTCGCCTTCCAGGCGTACTCGAGGCTCCCCGCCTTCGTCTCCCCCAGCACCGTGACGGCGGTCTTCAATAGAGTCGATCCGCCCGATTCGATGTTGTCCGGCGTCGCCGTGACCGAGACCTTAATCACGGGCTCCTTTTCGACCTCCACGATCTCCTCGTCTCCGCACCCGGCCGCGAGGCCGAGCAGAAAGAGGCACGCGACCGACAGGCCGAGACCCTTCCTCATGGCGTTTCCCTCCTTAGTGTTGGTTCCTCCGGAAAGGCACCCGACCGGGGGCCCGTCCGGGGAATCGATTCCGTTTCCGAAAGAGACTCCAATGACAGAAGAAAAGGCCCCCGAATAGGGACCCGGCTTCGCGGAAGAGGCAAAGAGGGGAGCGACCGGCGGGACGACCGGGGGACGTGCCGAAAGATCTCGGCCATTTGTCGCGGAATCACTCATTTGTCCCTCTTCGCTCAGGACGGCTCGAAACTAGTTAACCCGTCTATCGAATGTCAACTCTATTTTTCACAAAGGCCTGGTCGGCTTTTCTTAACTATCGGCCGATGGCGGGGAAGATTGAGAACCGAGTTAATGATAGTGAGGGGGGAGAGGCGTCCCCCGCTCGGTGGGGGGGCGGTCTACGGCTCGAGAATCTGCTTCAGGATCTCGGGGTCTTCCTCGTCCATGGCCAGAAGGGTGTGGCAGGTCTCGCAGTCGCTGTCGATCTCGTCCCCCTCCTCGTTCATGTGGTCGCCGGCGTGACAGCGAAAACAGCCGCCGTCGTTTCTGTGGCCCACATGATTCGGATGGGGATTCCAGGAGAGGTTCATGTCGGGGAAGATGTTCTTGTCGTACAGGGCCCGGAGGTACTCGGCCGCAGCCTCGATGGAGGGGCCTTCCTCCCGGGCGATCTCGGGATGGTTCTCCTCGTAGAACGCCGCGAGGGCGACCGGAATCGACCGGAGGGCGGCCTCCTTGGAATCGTACTCGGCGGTCAGGAGTTCGAGACCCGTCGTCTTTATGTAGGGGAGGCGGGTGTCGAGACGGCCCGCGGCGAGGGCGCCGTCGAGGGAAAGCGCCGGGTCGTCGAATGTGTGGGTCGGCCGGTTGTGGCAATCGATGCAGTCCATCCGGCGCCGTTCTCCCGAGGCGAGAAGCGAATCGGCGACCGGCTTCCCCCCCTTAGTGTAGACGCTCTTCGATCCATCGCGGCGCTCCACCTCCACCCAGACGATCTCCTCCCGCTTTTCGTCGGCGGCGATGTACGTGACCCGGTTCCCCGGGTCGGTGTGCCAATGGATGCCCGACGGGAAGCCGCTCTCGGCGCCGCCGCCCCCCACCTTCAGAACCATCACCGTCTCCCGGGCCGTGTTCTGCTCGTCCTCGTCGAAGTGGGTCTTCACGAGGAGCTTGTCGCCGTGGAACCGTTCCGGCCAGTGGCACTGCTCGCAGGTCTCCCGGGCCGGGCGGAGGTTATGCACCGGCGACGGGATGGGCCGTTCGTAGGTGTCGA
The DNA here is from genome assembly GCA_043809585.1 of Candidatus Eiseniibacteriota bacterium. Lineage (GTDB taxonomy): Bacteria > Orphanbacterota > Orphanbacteria > Orphanbacterales > Orphanbacteraceae > JBDROZ01. The sequence continues at coordinate 29,650 of JBDROZ010000052.1, forward strand.
AAAGGACCGCGAATACCTGGGACATGCCGTTGACCTTGTACTTCACGAAGAAGTCCGCCCCCGGCCCGATGTGGCAGGAGACACAGGGGACCCGGGAATGGGGGGAACCTTGGTAGGCGGCGTACTCCGGCTCCATCACCGTGTGGCAGACCTCGCCGCAGAAGGTGTTCGAGTCGGTGAAGTGGATGCCGTGATAGGTGGCCAGGAAGAGGATGGCCACGTTCGCGCCCGTCAGGATGAGGAAGAGAATGACGCGGCGCTGCTGCTCCCGGCGGGAGAGATCGACCACCACCCCGAACCGCTCGCCTCGGGCCCGGAGAAACCGCCCGAGCGGGATCAGGACGAGTCCGGCGATGAAGAGCCCCGGGAGGACCATGAAGGTGAAGATGCCCTTGTAGGGACCCTCGAACGCGCCGAGGAGGCTCATGGCCGCGAAGACGAGGAAGAGGACCCCCGTCGTCGTGGCCGTGACGACGCCGACGAACCCGACCGGATGGGCGGTCATGGAGCGGAAGAACCCGAGCCAATCGGTGCGCAGCTTTGCCAACGAAAAACCTCCTCCCGGACTTCCGGCGATCGAAGGCCGGCCGGTGGCAGCGGGATATGTTCTTTCTCATTCCCCGGCTTCCCGGAAAGGCGCGTCGAACGCCGCTTCGAGGCCGGACGCGATCATACGGGGCCGCGGGCCCTTTGGCAACCGGCCCGGGCGCGGCGCCCGGAGGCCGGACCGGCCGGTCCTATTCCAGGGTCCGGATCTTCAGGTAGAGCAGAACGGCGAGAACGGAGACGATCAGCGTGGCGACCAGGAGGCCGTCCCGGCGGTAACGGTATTCCTTCATCGCCCCGAGGGCGTCCGCGTTTACCTGCCGGGCCAGCTTCAGGCCCTCGCCGGTGGAGGCGACGAGCGGCTCCGGTTCGAAGCCGTGGAGAATGGTCCGCGACTCGTACAGCTTTTGCCGGGCGTCCCGCCAGAGGAACTCGGCGTCCGTGAGGTACATCCCCTTCTGGATCGCCCCGTGGAGGGCGGCCTCGGAGACCGCGAGGGTGTCCGACAAATCCAGAAGGGCCCGGCTCATCCGGAGGATCGCCTCCGCCGCGGGCGAACCGTCGTCCTCGTGGCACTGGGCGCAGAGGGCGCCCTCGCCGAGCCCGACCGCCCCGTCCGTCAGGGGCCGGATGGCGTGATTACCGTGACACGTCTCGCACTCCGGGAATCCCGCGTCGTCGAAGATCGCCTTCTTGGGGCCCCGGGCGAAGAGGGCGCGGTTCTGCACGTGGCACTGTCCGCAGACGCCGGAGATGCTCTTCACCTCGGGGGGGAGAGCGCCGTGGTTGCCGTGGCAGTCGTTGCAGGTCGGGGCGGACAGGTCCCCCCGATCGCGGATGAACTCCCAGTGCACGCTCTCGTGGTAATCGGCGACCTGGTCGGTCGGTATGCCGTAGGGGGCCATGAGTGCGGCGTCGGAGTGGCAGTGCCCGCAGGTGTCCGAGAGGTTCCGCGGGTGGATCGGCGACTTCGGCTCCGAGGCGGGCCGGATGTCGTGGACGCCGTGGCAGCTTACGCAGGTCGCCGCGCTCCGGTCCCCCTTGCTCCACAGCTTCCCGTGCCGGCTCGTCCGGTAGAGGGTGAGCTGGTCCACGGGGAGGCGCGGATTGAACCGGCGCATGTACTCGGGATCCTGGTGGCAGCGCCCGCAGAATTCGGGTGATTCCCCGTGGGCCGGCGCGCCCAGGAACCCGGCGGACGCCGCCATCGCCTCGTCCGGGTCGTCGGTCGCGGGATCGCCGCCGTGGCAGGCGGCGCACCCGAGCCCCGACCGGGCGTGGATGTCGGCCCCGTAGAAGAGGTCCACGTCGACCACGTCGCTCCCGAGGTCCTTGTGGCAGGCCGCGCAACGGTCCTCCTCCGGGACCCCCGCGGGCTCCGCCGCGAAGACGTCCGGAAGGGAGACCGTCGCCATGGCGGCGAGGACCGCCCCGTAGACCGCGATGAATCCGCGCCGGCTCATACCATGTATCCCCACAGCGTCATGGCGATGATGAAAAGCACCACGAAGATCCCCACGGCCCTCACCCAGGCCGGCATGCGCCCGTCCGCTCCGGGCCGGGCCCAGAAGGGGACGAGGAACCAGAGGAGCCCGGCGAGGCCGAAACCGAGAATCCCCGCCACCTCTCCCTCGATCGGCCCGATATGCGCGGGGAGGAGCTTCAGGGTCTGGAACATGAACATGAAATACCACTCGGGCCGGATTCCCTCCGGCGCGGGGGCGAAGGCGTCCGCCTTCTCCCCGAGGGGCCACTCCAGCGGGCCGATGCCGAAGGGGGCGACGACGGCGAGGATCGCGAGCACGTTCAGCACCACGAGCCAGAGCAGAAGGTCCCGGAGGAGGAAATTCGGGAAGAAGGGCATGGACCGGCGCCTCTTCTCCTCCGTCCGCTCCCACGATTCGGGGGCGCTCATCCCCTGGCGCTGAACGAAGAGGAGGTGGAGGCCGAGTAGGACGAAGGCGATTCCCGGAAGAATCGCCACGTGGACTCCGAAAAAACGGTGGAGCGTGGCGTCCGTCACGTCCTCTCCGCCCCGGAGCAGCTTCAGCATGGCGCCGCCCACGAGGGGGACGGCGCCCATGATGTCGGTTCCCACCTTGGTGGCGAAGAAGGAGAGCTCGTTCCAGGGGAGGAGATAGCCGCTGAATCCGAAAAAGAGCACGAGCAAGAGGAGAACCACGCCGCCGATCCACGTGAGCTCACGGGGTTTCCGGTAGGCGTGGGTGAAGAACACGCTGAACATGTGCAGAAAAGCGAAGAGCACCATCAGGTTCGCGGACCACGAGTGAATCGACCGGATCAGCCACCCGAACCGGACCTGGGCCAGGATGAACTGAATGCTCTCGTAGGAGGTCTCGATCCCCGGCTTGTAGTACATCATCAGGAGAATGCCGGTGACCACCTGCACCACGAATAGGAACATGGTGACGCCGCCGAGGTAGTACCAGAGCGATTCGCCGTGAACCGGAACCCTCTTCTTCTTTCCGAACGCGATCAGATCGTCGACCTGGTACCGGTCGTCGATCCAACCGTAGATCTTCTCGCCGCGGGTCATCGCTCGATGGTCTCCTTTAGGAGCGGCTCATGCCCGGGTCCCGGATCAAGTGATCTTCGAAACGAACACGTCGTCGTTCTGGACGTCCACCTTGAATACCTCGAGGGGCCTCGGCGGCGGTCCGGAGATGTTGATCCCGTTCAGGTCGTACTTGCCGTTGTGGCACGCGCACCAGATGACTCCCATGTCCTTCCGGTATTGGACGGTGCAGTCCAGATGGGTGCATGTCGCGTTGAACGCCTTGAACTCCCCGTCCGGGGTCCGGATGATGATCCCCGGCTTCCGGCCGAACTTGAAGATCTTGGCCGAGTCGGGAGGGATCTCGGAAACGGGCCCGACCCGCACGGACGAGACGTTCGCCGTCGGATCCTTGGGCGGCTTGAGATAGGCGAGAATGGGAAAGAACACGGCCCCGAGCCAGGCCAGCACCCCGCCGGTCAGGAGGATGTCCAGAAATCCTCGGCGGCTGGTTCCCTGCCCGTCGCTCACGATCCGGTCCCTCCCCGAAGGCGAGAGGCGCCGGAGCGGGCGAACCGCGATGTCGGTCGAGGAGAGGGTCGTTTCATCGAACTTCCGGGTTGAGGTTCGGGAAATTCTGCCCCCGGGAGGCCGCTCCCGTCAAGGGAAAAGCCGTCGATTGGATTCTGCATCCGGCGCCCGGCGGCGATGTTGCCACGGGGCGCTCCGGCCGCTACAATACCGGCGTCGTCCACGGGAGAGGAGAACGATGCTCGTCGGATTCGCGGGGAACTGCGGCACCGGAAAGTCCACCATAGCCCGGGAGGTGGTCCGCCATTACGACGGGGTCCTGGTCCTGGAGGACGAGAAGGCGAACCCCTACTTCTCCGACTTCATCCACGGCCGGAAAGAGACGGCGTTTCACGCGGAGCTCAGCTTCCTCTCGAACAAGCTGAAGGACATCGACGAGGCGAATCCGCAGCGGATGGTGGTGGTCGACCGTATTCCCGCGGAAGACGTGGAGATCTTCGCGCCCTACTGGAGGGACGAGGGATTGCTGAACGAGACCGATTTCGGGCTCTACCGGCAGGTGGCCCGGCAGCTCCTCCGGGCGGCGCCCCCCTTCGACGTGATAATCTATCTTCACGGGGCGATCGAGTGCCTCGCGGAGCGACTCCGGGGGAGGCGGGGGAGCGAGTACAACGAACGGATCGACCGGATGGTGCGGAGCCTGCAGCCCCGCTACGAGCGGTGGATCGAAACGGTGAAGACGCCTCTCATCAGATTGCCCATCGAGGAGCACGACTACTTGGGACCGGGCTGGAAGGGGGACCTCGCCAAATTGGTCGACGAGATCGAACGGTTCCGCTTCCCCCTACTCCGCGATTCCTCCCGGTAGCTCTTCGCGGGAATCCAGGATTTCCCGCGCCCGCGCCTCGTCCTCGGGCCGCACGAGTATCCTCACCTTGCCGATGCCGTTCACCGTGATCGGATGGACCGACTGCACCAGGTTCGAGTGGTACATCGCTTCGATCCCCGCGCTCTCGAGCACGCTCTTCAGGACGAGGGCCTCCGAGTCGTTCTGCATCACCGCGATCTCGACGAGTTCCATAGGCGGCCTCCTTTCCTCATGAGTATACCCCCGTCCCCAATTCCGGAACAGGAGAAGTACCCGGTTCGAGAACCCGCCGGGGGCCGCCCACGCTCCCCTTCACCGGTCATTTTCCTCCCGCCGGAAGCGATTGACGGCGAGGTGGGCGAGGCGGGTCGGCTCGGGAATGCGATACCCTCGCCCGCAGGCGAGCACGGCGCGCCTCGCGGCGGCGAGGCCGGTCTTGTGGCCCACCGAGACGTAGACCGGTTTCACGCCGTCCCGAGTGCGGAGGGCGGAGCCGACGGTCTCTCCCTCGTGGACCATCGGCGCGTGGGCGCCCCGCCGCCGGCCCGGTTCCTCATGGTTGCCCACGAGCACCGACTTGGCGCAGCCCACGCTCGGGAGGTCGAGAATCAGTCCGAGATGGGAAGCGAGGCCGAACCGGCGGGGATGGGCGATCCCCTGGCCGTCGAAGAGGACGAGATCGGGGGCGCTCCTGATCTTGCGAAAGGCGGAGATGAGGAGCGGCGCCTCTCGGAAGGAGAGCAGGCCGGGAATGTAGGGGAAACCGCTCACGCCCGTCGCCCGGGCCTCTTCGACCACCTCCATCGTCTCGCCGCGGAGCACGAGGACGACGGCGAAGAACCGGTCGGTCTTCTTCTCGTAGGAGATGTCGGCGCCGGCCACCAGGCGGGGCTTCCGCGGGCCCCCCCGGCGAACGACCCGGGGGGCGAGTTCCGCCTGCAGCGCGGCGGCGCGCCGGTAGGTCAGGTCCCAGCGATGGATCGGCGTGACGCGCACGGTGCCTCCTTGAGAGGGGAATCCCGCATCAGTATAATGGGATCTCCGAGGAGGTGGCCATGCCGGCGAATCTGACCCCCCAGTACTTCCACGCCGAGGAGAAGTACAAAGAGGCGAAGAACGTTCGGGACAAGCTGAAAGCCCTCCGGGGCATGCTCTCGGCGATCCCGAAGCACAAGGGGACGGAGAAGCTCCAGGGGGACATCAAGCGACGGATCGCCCTGCTCACGGAGGAGGAGGAGAGGGCGAAGAAGAGCGGCGGCCGGGGCCCCGGCCTCGATCACGTGCCCCGGGAGGGATCCGGGCAGGTGGTGATCGTCGGCGTGTCGAACGCGGGCAAATCGGCCCTCTTCGACGCCCTCACCCACGCGGAGCCGGTCGTCGCCCCCTATCCGTTCTCCACGCAGAAGCCGCAGCCCGGCATGGTCGAGTTCGGCGGCGTTCAGATCCAGCTGGTCGATTCGCCGGCCTGGTCGGACGAGTACATGGAGGCTTGGGTCCCGAACGTGGCGCGGTCGGGGCACGCCGTGATTCTGGCGATCGACCTCTCGGGGGAGACGGACCCGGAGGATCAGCTTCTCACGATCCTGGGGCACATGGAGGAGGCGGGGATGTCGCTCGTCCCGGAGCCGGAGTGGGGGACCGCCGTCATCGGGGACCCGGTCTTTCGGAAGCGGGCGCTCGCGCTCGGGACGAGGGCGGACCTGGCGAAATCGGTCCCGGCTGAAGTGGGGGGATTCCCGATCCACCCGGTGTCGGCGGAGACGGGGGCGGGGATGTCGGAGGTGCCGGGCATGCTCTTCGACCTGCTCCGGATCATCCGGGTCTATTCGAAGATGCCCCACAGGCCGCCGGACTACGAACGGCCGTTCACGTTGGATGCGGGGTCGAACGTCGGCGATCTCTGCCGGATCGTGCACAAGGACTTCGCGGACAAGCTCCGGTTCGCGAGGCTCTGGCGGGAGGACTCGTTCCAGGGGATCCAGGTGCACAGGGATCACGATCTGGTGGACAAGGATGTCGTCGAGCTTCACATGTAGGGAGGGCGGGTCGGTGGCGGGCGAGGTTTCGACCTCCGTCCTCGGAAGGAGTCGGTCTCACCCTCACCCGCCGCCGACCCGGTCCACCTTTCATTCCAGAAGTCGGAGCTGATCGCGAAGTAGAACTCGGAGTCGGCGCCGTCGGCGAGCTCGTGGGCGACGCCGGCCCGGAGGTGGAGGATGTTCGCGCCGGAGAAGGGGAAGAGGCGCGCCGAGAAGAGGCGGAGGTCGAGTTCGGTCCAGGCGGAGCGGACGATCGTTTCCCGGTCATCATCGGTCCACGCGCGCCCTTCGCGGTACTCGATCCGGTGGGTGAGGCGCTCGAAGGTGATCGGGCCGAGGGGGAGGGCGAGGTCTTCGGACCAGGGGTAGGCGAAGCCGGCGCCGTAGAGGACGGTTCGGGTGCCGGTGGCGGGTTCGAGGGGGGCCGTGATGTTCGGCGGAAGGAGGAGGAGCGCTCGCTTTTCGGCGGCGGTCTCGATGTCGCCCGAGAGGTTGAAGGAGAGGAAACCGTCGTTCCGGAAGATCGCGTGGGAGAAGCGGGTGTCCAGTTCGAATCGCTCGGGAAGAACGGCGGGGGAGAAGAGGTCCACGCCCCGTTCGTAGCGAAGGGCGAGGAGGGTGTTCCGCCGCGGGCGGTTCACCTCCCGGGCGATGCGGAGGAATCCCATGGTTTCCCGCCTGTCGATCTCGGGGCCGAGGTTTTCGGTTCTCGCCGAACGGAGATGGGTGAGCCCGCACGAGAGGACGTAGCGTTCGTAATACGATTCGGCGCGGAAGGGGAGTCGGAGGGTGAGGGCGGCCCGCTTGGCGACTTCGCCCCACCGTTCGCCGCCGGCGGTTCCCTTCGCTTCGCCGTAGCCCCCGAGCAGGTAGATCGTCGGGAGGAGCTGCCGGTTCCGGTAGGTGCCGAGCACGTTCCACCCTTCGCGGTCCCACCGCGCCGCTCCATCCACATCGAGATTGTGCCGGTTCGTCGGATCGGCGAGGAGATCCTCGAGGGAGGCGTCGAAGCCATCGGTGTCGACCGTGTTCACGACCGCCACCGGCCGGGGACGGATGTTGGCGAGGGTCGAGTACCCCTCGGTCGGGAATCCGCCTTCCGGGACGATCCCCCGCGGCGTGTTCTCGATCACCGGTTTCTGGTGCCAGAGGATCTTGCCGGAAGGGGGCAAGTCGATCGGCTCCGAGAGATCGAGTCGGGCGATACGGGACCGGTAGCGGCCGGAGGCGGTGACGGCCGGAATCTCGGAGTCACTTTTCGGGAATGGATCACGGACGTATCCGGGAAGGCGGTAGTAGAGCTGATCATCGATGCGCTCAGGTTCATTGTGCTCCCAGACGAATGTCGGGACTTCCCCCCTGTATGCGATGTAGAGAGGCGAGTCGTAGATGAGTCCCTCTCGCCGCGCTGGGAGTGGATCGAATCGGGGGCCTTCCACGGCGCTTCGCTTTAGAAACTCTTCATTGATTCGCCGGTATTCGCGGATCTCCTCGGGATCACGCAGAGAGCTGATTCCCGGTAGGGGGTACTTACCACCCACGTATGTCTCATCCCTGAAGGAACTGATGAACAGGTAAAGCTCATTGTGGTGGTCGAGAGAGAGCTCTGTCATCGCGAAGCCCTCGAGAGGATCGGGATCCCGGAGGATTCCCGTTGCGTCCGGCGGAGTAAAGACTCGGGACCTGCCGCCCGGACATGCCTCGAGTAGCAGGGGGGAGGTCGTTCCCGTCGATTCGCGATAGGCAATGGAAACGACGACGGGTTTCTCCGGTGTCCATGGCCGGACTTGCGGATAGGCCGCGCGCATGCCCGAAGTGAGACGATATACTCTCCCCGTCCTCCCATCGAAGGAAAAGACATCATACTGATCCGCCCCCGAGGGCCCCGGCACGAGCCGCGAGTAGACGAGTTTGGTCCCGTCGCCGTTCCACGACACCTTCGGCCAGACCGGTCCCGGATCGATCAGCTCCGGTTCCCCCTCGCCCTCCCACTGCACATACAGCTCGGGCCAGTAGACGTCCTCATCCCGGACGGCGACGATCGCGAGATCCCCATTTCCGGAATAGGCGAAGGTGAGGGGACGCTCGAGCCAATCGGGGAGGGGGTGGGACTCGAGGGGTTCCGGGGGCGACTCCTCCTCGGCGATGGCGGCGAGGAGGTCGGTCTTCCAGGCGTCGTAGATCTCCCCTTCGCTCATGCCGGTGACCCTCTTCAAAGCCCGGTGGAAAGACCACGGTATGGGGCGCATCGCGGCGTGAATCTCGGCGACCGCTCCCGCGCCGAACCGGTCGATGATCCAGCGGACCATCGACTCGCCGACCCAGTAGATCAGGATGTCGTCGTACCGGTCCCCCTGATCGATGTCGTCGAGCCGGTGCCTCCGAGGGATCTCGTCGGAGCGGGCGATCATCCGAACGAAGTCCATTTCCCGCGGCTCGGTCCGGGGCTTTTCGAGCGCCGACGGGAGACCTTCCACCCACCAGTCGGGCAGGTTCAGGAGGGCCGCGGGAGCGCGAAGGGCCTCGAGCCTCTCCCCGCCCACGGCGTAGTACATCGCCACGTGGGTGAACTCGTGGACCACCACCTGGCGGAGGAAGTCGATCTCGGCGTTCTCCCGGTCGAGGGGATACGGCTCGATCTCGATGCGGGGGAAGGAGGAGTAGGAGCGCCCGCCGGAGCGGTCGTCCCAATCCCGGAGGATGATGTCGATCCGCCGGGGAGGCGCGCCGCCGACGAGGAATGTCACCGGCCCGAACGCCTCCTCGGCGATCGCCGCCGCCCTCGCCGCCGTCCGGGCGTGGGCCGCCGGGGCGATCACCCGGAAGTGATCGGTGGTGACCTCCCGCCAATCCGCGCCGGGATGGTTCTCCCCCCATTCCATGCCGTGAGCGGCCGCCGCCCCGCCATGGAGAAGAAAGAGGAGTCCGATCGCCGCCTTGCCTTGTTTCACCGCCGCCGTCCGTCTATATTCATGCAGGCATTCAAGGGGTCCGGATCCCCGGCATTCATCGTGCCCGACAATACCAAAACCGGCGAATTCGACGATCGACAATCGAACGGAACGGATCATCGATGAAAGGAATGATTGAAATGCGATGCGCGGTTTACATCGACGGCGCCTACCTCGAGAAGCTCCTCCGGGAAGAGCACGGGGGGCTGCCGATCGATCTGGAGAAGCTGTCCGACTGGCTCGTCGACGTGGTGCGGGAGGAGACGCCCGGCATCCCGATCGCCCACCTCCGCAGCTACTACTACCACGCCCTCCCCTGGGAGCCCCACGAGGGGGCGACGGAGGAGGAGCGGCAGCGGGTGCAGAACAAGCGCTCCTTCTTCCACCGGATCGAGCACCTGAACCGTTTCGAGGTGCGCCTCGGCCGGACCCAGCGCTTCTACGACGACAACACCTCCGCCTACCGGTTCGAGCAGAAAGGGGTCGACGTGCTCCTCTCGGTCGACCTCGTTTCGCTCGCGGCGCGGGGGGACATCCAGTACGCCGTCCTCGTCGCGCCGGACGCCGACTTCGTCCCCGCCGTGAAAGCGGCGAAGAACAACGGCACCGTGGTCTTCCTCGCCGCCGGAGAGATCCCTCCCCCCTCCTGGGAGCTGCGCAAGGAATGCGACCAGTTCATCGCCCTCGAGAACGAGAAGCTCCGGACGATCCGACGAGATCGGTAGAGACGGGGCTTCGCGGCGGGCGGGGGACCGGCCGAGGGAGGGATGAAGGGGCAGACTTGAACGCTCGTCGCACGGCGGGAGTTAACCTTGATCTTTCATAAAATCTCGAGATCCAACGCGTGAGAGTGCGTCAGCCGGGGCCGCACGTAGCCCGAACCATGGGGAGCGTATTTCACAATACGTGAGCCATGGTGAGGGCGAGTACGGTTCCGGATGGCGTGCTGGCACGCGAGCGAGAGCGTTTTGAGCCGAGATTTTATGAAAGATCAAGGTTAACCCTCCCTTTCTCCGGGCTCGTAGAGGAGGCGTCGTGAAGGATGGTGACGGCTCCCCGGTTATGCCCCCATCCCTCCCGAAGCCGGACCACCGTCCCGCCGCCCTCCGGACGGGTATCGCCCCGCGAGCACAACTGCTCCAAGGTTCAGAAGAGGAGTCGGAGGAGGATGGCCGGTTCGGGCTCAAACCTGACCCCTAATCCTCCTCCTCCACCCGGCGGCGGAACTTCTTGAACTCCTCCTCGATCTTGGAGAGCTTCTTCTCCTTCGTCTTCTCCATGCCCCCGGTCTTGAAGAAGTCGCCCAGCTTGTCGTGCTCCTTCTTCTTCTTCTCCGTGAACTCCTCGAGGTCCTCGGCGATTCCGGGGCCGGTCTCCTCCCGCGGGAGCGATTCGAGGGCCCGGTGGTCGGCGATCTCGAGATGGGTTTCGAAGGGGTTCTCGATCATCCGGAGGATGTGCTTCCCCGCAAGGGCCCGGGCGAGATGATAGGCGGCCTCCTTAGAGAGATCGATGAGGTCCGCCACCTCCTCCACCGTCGGCGGACGGTGGTGCGTGTGGGCGAGGACGCGTACCCCGGCCACGTAGAGATGGCTTTCTTCGTAGAGGGGATCTCTCGTCGACACGGCGTCGTACCTCCTCGCCGGCCACTCCACGCTCCGGGTCCGGATGATTGTAGACGATCCACCCGGGACCGTCCAAGACCCGATTCGGTTGCGCCCCCCGACGAATTCACCGGATCTTGAGCTTGGCATTTCGGGCCCGATCGGATATTATCTCAGTCCTGTGTGCCCCAGATCGAATGCCATGAGGGAGCGTCGCTCTCCCTCATTTTCGTATGTCGGGATTGGATCGGCAACTTGTTATGACCAAAGTTAACAACGAGATACGCACCCGAAGATTCGAGGTCGGCCTCCTCGCCCTCCTCGCCTTCCTCGCACTAAGGCCCTCCGCCCCCGCCGAGGATGGCCCGGCCGTCTACAATTTGGATCTCTGCGTTCGCCAGGCCCTCAAGACGAACCGGGACGTCCTCGTCCAGCGGGTGGAGCAAACGAAGGCCGGGTACCGGATCCGGGAGGCCTGGGCCGGGGCGTTTCCCCAGCTCGGCTTCGAAGGGACCTTCAACCGGAACTTCAAGCGCCCCTCCTTCTTCTTCAACGCCTCCGGCGGCTTCGGCGGCGAGGGGGACAGCTCCTCCTCCGGAGGGGACGGGGGGACCTCGGAAACCGTCAAGATCGAAATCGGATCGAAGTACGACTACAACGCGGCCTTCTCCCTCACCCAACCCCTCTGGCTCGCGGGGAAGGTCGGCGCCGCCCTGAAGGCGGCCGAGCTGTACGACCGGTCGGCGGACCGGCAGGTCGCCTCCCGGGAGCAGGACGTTGTGCTCCAGACCACGGCCGCCTTCTACGGCGCCCTGCTTGCGAAACGTGAAGTGAACGTTTTCGAGGAAGCCCTCGCCCAGGCGGAGAAGAGCCTGGTCACCACGAAGGACCGGCGGGACCGGGGCCTCGCCTCCGATTTCGAGGTGCTCCGGGCCGAGGTGGCCGTGAGCGAGGCGAAACCGGCCCTCATCGGGGCGCGGAACCGGGAACGGCAGACGCTGAACGATCTGAAGCTCGTCCTCGGCGTGGACGTCGGCTCGCCGATCGAGGTCCGGGGCGGCTTCGAATTCACCCCCCTCCCGGAAGAGGTAGTCGACGCCCGCCGGGAGACGGCCGTCGACCGCCGCCCGGAGCGGCAGACCGCCGAGCTCCAGGTGAAGCTCCTGGAGCAGAACGCGCGGGTCGTACGGAGCGATCTCTTTCCGAATTTCTATCTGACCGGGAACTACGTTTTCAGCGGTTCGTCGAACGAGTGGGACCGCTTCGGCGAGATGGAGCGTTCCCGGTCGGCGGCGGCGGGGGTCTACGTGAGCTTCCCCTTCTGGACGAGCGGCGCCACCACCGCCCGCCTCCGCCAGGCCCGGGCCGACCTCCGCATCTCCCGGATCCGGCTCGAGCAGACGGAAGAGTCGATCCGGAAGGAGGTCGCCGCGGCGGAACTCGATCTGGCGGCGGCGGCGGAGCAGACCGCCGCGGCGGCCATGGCCGCCCGGCAGGGGGAGATGGCGTACGGCATCGCGGAGACCCGGTACGAAAACGGACTGATGACGCAGATCGAACTCCTCGACGCCCGGCTCGTCCGGACCCGCACCCGGGTGAACCACCTGCGGGCCCTCCACGACGCTCTGATCGCGGAGGCGGCGTGGAAGCGGGTGGTCGGCGTCGGTGGGGAGGAGGAACGGCGATGAACTCGGAACGAAACCGGCGGGCCGCCCTCGCGGCCGCCTTCGCGGCGGCGGTCCTCCTCGCGGGATGCGGCGGAAAGGCCGATGTGGAGGAGTACGTCCCGCCCACCACTCCGGTCAAGGTGCGCCCGGCGGAGCAACTCACCTTCATCGACTATTTCACGCTGCTCGGAGTGACCCGGGCGGCCAGGGAGGCGACCCTCGTCTTCGAGGTCGGCGGCGTGATCGAGGAGATCCTCGCCGATCAGGGGAGCGCCGTCCGGGCCGGCGACCCGATCGCCCGTCTCGATGACGAGCTGTACCGGGCCGCCCTGGACGAGGCGAAGGCCGCCCGCGACCTGGCCGCGGAGATCCAGGAGCGGAGCGCGTCGCTCCGGGAGAAGGGGGGCATCTCGGACTTCGACCTCTCCCGCCTCGAGCTCGAGCGGGCGATGGCGGAGGCGAGATTCCGCACCGCGAAGGCCCAGCACGACCGGACCGTCCTCCGGGCGCCGTTCCCCGGCGTCGTCGACACGCGCCTCCTCGACCCCGGAGACTACGCGACCCCCCTCGCGCCGTTCGTCCGCTTCCTCGACATCTCCGTGATGAAGGCGGAAATCCCGGTGCCCGAGGTGTCCCTCACCCGGGTCGCGAAGGGGGGGACCGCCGAGATCACCACCGACACCTGGCCGGGGCGGACGTTCGAGGGGAAGGTGACTTTCGTGAGCCGCGAGGTGAGCGGGGCCACTCGCACCGTCACCGTCGAGGTGACGATCCCGAACGGCGACGGGGCGCTCCGACCGGGGATGACCGTGCGGGCCAAGATGGTCCGGGACATGGTCGAGGACGCCGTCGTCGTCCCCCAGGACGCCCTGGTGGAGACGGAGGAGGGCCCGGCCGTCTTCCTCGCCGTAGACGGGAAGGCGGTCCTCCGGCCGGTCGTGATCGGTCCGATCTACGGCGAGAAGGCCCTCGTCGAGAGCGGACTGAGCCCGGGCGAGCCCCTCATCGTCGTGGGAAACCGGGAACTCGTGGACGGGGATCTCGTCGAGGTGCTCCCCGGGGATTGAGATGAAGACGATCACCGATGTTTCGATCGCCCACAAGACGAGCGTCTTCGCCCTCTGCGTGATCATCCTGATCATGGGCGTCGGCTCCTACACGTCCCTCCCCAAGGAGTCGACCCCGTCGATCACGGTCCCCATCATCCTCGTGAACGTGGCTTACCCGGGCGTCTCGCCGAAGGACATGGAGTCCCTCGTCACGAAGAAGCTCGAGACCAAGCTCGACGAGATCCGCCAGGTCAAGGAACTCCGTTCCACCACCGCCGAAGGGTACGTAACGGTGGAGGTGGAGTTCGAGGCGAACATGGACATCGAGTCCGCCCTCCAGCGGGTGCGGGACAAGGTGAACCAGGCGAAGGCGGAGATGCCGAAGGATATCGAGGAGCCCTACGTCGGCGAGATCAGCTTCGACGACTTCCCGATTCTCCTCATCAACCTCTCGGGGCGCTACGGCCTCCTCCGCCTGAAGGAGGTCGCCGACGATTTGAAGGACAAGTTCGAATCGGTCCCCGGCGTGCTCTCGGCGGACATCACGGGGGAACTGGAGCGGGAGGTCCAGGTCGACATCGACCCGGTCCGTCTCCGGTCGTACGACCTCGCCCTTTCGGACGTGATCGAGACGATCCAGGAGGAGAACCTGACCGTGCCCGGCGGGAGCGTGGACGGGGGGACCCTCGACTTCACGGTCCGCGTGCCCGGCGAGTTCGACGACCCGGCGATCGTGGCCGACCTCGTGGTCATCGCCGTGGACGACCGGACCGTGCACATCCGGGATCTCGCCGAGGTCCGGTACGGTTTCAAGGAGCGGGAGACCTTGGCCCGCCAGAACGGCGACCCGTGCATCACCATCAGCATCCGGAAGCGGTCCGGCGAGAACCTGATCGGGATCGCCGACGAGATCAAGCGCATCATCGAAGAGGCGACGCCGGCCTTCCCGCCCACCACGGAGCTGACGGTGGTCGCGGACCAGTCGAAGGAGATCCGCTCGATCGTGCGGGATCTGGAAAACAACATCTTCAGCGGCCTCGTTCTCGTGGTCCTCGTCCTCTTCGCCTTTCTCGGGTTCCGGAACAGCCTCTTCGTGGCGATCGCGATCCCCCTTTCCATGCTGATCTCGTTCATCGTGCTCGCGGGTCTGGGGTACACGCTGAACATGGTGGTCCTCTTCAGCCTGATCCTCGCCCTCGGCATGCTCGTGGACAACGCGATCGTGATCGTCGAGAACATCTACCGCCATCGGACCGAAGGCTACTCGCGGATGGAGGCGGCGTCGAAGGCGACCAACGAGGTGGCGATTCCCGTCATCGCCTCCACCATCACGACCCTCTGCGCCTTCGGGCCCATGATCTTCTGGCCCGACATCGTCGGCGAGTTCATGAAGTACCTCCCGATCACGCTGATCATCACACTCGCGTCGTCCCTCTTCGTCGCCCTCGTCATCAACCCGACCTTCTGCGCCGCGTTCATCCGGGCGGGAGAAACGGAGAAGCCGGGGCGGACGGACCGCCTCTTCCTCCGTTTCCGCGCGTTTTACAAAACCCAGCTGGCCTATGCCCTCCGGCACCGCGCCCTCAGCCTCGCCGCCGTCCTCGTCGTGCTCCTCGGCTCGTTCGCGGCCTACGGAGTCCTCGGCAAGGGCGTCGAGTTCTTCCCCGACACGGAGCCGAACTACGCCTACATCGACGTGGTGGCGCCTCTCGGAACAAGGCTCGAGGTCTCGGACGAGATGGTCCGATTCATCGAGAGCCGGATTCCCGAGTTCCCGGACATCAAGCACTACGTGTCCAACGTCGGGTCCGCGTCGGACATCTTCTGGGGCGGCGGGGGGGGCACGCCCCACCACTCGCGGATGACCGTGGAGTTCGTTGACCGGGAGGAGCGCACCCAGTCGTCGAGACTGACGGTGGAGCGGTTCCGCGAGGCCTTCGGCCGCATGCCCGGCGCCCGGGTCGACGTGATCGTGCCTCAGGGGGGGCCGCCGACCGGATCGCCCGTGGATGTCGAGATCCTCGGCCCCGACTTCGAGGTGCTCGGCCGGCTGGCGAAGCAGGTGCAGCGGCAGATCAAGGACATCCCGGGCATCGTGGACCTCCAGGACGACTTCGACGAAGGCCGCCCCGAAGTCCGGGTCCGCATCGACCGGGAGAAGGCGGCCCTCTACAACCTCTCGACCTGGTCGATCGCCACCACGATCCAGACGGCGGTGATGGGAACCGAGGCGAGCAAGTACCGGGTGGGCGAGGACGAGTACGACATCACCGTCCGCTTCCGGGAGTCGGACCGGGAGTCGTTCGAGAACCTCGACCGCATCACGATCTTTTACGAGGGGGACCACATTCCGGTGTCGAACTTCGCCCGGTTCGAGCTCGCCGCCGGCCTCGGCACGATCATCCGGAAGAACCAGGACCGGGTGGTCTCGGTGACGGCGGACGCCGAGGGGCGGCTCTCCAACGACGTGCTCGCCGACGTGATCGCCCGGCTCGAGGGCTTCCCTCTCCCCTCCGGCTATTCGATCCGCTTTTCCGGCGAGACGGAGGACCAGGACGAGGCGGCGGCGTTCCTCACGCAGGCGTTCGGCATCGCCATCCTGCTCATCTTCCTCGTGCTCATCTCCCAGTTCGATTCGATCGTGCTCCCCTTCGTGATCATCACCGCCGTGATCCTCTCGCTCATCGGCGTTCTCTGGGGGCTCATTCTCCTCCGCATGCCCTTCGGGATCATCATGACCGGCGTGGGGGTGATCTCCCTCGCGGGGGTCGTGGTGAACAACGCCATCGTCCTCATCGACTACATCCAGAAGCTCCGGGCCCGGGGTCTCGAGAAGACGGAGGCGATCATCCACGCCGGGACCGTCCGTCTCCGGCCGGTCATCCTGACGGCGATCACCACGATCCTCGGACTCATCCCTCTCTCCACGGGCATGACATTCGACGTCCGGGACTTCAGCTTCACCATCGGCGGCGAGAGCTCCGACTGGTGGGGACCGATGGGCGTGGCGGTGATCTTCGGCCTCGCCGTGGCGACCTTCCTCACCCTCGTCATCGTTCCGGTCCTCTACTCGGTCCTGACGGGCGGGTCCGAGCGGCTCGCCGCGAGGGTCGCCCGATCGATGGCCGATCCCCCGGCGGTCCGGCGGGACGGGGCAGGCGAGGCGCTCCGGGGGACCTCCACCGAGGAGTAGAACCGATCCCGGCCGAAGCGGATTGGATTCGGCCCGGAACCTCCCTTATAATCTTCGGAAGCAGGGCGGGGCAGCGCCGGCGGAGTCCGGCGGAGGTGCATCATGAGACAGAATCGAGTCGAGAAGATCGCCGAGAGGTTCGCGGTCGGATTGCCGGAGGGGTTTCGCGTCCACTCGGGGGATTTCGTGACGGTACGGCCGAAGCACGTGATGACCCACGACAATTCGGGCGCGGTGATTCCCAAGTTCAAGTCCATGGGGGCGAAGAGGGTGTTCGACCCCGCCCAGCCGGTGTTCATTCTCGATCACGACGTGCAGAACGAGAGCGTGGAGAACCTCGCGAAGTACGCCGCGATCGAGAGGTTCGCGAAGGAGAACGGCATCGCCTTCTTCCCCGCGAGGAGCGGCATCGGCCACCAGATCATGGCGGAGGAGGGCTTCGTTCTCCCCGGGACGATGGTGGTCGGATCGGACTCCCACTCGAACCTCTACGGCGGCCTCGGCGCCCTCGGGACGCCGGTGGTGCGGACCGACGCGGCGGCGATCTGGGCGACCGGGGAGACCTGGTGGCAGGTGCCGGACGTGGTCAAAGTGAATCTGACCGGTTCGCTCCGGCCCGGCGTGTCGGGGAAGGACGTGATCATCTCCCTCATCGGGCATTTCAAGAGCGACGAGGTGCTGAACTCGGCCCTCGAGTTCGGCGGCGACGGCGTGGCGTACCTCTCCGTCGACCAACGCCTCGCCGTGGCGAACATGAGCACCGAGTGGGGGGCTCTGGTCGGGCTCTTCCCCTTCGACGGCGTCGCGAGGGAATGGTTCTACGCCCGGGCGGAAGTCCAGAGGTCCCGGGGGGACCGAAACCCCCGCCTCACCCGGGAGATCGTGGACCGGTACGGGGCCGAATCGCCCGAGGCGGACGAGGACGCGTTCTACGCCAAGGAGATCACCTTCGATCTCGGCTCCGTGACGCCCCACGTGGCGGGACCGAACGAGGTGAAGAAGATCACCCCCCTCCCGGTGATCGAGGCGGAAAAGGTCGCCATCCAGAAGGCCTATCTTCTCAGCTGCGTGAACGGACGGCTCGAGGATATCGCCGAGGCGGCGCGGGTGGTGAAAGGGAAGAAGATCGCGGCGGGCGTGAAGATGTACATGGCCGCCGCGTCGGCCGGCATCGAAGCCGAGGCCCGGCGTCTCGGCCACTGGGACGCCCTGCTCCAGGCGGGCGCCATCCCCCTTCCGCCCGGCTGCGGGCCGTGCATCGGCCTCGGCGAGGGGACCCTCGAAAAGGGGGAGACGGGCGTCTCGGCGACGAACCGGAACTTCAAGGGACGCATGGGCGATCCGAGCGCGATGGCGTACCTCGCCTCTCCGGCGGTGGTCGCCGCCTCCGCCCTCGCCGGGCACATTGCCGCCCCGGAGCGTCACGAGGCGGCTCCCCTCGTGGGCGCGATCCGGGAAAACGAGCCCCCCGCCCGGGCCGCCGGGAAGGTCGAGATCCGCGAGGGATTCCCGAAGAACGTGGAGGGGAGGCTCCTCCTGGTGCCGAAGGACAATCTGAACACCGACGGCATCTACGGCAAGGACTTCACCTATCGGGACGACATGACGCCCGAGGCGATGGGCAAGGTCGCGATGGAGAACTACGACCCGAAGTTCCAGGAGATCGCCCGGGAGGGGGATATCCTCGTCGGCGGCTGGAATTTCGGCAGCGGCTCCTCGAGGGAGCAGGCCGCGACGGCGCTGAAGTTCCGGGGCATCCGCCTCGTCATCGCCGGCTCCTACTCGCAAACGTACAAGCGGAACGCGTTCAACAACGGGTTCATCGTCATCGAGAGCCCCGAGATGGTCCGGGAGCTCCGGAAGCGGTTCGAAGAGAGGCCCGAGGCGACCATCGACACCGCCCTCGAGGCGAAAGTCGATTTCGAGAGCACGACGATCACCCTGGAGGGGAAGACCTACGGGTTCTCCCCTCTCCGGGAGGTGGCTCAGGAGCTCGTCGCCCTCGGGGGTTTCGAGAACGTGCTCCGGAAGAAAATTCAATAGTCCTGATCCCCCCGCGTGAATCACCGGTTCCCGCCGCCCGGCGTCGATCGGGCGGGACGAAGGAAAGGGATCGTCCATGGCCGAGTTCCTTTCGCGCACCCTTGCCGAGTGGGCCGGCGCGGTTCGATACGAGGACCTCGACGCCGAGGCCGTGGAGGCGGCGAAGCGCATCCTCTACGATTCGATCGGGTGCGCCTTCGGCGGCGCCCTCACCCGCGACTGCCGCATCGTGGCGGACCACTACCGGGAAAAAGGCGCGAAGGGGAACTGCACCGTCTTCGTGAGCGGAATGAAGACCCACGCCGAGGAGGCGTCCTTCCTGAACGCCCTGATGATCCGGGCGATGGACTACAACGACATCTACTGGAAGCAGGACCCGTCCCACCCGAGCGACATCATCCCCGCCGCGATCGCGGTCTGCGAGCGGGAGGGGCTTTCGGGGCGGGACCTGATCCTCGGGATCGTTCTCGGGCACGAGGTGGAGATGCGGCTCTGTGAGTTCGCCATTCCCGGCATCCGGGAGAGGGGCTGGCACCACGCGACGCTCACCGCCTACGCTTCCCCCCTTGTGGCGGGCCGCCTGCTCGGGCTCTCCCCGGACGAGATGGGGCACGCCCTCGGCATCTCGGCGTGCCGTCACTTCACCCTCGGCGCGGCGGTGGCGGGCAGGCTCTCGATGATGAAGAACACCGTCGATCCCATGGCGACCCGGGCGGGCGTGGAGGGGGCGCTCCTCGCGAAGCGGGGCTACACGGGGCCGGAGAACGTGCTCGACGGCAAGGAAGGGATGTTCCACTGCCTCGGGCCCGATTGGGACGTGTCGAAGCTCGTCGGCGCTCTCGGCGACGGCTGGAAGATCGCCGAGTGCGGCATGAAGGCGTTCCCGACCGAGGCACTCACCCACGCGCCGATCACGGCGACCCTCTTTCTGATCAAAGAGAACGACCTCGCGCCGGAGGAGGTGAAGGAGGTCCGCATCCAGACCCTGGCCCGGGCGGCGGACATCCTCTCGGACCCGTCCAAGTACGATCCCCGGTCGAAAGAGACGGCGGACCACTCGCTCCCCTACTGCATCGCCGCGGCGATCACCGATAGGAAGGTGACGCCCGAGCAGTTCGAGGAGGAGAAGATCTTCGACCCCACGCTCCGGGCCCAGCTCCCGAAGATCAAGGTGATCGCGAAACCCGAGTTCGAAAAACTCTTTCCGAAGATCCAGCCGTGCCGGGTGGAGGTGGAGACCGTGGACGGGACGGTGTTCGAACGGCGGATCGACATCCCCAAAGGGGACCCCCGGGACCCGATGACCCCGGACGAGCTGACCGACAAGTTCGAGGCCCTCGCGTCCGCGTCGTTCACGAAGGAGCGGATGGAGGCCATCAAGAAGGCGGTGTTCGATCTCGACGGATGGGAGAGGGTCTCCGACTTCATGGCGCTCTGCGTCTCGGACAGGTAGGATTCGTCCGGTCTGGAGGAGCGATGAGCAGTTTTGCGGCGCCCCGGGCGCTCGCCGACCGGGTGGGCGCGCGGCTCGAGGAACTCGATCGATCCCGCTTCGTCCCCCGGCTGTGGGAGAAGGATCCCTCCCTCTGGAAGGAGGACGGCGCCCACCGGAAGGTGATCGGAAACCGTCTCGGGTGGCTCTCTTCGGTCCGGAGCATGGAGCCGGAACTCGAGGGGGTTCGAGCCTTCGCGGAGGAGGCGCGGGCCGATTTCCGAAGGGCCCTCCTCCTCGGCATGGGGGGATCGAGCCTCTGTCCCGAAGTGCTCGCGAAGACATTCGGCGCCGCCGAGGGGGCCCTCGATCTTCGCATCCTCGACTCCACCGATCCGGCGGCGGTTTCGGAGGCGGCCGCATGGGCGGAGGAGGAGAAGACCCTCTTCATCGTCGCCTCCAAGTCGGGGGGGACGGCGGAGGTCGACGCCTTCCGGCGTTTCTTCACGGAACGGGTGAAAGATCCGGCTCGTTTCATCGCGATCACCGATCCGGGATCCCCGCTGGAGGCCCTCGCGACGGGGGAGGGGTACCGACGGGTCTTCCTGAACCCGCCCGACATCGGCGGCCGCTTTTCGGCCCTTTCGTTTTTCGGGCTCGTTCCCGCGGCGCTCCTCGGGCTCGATCCGGGCCGGCTGCTCGATCGCGCCGCGGCGATGACCGAATCGTGCGGTCCGGACCGGGCGCCCGCGATGAACCCGGGCGTCCACCTCGGTGTCTTTCTCGCCGAAGCGGCTCTGATGGGCCGGGACAAGATGACGCTCCTCTTCTCCGACCGCCTCGCCCCTCTCGGGACCTGGGTGGAGCAGCTCGTCGCCGAGAGCACGGGCAAAGAGGGGAAGGGAATCGTCCCGGTCGACCTCGAACCGGCCGGAGAGGCGGAGGAGTACGGGAGCGACCGGCTCTTCGTGTGCGTCCGGATCGAGGGAGAGCCGGGCCGTGAGGGGGAGGCGAGGCGGTTCGAGGGGGCGGGGCACCCGGTGGCGCGGATCGAGCTGGCGGACGAGTACGGGCTCGGCGCGGAGTTCTTCCGGTGGGAGGTCGCCACGGCGGCGGCGTGCGCCGTTCTCGGCGTGAACGCCTTCGACGAGCCGAACGTGAAGGAGAGCAAGGAGGAGACGAATCGTCTTCTCGCCGCTTTCGCGGAGAGGGGCGCCCTCGGCGAGGGGACGCCCGCGGCGGAGGACGGGGGGATGGCCCTCTACACGGATGGCGCCTCGGACGGTCCCGCGGGAGACGTGGACTTCCTCGTCCGGACCCACCTCGCCCGGGCGGGGGAGGGGGACTACCTCGCTTTCCTCGCCTACGCGCACGGCACGGACGAAATCGCGGCCCTTCTCGGCGGTCTCCGCGCCGGGGCGCGCAAGAAGACGGGTCTCGCCACCTCCGGCGGTTTCGGACCCCGCTTCCTCCACTCCACGGGCCAGCTCTTCAAAGGAGGACCGAACGGGGCGGTGGTTTTCCAGATCACCTGCGACGACGGCTCGGATCTTCCGATCCCCGGCCTGCCTCACACATTCGGCGTACTCAAGAACGCCCAAGCCCTCGGGGACCTCGCCGCGCTCCGGGCCCACGGCCGGCGCGCGCTCCGCTGCCACGTCCGGGGGGACGTCGCCGCGGGGCTCCGGCGGCTCACGCGTGTCGTGGGAGCAGGCATGTGAGAATTCTCGCGGGAGACGTAGGCGGAACGAAGACCCTGCTCGCCCTCGTGGAGCGGGAAGGGGAGAAGTTCCGGGTGCTCCGGGAGGAGCGCTTCGAAAGCCGCCACGACGAGACCCTCGCCGGAATCGTGAACCGCTTTCTGGAGGGGGAACGGGAGCGGCCCGACCGGGCGTGTGTCGGCGTCGCCGCCCCGGTGACGGGGAACGAAGTGGTCGGCACCAACCTCCCCTGGACGATCGACCGGATCTCCATCGGCGCGGAGATCGGAATCCTCCGTACGGCGATCATCAACGATTTCGACGCGGTCGGCTACGGCATCGCGCATCTCGCGGAGGCGGATTTCCTCGAGCTTCAACAGGGAACCACGACGCCCCAAGGGCCGATCGCCCTCCTCGGCGCCGGCACCGGCCTCGGCGAGGCATTCCTCCTCTGGGAGGGGGGGCGCTACCGGGTGCACCCGACCGAGGGGGGGCACGCCGACTTCGCCCCCCGGAACGCCCTCGAGTTCGGGCTCTTTCTCCATCTCCGGGAGCGGCTGAAGGGGCGGGTCTCGGTGGAGCGGGTCCTCTCGGGAAGCGGGCTCGCGGCGATTTACGACTACCTGGTGGAACGGGACATCGCGCCGGACGACGCTTCGGTCCGGACCGAGATGGAGAGGGAGGACCCGGCGGCGGTCGTCTCCCGGGCGGCCCTCGAGAAGCGGAGCGAGGCGTGCGTCCGGGCCCTCGATCTTTTCACCGCGGTCTATGGATCGGAAGCCGGAAATCACGCCCTCCGCATCCTCGCCACCGGCGGCGTATACGTCGGCGGCGGCATCGCCCCGAAAATCGCCGAGAAGCTCGAAGACGGCACGTTCATGAGCCACTTCCTCGACAAGGGCCGGTTCTCCCCCTTCCTCGAAACGCTCCCGGTTCGGGTGATCCTCTCCTCCCGGGCCCCTCTCCTCGGCGCGGCGAGCGTGGCGGCGCGGCTTCCCTGATTCCCTTTTCGAAGCCCCCCCCTGGCGCGCCGCCCCCTCCGGTCCTATCTTGGCCTTGGGTGGAGGTGCGGTGTCGCCGTCCGTCCCGTCGGAACGAACTCGAGACCCACGACCCATTGAAATAAGGAGTGAAACGACCATGGCCGTGAAAGAACTGAAGATCGGGAACAAGGCCCCCGCGTTCACCGCCGGGACCGACACGGGCGAGAAGGTGAGCCTCTCGGACTACCTGGGGAAGAAGGTCATTCTCTTCTTCTATCCGAAAGACAACACCCCGGGATGCACCAAGCAGGCATGCGGCTTCCGGGACCGGGCGAAGGAGGCGGGGAAGAAGAACGCCGTCATTCTCGGGGTCAGCCCGGACGGCGAGAAGAGCCACGTCAAGTTCAAGGAGAAGTTCGGCCTCCCTTACACGCTCCTCGTGGACGACGACCACGCCGTCGCCGAGAAGTACGGCGTCTGGCAGGAGAAGTCGATGTACGGGCGGAAGTACATGGGGATGGTCCGGAGCCACTTCGTCATCGACGAAGAGGGGAAGCTGATCGACGTCCGCGTGAAGGTGAAACCCGAGGAGAGCGTCGAAACGGCGCTGGAAGCGCTCTGACCAATCCGGAAGATGGCCGCCGCGGACCCTGCTGAGGGTTAACCTTGATCTTTCATAAAATCTCGGCTCAAAACGCTGACGCTCGCATGATAGCACGCCATCTGCGACAGGGCGCGGCATTCACCAATGCTCACATATCGTTGGATATGCTCTGCTTGGTGAATGCTGCGCGCTGCCGCATCTGACGCACTCTCACGCGTTTGCTCTCGAGATTTTATGAAAGATCAAGGTTAATTGGGGACAGTCACCTATAAGAAGCGGGTCTTCATGCTGAATTGTCCATGTGGCGCCCAAATAGGTGACTGTCCCTAATTAAATGAGAGATCTCCTTCGGTACCAGATACCTTATTGCTCGCTTCGCTCGCGAAGAGAAAACCATAAACCGAGGGGGGGACCGATCCACTTCAGATGAAGCGAGCCCGCCTTGCGTGGGCCCTTACCCCTCCAGCCCGAGCCGACGGCGGATCTTGATGAAGTCGTAGCGCTCCGCCTCGGGGAGGCGGTTCTCGAAGTTCTCCATCTCCCGGAGGAGGAGGTCGACCTCGCGGCGCCCCTCTTTCGTCCCGATCGCCTCGCGGGGAGACTTTCCCTCGAGAGCGGGAAGGGACTCGTCGATCCAGCCCCCGTAGTGCCGCTCTTTGAACTCCCGGAGAATCACCGCGTTCTCCGGAATGGGCGGAGGCTGGGTCTTCGGGCTCTTCCTCTCCGCCTCCTTCAAGAGAGCGACGGGGTCCGAGTGCTCCCGGACCTTGTGGCGGAGGAGGCCGCCCGAGGCTTCCTCGATCCGGGCTCGGAGCGAGTCGGCGCGCTTCACGGAGTTCGTTTCGAGACGGAGCTTCCCCTTCGACAGTACGGCCCGTCCGATGAGGATCGTTTCGTCTTTCCGGGCGCCCGCACGATGGAAGACGTAGGCATCCTCCGGATCGTCTGGGTCGGGGGGTTCCACATCCTCCAGATCGCACAGCCTCTCCTCGATCTCGGCGCGACCTCCAGGATCGAACTCGAAGTGATCGACCGTGAGAAGGAGCTCGTCGCCGTCGGTGTTCCGAAGCTCGGGGGGCACTGAGAAGCGGTGGTCGAGATCCTCCGCGGCCTCTTCCCAGCAGCGGATCATGTACCGGCCGATCTTCTCGGCCCGGAGGCGGTCGGCCGGGACCTCCCCCTTCCGGCGGAGCCTCTTCCGGACCTTCTCCACCACCGCCGCGGCATCGCGGGGGGGGAGTAGTCGAGGGTGGAGACCGGAGAAAAGCGAGATCCTTCCGTGATCGACGATCCGGGCGAGGAGCGTGTCCCGAACAGCGAGCTCTTCGGTTCCGCTCCTCTCCATCACGAGGCGCTCCTCGCCGGAGAGAAGGTCCCGGACCCGGACCGAAGCCCCCGGCTCGACGTCAACGGCCTCCCAAATCGAGAGCCACGCCCGCCCCTCACCATCCAGAATCGCCCGGTCCTCGAAGGAGAGACGGGCACCCCTCTCTTCGCGGAACCACTCGGCCACCGTCTTCCCATCGACGGTGAAGGAGAAGAGGGACCAGGGGACGGCGAGGCCGACCGCCTCGTCGGCGTCTGCGAACTCTTCCGTCTCAATCGACCATCGATCCCCGAAGCGCCGGAGGGCGAACCGGACCAATTCCTCGGCGAGCCTCCTGTCCGCCGCGTGGAGAGAGGCGGTGTGGTTCTCCTCCGCCGCGGCCGCTTCGTCCTTCCCGAGGCAGCATTTCTTGTACTTCTTGCCGCTCCCGCACGGGCAAGGAGCGTTCCGCGGCGCCTTCGGGCGGCCGCCGACGTGCCTGCCGGCCGATGCGGGATGGGCCTGGTTCACCTCGAAGAGATGGTCCGCCCCATACGGGACCGTGAATCGGACCTCGAGGTCGTCGTCGTTCAACCACGACTCGCAGATCGGCTCGAAGGAGGATTTCCGGAAAATGCTCCCGTGTTTCATGAGGAAAGCGGAGAGCGAGGTCGCGCAGGAGGCGGCGATTCGGACGTCCCTCTCCGTCAGGGGCCGGGGGAACCCGTCCCGCTCCCGCCGCTCCACGGTCGGGTAGGCGTCGGGGCCGGCGACCTTCCAGCCGTGCCTGGCGGCCTCGCGCCGCATCCCCTCCGGGAGGTCCGCCCCCCGCTCGAAGGTGAGAGAGAGGACGCTCGAACCGATATCGAAAGGCCCTTCTTCCGGAAGTGGGGACTCGCCCATGTGCCCGAACGCCTCGTAGGCCTGGAGGGATGGGAAGAGAAGAACTCCCCGGCTCTCCCCGAGGGCGCCGATGATCGAGAGGCACCAGCCATGCACATCGAGGGCGGGGATGTCGACCCGGAGGACCTGATGGTCCTCCGCCGACTTCCAGGGGGCGAGCGCGTGGAGCGCCCGGCCGGCGCGAAAGAGGTCCTGTACAGCCTCCGGAGAGACGCGGCCCCCTTCGAAATAACTCGCTTTCTCCTCGCCGGCGCCCGGCCCGAAGCGGGCGAAGTCCTCCATTACCTCCGCGAGCTCGGGCGTCGGCGCGGTGGTCACAGGGATCTCGGGAAACGCCTCCCGGAGTTCCGCCGCGAGCTCTTCGTTCTCGACCCGCACCCGCCTCGGCCGTCTCGGCCGGCCGGCCGCCGGCGCGTTCATCGCCTGTCTGAGTGTTTCGGCGAAGGGGACTTCAGGAGCTTTCGGGTCGCCGAGCGATACCCCGACGATGAAGCCTTCGGGGAGTTCGAGCCAAAGGACGATCTCCGGCCGGTACGGCCCCCCTTCGGTGACGAAGAAGGGGGCGGCGAAACGTCCCCCGACCCACTCGGACCCATGGAGCTGCGGTTGGTGCTCGAGGCCGGTCTTTTTCGACGTCTTCATGGTTGCCCCGATCGTAGAGCCTCGTCGAGGCCGGATCAACCCCCGAAAGGGAGTCGCGGATCGCGTGGGACCGCTGTGCCCTACGGCTTCGTCGCGGCCCCGGCAAGCCCCAAGAGCGGCCCATTTCAATCCCTATAATATCAGTACGTTACGCTTGTGGGCATCCATGGGGCGCATTTTTCTCTTGATATGGGACTTCGCAAGTCCTATATTTGCGGCAGGAGATAGATAAGATGTTTCGAATCACGAAACTCACCGACTACGGGGTCGTCCTCCTGACGAACCTCGCTCAGTGCTCCGATGAGGCGCCCCGGGGGGCGCGG
Source organism: Candidatus Eiseniibacteriota bacterium (assembly GCA_043809585.1). Taxonomy (GTDB): domain Bacteria; phylum Orphanbacterota; class Orphanbacteria; order Orphanbacterales; family Orphanbacteraceae; genus JBDROZ01. Next base: position 56,549 of record JBDROZ010000052.1, read on the forward strand.
GATCTGGCCGAAGAGGTCGGCCTGCCCCTCCCGACGGTGAGCAAGATCTTGAAGGCCCTCGCCCGGGGGGGGCTCCTCGAGTCCCACCGCGGGACGAAGGGGGGATACACCCTCACCCGGCCCCCCGAGGAGATATCGGTGGCGGAGATCATCGCCGCCCTCGAAGGACCGATCGCCATCACCGAGTGCGTCGCCGCGGCGCCGGGAACGTGCGATCAAGAACCGCTCTGCTCCGTCCGGGCCAACTGGCAGATGATCAACCGGACCGTGCACGGAGCACTCGACAAGATCACCCTGTCCCAGATGATCCGCCCGGCGCCCGACTTCGAGCGATGGCTCGAGATGAGCGCGCGGGGGGGCGGAGCCGGGGGATCGAAGGGCGTGGAATCGGAGAAGACCTGGGCACGCCCCCCCAAGACCGACGGGCCCCTCCCGGTGCGGGAAGGGGCGAACAGGGAGTCGACCCGATGAGTTCGGACAAGACCATCGAGCAGTTCACCAAGCAGGAATACAAGTACGGCTTCATCACCGACATCGAGTCGGAGACGATCCCGAAGGGCCTGAGCGAGGACGTCATCCGGCTGATCTCCGGGAAGAAGGGGGAGCCCGAGTGGCTCCTCGAGTGGCGGCTGAAGGCGTACCGGCACTGGCTGACCATGGAAGAGCCGCGCTGGCCGAAGGTGCGTTACGGCCCGATCGACTACCAGGAAATCATCTACTACTCCGCTCCGAAGTCGAAGAAAGACGGCCCGAAGGATCTCAGCGAGGTGGACCCGGAACTCCGATCGACATTCGAGAAGCTCGGCATCTCCCTCGAAGAGCAGAAGCGCCTGACCGGCGTCGCCGTGGACGCCGTCTTCGACAGCGTCTCGGTGGCGACCACGTTCCGGAGCAAATTGTCCGAGCTCGGCATCGTCTTCTGCTCATTCAGCGAAGCGGTGAAGGAGCACCCGGAACTCGTCAGGAAGTGGCTCGGGTCGGTGGTTCCCTCCACGGACAACTTCTTCGCCGCCCTGAACTCGGCCGTCTTCAGCGACGGCTCCTTCTGCTACATCCCGAAGGGGGTCCGCTGCCCCATGGAGCTCTCCACCTACTTCCGCATCAACGCGATGAACACCGGGCAGTTCGAACGGACCCTGATCGTGGCGGAAGAGGGGGCGTACGTCAGCTACCTCGAAGGGTGCACCGCGCCGATGCGGGACGAGAACCAGCTCCACGCCGCCGTGGTCGAGCTGGTGGCCATGGACGACGCCCGGATCAAGTACTCGACCGTTCAGAACTGGTACCCGGGCAACAAAGAGGGCAAAGGCGGAATCTACAACTTCGTCACCAAGCGGGGCGCCTGCCGGGGCGTCAACTCCAAGATCTCCTGGACCCAGGTCGAGACCGGGTCGGCGATCACCTGGAAGTACCCGAGCTGCATCCTGCAGGGGGACCATTCGGTCGGCGAGTTCTACTCCGTCGCCCTCACGAACAACTACCAACAGGCGGACACGGGCACGAAGATGATCCACATCGGCAAGAACACGAAGAGCACCATCGTGTCGAAGGGGATCTCCGCGGGCCGGGGAGAGAACACCTACCGGGGCCTCGTGCAGATCATGAAGGGGGCGGACAACGCCCGGAACTTCTCCCAGTGCGACTCGATGCTGATCGGCGACCGGTGCGGGGCCCATACGTTCCCCTACATCGATGTCCGGAACCGGTCCGCCACGATGGAGCACGAGGCGACCACCACGAAGATCGGCGAGGATCAGATCTTCTACTGCAACCAGCGGGGGATCGCGACCGAGGACGCGGTCAACATGATCGTGAACGGCTTCTGCAAGGAAGTGTTCCGGGTGCTCCCGATGGAATTCGCCGTGGAGGCGCAAAAGCTGCTCGAGGTGAGCCTCGAAGGAAGCGTGGGATAAACCGGAACCGGCCGGCGGCCGGCGGGGAGAGGATAGAGAACGATGCTTGAGATCAAGAACCTGCACGCGAACGCGGGGGATACGCCGATCCTGAAGGGGATCGACCTCGACGTGAAGGCGGGCGAGGTCCACGCCATCATGGGGCCGAACGGCTCGGGAAAGAGCACCCTGGCCGGCGTGCTCGCGGGCCGCGAGGAGTACGCGGTCACGAAGGGGGAGGTCCTCTTCGAGGGGAGAAACCTGCTCGAGCTCTCACCGGAAGAGCGGGCCCGCGAGGGGATCTTCCTCGCCTTCCAGTACCCGGTGGAGATCCCGGGCGTGTCCAACACGTACTTCCTGAAGACCGCGCTGAACAGCATCCGGAAGCACCGGGGGGAAGGCGAACTGGACGCCATGGACTTTCTCGCCCTCGTGAAGGAGAGAATGAAACTTCTCCACATGGACGAGGAACTGCTCCGCCGGCCCGTGAACGACGGGTTCTCGGGGGGCGAAAAGAAGAAGAACGAGATCTTCCAGATGGCGGTGCTCGACCCGAAGCTCGCTATCCTCGACGAGACCGACTCGGGACTCGACATCGACGCCCTCAAGGTCGTCGCGAACGGCGTGAACAGTCTAAGGAACGAGAAGCGGGCGGTCATCGTGGTCACTCACTACCAGCGGCTTCTGAACTTCATCGTCCCCGACCGGGTGCACGTTCTCGCGAAGGGGAAGATCGTCGCCTCGGGGGACAAGAGCCTCGCCCTCGAACTCGAGGAGAAGGGCTACTCCTGGATCGGCGAGCAGAGGGTGGGAGCGTGATGAAGAGCGGGAACGAAGAGATTCGGAATTACGTCTCCCACTACCAGGCCCTCGGCGGCGCCCGGAAGGGGACCGAATGGGCCGAGCCGATGCGGAAGCGGGCCCTCGCCCGGTTCTCGGAACTCGGTTTCCCCTCGCCGAAGGAGGAGGAGTGGCGGCACACGAACGTGGCGCCCCTCAAGAAGTATCCGTTCGGGCCGACCGGCGGCGCCCCCGCCTCCGCCGTGGACGGTTCCGCGGTTCGGGGCGGTCTCTTCGGGGACAAGGCGTCCGCGGAACTCGTCTTTCTGAACGGCCGGTTCGCGAAGGAGCTCTCCCGCACCGGTTCGCTCCCGGAGGGAGTGATCGTGGAGAGCCTCGGCGAAGCGATGGTCTCGCGCCGCCCGCTGGTGGAAGACCACCTCGGCCGCTACGCCGACTACGAGACCCGCAGCTTCGCCGCCCTGAACACCGCATTCCTCTCGGAGGGGGCCTTCATCCGTCTGCCGGAGAACGCCCGCCTCGAGGGGCCGGTCCACATTCTCCATCTCGCCCTCCCCGAGGAGGGGCCCTTCGTGGTCCATCCCCGGACCCTCGTGATCGCCGGTGCGGGGTCGGAGGCGTCGCTGATCGAGACCTACGCCGGCCCCGAGGGTTTCGCGTACTTCACGAACGCCGTCGCGGAGATCGCCGTGGGGGAGAGCGCGTCGATCCGCTACTACCGGGTGCAGCGGGAGGGGGAGGAGGCGTACCACATGGGCACGATTCATGTGAGCCAGGAGCGGAGCAGCCGGTTCCGCTCCCTGAATCTCTCTTTCGGCGGGCGGATCGCCCGGACCGAGTCGAACGCGACCTTGGGCGGCGAGGGGATCGAGACGATCCTCGACGGGCTCTACGTCGGCCGGGGGGAGCAGCTGATCGACAACCACACGTCCATCGATCACGCCGAGCCCCGCTCGGAGAGCCACGAGCTGTACAAGGGGATCCTGACCGACCGGGCCCGGGGCGTCTTCCGCGGAAAGATCACGGTGCGCCGGGACGCCCAGAAGACCGACGCGAAGCAGACGAACCAAACGCTCCTCCTCTCCGATGAGGCGACGATCCACTCGAAACCCCAGCTCGAGATCTACGCGGACGACGTGAAGTGCACCCACGGGGCGACCGTGGGCCAGCTCGATGCGGAAGCGGTCTTCTATCTTCGCTCCCGGGGCATCGACGAGGAGGCGGCGCGGACCATGCTGGTCTTCGCATTCGCGAGCGACCTGGTCGGCCGGGTCGATTTCGTCCCCCTCCGGGAAAGTCTCGAGGATCTGCTCGTGAAACGGCTCCCCCTCGGTGAGAAGATCCGAGGTGCACGATGAATTCCCGAAGCGCCGCGGCGGCGGTTCGGAAGAAGCGGCCCCGTTTGAACTACGACGTGGAGAAAGTTCGCAACGACTTTCCCATCCTGAAGATGAGAATCAGGGGCAAACGCCTCGTCTTCTTGGACAACGCGGCGAGCACCCAGAAACCGACGGCCGTGATCGACGCCTACAACGTCTTCTACACCGGCTGCTACTCGAACATCCACCGGGGTGTCTATCACCTCTCCGAGACGGCGACGAAGGCGTACGAGGACGCCCGGGAGAAGGTCCGCGTCTTCCTCGGCGCGGAGCGCGTGGAGGAGACGGTCTTCGTGCGGGGGACCACGGAGGGCATCAACCTCGTCGCGAGCAGCTGGGGCCGCCGAAACCTCCGGGAGGGGGACGAGGTGGTCGTTTCCTGGATGGAGCACCACTCGAACATCGTCCCTTGGCAGATGATCTGCGAGCAGACCGGCGCGAAGCTCCGGGTGGTGCCGATCAACGACCGGGGCGAGTTCATGATGGACGAGTACGACAAGATTCTCGGCTCCAAAGTGAAGATGGTCGCCGTGAACCATGTCTCCAACGCCCTCGGAACGGTGAACCCGGTCCGCGAGATCACCCGGAAGGCCCACGACGCGGGCGCCCGGGTACTCATCGACGGCGCCCAGGCCGTCGCCCACGCGGCGGTGGACGTAAAGGAAATCGGCTGCGACTTCTACGTCTTCTCCGGGCACAAGCTCTTCGGCCCGACCGGCATCGGCATCCTCTACGGCAGGATGGACCTCCTGGACGCCATGCCCCCCTACCAGGGGGGGGGCGACATGATCCGGTCCGTCTCGTTCGAGAAGACGACGTACAACTCCGTTCCCTACAAGTTCGAGGCGGGGACGCCGAACATCGCGGGCGCCATCGGGCTCGGCGCGGCGATCGACTACGTGACAGAGCTCGGCCTTCCGGCCATCGCCGAGTACGAGGAGGACCTGTTCGCTTACGCCACGGAGGCCGTGGCCGCCGTGCCCGGTCTCCGGATCATCGGGACCGCCCGGGAGAAGGTGAGCGTCATCTCTTTCATCCTCGAGGGAATGCATCCCCACGATATCGGGACCATCCTCGATCAGGAGGGGATCGCGATCCGGACCGGCCACCACTGCGCACAGCCGGTGATGGACCGCTTCGGAATCCCGGCGACCGCCCGCGCCTCTTTCGCGCTCTACAACACGAAAGGGGAAGTGGACGCGCTCGTGAATGGACTGGAAAGAGTACGGGAGATCTTGAGCTGATGTCCGACCTGCGCGAGTTGTACCAAGAGGTCATCATCGATCACAGCAAGAAGCCGAGAAACTTCCGGAGGCCCGATGGCTTCAACCGGAAGGCCGAAGGGTACAACCCGCTCTGCGGGGACCGGTTCACGGTCTACCTCAAGTTGGAGGAGGGCGTGATTCGGGACATCGGCTTCGAGGGCTCCGGGTGCGCCATCTCCACGGCGTCCGCTTCGATGATGACGGAAGACATAAAGGGCAAGCCCCGGGAGATGGCCCACCAGGTCTTTCACCGTTTTCACGATCTCGTGACCGGCGACCCGGCGGCGGCGGCCACCGAACCCCTCGGCCTCGGCAAGCTCGCCGCCTTCGCGGGGGTTCGGGAGTTCCCGGTTCGCGTGAAGTGCGCCACCCTCGCCTGGCACACCCTCGAGGCGGCCCTCGAGGGGAAGGACGAGGCGATCACCACCGAGTAGCCGGAGCAGTTGCGGAATGAACTCGGGAATGAAGGCGGATCGGCTTCATACCGATGTCATCCCCGCGTAGGCAGGGGATCCATCCGGTTGAAAACCGGAAGAAGCGCGCAGGGGAGAGAAATGACGAACGAACGCCCGGCGCCCTCCGCCGACATGGAAGAGAAGATCATCGACGCCCTCCGAACCGTTTTCGATCCGGAGATCCCCGTCAATATCTACGAGCTCGGGCTGGTGTACGAAGTGGACCTGAAGGAATCACCGGACGTGACCATCCGCATGACCCTCACCTCGCCGAACTGCCCCGAGGCGGAGGCGATCCCCGGCCGGGTCCGGCGCGCGGTGGAGTCGGTCCCCGAGGTGGGGACCGCCGAGGTGGAGATCGTCTGGGAGCCGACCTGGACCCCCGAGATGATGTCCGAGGCGGCGAAGCTCGATCTGGGATTCATGTAACCGGGCTTGTTATAATTCATGGTTCCATAACGAGTTGAAGCGGGGTTGGGTCGTCGGGTCCGCCTCTTTCTCCTTGTTCGGCCTCCGGGGCGGTCCTACAATGGGCCTTTCCGCCAAGCGGGAAGGGTGGGATCGTACCATGAAGGTCATCATCGTCGGCGCCGGTGAGGTCGGATTCCACATCGCCAACCACCTCTCGAAGCAGAACCACGACATCGCCGTCATCGAACGGAGCCCCGAGAAGCACCGTTTCCTGAGAGACAAGGTGAACGCCCTCGTGGTGCTCGGCAGCGGTTCGAGCGCCGCGACCCTCGAGGAGGCGGGCGTGGAGAACGCGGACCTCTTCATTGCCGTCACCGATCAGGACGAAGTGAACCTCGTGGCCTGCCTGCTCGCTCGGGAGTACAACGTCCCCCGCCTCATCGCCCGGGTTCGGACCCTCGATTACGGCCGGGAGGACGGCAAGCTGAACGCCTCGAAGCTCGGCATCGATCTTCTCATCAATCCGGAGGCGGTGGTGGCCGGGGAGATCTGCAAGATCGCCACCCATTCGCTCGCGACGGAGGTAGTGGAGTTCGCGGGGGGGCAGGTCCTCTTCATCGGCCTGAAGGTGACCGCCGAAAACCCGGTGGCGGGGGTCTCCCTCGCCGAGCTCGGCGAGATCCGGGGGCTTTACCGCCTGGTGGTGACCGCCATCTCCCGGGGGGAGAAGACGATCATCCCCCGGGGCGAGGACCGGATCCAGGAGGGGGACATCATCTACTACATGTGCAACCGGGAAGACCTCTCCTCGGTCGACTATCTCTTCGGCCTCGAGAAGAAGGAGACGAAGAGCGTCTTCATTCTCGGCGGCGGCCGGATCGGGTATCTCGTGGCGAGGACCCTCGCGGAGAGGGGGATTCACGTGAAGGTGATCGACCGGAATCCCGACCACTGCCGCTCCATCGCCCAGGATCTCGAACACGTGCTGATCCTGAACACGGAGGGCACCGACGTGGACACGCTCGAGAACGAGGGGATCCGGGACGCCGACGTCTACATCACCGTCACCCAGGACGACTCGGCGAACATCCTCTACTCGCTGCTCGCGAAGCAGCGGGGCGCGAAGCGGGCCGTGGCGCTCGTGAACCATCCGGTGCTTCTCGCCCTCGCGCCGACCCTCGGCGTCGACGCGTGCATCAGCCCCCGTCTCGCGACGGCGGGCGAGATTCTCCGGTACGTGCGGAAAGGGGAAGTGCTCTCCCTCGCCATGGTGGAGCGGAGCGACGCGGAGGTGGCGGAGTTCATCGTCCCCTCCTTCGGCGCCATGGTGAAGAGGCCCCTGAAGGATCTCTCCTTCCCGGACGGCGCGATCATCGGCGCCGTGGTCCGGGGGGAGGAAGTGCTGATCCCCCGGGGGGACGACCACCTCGAAGCGGGGGACCACGTGATCGTCTTCACTCTTCCCGGCTCGATCGCCCCGGTCGAGAAGTTCTTCTCCTAGCATGAACACGCGGGCCACCCTCCGGATTCTCGGCGGCCTCCTGCTCTTTCTCGCCCTCACCCTTCTGACGCCGATCCCCTTCTCCGTCTACTTCGGGGACGGCCGAGTGGCGGCGTTTCTCCTATCGTCGCTCGTGACCGCCGTCGCCGGCGCCGCCCTCTTCTTCGCCTTCCGTGCGGAGGGGGCGATCAGCTACCGGGAAGGTTTCGGCATCGTCACCCTCGGGTGGGTCGGCTTCGCCGCCTTCGGTTCTCTTCCCTACGTACTCTCGGGTGTCATCCCCCATCCCGTGGACGCATTCTTCGAGGCCATGTCCGGCTTCACCACCACCGGCGCCACGGTGATCACCGACTTCGATTCGGTGGGGGAGAGCCTCTTCTTCTGGAGGGCCACGACCCACTGGCTCGGGGGCATGGGGATCATCGTGCTCTCCCTCGCGATCCTCCCGTTCCTCGGCGTCGGGGGGATGCAGCTCTTCGAGGCGGAGGTTCCGGGACCGACGGCGGACCGCCTCTCGCCGCGCATCCAGACCACGGCGAAGGTCCTCTGGGGCGTCTACTTCCTCCTCACCTTCGCCGAGGTGCTCCTCTTGATGGTGGGGGGAATGAACTTCCACGAGGCGATCTGTCACGCCTTCGCCACCATGGCGACGGGCGGCTTCTCCACCGAAGCGGCGAGCGTCGGAGCGTATTCGAACCGCTTCATCCACTGGGTGATCACGTTTTTCATGCTTCTCGCAGGCGTCAACTTCTCCCTCCACTACCATGCACTCCGTGGCCGGGTCCGGTCGTACTGGAAGAGCGAGGAGCTTCGCTTCTTTCTGGGAGTTCTGGCGGGGGCGACTCTGATCGTCTTTCTTCTGAACCGGTCCCACTACGAATCGATCCACATCAACGCCTGCGACAGCGCCTTTCAGGTCGTGTCGATCACGACGACCACCGGGTTCGGCACGGCCGACTACGAGCTCTGGCACGTGCTCGCCCAGTATCTCCTGGTGGCCCTGATGTTCCTCGGAGGGTGCGCCGGCTCCACCGGAGGCGGCATGAAGAACGTGCGGGTTCTGCTCCTCGTGAAGCACGCCTACGTCCAGATCTTTCGCCTCATCCATCCCCGGGGGGTCCGGATCCTCCGGCTCGACCACAAGGTGGTTCCGGACGAGGTGATGCAGAGCATCCTCGGCTTCTTCGCCCTCTACATCGGGCTCTTCGTCGTGTCGTCCCTCCTCATGTCCGCCCTCGGCCTCGATCTCGTGACGGCGGGCGCGTCGGTGGTCGCCTGCCTCTCGAACATCGGCCCCGGGCTCGGGGAGGTGGGTCCGACGGACCACTACGCCCACGTCCCCTCGATCGGCAAGGTGATCCTCTCGGCGTGCATGCTCCTCGGGCGGCTCGAGGTCTTCACGGTGCTCGTGCTCTTCTTCCCGTCGTTCTGGAGGAAGTAGGCACGCGGCGGCCCCTTTCGGGACCGGATTCTCCCGGAGCGAAGCGGAGGGGTATCTGGTTCCGAAAGGCCAGAAGGTATCTGGTTCCGAAAGAAAGGGCTCAGAAAGGCCGACCTGTGGCATAACTCATTCAGAATATGGAAGTTGGTCGGCGAGAGCGGTCCTTCTCTCCATGTTCCGAATTTTGTTGCGTTCGGGAGCCCGGTCTGCCATAATATGAACGCTTCAAAGGTCCGCATCATTAGCTGAATTCGCTGAACGCTCAACGCTTAACGCACCGACTCCAGAGCTTTGGGAGCCGGAAGAAGGCTCGTGAAGACAGATCCGATCGCGGACGGACGGAAAGCCCGTTTCGTCTGCATCCGGATCCGGGAGTCTTACGGGAGGGTTGCTTTATGAGATACGTGGCAATTGTCGGGCTCTTGTCGGTCGGACTCCTCTTGCCGATGACCGCCGGTGCGGTGGACGACCCCCAGCTGGGCGCCGTGACGGGAAGCGAATTCCAAGGAGTCCGGCTCGACTGTCCGGGCACCGTCTGCTGGTCCCAGCTCCCCACGTGGACCAACGGTGGCTCCTCGCAGGACGAGGTGTATCCGAACAACGACCCGGGCCTCTGCCCCCTCATCTCCGAGACGGCCGATGACTTTCCCGGAGGCGTGTGCCCGCCGATCACGGCGATCCGCTTCTGGGGAGTCGCCTTGGTGGCCTTTACGGATTGCCCCGACATGGCGGTCCGTTTCTTCTTCGACGGCGGCGGCGTCCCCGGTGCATTGAACTGCGAGACCATCGGCCCCGCCGCGTGCGAGTTGGTCACCGGTTATCCGGGCATCCCGTCCTACGAGCACTGCGTCGTGCTGGCCGAGCCGTGCAACATGCCGAACGGCGGGTGGGTCGAGTGCCAGGCGCTCTACTGTCGTGGCTTGACGGGCCTCGGACAGTGGTACTGGGCCGTGAGCCCCGTGGCGAACGGAAGCGAGGTCATGTTCCGCTCCAGCTTCTTCGGATTCCCGAACTGGGTTCCCGGCAGTTCGGCATTCGGAGATTACTATGACGCGTCGTTCGAGCTGCTTTCGGGCATGACACCGACGGAAGAGACGTCTTGGGGCAGCATCAAGACGATGTACCGGTAGTCTGCTCTCTGACGCATGAGGACATGCTTGGTGCCTGGGGCGGGGGACGCGAAGTTCCCCGCCCTTTCTACTTCCTCCGAGGCGATCTGGTGAGGAAACGCGCCGCTTCTTTCGCCGCGCTCTCGTGAACCCTCCCGCCGTACTTTTGCATCAGACGCCCGACGATCTCGTTCATCCGCAGGTCCTGTTTCTGCTTCAAAACCTGGCGCTCGAGGCCCGACTCGAGAGATTCCTCGTATGTCGGAGTCCGTTTCTCGAGGAGGCAGAGAACGTATCGGTTTCCCGACGACACGGCGACGGGGTCGCTCACGTCGCCGACGGCCATCGTGCCGAGCACCGGATCGAGCTCGTACCCGAGGTTCCCCATCCAATGCTCGCCCGGGTAGAAGGTGAGATCGTCGATCCGACGCGCACCCGCGGCTGCGACTGAGTCCCGAGGTGTCCCGGCCCGGAGCGACGCGGCGATCCACTGCGCGCCCCCCTCGTCCCGTGTCTTGTAGTAGGCGACCCGGAAACGGGGGTGCTGTTCGAAGAACGGGCGATGGCTTTCGTAGAAGGAGCGGAGGTCCTCCTCCGTCGCCGCCACCTTCGTTTCGACTTCCGAGTAGAAGAACTGGCTCATGTACTCCCAACCCTCGACGTTCGCGAGAGCCCGCTCGAGCTTCTCGTTGCCGCGGGTCAGGCCGCTTCGCTCGGCATAGACGGCGGCGAGCCAAATGACCAGCTTCTCGGTAACGTCGGCGCGCAGCCGGGCGACGTCTCCACCGCCCGGGCGGGACGTGGCCAAATCCAAGGTGATGTCCCGGAGATAGTCGGCGATCTCGTAGGCCGGCCCGCCTTCCAGCGTCAGCAGCGGCAAGCTCAGCGTCTCGGGGCCCGGGGAGGGGACGCGTGTCAAGATCGAACGCACCGCATCGTCGGAATCGCCCGCCTCTTTCGCCTTTTCCAGATCCGTCTCGACCGCGGCATGGTGGCGGGCCAGGACCGAGTCGAGCTCACGCAAGTTCTCCTCGCGGAGTTCGGCTCCGTAGCGGTCCCACAACGTTCGCAGCGCAAACTCCCGGAATCGCTGCTCCCGCAGGGCGCCGTCGTACTTCATGCGGAACGACTCGATCGTTCTCTCGTCCATCGCCCTCTCCCTCGGGCGCGCCGCTTCGCGGAGCAGAATGGCGTATCCCTCGGGGTTGGCGAAGACGGCGCTCCACTCGCCCGTGCCCAGGCCGCTCGCGACGTTCCATACGAGGGGAGATTCGATGGCCGTGAATCGGGCGTGTTTCCATGTGAAACGGCCTGCCGCCTTCCGGAGCGTCTCCCACGCCTCGTCGAGGTTCGCCGCCGAGAGGAGAAAGGTGCGGACCGAGTCGAGCGCCGCCGAATCGGGCGCGGAGACCATTCGGAGAAGAAGCTCCTCGTCGAGCCCCCCGAAGACCCGACCGAGGTCTTCTTCGTCGATGTGAAGCGTGTCGGTGACGGCCCGGTACGTCTCTGCGGCGATCACCGCGCGCTGCCGCACGGCGATTCGCACCGGGAGGTTCGTCGCGTCACCCCAAGTCTTCGACCGGGCCTCCTTTTCCAGGAGCTTCTTGTGCAGCAACCGGTGGGCGAAGCCGACGAGGGCGGAGTCGAGTTCGCTTTGCGCGACGCTGTCTCCCATGATCACCTCGAACTCGCGGGCGAAATCGCGGGCCGGCACGACTTCGCCCTTCAGCTCGATGACGATCTTCTCGCGGCCGCACGTCACGCCCAAGAGGGCCGCCGCCAGCCACGGAATCCACGGTCTTGTGCGACTCCAGATCACGATAGATGTGGCCCCCATTGATTGGATGTCCACTTCCAACCGGATACCCTATTCAACGTGAACTGTATCACAGCTTCGCCTTTCGGAACCAGACATTCGAAGTAGGATATTGGAATGAGGTATCTGGTTACGTATTCGGACGGTACATGATTCTCTTCGAGCGAAGCGAGAAGGTATCTGGTTCCGAAAGGAAGGGCAGGTCTAACCTTGATTCTCCATGAAATCTCGACAGCAAACGCGTGAAAGTGCGCCAGATGCGGCGCGCTGTCGCAGGTGGCGTGCTATCATGCGAGCGTCAGCGTTCCCCGCCGAGATTTTATGGAGAATCAAATGCGAAGTAGTAAGACGGGCGGGGCCTGACCGGGGCTGTCCGCTGCAGTGCTCGGCAGTCGCGCAGGTGTCTTTCTTCCTCTGTGCCACGTGAACCGCACGTTTCGATTTCGGTGATACGACGGAAATCGGGATCTGGCGCTTGGTGCCTGCGCTCCTCGCGGACCCCTGCCCCGGCCACCCGCCCGTGGTTGCGAGTAATCAGCAAGGACTGCCGAGGAATAGGGGACCTCGTAGGATCATATGATTGTCATCCCTGCGGAGGCAGGGTTCCATCCGAATCGTTTGCACATCGCAAGGTGATCTGAGTGAGGAACTGTATCGAAGGGCCGGCTGCCGCGAGGAGGGGAGGGGATGGTGCTTGCCCACTTTGGAATGAGGGCTGGCTCCCATGTTTGTGCCGCGCGTTCTTTACCGCCTGTGGTGGCGAGTAATCAGCAAGGGCGGCCGGAAGATGGGGACATGAGAGTGTATATCATCGTCATCCCTGCGTAGGCAGGGATCCATCCGATTTATCCGAAGCCCCGCAGTTCGGGACCAGCTTGCCTGCACGTCGAAACGCATCGACGAACTCGGCTCTCGCGTTCGGAATCGAGAAACGGGAGTCCTGATCACCATATGGATTCGGCCAGGCGATCCCCCAGCATCGATCTCGGTTCATGACCTCGGGCAAATGCTCGCGAAAATACCTGCATTGCCAGGGCCGGGTGAGTTCGATCGTCGGGCCGATTGAACCGTGGAATGACGAGAGGCTACTCCAAAACGTCCCGCAGAACAGCCGCTTCGTTCCTGTGGTCGCCACGAAGGGGATTCCATAGAGGATCTCGCTCCCTTGATCCGTAGAAGGCTCATGCGGAGGTGAATGAACCGTGCTGATGCGTTCCATGCCCTCAGAGGTCAGTTCAAAGGTGTTGTCCATCGCACAATACTCTTTGAAGTGATTGATGGTGAGCAACGGCGTGTTTTGCAGTTCCAAGTTCGTCAAACAAAGGGTGTCCAGGCCGGGATATTCCGGAGGTGTCCCCCATGTCCGGAAATGGAAGCCGTAGAAATGCGGTTCCTCGAGAAGAAAAATCATGAGAGGTCCCGATTCGGTCGATTGAGCGTTGCCCGGAATCGGCATTGTGGGGAGCGAGGCCAGGGCAATCCACAGACAAAGAGATCGGCGGAAGGGCGAGGGTGAAGTCATGGTTGCATTATACCTAATCTTCATGCTCCTGTCCTCATCTTTGAGATGCCAGAACGGCATCTCGAGGGGTTTGAGAAAATACGCGGCACAAGCGGAGACCGACGTCGGACGCCCGGGTGGGCGGACAGCCTTTCTCCCCCTTCGTCGGGGAATCGGAAGCTCCTCTCCCCGCCGCCCTTCGATACGGCCCTTCGGGCCTGCTCAGGACGAACGGGGGGAAACACGGCCAAGATCGGATTCCCTGGATCCCCCTTCGCGGGGATGACAATAAGAAGAACCTGTCCAATTCTGCCACCGAGGGCTCCCTTCCGGTTCCCCGAACCCGCTGATTTTGCTAATCTCCTTCCATGAATCAGCATCACCGGTCCGACGACGCTCCGTTCGAACCGTACGTGCCCGCCGACCGCTCCATGGCGGAGTTCACGGTCAAGGCCGCCCTTTTCGGGATCCTCTTCGGCATCCTCTTCGGCGCGGCGAACGCCTACCTCGGCCTTCGCGCCGGCCTCACCATCTCGACGTCGATCCCGGTCGCCGTCATGACCGTCGCCGCCTTCCGGGCCCTCCGGCTCGCCGGCGTTCACGGCACCATCCTCGAGGCGAACATCAGCCAGACTGTCGGGAGCGCCTCGAGCTCCGTCGCGAGCGGCGTGATCTTCACCCTCCCCGCGCTCTTTCTCTGGGGGATGAGCCCGACCCTCGTCCAGATGACCCTCCTCGCCATGTTCGGCGGGCTCCTCGGCGTCCTCTTCATGATCCCCCTCCGCCGCTACCTCATCGAGCGGGAGCACCGGAACCTCCCCTACCCCGAGGGGACGGCGTGCGCCGAAGTCCTCCGGGCGAGCGAGAGTGGCGGGAGCCGGGCGGGGGACGTCTTCCTCGGTCTTCTTTCGGGGGCGGCGTTCAAATTCCTCGCCGGCTGGATCCACCTCTTCCCCGACAAGGTGTACGGCGCCGTCCCCTTTCTCAAGAAGGGCCGTCTCGGCATGAGCCTCTCGGCCGCCCTCTTCGGCGTCGGCTACATTCTCGGCCCCCGGATCGGCACGATCATGGTGGGGGGCGGGCTCCTCTCGTCGCTCCTGATCATTCCGGCGATCGCGATCTGGGGGGAGGGGCGGGCCGACCCCCTCTACCCGGAGACGGTGAAGACCATCGCCCTCATGGAGCCGGACGAGATCTGGCACCGGTACGTCCGCTACATCGGGGCCGGCGCCGTGGCGACCGCCGGCCTCGTCACCCTGATCCGGAGCGTGCCGACCATGCTCGAGAGCTTCCGGGTCGGCGCCTCCCGCATGAAAGAGCGCCTCGGCGGCGCACCGGAGAGGGTGCTCCGGACCGCCGACGACCTGCCCCTGAAGGTGGTCGGGTACGGCGTGCTGCTCCTCGCCGTCGGGATGGCGGCGGTCCCCCACGTCTTCGGCGAGGCGGTGGCCCCCGCGGCGCGCTTCGCCGGCGCGGTTCTCGTGGTGATCTTCGCCTTCTTCTTCGTCACCGTCGCCTCCCGCATCGTCGGCCTCGTCGGGGTCACCTCGAACCCGACGAGCGGCATGACCATCGCCTCCCTCCTCGGCACCTCCACGATCTTCCTCCTCCTCGGATGGACCGACATGGTGGGGAAGGCGACGGCCCTCTCGGTCGGGTGCGTCGTGGCGATCGCCGCGTCGATCTCGGGGGACACGTCGCAGGATCTGAAGACCGGCTATCTCCTCGGGGCGACCCCCCGGAAGCAGCAGATCGGCGAGCTGGTCGGCGTGCTCACGTCGGCGACCTTCGTCTGCCTCGCCGTACTCCTCCTCGACCGGGCCTACGGGTTCGGGACGAGCGAGCTCCCCGCGCCCCAGGCGACCCTCATGAAGCTGGTGATCGAGGGGGTCCTCGACCGCTCCCTGCCGTGGCTCCTCGTCGGGCTCGGCGCTCTGATCGCCCTCGGCGCGGAGGCGCTCCGGATCCCTAGCCTCCCCTTCGCCGTCGGCGTCTACCTTCCGGTCACGACCATGGTCCCCGTCTTCCTCGGCGGACTGCTCCGCCACTTCCTCGCCCGGAGCGCGCCGGACGAGGGGAGCCGGGATTCCCGGAAGGCGCGGGGCGTCCTCTTCGGATCGGGCCTCGTCGGCGGAGAAGGCCTCCTCGGCGTCGCCATCGCCGGCGTGGCCTTCCTGAGAGGAACGAGACCGGAGGGGATCGGATACGCGTGGGCGGGACCCTTCGCTCCCCTCGTCGGTCTGCTGGCGTTCGGGTTGCTCGCCTGGTATTTCGGAAGGCGCTCGACAAGGGTATCCGACGGAGAATGACATGCACGAGACGATGATGTTGCCGGTCGATCCGGCCGACGCGGTCCGCGCCCTCCGGGAGCGGTCGGCGACCGCCGCGGTGCTTCTCTTCAAGAAGAGCCCGTACTGCGGAACGAGTGCCTATGCGGAGGGGGAGCTCCTCTGGTGGCTCGACGATCGGAAGTCGGAGAAGGCCCTGGTCGTCGCCGAGGTGGACGTGGTGAACGAACGGTCCCTCGCCCGGGGGATCACGGCGGAGCTCGGGATCGAGCACCAATCCCCCCAGGTTCTCCTGTTCGTGAACGGAGAGGTGAAGTGGCACGGGAGTCACGGGGAACTGACTGGAGAGAAGTTCGGCGAACTCGTCGACGGGGAGGCATGAGAAGAGCCGCGTATTCGATTCTTCTCGGGATCGGCCTTCTGTCGTGCGGGAATGGCGCCGGCCGCGGGCCCGGCGAGGTGGTCGTCTTCGCCGCCTCCTCCCTCACCGAACCGTTCCGGGCCCTCGAAGAGAGGTTCGAGATTTCCGATCCGGCGTGGGACCTCTCTCTCGTTTTCGCCGGTTCCCACACCCTCGCCACCCAGATCCTCGAAGGGGCGCCGGCGGACCTCTTCGTCTCCGCCGACCGCCGTCAGATGGACCGGATCGGTTCCCTCGCGGAGCCGCCCGTCCCCTTCGCCACGAACCGACTCGTGGTGCTCGTCCCGGCGGGCAACCCGGGAGGGATCGGGTCTCCCGCCGATTTGGGGGCCGAGGGGGTGCGCGTCGTCCTCGCCCACCGGGAGTGTCCGGCGGGGGCGTACGCGGCGCGCCAGCTCGGCATGCTCGGCATCCGGGACGAGGTGGAGGCGAACGTCGTCTCCCGGGAGGAGACGGTGAGGGGTGTGGTCGGAAAGGTGATTCTCGGCGAGGCGGACGGCGGAATCGTCTACGTCACCGACGTGACGGCGGCGGTGGCGCGGGAAACGGAGACGATCGAGTTCCCCGAGGGGGGGCGGGTCAGGACCGTCTGCTTCGCCGCCGTGATGCGGGAGGCCCCGCGCCGGGAAGGGGCGGAGGCGTTCTTGGAGTATCTTGTTTCCCAGGAGGGACGGGCCGTGCTGGAGTCCTTCGGATTCAGTGCGCCGTGATGGGCGGCCGGCGAAACGGTTCCGGTCCCCCCGGAATCATGGTTCTTCTCGCTGCGGTCATGCTCGGCTTCTTCCTGCTCCCCCTCGCGGGCCTTCTCGCCCGGGCCCCCTGGTCGGACGCCGTGGCCCAACTCGGGAGCGAGGGAGTGCTCACGGCGTTCCGGATCTCCCTCGTCACGGCGACGGCGGCGGCCCTTCTCGGGCTCCTCTTTGGATTCCCCCTCGCCTGGATCCTCGCCCGCGCGCGGTTCCGGGGCAAAGGACTGATCCGGGCCCTCGTCCTCCTCCCGATGGTGCTCCCTCCGGTGGTGGGGGGCGTCGCCCTCCTCACGGCGTTCGGGAGGCGCGGCCTCCTCGGAGGCGCCCTCGCGGCGATCGGCGTCCGGCTTCCCTTCAGCATCGCCGGAGCGATCCTCGCGGCGACCTTCGTTTCCGCCCCCTTCCTGATTCTCACGCTTGAAGCGGGGATCGCGTCGTCGGACCGCCGCCTCGAGGAGGCGGCCGCCACTCTCGGCGCGGGGCGGTGGAGGGTCATGCGCACCATCCTCCTGCCGTCGATCCGTCCCTCCCTCGTTGCCGGTGCGGCCCTCGCCTGGGCGAGGGCGATCGGCGAGTTCGGCGCGACCATTACCTTCGCCGGCAACTTTCCGGGCCGCACCCAGACCGTGCCTCTCGCCGTCTACGAAACCCTCCAGACCGACTTTCACGGCGCCATTCTGCTCAGTCTGATCCTGCTCGCGGTCTCTCTCGGCGCCCTGGTCTTGCTGCGGGGGAGGAGGGGAAGCCGGTGGGCCTGAGGGCGGACGTGCGGCTACGATCGGGCGACTTCCGCCTCGAGGCCCTCTTCGAGGCGAAGCGGGGAGAGACGGTCGGGCTTCTCGGTCCGAACGGCGCGGGAAAGAGCACCCTCGTCCGAGCCCTCGCCGGACTCGTCCCCCTCGAAGAGGGGGAGGTCGTGCTCGCCGGAGAGACCCTCGAGCGGCCCGCCGCCGGGATCCGCGTTCCTCCGGAGGGTCGGGCCGCGGGGGTCCTCTTCCAGGAGCGGCTTCTCTTTCCCCATCTGACGGCGCTCGGGAACGTCGCCTACGGACCCCGGGCGCGGGGCGCGTCGAAGGCGGAAGCCCTGGCGATCGCCGAGCGGTGGCTCCGCCGTCTCGAGGTGGGGCATGTGGCGCGCGTGCCGGCGGGGGCGCTGTCGGGGGGGGAGGCCCAACGGGTCGCCCTCGCCCGGGCCCTCGCGACGGAACCGGCCATGCTCCTCCTCGACGAGCCCCTCGGGTCCCTCGATGTGGAGGCACGGCGGAAGACTTCCCGAGTCCTCCGGGAGGTTCTCGCCGGATACGCGGGCGTCAAGGTTCTCGTCACCCACGATCCCGTGGAGGCGATCACCCTGACCGACCGGTTGGTGATTCTGGAAAAGGGAATCGTGTTGCAGGAGGGTTCCCCCGCCGAGGTGCGCCGCCGGCCCCGCTCCCCCTACGTGGCATCCTTCGTCGGGCTGAACTACGTTTCGGGCGCCGTGACCCACGAGACGGGCCACACCCTGATCGGGACGGGGGACGACGCCGTTCACGCCATGGGAATGGAGTTCCCCGAGGGAACGGACGTGGTCGCCACGATTCATCCCCGGTCGATCGCGCTCTCCCTCGGCCGTCCTGTCGGCTCCCCGAGAAACGCGAAGCGGGGGGCGATCTCCTCCATCGATATCGAAGGGGACGGCGTACGGGTCTTCCTCGAGACCCGTCCCCCCCTGGCGGCCGAGATCACCCAGAACGCACTCGTCGACCTCGGCCTCTTCGAGGGCCGCGAGGTGTGGGCGACGTTCAAGGCCGCGGAGGTGATCGTCTACGAGAAGTAGACGCGCCATAGCCCGTCGTGCCGGATGCCGAGGGGATCCGGTGCCGATCAAGGAGGTCGTCGTGAAAGGGGTCGTCGTCAGGGAACACGGAGGTTACGAAGCGCTCCGGATCGAAGATCTCTCCGATCCCTCCCCGGGCGCGGGGGAGGTGCTCGTGGAGGTACGGGCGGTCGCCGTCAACTATCTCGACATCTGGGTGCGCCGGGGGGTCCCGGGCCATTCGTTCCCCCTCCCCCTCATCCCGGGAAACGACGTGGCGGGCGTGGTCGCCGGCGTCGGGGAGGGGGCGGCCGGCGTGGCCGTCGGCGACGAGGTGGTCCTCGGCCCCGGCGTCTCCTGCGGCGTCTGCCCGGCGTGCGTCTCCGGCCGCGATCACCGTTGCCGCTCCTACGGCATTCTCGGGGAGTCGAGAGACGGCGGGTGCGCCGAGAAGATCGTGGTCCCCCGGGCGAACGTCTT
Organism: Candidatus Eiseniibacteriota bacterium; assembly: GCA_043809585.1. Lineage (GTDB taxonomy): Bacteria > Orphanbacterota > Orphanbacteria > Orphanbacterales > Orphanbacteraceae > JBDROZ01. The sequence goes on from JBDROZ010000052.1 coordinate 75,856, forward strand.
TCGGAAGCCGAAGAACCTCTCCTTCGAGGAGGGGGCGGCCGTTCCGCTGGCGTTTCTGACGGCATGGCACATGCTCGTGGACCGGGCGGAGATTCGTCCCGGCGAGACGGTGCTCGTCCACGCGGGGGGGAGCGGCGTGGGGAGCTCGGCCGTGCAGATCGCGAAGATGTGGGGCGCCGAGGTGATCGCGACCGCCGGAGGAGCGGAGAAGGCGGCGCGAGCGAGGGAACTCGGCGCCGATCACGTGGTGGACACGAAGAAGGACGATTTCGTGAAGGCCGTGAAGGAGATCACGGGGAAGCAGGGCGTCGACGTCGTCTTCGAACATGTCGGCGCCGCCACGTGGGAGGGGAGCCTCCGCTCCCTGGCGTGGCACGGCCGCCTCGTCACCTGCGGCGCCACGTCGGGCCACGAGGTCCCTCTGAATCTCCGGGTCCTCTTCTTCAAGTCGATCAGCATTCTCGGCTCCACCATGGGAAGCAAGGGGGAAGTGGCGGAGATATTGAGACACGTCGAGGCGGGACGCCTCCGACCCGTGGTCGATCGGGTGCTCCCTCTCGAGCGGGTCGCGGAGGCCCACCGCCTCCTCGAAGAGCGGGAGGTGTTCGGGAAGGTCGTGCTGAGAGTCTCTTAGAGGCGTTTCCGGTACACCGCGCCTCGGCCCGTGCCGAAGAGCCCGAAGAAGGCGACGCCGTTCAGGATCCCGTGGGCGATGATCGGGACGGCGAGGGACGATCCGAAGAAGAGGGGGGCGCCGAGGATGAGGCCGTAAACGAAGACCGCGATCCGCCCGTGGGTGCCCTTCTCCGAATGGGCGAGGGAGAAGAGCAGGGCGCTGAGCAGGAGCCCTCCCGGCCGGTTCAGGAAGTAGGCAGAGGCCGCGTAGAGCACCCCCCGGAAGAGGATCTCCTCGGTGACCGCCGTGGTGACGACGAGCACGGCCGCCCCTGCCCGGTCGACGGCCGTGACCGGGCGCCACTCCCCTTCCGTGACCGAATCCCCCACCGGAACGATTCGCTGGTACAGGTGATTCCAGAGGACGAGCGCGGCGGCGACGGCGCCGGCGAGGAGGATCTCCGGCCCGTCCGGCCACCGGAGGCGGAGTTGGAGGAACCGGGCGACATGCCAGACGACGGGATTCGCCTTCGCCGCGAGCCCGCGCTCGGTGCGGAAGAGGACGTGGAAGATCCCGGCGACGGCGGCGAGCGCGACGACCTGCGTGAAGAGGAGCGTCCGGAGCGTGACGACTCGTTTCGGCATGGGGGGAGGGTAGCAGATCGAGCGGTTCTTCTGGTACGCTCTTCGCCATGGACTACGAGTACCTTCGGATCGAGCATGAAGGCCCGGTGGCCGTCCTCCGATTCCACCGGCCCGACGTGGTTTACGCCTTCCACGGGCCGATGGCGCCCGAGAAGGAAGAGGCGTTCCTCTCACTCCTCGCCGGCGACGCGGCGGGGGCGACGAGGGGGGGAGGCAGGGGATGAGTGATTCGCGGAAACCGGTCGCCCCGCCCGTCACCGACATCCACGTCCACGTGCAGCCCGCCGGACTCATCCGCGCCGGCGTGGCCGACGCCTTCCGCCGGGAAGGGTGGGGACACTACGAGTACTACGCCGAGGTGTGCCGGGATCCGGCGGTTCTTCTCGAGGAGATGAACCGGCAGGGGATCGCCCGGGTCGGTCTCGTGAACGATGTCAGCCCCGACGTCACGGGGTTCGATGAATCGTCGAACGACTTCTGCCTCGCCTACGCCGACCGCGATCGAACGCGGCTTCTCCCGATCACCGGGGTGAACGCCCTCCGCGTGAAGGACGGCGCCGCCGAGGTGGACCGTCTCGCCGATTCCGGATCCGTCGCCCTCAAGATCCACCCGCCCCACCAGGGGTACGCCGCGAACGCCTACACGGAGGGCCTCGAATCCCTCGGCTCGATCTACCGGCGCGCCGAGGAGAGGAACCTGCCGGTCGTGATCCACACCGGGACGAGCGTCTTTCCCGGCGCGAGGTGCAAGTACTCGAGGCCCATGGATCTCGATGACGTGGCCGTCGATTTCCCGCGCCTCCGGATCGTCATGGCCCACGGGGGGCGGCCGATCTGGTACGACGAGGCGTTCTTTCTCCTCCGCCGCCATCCGAACCTCTGGCTCGACATTTCCGGCATCCCGGTCCGTAGGATTCCCGATTTCCTTCCCCGGCTTCCCGAGATCGGGACGCGGGTGATGTACGGGAGCGACTGGCCGGGCCTGGACGTCCTCGATTTCCGGACGAATGCCGACAAGTTCCTCGAACTCCCTTTCCCGGATGAGTGGAAGGCGGGAGTTCTGGACGGGCATAGCCGGATCCTCTTTCCTTAGCCTGGATTATGCACAAATCTCCTACTGCGATCTCGGATCGCCGCCTGCGAAGCCTCCTTTCCTTCGCCGCCTCCTCGATGGGGCCCGTCGGGCGCTTGGACTTATCGCGACGGCTAGGAGCGATAAGTGGTAGCGCCCGGGGGGAGGCTCTCATGACTACACCTCCGGTGGCGGAAGTCCGACCG
>JBDROZ010000053.1:0-64289 GCA_043809585.1 Candidatus Eiseniibacteriota bacterium
GACTTGAACGCTCGTCGCACGGCGGGAGATAGCCCTCCCATTCTCCGGGCTCGTAGAGGAGGCGTTGCGTAAGACGGCAACAACTCCCCGGTTATGCCCCCATCCCTCCCGAAGCCGGACCGCCGCCCCGCCGTCCTTACCGCGCGTAGAACTTCGGGGCGGGGGGGGGGACCGGCTGAGGGAGGGATAGAGGGGCAGACTTGAACGCTCGTCGCACGGCGGGAGATAGCCCTCCCATTCTCCGGGCTCGTAGAGGAGGCGTTGCGTAAGACGGCAACAACTCCCCGGTCATGCCCCCATCCCTCCGGAAGCCGGACCCGCCCCCCTCCGGACGGTTACTGCTCTACCTCGCGAGAACCATCCGGCGGCTCGTCGCCCGGCCCTTCGTCTCCAGCCTCGCGGTGTAGACCCCGCTCGCGACATCATTGCCCCGCTCGCTCCGCCCGTCCCAGACCGTTTCATGCTCTCCCGCTCCCCGGAACCCCGACTCCAGGAGCCGCACCCGCCGCCCCGCGGCATTGTAGACGGCGAGCGTCATGTCGTCCGCTTCGTCCAAACGGTAGCGGATCGTCGTGGACGGGTTGAAGGGGTTCGGGAAGTTCAGGAGTCCCCGCGCCTCGGGGAGCGGCGCCGGGCCTTCGGCGGCGGAGGTCGCCGCGTCGTAGGCGTAATCCCAGATCCCCCGGCCGTAAGTGCCGAATCGCATGACGCCCGCCGCGGGCACCGCCTCCACGGACCAGTACGTGGTCATCGGGGCCTCCGTGCCCCCGATGTACGACCAGCGCCGGGACGCGGGGTCCCTGCGGTACGGGCCCGCCTCGGTGGCGGCGTAGAGGGCGTCCGTTCCCGTCTCTTCGAAGGCGAGGTCGTAGACGAGGGTGAAGGGAAGGCCGTCCGAGTCGGGGACCCAAGTCACGCCCCCGTCCGCCGTGGAATAGACGGCCGGCCCGCTGTAGCCGCTTCCGCCGAGAGAAGCCGCGCCCCCTTCGATCGGCGAGAAGGCGACGGCCGTGCCGTAGAGGAATGTCTGGGAGGGCCCCGGGTCGGGGGAGGGGGACCAGTTCGCCCCGTGGTCAGTCGAATACCAGACCTCGCCTGCATTCGTCGCCGCGATCCACCGGTCGGGATCGACGGGCGAGATGGAGAAGCAGGAGAGGAACGCGCTGCCGTTCACGGTGAAGTCCTGATTCGACGCGGTCACCACGGGACCGTGAAGAAGGAAGCGGTACGTGTAGAGCCGGGAAGCGCAGAAGTACATCTTGTTCGATTCCAGCGGATCGGCGAGCACGTAGGGCATCCACGCGTTGTACAACTCCCCGGCGGGGAAGTCGTGGGACGAAAGGACCGGGTTCGCCTCCCCCTGATGGCGGAGAACGAAGCCGGGATAGACGCTGTACACGTTCTCGTGGGTGCCGTCCCCCGACGTCAGGTGTCCGTAGTCGCCGCTCCAGAGCTGGTCGAAGTCCCGCCACGAGCCGATCGCCGTCCCCGTGCTCCTCTGGTAGCCCTGGTCCTGGGCCCCCGCGAGAATCAGGTCGGGGTCGTTCCCGCTCGTAAGCGTCGTGTAGTACTGGCTCACGCCGAGGTACTCGAGGGAGATGTTCGTGATCGAGGCGAGGCCGTCTCCGCTCCGGTAGAGGCCGCCATCGGTGGCCACGTAGAAGACCTCCCCTTCGCCCGGAACCCAGACGCACGCGCCGCCGGGGAAGTCGGCGTGGAACTTGTGGACCGGGTCGTCGTAGTAGGCCCACCAGTCATTGTACTTCGTGAAGCTCCCGCCCCCGTCGACGGAGAGCCAGAGTTCGACGCCGGCGAAGAAGACCTTTTCCCAGTCCGTGATCGACGCGCAGAGGGTCTCCCAGAAGTCGTGGATTTCGTGCCGGTAGGCCCAGGTGAGGCCGCCGTCCGTGGAACGGTAGAGTCCCCAGCCCGCCGCCCCCGCCGCCGCGCAGTAGAGGGTCGGCGCCCCCGCCTCGGAGCCGGTGAGCACCACGCCGGTCGGATTCGCGACGGGAAGGACGCCGAGGGTGTCCCACGTGGCCCCCCCGTCGCCCGAGCGAAGGGTTCGCTCCCCTTTCTGTAGATAGAGGTCGCCGCCGGAGACGCGGTCCAGCCAGATGTCGCCGGGGTCCGCCGCGAGCCGGGCGATGCGCGTATAGGTGCGGCCCCCGTCGTCGGAGCGCCAGACCTTGCCCGACGTGACCGAGACCCGGGTGACCAGGTAGATCCGGTCCGATGTCCCGTAGTCGCGGAGCACCCGCTTGCATTCGGAGAGGTCCGGCTCGGGACCCGACGGGACGATCCAGGTCGCGCCTCCGTCTTCCGTGTAGTGGATGAGCCCCCCGTCGGTGACCGCCGTCACCACTTCGGGCGGCCCGTCCGCCGCGGCCAGACCGTGGGCGCCGCCGTACAGGTTGTCCGAGAGGGGCCGCCACCCCTCGCCGTGGAGGGAACCCTTCCAGACGCCGCCGAGGGAGGAGCCGCCGTAGAGGCTGTCGCCCGAAACGGAGAGGGCGGCGGCGTGCATCCGCCCCGCCAGGTTTCTGCTGCCGAGCTCGGTCCATTCGGGGAGGCGCTTCGGGACCGAACGGTTCCGGAGGTCCTGAAGTTCCCGCCCGTTCGCCCGCTCGATCGCCCGCCAGTCCGTGCCCGGCGCGGCGCGGTGCATCTCCTCGAACCACCGTTTCCGGGCGATCTTGTTCTCCTCCTCGGCCCCTTCCGAGAGGCGGTGCTCCGTCGGCGCGGGGGGTACGGGCGCCGGGGGGGAGGGGCGCATCCCGGGCCGAAGAAGGGCGATCCCGAGGAGGACGAAGAGGAAAGCGGCGGCGGCCCGTTTCACGATAGACCCTCCTTCCGGGGGAGATGAGAGCGGGCGAAGGATCGCATTTTCCGGCGATCCTATTGCGGCGATTCCGGTTCCGCTATACATCATACCATGAAGAAGCGCGCGTTTCCCGGCTTTCCAGGGGCACCCGCCCTGCGCCGGGAGGGGTCCGGCGGGGGCGACGGTTGACTCGAAGCGGTGGACCTGAGAACATCAAGCGTTCGTTTCGACATCGACTCGCCCCTGTCTCTCGACGGGCGTTTCGCGTTTCGATCCGGGGCCTTCCGAACCGGGAGGGGGCGTCATTCCTCCGATCCACAAGGTGAAATCGACCATGGACGGTAGCGTCAGCCAGAAGCCGAAGCCCCATCTCCTCGAGGAGATCGACCACGTGGTCATCCGTTTCGCGGGCGACTCGGGCGACGGGATGCAGCTTACGGGAAACCAGTTCACCAACACCTCGGCGGTGATCGGCAACGACATCAGCACTCTGCCCGATTTTCCGGCCGAGATCCGCGCCCCCGCGGGGTCCTTGCCCGGCGTGAGCGCCTTCCAGCTCAATTTCAGCAGTCTGGACGTGGAGACGCCGGGCGACCAGCCGGACGTTCTGGTGGCGATGAACCCCGCCGCGCTCAAGGTGAACCTCCCCGATCTGGAGAAAAACGCCCGGATCATCGTCAACACCGACGCGTTCACCCCCCAGAACTTCAAGAAGGCGCACTACGATTCGAACCCTCTCGAGGACGGGAGTGTCGCCGAGTTTCAGGTGTTCAAGATTCCGATCTCGACCCTGAACGCCTTGGCCCTGAAGGACAGCCCCCTGGCGAAGAAGCAGCAGGACCGGTGCAAGAACTTCTGGGCCCTCGGCCTCCTCTACTGGCTGTACGAGCGCCCCCTCGAGCCGACCATGGACTGGATCAAGGAGAAGTTCGTTCACAAGCCGGAGGTGGCGGAGGCGAACGCCACGGCCCTGAAAGCCGGGTACTCTTACGGCGACGCGGGCGAGATCTTCACCACCCATTACAAGATCCGGAAGGCGTCGATCCGGCCGGGGACATACCGGAAGGTTTCCGGGAACGAGGCGATCGTGCTCGGATGCGTCGCCGCGTCGATGATCGCGAAGACGCCGCTCACCTGCGCGAGCTACCCGATCACTCCGGCGAGCGACGTCCTCCACGAGCTCGCGAAGTACAAGCACGTCGGTGTCCGAACCGTGCAGAGCGAGGACGAGATCGCCGCCGTGGGGACGGCGATCGGCGCTTCCTTCGCGGGTAACCTGGCGGTGACGAGCACGAGCGGCCCCGGTCTCGCGTTGAAGGGAGAGGCCCTCGGCCTCGCGGTGATGACCGAGCTGCCCCTGGTGGTGCTCAACATCCAAAGGGCCGGGCCGAGCACCGGGCTCCCGACCAAGACCGAACAGTCGGATCTGCTCCAGGCGTTTTATGGACGGAGCGGCGAGGCGCCCTTGGTCGTCGTGGCGCCGTCGACGTCGTCCGACTGCTTCGCCATGACGATCGAAGCGTTCCGGATCGCCGTGAAGTACATGGTTCCGGTCATCCTCCTCTCCGACGGCTATCTCGGGAACGGGGCCGAGCCTTGGATGCTCCCGGATCTCGCGGAGCTGCCGAAGATCGAAGTCCGTCATCCGACGGATCCGGACGGTTTCCTGCCGTATCTCCGGGACCCGAAGACGCTCTCCCGGCCGTGGCCGATTCCCGGCGTGCCCGGCCTCGAGCACCGGATCGGCGGCCTCGAGAAGAGCGACAAGACGGGGAATGTCAGCTACGACGCGGTGAACCACGGGCTGATGACCGAATACCGGCAGCGGAAGGTGGACGGGATCGCCGAGGACATCCCTCCTCTCGAGGTGAAGGGGGACGAGTCGGGGAAACTCCTCGTGCTCTCGTGGGGGAGCACGTTCGGCGCCGTATCCCAGGCGGTGAAGCGGGAACGGGCCGAGGGGAAGAGCGTATCCCACGCTCATCTCCGGTATCTCAACCCCTTTCAAAGGAACCTCGGCGACGTGCTTTCCCGGTTCGAGCGCGTGCTCATTCCGGAGAACAACACGGGACAGCTGAAACTGCTCGTTCGCGGCAGGTACCTCGTGGACGCGGTCGGCCTGAACAAAGTGTCCGGCCAGCCCTTCAAGATCCGCGAGGTGGTCGCCAAGATCGAAGAGCTCTTGTAAGGAGATGGTCATGAGCGACGCGAATGCGGCGACCCTGACGCGCAAGGACTTCCTTTCGGACCAGGAAGTGCGCTGGTGTCCCGGCTGCGGCGACTACTCGATCCTGGCTCAGGTGCAGAAAGTCATGCCCACCCTCAGCATCCCGCGGGAGAATTTCGTGTTCGTCTCCGGGATCGGGTGCTCGAGCCGGTTTCCCTATTACATGAACACCTACGGGTTCCACACGATTCACGGGCGCGCGCCGACGGTGGCGACGGGGATCAAGGTGGCGAACCCGGAGCTGTCGGTCTGGATCGCCACGGGGGACGGGGACGGTCTTTCCATCGGAGGCAACCACCTGCTCCACACGATCCGGCGGAATCTGGACGTCAAGATCCTGCTCTTCAACAACCGGATCTACGGCCTGACCAAGGGGCAGTACTCCCCCACGTCGGAGCAGGGGAAGAGAACACGGTCGAGCCCCATGGGGTCGATCGACTACCCCCTTCATCCGTGCTGCATGGCGATCGGCGCCGAGGGGACCTTCGTGGCCCGCACGATCGACACGGACACGAAGCATCTCGCCTGGACCCTCGAGAGGGCGGCGAAGCACGAGGGGACGGCGTTCGTGGAGATCTACCAGAACTGCAACATCTTCAACGACGGCGCCTTCGACCATTTGAAGGCGAAGGACGTTCGTTCGGACCGGGTCATCGAGTTGATGGACGGCGAGCCGCTCGTCTTCGGTGAGAACCGGGACAAGGGAATCCGTCTTGACCGGTGCCACCTCGAGGTAGTCACCCTCGGGAACGGCATCACCGAAGAGGACCTGGTCGTTCACGACGAGAAGAGCCCGTATCCGAATCTCGGGTTCATGCTCGCCCACATGGACTACCCCGAATTCCCCGTGGGCGTGGGCGTCTTCCGCGACGTGGGGCGTCCCACCTACGACAGACTCCTTCACGACCAGGTGAACGCGGCGGTGAAGGAGAAAGGGGACCAGACCCTCGAGGAGATCCTGAAGAGCGGCGAGTGCTGGACGATCGACTAGACGGCCCGGAATCACTTGCGGTTTCTGCTGCGGCGTCGGATCGTGGGCTGCGAGGCCTCCTTTCCTGCGCCGCTTCCTCGACGTAGCTTCGGCTACGCCTCCGGGAGCGGCTTGTCCAAGTCGGCCTCTCGCCTGACGCTCCGACCCCTCGCGACGAAACCGCGCGTGATCCCGGGCCAGAAGGGGACCTGGGACCAGGCCCGTGGTGCATCAACTGCCCGTCCAGCCCGATACGGACCACGAGCACAGTTGCTCCAAGGCGCGAAGAAGGAGTCCGAGGAAGCGCCCCGCTTCGGAGTGAGCGCATTCCTCTCCTAGTTCCGGAACATCTTCTTGACCGAACCCCAACTCGCGGGGCTCGTGCTCGTCACGGCGTCGGGCGCTCCCACCTGGATCTCGAAGGCGAGTTCGGACGGCTCCGGCGCGGAATGCTCCCAGGAGAGGGAGACCTTCCCGGTCAGCCGGAACCCGCCCGTGAGGGAGGCGCCCCGGATCCGGAGGATATCGATGCCGGCGTGGTCCCCGGAGGCGCGGGCTTCGTCCTCCACGTCTTCGCCGTCGAGGACCAAATCTTTCACCTCGACCTCGCTCTCCTTCTTCGCCGCCCGGGCCCGGATGAAGATCTCCGTGAACGTGCCCGCGGGCCGGTAGGTCAGGGCCTTGTCGTCCACGAGGAAGGTGACCAACCCGGACCCGGCGTGATAGGTGAGTTCGAAAGCCTCCTTCTCTCCCTTCTTCCATGAGAACTGCCCCGTCATGGCCGGCGAGGCCGCGCTCGGGCCGACGTCGAGTTCGTAGGTCGCCGATCCGCCCCGGTCGCCGATCCGGCCTTCGGCGGCGAGGACCGGGATCGGTAGGATGGCGGAGAGTTCCGCGTCCGATCCGAGATGGCTGGTCGAAAGAGCGGCGGCCGCCAAGCCGGGAACGGCGAGGGCGAGACCCGAGGCGAGAAGAGATCCGATTCCGGTCGGTTTCATCACGCTCTGTCCTCCGTCGCGCCGCCCCGTGTGGAGGGGGCGCGCCCGTGCTCCCGTTCCAAAGATCGGCCCTCGAGGAGAAATCTTGATCCTCCTGTCCCCGCCGGGGCCGAGAATGCCCCTCCCGGCCGGGGCTCCTTTTCCCTGGCGCCGGGCGTGGGGAGTGTGATATGATTATCTTGTTCTCGGACTTCACTTTAGACGAGGCGGTCCGCTCCTCCCCGCCCGAGTTCTCGAGGGAAAAACATGAAGCCTCCCGTGCATAGCCGTTTTCGCATCGTTCTGTCCGCATTCCTCCTCCTCGCTCCCGCTCTCTCGATCGCGGAGTGGGACGTCGACGGCCTCGAGGAACTCCTTCCCCAGGCGCCGACGGCGGAGGAGCTCCGGATCATGGAGAGTCCCGAATACCTGTCGAAGACGGCCCGGGTCGATCCGCCCCCCGTGGGTCCGATCCGGAACTGCGGCGAGTGGGAGCCGTGCACGGGGGTGCTCATTCGATACCCCCTCGGCCTGCCCTACGGCCTCCTCACCGACTTCGACGACGACGTCACGCTTCATGTCATCGTTTCCAGCAGCTACCTGAGCACGGCGAGGAGCAACTTCGTGGCGAACGGCGTGGACACGTCGAAAGTGGAGTGGCTCGTGGCCAGCAGCAACTCGATCTGGACCCGCGACTACGGCCCCTGGTTCGTCTTCGACGGCGACGGCGACGTCGGGATCGTCGACCACGAGTACAACCGCCCCCGCCCGCTCGACAACGCCATCAACGGCCTCTTCGGCGCCCAGCAGGGGATTCCCGTCTACGCCCACGGCATGCGCCACACGGGCGGCAATTACATGACCGACGGGTCCCTCTTCAGCATGTCCACCGACCTCGTTTACGACGAGGCGTGGTCGTACCACGGCATGACGCCCGCCCAGGTGGACGCCCTCATGGAGGAGTACCTCGGGATCACCGCCTACAACGTGATCGACGACATCTCCACTTCGGGGATCCACCACATCGACACGTGGGCCAAGTTCCTGGACGAGGAAAACGTCCTGATCAAGCAGACCTGGACGGGCCACTACACCTACGCCAATCTGGAACAGAGGGCGACCTTGATCGCGTCGCTCCTCTCCTCCACGGGGCGCCCCTACACGGTGCACCGGGTCTACTGCTATGCCATCGCGGGGGGGGAGCCGGCGTCGTACACGAATTCGTTGATCCTGAACGACAAGATCTATGTCCCGATCTTCGGGAACGCGACCTACGACAACCAGGCGATCGCCGCGTACCAGGCGGCGGCGCCCGGCTATGCGGTGGAAGGCTACTCCTACGGAGGCTTCATCACCGACGACGCCCTCCACTGCCGGGCGAAGGGCGTGATGGACCGGCAGATGCTCCGGGTCGCGCACGTGCCGATCGGGGAGCCGATGCCGGGGCCGGTCACCTTGACCGCCTCGGTGGACGACCGGAGCGAGGCCGGCCTCGCCGGGGTCGACCTGCGCTATAGGTTCGAAGGGGGATCGTGGCAGACCGCGACGATGTCGAACACGATCGGGAACGACTACGAAGGCGTGATCCCGGCCCCGCCGGTCGACTCGACGACGGTCGACTACTACGTCCACGCCGAGGACAACGGCGGCCGGGCCGAGGGGAAGCCGCGGACCGAACCGGCCGCCTGGTACACCTTCCCGATTCTCGGCGACGCGAGCACCGCCGTGGCGGAAGGGGCCCCGGAGGCCGTGGCCGTGCTCTACCCGAACCGGCCGAACCCGTTCAACCCGTCGACGACATTCCGCTTCGATCTTCGCGAGGAAGACCGGGTCGAACTTTTCGTCTTCGACGTCCGGGGACGGCAAGTCCGCCGTCTCGTCGACCGGTCCTTCCCCGGCGGGTCCCACGAGGTGACCTGGGACGGCCGGGACGACTCCGGCCGGGAGGTTCCCTCGGGCGTTTACTACTACCGGCTCCGGGCGGCGGGGATCGCCTACAGCCGTCCCGCGGTTCTCATCCGCTAAGGGCCGAAGGGGCCCCCGGTTAGGGAGCGGGCACCGTCCGTGAAGTCATCGCGCCGGGCCCATGGAACCCATTGACCCGGCGCAAGTTCCGCGCTATAATCTGTGACGTACTCCCCACACGCTCCCAGGCGGCAAAACCCATCTCCCGGAGACAGGGAAGGAGATTCTCGATGATGCGATCCTTGACGGGTCGGAACGCGCTCGTCCTGTTCGCGGTTCTCGGCGCGATGATGCTCTCGGCGTATGGCGCCCTCGCCCAAGATCTCGACGGCCCACGGGTCTACGCCAAGGAGTTCGAGGCGCCCCGGAAGGCCGAGGCGTACCGGAAGCTCTGGGACGCCGCGAAGCAGTCGGCGATTCAGGACGACTTCGACGCGCTCTACTACGAACTCGACCTCGACCTGAACCCGACCACCGCGACGCTCGCAGGAACGGTTCGGATGGACGCGACGCCGGTCGGCGTTTCGATCACCGAGGTGGTGCTCGATCTCCTCGACAACATGACGGTGATCGCCGTCCGTGTCGACGGTCTCCCGGCCGCGTTCGGTCATGCCGCCGACCGGGTCACGGTCCAACTCGGCGCCTCCTATTCGCCGGGGACGGTCTTCACCGTGGAGGTCGACTACGCCGGGACGCCGGACGAGGGATACGGCGCGTTCGGCTTCGACACCTACGACGGGGCCCCGATGATCTGGAGCCTCTCCGAGCCTTACGGCGCAAAATCCTGGTGGCCGTGCAAGGACATCGTCGGTGACAAGGCGGACTCGTCGACCATGAAGGTCACGGTCCCGTCGAACTTGATCGTCGCCTCCAACGGCCTGCTCCTCTCCGCCGACAGCGTCAGCGTGCCGGGCAAAACGACGTACCACTGGTTCGAGAAGTACCCGATCAGCACCTATCTGATCTCCCTCGCCGCCTACCCGTACACGGTCTACTCGAACTGGTACTACTTCGACGCCGACTCCATGGAGATCCGCAACTTCGTCTTCCCGGGGAGCGTGGGGGCGGTCTCGGGGCTCACGGCCCAGTGCGCGACCCAGATCGGCTTCTTCGAAACCATCTTCGGCGACTACCCGTTCCGGGACGAGAAGTACGGCCACGCCGAGTTCCTCTGGGGGGGCGCCATGGAGCACCAGACCTGCTCCTCCATGGGATTCTGGAACGAGTACGTGGTCGCCCACGAGCTCGCCCACATGTGGTGGGGGGACATGATTTCCCCCGCGGCGTGGGAGCACATTTGGCTGAACGAGGGCTTCGCCACCTACGCGGAAGCGCTATGGAGCGAGAACAAATACGGTATGGGCCAGTACCGGCAGGATATGAAGGCGACCCGCTACTACGGGCCGGGCACGATTTACGTGGACGACGTCACCGACCCGTGGCGGATTCTCGACGGCGATCTCTCCTACAACAAGGCGAACTGGGTCCTTCACATGCTCCGGCGGGTCGTCGGCGACACGAACTTCTTCGAGTGCCTCCGGCAGTGGCACGACTACGCCCCGGTCCTCTACGGGAACGGGACGACCGAAGACTTCCGGGTGGTGTGCGAGACCGTGAGCGGCATGGACCTCGCGTCGTTCTTCGAGCAGTGGATCTACAAGGAGTTCTACCCGATCTACGGATTCGAGTGGAGCGCCGCGCCGTCGGGGGGCGGCTACGAGGTGCAGCTCACGATCGAACAGAAGCAGACCCACTGGCTCTACACGATGCCCATCGACATCTTCATCGACATGGCCCCCCAGGACTCCACCATCGTGGTCCGCGACTCCCTCGCCTCCCAGAGCTGGACCTTTGAGGTCCCCTTCGAGCCCCTGGACGTCAAATTCGACAAGTTCAACGGCGGTTGGATCCTGAAGGGGTTGCAGGACGCCGTGGTCGACCCGACCTTCGACCGGGGCATCCTGGTAGTGAACGGCGTGAGTTGGACCAGCTACGGGAGCGAGATCACGAGCGCCTATGAGGACAGCGTCTTCTGGGGGAGCCTCGACTTCTCCTTCTGGGACTGCTTCGCGGCGCCGGCAAGCTATCCGTCGACGCTGCCCGCGCCCCTCGGTAACGGAACGAAAGTCCCCTCGGACACGCTGAAGCAGTTCAGTGCCGTCGTCTGGGTGGGAAACAACTTCGGCGGCGACATCGATCCCTGGATCAACACGGCGATCCAAGACTACCTCGAGGCGGGGGGCAACGTACTGCTCCTCACCCGGATGGGCCAGGATTTCGTCAGTTCCGGTCTCGCCGACTACCTCGGCATCACCTGGGCGGGGGACGTGGAGAACACGCTCACCAACTACGTGGCCCGCCATCCCGACCTGGTGAACCAAGGCTTCATCGGCAGCCAGTCCTTCAACGCCCTTTTCGACACGACCTTCCAGAGCGCCGAGACGGAGCTGCTCTTCACGTCCCACTCGTCCTCGGGCGTTCTCGGAAGCGGGGCGATGCGCGTCCCCGCCGCCGGCGGCACCCACCGTGCCGACGGCGCGAAGTTCGCGTTCCTGTCGGGGCGCCCCTACCGGATGAACCACGACCATCTCCGGGCGAATGTGGAGACCATTCTCCGGAACTTCTTCGGCGAGCCTTTCGACGCCACCGGCGTGGAGGGGGACGCGCCGCCGAAACCGGCGTACGAACTCGCCCAGAACCGGCCGAACCCGTTCAACCCGACGACGACGATTCGGTTCTCCTTGCCGGCCAAGGAGCGGGTTTCGCTGAACATCTACACCACCTCGGGTCGGCTCGTGAAGACCCTGGTGAACGGCGATCTCGACGCCGGCGCCCACGCCGTCATCTGGGACGGCCTGAGCCAGTCGGGCAAGGAGACCGGCTCGGGTGTGTACTTCTACCGGATGGAGGCGGGCGACTTTCGAGAGACGAAGAAGATGGTGCTCGTGCGATAGCATCGCCCCTCGATCATGCATCACCGGCGGGCGGAAACGGGGCGTGACCCTTCCGCCCGCCATTTTTTCCCTCTCCCTCGGAGGGATCCGGAGCGGGAGGATGAGAAAGCGGGGACATTGGCTCCCGGTCGTCCTGGCGGCGGGCGCCCTCGCGGCTCCGGCGGCCGGGCCGGTGTGGGGGGAGACGTCCGCCTCGCCCCCCCGCGTCGTGACCATCCTCTGGTCTGTTCCGGACGACCCCGACTGCGCCGGCGTTCTTCTCCGCTACTCGACCGAGGGGGACCCCGCGGGACCGGAGGACGGAGCGCCCGCCCCGAACGGCCTGGGGGGGCGGTTCCCGGGCGGGCCCGGCGCCGCGGGCCGGTTCGTCCACGAGGGGCTCCTGCCGGGGAAGACCTACTACTACGCCGCGTTCGCCTATGACGAAGTCCCGAACTATGCTCCCCCCGCCCGCCTCGCCGTCCCCCCCCCCCCGGCCGAGGAGGCGCCCGAAGAAAGCCCCCCCGACGCAGTCCCCACCGATCCTCTCTATCTCCGGGTCCGCGAAGGGAGTCCCAATCCGTTCAACGGCACGGTCCTCTTCACCTTCGAGATCCGGGACCGGCACGAGGTGCGGGCGGAGATGTACGATTCCGCGGGGCGGCACGTGGCGACCTTGGCGAACGGAACCTTTCCGCCCGGCGAGCACGACGCGGTGTGGGATGGGCGGGACGAACGGGGCCGCCCGGCGCCGGCGGGGGTCTACTTCGCGCGGATCGACAGCGGGAGGAAGGTGATCACGAAGAAGGCCGTGCTCGTCCGATAGTATCATTTGAACATGCTTGTCTTCCTCAGGGGGGAGCGGGCACTGAAGCGTCAAGGGAGTGGATCGGCGAGTTCCGCGCGAATCACCACCCAGAGGTCATCGTTCTCCGGATCAGGACGGACCACGAGGAACATCTCCTCGTCGAAGGAATCCGTCGTTCTCCCGTCCGTCCCGTCGAACACCAGGAGCAGATCGACCGAGACCGAGCTCTTGTACCACTTCTCGCCATCAGGTTTTCCCTCGTACGGCGTGTCGTCGAGAAAGGTCCCCTTCTCGATCACGACGAGGTCCCCGTGGGCGAGGGTCCGCCCCCTCTCGTCCGGATGTCCGGTGAGGGCCCTTCCCAGGTAGCGAAGAACGTCCTCCTTGGCGGCCGGGTCCTCCCCCCCCGCGCCGGGGTAGGCGAACGCCTCGTCGAGAGACTCCTCCAGGCCCGCGCTGTCCCGGGAGGCCACCGCGTAAGGGAGCCACCGGGCGACCAGGTTCGACGGAGTCTCCCGGTCCGTATCCGACGGAAGACCCGATCCGGCGGGGTCGTTTGCCGAAGAACATGCGCCCCCGCTCATGGTGAGTAACAGAAGCCAAAACAACGTGTTGCGTGTCTTCAAACCCGCTCTCCTTTCCCCTGACTGTAGAGTCGTTCCTCCCGCCCGTCAAGGCCGCCTCCCCCCCAAGGGAAACCTTTGCCGTTCCTGCTCGTATGAGGGTCATCGGGACCGCCCAAGAAGTCCGGATCCCGAGGCAGGAGGGACCGAGATGAAGAGAATCGGGATTGCGCTCATCGTCCTCGCCGCCGCGGCGCTTCTCGCCGCGCCCGGAGTGCGGGCGGATGACGGCCACTGGCTGCACGTGTACGTTCAGGAGAAGGGGGACGGGGGGGACAAGGTCCGCGTCAATCTGCCGTTCTCCCTCATCGAAGCAGTGCTCCCCCTCATCGAGGAAGAGGAATTCAGCGGGGGCAAGGTACGCATCGACCATCAGGAGCTCGACTCGGAGGACATCCACGCGATCCTGAAGGCGGTGCGGGAGGCCGAGGAGGGGGAGTACGTTCACGTGGACGGCATCGAAGAGAACGTCCGGGTCTCGAAGCAGGGCGACTACCTGACCGTGAACGTGGAAGAAGAGAAAGAGGAGGGCGAACCGAACACCGTCCGCGTCCGCATTCCTCTCGTGGTGCTCGACGCGATGATCTCCGGCGGCGAGGACGAGATCGACGTGCTGGGGGCGATCCGCGCGCTGGCGGAGCACGGCGGCGGTGACTTCGTCCTGGTGAACGACGACGAGGACCAGGTCCGGATCTGGATCGACCAGAAGGCCTCCGGGGAGTAGGAGGGGGTCATGACCAGGCGGAACCGAACCATCCTGTGGATCGCGGTCGCCGTTCTCGCGGCGGTCTCGCTCACGGGGGCGGCGATCGCGACGAGCATCGCCGGGCGGGGGATGATCGAAGTGGAGGTGCGGGAGGCGTGCGGAACGGACGTCCGGTTCTCCGTTCCCGTCTCGTTCCTTCTCCTGGCCCTCCCGTTCATGCCCTCCGAAGCGTACGAGGGAATGCCGCCCGAGGCGGTGCGGTACATGGGAGCCGTTCGTATCGTGGGCGACGAACTCGAAAAGATGCCCGATTTCACGATGGTCGAGGTGGAGTCCCCGGGGCACCGGGTGCTCGTACGGAAGTTGGGGAAGCGGCTCGTCGTCGATGTCGATGACGGCGGTGACGTGGTGCACGTCTCGATCCCGATCGGTGCGGTCGAACGGGTGGCGAAACGGATCGAGAAGGGCCGGTTCTTCCTCTGAGCATGACGGGGCCGGCGGGTGGGATCCCTCCCGAACCTTGACGGATCGGTCCCAAGCGGCGATGCTCGACGGGGCATGAAGAAACCCGCGGGCACGCCCTTGGGATCGAAGCGGGGCACGGGGACCCTCGGCTGTCTCGGCGCGATGGTCGCCGTGAAGCCCGTCGCGGGCGCGACCGGGGGGGGGCCGCTGCTCTTCGCGATCTACCATCATTTGAAGAGGACCGCCGGGCCCGCCCGCTGGGCGGACGGCAGCCGGGCCCACCAGTTCCCACGGGTTCGTGAGCACCTCCTCGCGCTCTCAGCGACCCCCGGCCACCCCCGGGACTGGCGCCCGCAGATTCTCGCCCTCTCCAAGGACGATCACCAGCGGGCCCAACTGCTCCGGTTCGCGTCGTGGATCGACGGCGGGAGCGGCCTGACCTCGGGGGAGGAGATTCGGATCGACGCGGCGCCGGACGAGGGGGACGGGGCCCGAGCCGCCGACGCGCGGGCCTCCGCGGGGGACGCCGAACGGGACGCGTCGAAGGCCGAGAGGCGGCTGGAGAAGGAACTCCGGGCGGTGGAGAAGGCGGAGGAGAAGCTCCGGAAGCTCGAAGAATCCTCTCCGGACGCCGGCGCTTCCCTTTCGGCCGCCCGGGACGAGTTCCGGGACGCCCGGTCCGCGATGAACCAGGCGAGGAGAAAGGCCGAATCCGCCCGAACCCGGGCCGACAAGCTCGCCGGAGAATCCGGAATCGTGCCCCCGCCCGTCCCCGGGCCCGAGGAGAGAGACCCGGCCGGCGGAGCATAGAAGACCCCCCCGCCCTCTGACCCCCGCCCCGGGGGCGCCTACAGAGCCCATCCCCCTCCGCCGATACTTTGACCGACGACCCCGCGGGCGCCTCGGGCGACGGCGGGACCATAGAGGAGTCACGGCGGAAAAGGAGATGCGGGCGTGGGCCGGATCCAGAAGAAACAGCTTGGGGAAATCCTCGTTGAAGCGGGCCTGATCGGAGAGCAGGACCTCAAAAAGTATCTCTTCGAGAAACTGACCACCGACATGAGGCTCGGCGAGTTTCTCGTCGAGAAGGGGGTCTGCACCGAGGAGGACGTGGCCCGGGCCCTTTCCACCCAGCTCGGGTACGAGTACGCCGACCCGAAGGGGATCCACGTCGAGGCGGCGGCGATCTCCGCCATTCCCGAAAAGCTCGCCCGGAAGCACGAGATGCTCCCGATCCAGATTCACATGCGCGAATTGATGGTGGTGATGGCCGATCCGACGAACGTCGCCGCCGTGGAGGACGCCCAGTTCGTCAGCAGCTACGAGATTCGACCCCTCGTCGCTCCCCGGAGCGCGTTGCTGAAGGCGATCGACAAACACTACAGCATCGAGTCCTCGGTGGAGGAGATCGTCAAGGACATCACCGCCTCGAACGTGGAGGTGCTCGACGATTCGAAGGAGAGCTCCGTCGACCTGAAGGAGGCGCAGAAGCAGAGCCAGGCGCCTCCCATCATCCGGATGGTGAACCAGATCATCGCCACCGCCGTGGACATGGGCGCCTCCGACATCCACATCGAACCGGCCCGGGAGTCGCTCACCATCCGCTACCGGATCGACGGGCATCTCCGCAAGGAGCTGGAACTCCCCAAGTGGGTCCAGGGGGCGGTGCTCTCCCGGGCGAAGCTGATGGCCCACATGGACATCGCCGAGAAAAGGATTCCCCAGGACGGCCGCTTCGGCGTGCGCATCGGGATCCACCGCCTCGATCTCCGGGCCTCCACGCTCCCGACGAATTTCGGCGAGAAGATCGTCATGCGCATCCTGGACAGCGAAAGCTCCCAGGTCGGCATCGAGAACCTCGGAATGGAGGAGGAGATGAAGACGAGCTTCCTCTCCATCGTCTCCCGGCCCCAGGGACTCGTGCTCGTGACCGGCCCGACGGGGAGCGGGAAGACGACGACCCTCTACTCGGCCCTCGGCCACATCAACACGGTGGAAAAGAACATCACCACCATCGAGGACCCGATCGAATACGAGCTCGCCGGCGTCAACCAGGTGCAGATCGACGAGAAGGCGGGTCGCAACTTCGCGAACGTCCTCTCTTCCATCTTGCGGCAAGACCCCGACGTGGTGATGGTCGGCGAGATGCGGGACCTCGAGACGGCGACGATCGCCCTTCAGGCGTCGCTGACGGGGCACCTCGTCCTCTCGACCCTCCACACCAACTCGACGATCGAGACGATCACCCGGCTCCGCAATCTCGGCCTCCCGTCATACCTGATCGCGTCGGCCGTTCACGGAATCCTGGCCCAGCGTCTCGTGCGACGGATCTGCCCGAATTGCCGGGCTCCTGCGGAGCCGGCGCCGGAGAAACTGGTCCGTCTCGGCATCCCCCCGAGCCAGGCGTCGAAACACCGTTTCTTCGAGGGGGCCGGATGCGAGCAATGCGGCAAGACGGGCTACTCGGGGCGGACCGCGATTCACGAGTTTCTCGTGTTCAGCCGCCGGATCCGGGAGGCGGTGGCGGGGGAAGGGAACGAGTCGACGATCCGGCAGCTCGCCCTCGCGGAGAAGACGAGAATGCTTCTCGCCGCGGGCCTCGAGAAACTCGAGGGAGGTTTGACGACCGTGGACGAGCTGCTCCGGGCGATCCAGGTGGACGCCGCCTCGGGCACCGCCTGCCCCAAATGCGCCCAGGTGATCAGTCCCGAATTCGTCGCCTGCCCGGCCTGCGGCCATCGCCTGATCCACACCTGCGGCGCCTGCCGCGCCGTGGTCGACCCCGACTGGGCGCACTGCCCCTACTGCTCCGCGGAGAGAGGGGCCGCCCCCCGGATGGGGGCCGCGACCGTGAGCGTCCGGTAGGGCGACCGGCACCCGGCGACCGCGACGCGCCCGGCTCCGGTCGGGCGCGTTTTTTCGGGCGCCGGAGACGCACCGGAACTCCCGGGCGCCCCCGAGGGGGAGGGAAGGGGCTGTCCGGACAAAAAAAGGGCGGGGACCGGAGCCCCCGCCCGTGTATTCGTGGGAGCGCCGCCTACGAGCCGGCGCGCGTGTAAACCATCTCCATGGTCCGGGTCTCGGTGCCGTCCGCGGCCACGTCGTACATCTCCATCACCGCCTCGTCCTTCGAGACGGAGCGGACCACCATCTTGTAGGTCTTCGTTCCGCCGGTCATGATGTCCGGGTAGTGGCCCGTTTCTGTGATCACCGAGCAGTGGTCGGTGCACGATCCTTCGCTGGTCGTCATCAGCGTTCCCCACGTGTCGATCCAGAAGGAGGTGTGCTTGCCGGAGAGGTTGTCGAAGCCGGAGATCCCGATACCTTCGAAGGGCATGCCCATCGACATTCCGGAGAATCGCTGATCGAGAAAGCGGCCGCCGAGGACGAGGCGGAACTCGGCGGTCCCCGTCGTCTCCGCCGGGGGCTCGCCCGGCTTCATCCACATCTTCCCCGTCGCCTTCCAGGTCCCGACCATGTCCTTCATGTGGGCGTGATGAGGACCGGGGGCCGCCACCTCCATCCACTTGGCCATCTCCGCATCGTGGTCCTCCCCGGCGAAGGGGGCCGTCCCCGTCACGAGGATCGCCAGCAGGGCGGCGCAGGTCCCGAACCGAAATGCGTGGTTCATATTCGTCTCCTTCGGTGATGTTTGCGGGAAAGGGGATCCGGTCTGAATATAGGAAGGAGGAGAGGCCCGCGCCAGGGGCGTCGGGGGCGCGCGGGGCATGAGCGGGTAACTACTTGCCGGGTTGGTCATTAGCCTGGAAACGGCTGGGCCCGGACCCAGCTTTCGTCGATGGTGTGGTACACCTCGCCGGTAATCGTGAAGAGTACCGCTTCGGTGATGAAACGAACTTCGTCCACCGGCACGGGGAGGTCGAGTCCGGTGATCCGGCTCCACTCGCCGGACACGCCGAGATGCCACGATTCCCCCGCCGGGGTCCACCAGTAGCGGCCGTCCCCGCCGACGATTCCGACGCCGATCGGGTCGTCGCTCACCTGGGGCCTCCAATTCGCCCTTCCCGCGTCCGCGCCGGTGCTGAGCGCCACGGCCGCCCCCTCCGCACCGGAGCCCAAGAGATGAAGCACGAGCAGAACCGCGCCGAGCGCGACGATCTTCACGAATCGGCAGGGCATGGTCCCATCCTCCCTTTTCGCGGAATGGAAATCACGTTCATCGTCTTATCGCCCCCTTCGTCGAACGCCGGCCCCGGGGGGGAACGAATCGGCCGTCAAGGGGCGCATCGGAGTCGTCGAACCGGGAGGAGGGTCTCACCGTTTGATCCACCACACAAGACGAACCTGGCCGGATGATCTGACGAAGGAAAGTGGGATCCCCTCCGGCCCCGGGCATGAGCCCTCTCCGGCGCCCCTCTCTCACGCCGCCGGTTCTTCCTCTAGAACCGGTTTCACAACCTCCATTCTACTGCGATCGGCTGCAAGGCCCGGCGGCTGCGTACTCGGGTAAAAACGTCCTCAATGGCCTTCTTAGGCCACCTCCGGGCGTTTTCCCCCTCGATCCTTGCCGCCGAACCTTTCGCTCGATCTCGCGACGAAGGAGGTTGTGAAACCGATTCTACGCAGAACCGGACCCCTTTGTTTTGCGATGGCCGGCGGATCGGGCGAGAGAGAGGGGTCGCCGGACCGGCCCATCCTGTTGGACGGACTCTTCTCCGACACTTTTTGCTTCTCTAATGTATAGGAGCCGCGAACTTGATGCGGGTCAAGTCGCGCGGTGCGTTTCCGCTTCGCCTTGTGCCCCAAATATGCTATAGTTTCGAGGGTTACAGCAGTAGCTCTCTTGCCTTCGCACCCACACCCAAGGAGGTCTACCGATGCGAGTTCGTGCGGTGGTCGTGCTCGCCATCCTCGCCCTGGCCGCCGGTTCCGCCGCCGGAAATCCGCGGTTGGTCGTGGTCGAGAATTTCACCAATACCGGCTGAGGCGGCTGTAACGCCATCAAAGTGGCGATGGACGCCATCTTTGAGGCGCATGCGGGGCAGGTTGCCCCGATTCGGCCTCATGTCAGTTGGCCCCTCCCGAGCGATCCGTTCTATCTCGCCAACACGCTCGACTCCAATGCGAGGGTGTCGTATTACGGAGTGGGATACGTCCCCACCTTCCGCTTCGAGGGCATGTTTCTGAAGGACCCATCCAACTTCTTGACCTACGCCCAGTGGTACGCCTACGTGGAATCCACCCTGGATAGCCTCTACAACGTACCGAGGCCCGAGTTCCGTATCAATTTCAGCCAGTACGTCGACGGCGCCTGGATTCGCACCAATTTCGACATCATCGCCGAGCAGGGCGTGAGCGGCGACTACCGGATCACGATGGCCGTGGTCGAGGATTCCGCCTACAGCGGACCAAACCTCTTCCGGTTCGTCATGCGGGATTACGTCCCCAACGCGTACGGGATGCTGGCGACCATGACCACCGGCGACTCGCTCCACTACGAGTGGCCCTACCGGAATACCAGCGGGGCGACGGACATCACCACCATGGTCTTCGTGCAACGGGTGTCGGACAATCAGATCCTCCAGGCGATCTCCGTGCCTCCCTTCGGCACGACCACGGGAATCGGTTCGGGCGAAGCTCCCCTCCGCGTGGTGCTCGCGCCGAACGCCCCCAACCCGTTCAACCCGGCCACGACGATCGGCTACACCCTCGACCGGGCCCGTCCGGTCCGGCTCGCCGTGTACGATCAGGCGGGCCGGCTCGTGAGCGAGCTGGTCCGGGGCGCGGGAGAACCGGGCAGCCACACGGCGGTGTGGGACGGCCGGGACCGCTTCGGACACGAGGTCGGGAGCGGCGTCTATTTCTACCGGCTCGACGCGGGGCCCCTCTCGGAGACCCGCAAAATGACATTGATCCGATGATAGGGAACGGCTAGTCGAGCCTTCTTTGGCCCCGGGCATCCGCCCGGGGCTTCTTCACAGGGGCCCCGAGCGAATCGGCCGGCGGCCGTGCTGACCTTGATGTTTCAAGAGACCCGCACGTCTTGCGCCGAGTCGGGGAGCCAGGCGCGCCGAAATCAAAGCTGCAGTTTTGTGGAATTGGGGCTAGTATCGGTCCGATTCCCGGCAAAGGGTCGGAATCGCCCTTCTGCCGGCCCCGATTCGACCGATGATAGGAATGGGGAACGAAACCCCTCGAGGTGACCCGAATGAACACCCCGACATGGATATTTCTCGGCGCCCTTGCCCTGGCTCCGCCCGGCGGGGCCCGCGCGTTCCATGACGGCGGCGTCGCGAGCTGCCACGGATGCCACATCATGCACGACAGCGAGGACGGGTACCCCGGTCCGGGGGGCTACCCGATGCTTCTCATCGCCGACACGCCGACCGAGGTCTGCCTCACCTGTCACGCCGGCGGCTATGGAAACGTCCTCGGCGACAACCTCCTCATGCCCCCCGACGAAAAGGGCGCCGGGAACTTCGTCTTCCTTCTCGAGGACAACTTGAACGACGGTCCGAACGGGGCCACCCAGCCGATCCCGGGGCAGGCGGCGGGGCACAGCGTGATCGCCCCCTCCTACGGGCTCCAGCAGGACACGGACTGGACCTATGCCCCCGGGGGGACCTTCCCCTCGAGCCAGCTGGGTTGCACAAGCTGTCACGATCCTCACGGCGCCGACACGTTCCGTCTTCTCCGGGGCGTGGGGCCGTTGCAGGGGGGCATCTTCGATTTCGTGAACCCGGCCCCCGATGGCATCGGAATCGACATCGGCCCGACGGGAGGGGCGGAAGCCTCGAACAACCACAGCGCCTATCGATCCGGTTTCACTGCGTGGTGCGCGAACTGCCACGGCGACTATCACGCGCCCCCCGGCGATTTCGGTTTCAAGCACGACCCGGACCGCTCCTTCGGCGGAGCCTCCTCGCGCCGGTACAACGAGTACAACGGCGACGACGACCCCGGTGGCGGGGACGTGGCGAGCGCCTATCTCCCCCTCGTCCCCTTCGAAGACACGAACATGACGACCGATAACTTCTTCGGTCCGTCGATGGTCAGCCGGGTGATGTGCCTGTCCTGCCATCGCGCCCACGCCTCGTCCGCCCCCCGGGCGGGCCGGTGGGACTTCAACGTCGACCTTCTCGATCAGGACGGCATCGCCTCCGGCTCCTGGCCGATACCGAATCCCTACGGGCCGAACCAGGGACAGCTCTGCGCCAAGTGCCATCGGCACCACGTGGCGGACGGAGTCGGCTTCCAGGATTGACCGATCCGCCGAGGCACCCTACCAAGCGCCCGACTGCCACATCTCGGGAACCGAGTCCGATCCGTCCCCGCCGATGTCGGAGAGGATCTCTCTCGATCGCCTCGCGTATTCCGCCGCCCGCTCCGCCGACTCTCCTTCCTCGAGCACTCGGGCGAGGTTCTCGTACGCCCGAGCGAGGCCTTGCCTGTTGCCGAGCCGCTCGAAGAGACGGACGCTCTCCCGGAAGTGCTCGGCCGCCCGCGCCCCGTCCCCGCTCTCCCCGTAGACGAGTCCGAGGTTGTTGAGGCAGGAGGCGAGGCCGTAGGTTTCGCCCGTCTTCTCGCAGATCGACCGGCATCGGGCGAGGTGCCGGATCGCGGCCTCCCATGCGCCCCGCTTTCCATGGATGACGCCGAGGTTGTTGCACGCCTGCGCCGTTCCCCACTCGTCGCCGAGGCTCTTCATCATCTTCAGGGCGACGGCGCCCATGCGGGCCGCCTCCTCCAGCCGGGACCGGTGGGCGTGGACGACGGCGAGGCCTGCGTAGATCCGCGCCACTTCGCCGGGCTCGACGCCCGGCCCGACCGCGCGAAGCCCCGTCTCGAAACTCTCCTTCGCCTCGTCGCACCGTCCCCACTTCTCGAAGACCCGGCCCCGGCGCCGGTGGAGGGCCACGATGAGCCCCGCCTCCCGGGCGCCGGCAAGGGCCCGGTCGTACGCGTCGAGCGCCATCTTGAAGTCGCCCATCCGGTAGTGAACGTCGCCGAGGTCGGCGGAAGCGGAGGCGAGGTCTTCGTCGCCGAGCCCGGGATCGCCCCCCCGGGCCAGCGTGATCGCCCGTTCCAGGTAGGCGATCGCTTCGGGGTTGGCGGAGACCCGCACCGCCCCCCGGGCGGCCCGGTTGAGATAGGCGAAGGCCCGGACGGGGACACCTCCCCTTTCGAAGTGATGGGCCAATGCGGGGGTCATCTCCTCTTTCCGGTCCGGCCATTTCCCCTCGATCGCGTTCCCCGCCCGGCGGTGAAGCTCCCGTCGTTCGCGCCGGAGGAGGCTGTTGTAGGCGACATCCGCGGTGATGGCGTGCTTGAACGTGAACCCGTCCCCTTCGCCGGCGCCGGGGGGGAGGAGGAAACCGCGGCGGCAGAGGAGATCGATCGCCTCCCCGAGGACGGGTCCGTCCCTCTCCTCGCCGGCGAGGGGGGCGAGGAGGGTGCGGGGGAAGGTGCGGCCGAGGACCGAGGCGGTCTGGAGGACCCGTTTCGTGGCGGGCGGGAGCCGGTCGATTCGGGCCATGATCACGCCCTGAACCGTGCCGGGGAGGGTGACGGGACCGGCCTCGGACGGTGCGGGACCGCCCGACTCGGCGAGGGCGCCCGCCATCTCTTCGAGGAAGAAAGGATTCCCTTCGGCCCCACGGAGCAGGGCGCCCCGGGTCTCGGCGGTGATGCCGGACGGGGGGAGGAGCCGATCGATCAGACGGGCGCTCTCTTCTTTCGAGAGGGGCGCGATCTCGATCGTCCGGTGCCGGTCCCCGCCCGCCGATTCGAGGCGCGCCCGTGCGTCGCCTATCCTCCCCTCGCCGGGGCGGAAGAGGAAGATCTGGAGGACCGGTGCGGTCTCCCCGAGGGGGGCGAGGGCCTCGAGGAAACCGGCGGTGGAGGAATCCATCCAGTGGATGTCCTCCCACACGATCACGAGGGGACGGCGGGACGCCGTCCGGGCGACGACAAAGCGGAACCCCTCGAATAGTCGTTCCCGGAGGAGGTCGGCGCCGAGGTGGTCGAAACGGCCTTCCTCTTCGGCCGTCAGGGGAATGTCGAGAAGCCGGGCGAGGCAGGAACGGAGTTCCTCCCCGGAGAGGGCTCCCCCGGGCGGTTCCTCCGGGCGGAGGTCGCCGAGGAAGACCCGGAGCGCCGTCTCCCGCTCCTCCCGGGGTCCTTCCGGATCGGCGCCGAGCATCTGGGCGAGCACGCTTCTGACGGGCCATGCGCCCGTCCCCTCGCCGTAGGAGGCGCAGCGGCCGTCGACCCAGGGCGCGTCCGGGGAAGCCCGTCTCCGCGCCTCCTCGACCAGGCGGCTCTTGCCGACGCCCGCCTCCCCTTCGATCGCGACGGTCCCCCCCCGGCCCGAAGCGAGATCCTCGATCGATTCGAGAAGGGCGCCCAATTCCCGCTGGCGCCCCACGAGGGGGGAACGGTGCGCCTCCGCTTCCGTGGCCCCCCGCCGCGCGCCGAGGAGACGGAAGGCGGGAACCGGGGCCGATTTCCCCTTCACCGCCAGAGGGCCCACATCTTCCAGATCGAAGACGCGCTTCACGAGCCCCGCCGTCGCGCCGGTCAGGAGAATGGTCCCCGGCCGGGCGGCGCTCTCCATGCGGGCCGCGAGGTTGACCGCGTCCCCCATGGCCGTGTACTCGACCCGGAGGTCCGAGCCGACCTCGCCCACCACCACGAGACCCGTGTTGATCCCGACCCGCACCTGGAAACCGGAGATCCCCCGCTCCCCTTCGAGCTTCTCGCCGTATCGCTTCGCCCCCTCGATCATGTCCGACGCGGCCCGGCAGGCCCGCTCCGGATCATCCTCGTGGGCGATCGGGGCGCCGAAGAAGGCGAGCACCGCGTCCCCCATGAGCCGGGCCAATGTCCCCTCGTGCCGGAAGACCGGTTCGATCAGGGTCTCGAGGGCGCCGTTCATGATGTCCATCACCTCTTCGGGGTCGAGATGCTCGGCGAGGGCCACCGAGCCGTGGACATCGCAGAAGAGGATCGTGATCACCCGCCGCTCTCCCGATACGCGGCCGCGGGTGGCGGCGAGCTGGTCCACGTACTCCCGGGGCATGAGGCGGCGGAGGGCGTCCTCGATCCCGGCGGGCGGGGGGGACGTCTTCGCGTTCCCCTCGACCGGCGCGCCGCAGGAGAAGCAGAACTTCGCGGAGCCGGGGAGGGAGGTCCCGCAGGAGGGACAGCCCGAGGGGGGCGCCGCACCGAGGGGGGCGCCGCAGCCCATGCAGAAGACGGCCCCCTCGGGATTCTCGGTGCGGCAGGCGGAACAGATCATCGCTTATCGACCATCCTCGGGGGCGCCCCCCTTCAGGCGGGCCACCTCCTCCGAAAGCTCGCGGATCCGGCGCGACATGGCCTGGGCCATGCGGAACGCGATCGACGGGTCCTGGTGAATCCGCTGCACGAAGTTCTTCTTGTCCACGGTCAGCACCTTCGCGGGCCCGAGGGCGCGCACCGTGGCCATCCTGACCTCCTTTTCGAAGAGCGCCATCTCTCCGAAGAAGTCCCCTTTCTTCCGGACGGCGAGGCGGACCTCGCGGCCCGCATTCTCGGCCACCACCTCCACCTCCCCCTCCTGGACCACGAACATGCAGTCCCCCTCGTCCCCCTGGCGGACGATCACGTCGCCGTCTCCGTAATCCCGGCCCAAAGCCCCCCCGTTCATGGTGTCCCTTTCCCGCTCTTCGCGGCTCGTGGCCCGCCCGCTCCCACCGCCGCGCCCGCGAGATCGCAGGCAAGGCGGCCCCAGAAGGCGGGGTGAAGGGTGCGGCCGAGGATGTCCCGGTACGGGGCGCTCCCGGTGAACATGTCCCAGAGGACGCCGCTCATCCGGGGCGGCCCGGCCGGGCGCCCCTGCTCCCGGTCGACCATGCGGAGGACCGCCCCTCTCGCGACGCGCGTCTTCTGGATGATCCCCATGACGAGAAAGATCAGCCTCCCCACGGCATTGTCCTTCTCGATGGCCCGGCAGACCGGGAGGAACGCCTTCTCGAAATCGCCGGCGGCGACGCCCTGGAAGACCGCCGCGCTCGCCGCCGCCTTGGCCGTGCGGTAGGCGGCTCCGATGCCGTCCTTGAAGAGGCGGGTGACGCCCGAGTCGCCGATGTAGACGACCCGGTCGCCGAAGGGGCGGGGCGCCCCCCGGACGTTCATCAGAGGAGAACACATGCACGAGATCGTCGCCGGGTCCCACCCGGGGGGCATGCAGCGGCGCACCTCCTCGGAACCGAGAAACGCCGCCATCAGCTCCTTGTCCACGTCGTCGCCGAGCAAGGCGACCGTGACGTACTCTCCCTTCGGGATGATGGCGGCGAACTCGAGGCGGGGGAGATTGAGCAGGAAGACGTGCATGGCGCTTCCGAGTTGCCGCCGGATCGTTTCGGCGCCGAGCCAGTATTCGCGGATCATGGTCTTCGTCGGCACGGGGGGGACGAACCCGTCGTCCATCGACCGGAGGAGCTTCATCGCCCCCGAATTGACTCCGGCCGCGACGGCGAGGAGGTCGTAGACGGCAGTCTCCCCCCCCGCGATGGTGATCCGCGGCCTCCCCTCCTCCCGGTCCACCTTGGCCACTTTTTCGGGGATCCGCGTCGCCCCCCGTCCCTCGGCGAGGGAGAGGAGGTGGCCGTCGAAGCTCTCCCATCGAAGATGTTTCAGGTCCCGCGGCCCGGGCCCCCGGTGGACCGCGGCGATCCGCTTCTCCTTGAGGGGCGTCGCGATGCGGACGCTCCCCACATCCATGTGAAGCACGTACGAGTCGATGCCTCGCTGCACCACGTCGCCGCCGAGATTGATGCCGTCGGTGGCGAGCATTTGGACGAGGGACTCCGAGATGATCCCGCCGCACATGTTGCACCCGCCCGGTCCGGGCGTTCGGAAGTCCCGGGGCTCGTAGATGGTGACGTCGAGGTCGAGGCCGTACCGCTCGGCCATGTCGAGGAGAAAATAGCTGAAAAAGGTGCCCGCCGGACCGCCGCCGATCACGGCGACCCGGGACCCGTCCCCGAGGGTGAGGGCGCCCTCCCGCCCGGGGCGGGGGGCGAAGGTGTCGGCCCGGAACTCTTCCATCCGCTCACTCCACCGGATCGGGGCGCGCTGCGGGGGCGGGTTCGAACGGGCGTCGAGGAGATGAGGTCGCAGCCCGGGGGTCCGCCCCCGAAACGGCGCCGGCCCCTGATCTTCCATCATTATAACGGATTTCGGCCTCGAAAACCCGGGCGGAGTGGTGGGCCGGCGAGAAAGGAGGACGGCCGCCGGTCGTCGTGCGGTTGCCGAATTGCGGGGCTTCCCCCGATCCGGGGCCGATTCCTTTCGGCGAGAATCTTATGGAATTGATCCGGTTGGCCGATGGGAAGGAAGTGCGGCGCGCCGCGGGCTCCGCCCGGGGTATCGCTCCGAATCGTTCCACCGGAGCCCCGCGCCGGGGCTCTCATGGAGGAGGTGTTCTCGTGAGATCATGGATGGTACCCCTGCTGATCGCGGTCTCCCTGGGCGTGGCCCTGGCTTCGGAGCCCCTGACCCCGGCAAAACCGGTCACCTTCGCCCTCAAGGGAGGGATCAGCCAGACCACCCCGAGCCTCGATCCCGATCCGGGCGCGGGGGACGGTGCGGCCATGGGATACGGAGGGGGCGTGACGATCGGACTCAATCTCTCGTCGCACGTTTCCTTCGACGCGGAGGTGCTCTACGCGCGCAAGGGGGGGAAGTACTCTTACTCGACGGGCGATCCGATCGAGGGGCCGGAGGGCCGGCTCGAATCGCGGGTCGCCCTCGACTACGTCACCTTGAGCCCCCTCCTCCGGGCGACCTTCCGCCCCCACGGGGCATCCCCCTACCTTCTCGCCGGAGCCGAATTCGGTTTCCTCATGAACGCCGAGTGGGAGTGGAGCGAGACGACGGGGGGCTCGGGGACGTGGGACGCCAAGGACGAGTTCGAGGAGACCGACTTCTCCCTCTCCTTCGGCGGCGGCCTCGACCTGCCGGCGTCGGGAACGACCAACTTCTTCGTCGAGGCCCGGTACTACTACGGAATGACCGACATCAGCAAGACGCCCTACAGCGAATCGATCCGAGAGGACACGAGCGAGATGAAGAACCGCGGGACCTACCTCTTCGGAGGGCTACGGTTCTAGGGTCGGTCTCGCAGCCTCCCTCGCCGCGAGATCGCGCGAAAATCCACCGGCAAGAATCGAAGGCCGGTTCCCGCGAAAAGGGAGCCGGCCTTCTCTCGTCCAGAGGGTGGCCCGGAATCATCCCCATCACGAAGAAAACGCCGGAGAAGAACCTCCGGCGCTCTTATTGGTAGCGGGGACAGGATTCGAACCTGTGACCTTTGGGTTATGAGCCCAACGAGCTACCAGACTGCTCCACCCCGCGTCATGCACGGATAATCAAACTAACGCAGGCTCAGCGGGCTGTCAACGGTTTTTCGGTTGTTTCCCCGTCTCCCGCGGCCTCCGGCTCGGGCGGGAGGAGCCGGGGGGGGCGCTCTTTCTCCGACTCGTCGACGGGGAGGAAGACGTACGATTTTTCGCCCTTCGCGAGTAGGTGATACCGCTCCCGGGCGACCCGCTCGACCGCCGCGGGGTCCCTCTCCAGATCGGCTCCGAGGGCGCCGAGCGAGTCGAGCGCGGCCTCGGTGCGCTCGATCTCGGCGATCAGGTCCCGGTTTTCCGCACGGAGCACCGCGTAGCGGATGAGGCTGTCGTCGGAGAGCAGGAAGGTCCAAACGAGCCATGTCCCGGCGAGGATGCCGAGGAGCCTGTAGAACTGCTTGCGGGCCAGGAGCGCCCGGAAGTCGATCCGGAGCATGCGGAGCCGTTCCCGGGGGTTCCGGAGGGTCATGGCCGTCCTTTCGGCGCCCCGCTCCTAGCGTCGGTACGGGGATGGGCCCGCGTAACGGGAACCGGGCCCGATCTCGTCCTCGATCCTGAGGAGTTGGTTGTACTTCGCGATCCGGTCGGTCCGGCAGAGAGAGCCGGTCTTGATCTGGCCGGCGCCGGTCGCCACGGCCAGGTCGGCGATGGTCGAGTCCTCCGTCTCTCCCGACCGGTGGGAGATGACGCTCGCGAAGCCGTGGTTCCGGCCGAGTTCGATGGCGTCCAGGGTCTCGGTGAGGGTTCCGATCTGATTCAGCTTGATCAGGATCGAATTGGCGCACTTCTCTTCGATCCCCCGGCGGAGCCGGTCCACGTTGGTGACGAAGATGTCGTCCCCCACGATCTGGATCTTGTCCCCCAGCTTCTCCGTCATGAGCCGCCAGCCGGCCCAATCATCCTCGGCGAGACCATCCTCGATCGAGACGATCGGGTACTTCTTCACGAGTCCCGCCCAGTAGTCGACCATGCCCGCCGAGTCCCGGACGGGGTTCTTTTCGGCGGACAGATGGTACTTGCCGTCCTTGTAGAACTCGCTCGCCGCCGGGTCGAGGGCGAAGAAGACGTCGGACCCGGGAATGTACCCGGCCTTCTCGATCGCCCCCAGGATCACCTCGAGGGCTTCCTCGTTCGATTTCAAATTGGGCGCGAAGCCCCCCTCGTCGCCGACGGCGGTGGAGAGGCCCCGGTCGCCGAGGACCTTCTTCAGAGTGTGGAAGACCTCGGCCCCCATCCGGAGGGCCTCCCGGAAGGTGGGGGCTCCGGCCGGGACGATCATGAACTCCTGGCAGTCGAGGTTGTTGTCCGCGTGTTTGCCGCCGTTCAGGACGTTCATCATCGGCGTGGGGAGGATTCGGGCGCCGACGCCGCCGATGTAGCGGTAAAGGGGAAGGCCGACCCCGTCCGCGGCGGCGCGGGCGACGGCGAGGGAGGCGCCGAGAATGGCGTTCGCGCCGAGGCGGCCCTTGTTCGGCGTGCCGTCCAGTTCGATGAGGAGCTTGTCGACGAGGGTCTGGTCGAGGGCGTCGAGATCGAGGAGTTCCGGCGCGATTTCCTCGTTCACGTGGGAGACCGCCTTCAGGACGCCCTTGCCCATGTAACGTTTCTTGTCGCCGTCCCGGAGTTCCACCGCTTCGTGTTCGCCCGTCGATGCTCCGGAGGGGACGAGGGCGCGGCCGAAGCCGCCCGAATCGAGAACACACTCCACCTCCAGGGTCGGATTCCCCCGGGAATCGAGAATCTCCCTCGCCACCATGTCGGCGATCAGAGTCATCACACTTCTCCCCTCGCCCCGGGCGCGCCGGCCGGGAACGTCGTCTTGTCGATCGTGTACGGGAACGGGACGCCGGTCCCGCTTCAGCGAAACCTAACGCCCCGGCCGAAGGGGGGTCAAGGGAAAACCCCCCGGGCGCCCCTCTCCCGCCCCCGGGGGGCGCGGCTTGACGGTCCGCTCCCGGGTCTCTACATTGGCGGGGTGGCCGGCCGTGCCGGGAAGACGGAGGCGGCCCCCTGGTCGAAACGCCCTGCCCGAACGGAGCGGCCGATGGAATCCTCGCCGGATGTCCGAATCCTGGTCGAGCGGGCCCGAGAGGGGGACGAGGAAGCCTTCCGGCTCCTGCTCCGCCGGTTCCAAGGGGACGTGATGGCCCTGGCGTGGCGCATTCTTCGGAACCGGGACGACGCCGAAGACGCGGCCCAGGAGGTCTTCATACGCCTCCACCGGTCCCTCGGCCAGTACGACCCGAACCGGGCCTTTCGCAGCTGGCTCCTCAGGATCACCCACAACCTCTGCATCGACCATCTCCGGAGGAAGAAGCCGGCCACCATCTCCCTCGACGAGCCGATCCGTCACGGCGACGGGGAAATGGACCGGGACCTGCCCGATCCCGACGCGAAAGACCCCTTGGAGATCCTCGTCGAGAAGGAAGAGAAGACATTGATCGAGGAGGCCATCGCGGGCCTCGGCCCGACGCTCCGTTCGGCGATCACGCTCCGCCATGTCCAAGGCCTCCGCTACGAGGAGATCGCCGAGATTCTGGAAGTTCCCCTCGGCACCGTGAAGGTGAGGATCTTCCGGGCCCGGGCGGCGATGGCCGAGATTCTGGAACGGAAGCTCCGGGGAGATTCGTCATGAGCCGCTCCCTCCGTTTCGCGATCGCCGCTCTCGTGATCGCCGCGCCGGCGGGGGTCGAGACGCGGGAGTGGAACGAGTCCGCCCCGTTCCGGGCGCCCCGGCGCCTCGAGATCGTCCTCCCCCGGGGATCGGTTACCGTCGACGGCGAGCCGGGGGGGACGGTCCTTTCGGTCCGGGCGAAGGGCTCGGTGGAGGGGACGGACGGGAGGGG
Source organism: Candidatus Eiseniibacteriota bacterium (assembly GCA_043809585.1). Taxonomy (GTDB): domain Bacteria; phylum Orphanbacterota; class Orphanbacteria; order Orphanbacterales; family Orphanbacteraceae; genus JBDROZ01. The sequence continues at coordinate 30,706 of JBDROZ010000053.1, forward strand.
GGCGGAGGCGATTCTGGGCGCCATGGGAGTGACGCTCGAGGAAGGGGAGGGGGTGACCCGTCTCGATGCCCGGCTTCCGGAGGACCCGAAGAGCGATGATCGTTCCTTCTTCGCGCGACTCTTCGACCGGGGGCGCCCCCCGCGGAGCCGGATAGACATGGATATTTTGGTCCCGTCCGGATCGTCGATCGAGGTGCGGGTCGGAGGGGCGGACGTGACGATCCGCCGGATCCGGGGGGAAGTGTCGGTGACGGGCGAGCGGGGGGACATCATGTCTCCGGCGTCGGCGGGAATCTTCGGGTCGCCGTGGATCGGGGGAGTCTGTCGATCGGGGATGTCGCCGGAGATGCGGACCTCCACACCGCCCGGGGGGAGATCGAGGCGAGGCGGATCGGCGGCTCCCTACGGGCGCGGGGGAGCCGGAGCCCGATTTACGTATACGACATCGGAGGGAGAGGGGAACTCAGCACCGTGTCGGGGGATGTGCTCGTGGAGGAATGCGCGGGGAACCTCCAGGTGAAGGTGGTCGGGGGAAACGTCGACGTGATCCGTGCGGGGGCCGATCTCTTTGTTTCCGCCCGCCGGGGGAACATCATGGTGCGGGTGGGCGAATCGCCCCCGGGAATCCGGTACGAGCTGGTCTCCGACCGGGGGGACATCGACCTGGCCCTGCCGGGAGATTGGGGGGTCCGGATCGATGGGTTCACCGGGTCCGGTACGATTCAATGCTTCTTACCTATTGTCATTGAAGAAATTGCGAGAAATCGACTGGCCGGAATCGCGGGGGAGGGGGGCTCGGAGGTCCGGCTCGACTCTCGAACCGGAGATATCCGCGTTTCCCGGACCGACTGAAACGAAACCCGGGAAGGGCCCTTTGCGTAGGGAGATCCAGAAAGGCAATCGGGGGCACCGCACATGAAACCGCATTGGAACGACGACGAGATCCAGGCTTACTTGGAAGAGGGGAGCGCGGATGGCGCGCGGCGGGCCCACCTCGAGAGCTGCCCCCGCTGCTCGGCGCGCCTCGAACGGTTTCGTTCCCTCTTTTCTCTTCTGGAGGGCTTCGAGTTTCCCGCCCCCTCCGCCGCTTTCGAGCGGGCGGTGATGGAACGGCTCTTCCCGAGCCGCGCCCCGGCAAGGACCCACGTCCGCCGGGCCCCGGTTCCCCGGTGGGCCCGCGCCCTGGCGCCGGCGATGCTCCTGGCCGGATCGGCGGTCTTTTACTCGTTTCTCCGTCTCGCCGGCGTTCTGGGGGACAACCTGGTCCGCTGGGCGCTGCAGAGCGAGCCCGGGCTCCTCTCGTTCGGGGCCCGCAAGTTGACTTTGCTCCTCCCCGTCCTCTCGCGCATGATCGACGGACTCGTCGAATTCGTGTCCGTGGCCGTTCCGGTCGGGCGCGCGATGCTCCTGGTGGGGCACACCGCGGAGGCCCGCGTGATGATCGTCGCGTCGGCGGGGCTCCTCGTCCTGTTCGCCTTGGGCTGGGGGACGCGGATCTTCCGCTCCCGAATCAAGGGAGGGCACCATGTCCTGCTTCTCTGGTAGTCGTGGTCGAAGCGCTCACGCACTCCTTCTGCTCGGCGGGCTGATCGCCCTCCTCTCCGGTCCCGTTTCAGCGCGGGTCGCCTACGCCGAAGAGGAAGGGGGTGGGGCGGACACGACGGCCCTTTCGGCCGAGGGGGCGATCGGCGTGGTCGACACCGTGATCGAGGCGGCCGGCGGCCGGGTGCGGGTGAACATCGAGAGGACCTCCGCCGACCTGGTCCGCATGGGCGAGTCCATGGTGATCGAAGCGGACCAACTCGTGAAGGGGGACGCCGTAGTCATCGGAGGGAACATGGACGTCTACGGCCAGGTGAACGGGGACGCCGTGGTCATCGGGGGCACCCTGGACGTCTACGGCCAGGTCAGCGGGGACGCCGTGGTCATCGGGGGAACGCTTCATCTCTACCCGACGGCTGTCGTGCAGGGCGACGCGGTCAGTTTCGGTGGAGTCGTCGTCGAAGACGAAGGCGCCGAAGTGAACGGGGAGAAATTCTCTTTCGGGATAGGTGCTTTCCCGAGCTTCTCCCGAATAATCGGCACGGAGGATCCCGGCAAGAACTGCGGTTTTTGGTGCACTTCCGTCGGTAAGGCGGCGGCTATGCTGGTCTTCCTGGCCGGCACGCTCTTCTTGATTCTGATCTCCGTCGAGTTGTTCACCACACCGACGGAACGGGTTGCCACCCAGGTGCAGGAGGACTACCTGCGGGCAGGTCTTGCAGGCCTTCTGGTGTTCATTCTCACTCTCCCGGCGCTGCTTGTCCTCGGCATCAGCATCGTCGGCCTTCTACTCTATCCGTTTCTTTTCCTGCTCATGATCGTCGCCCCGCTCTGGGGATTCGTTGTGGTCTCGCTCGTCCTCGGCCGGACCTGGGCGGCGAAGATCCTGCCCAGCCTGAGGGACCGTTGGGTGAGGGCGCTCATCGGAGCTGTGCTTCTTTTCCTGCCGATCGTGCTCGGCTCCGTTCTCATCGGGATGGGACCGTTCAAGTTCTTCGGTTGGTCTCTCCTGATCGCCGCGATGGTGATCCACTTCCTGGTCTTCCTCGTCGGGATCGGGGCGGTGTTCATGACCCGGTTCGGCCGCCGGGGGGACGACGGCACGACGGCGGCGGATGCGGATCTTCCGCCGACACTCCCGGTGGATCCCGCCGCGGCGCACTAACCGCCGGGCGGGGAGACGAGATTCGACGACGGAAAGAGGCGGACCCTCGGGCCCGCCCCTTTCGTTTTCACGAAGATCACGAAGGGAGAGGGAATAACCGCCGCGAGGACGAGGATCGTATCGTTCTACTCGAGTGACTCGGGGCGGAAGGTGACGCTCCTCGCCTCGATCGATTCCTCACCGAGTCCGGCGAGTCCGGCGACGAATCCGAAGACCCTCTCCGGCATGCCGAGAATCCCCCCGCCCGGGTCCGATTCCTCTTCGCCGGGTATCTTCCCCTCGAGCCACGCCTCGATCTCCCGGATCTGCTCGAGTTCGAGCGGTTTTACCCGGGCCCGAGCCGAGAAGTAGTGGGCCTGCCGGCCGTCCACGCGGTCCAGCGGGGCTACCCGGACCGCCCCCGGCCGGAGGGTCAGGTCCTCGAGCGCCTCCGTCGTCCGCACTTCCCAGAACCCCCCGTCGGCGCTCCGCACCCGATAGACTCCGGAGAGAACGTCTCGCTCGATTCGGAAGACCAGATAGCGCGTCCTCTCGAGCCGGTCGAACCACCGGGACCGGGAGCGCCAAAGCTCCAGCGCATAGGTCACAGTCGTCGGAAGTCCCCGTTCCAAGCTTTCACCGACCTTTCCGGAAAACCCGTCTTCGAGACGGAGATCCAATTCGATCCAGCCCTCCCGGGCCCGGATGTTCTCGAACGAAAGAGACCGATCCGCCCGGGCGGGCGCCGGCGCCGTGAGCGCCATCGCGACGAGCCCGGCGAAGACCATGCGCGCAAGGGGCAAGGGGATCGCCTCCTGTTTATTCCGAACTAGCCGGGACTCGGTACGACACTCCGAGTCACGGCTAAAACATGCGCGCGAACCGGACCGTCACGACCAGATCGTCGTCGCCCGGTCCGAGCCGGCGGGCGAGATCGACCCGAACATCGGCCTCCTCGCCGAGAACGCTGATGCCCATGTCCGACTCGAGATCGAAATCCCGCCGTTCCTCCGTATCCCACGCGTCGCCCAGATCGGCGAAGAACGCGCATTGCAGGTCGCCCCAGACGGACGCCCGGTATTCGATGTTGGCGAGGAAGAACCGGTTCCCCACCAGCTCCTTGAATTCGTGGGCCCGGAGCGTCCCGACACCGCCGAGAAAGAAGCGCTCCTGCCGGGGGGCCGTGGCCTGGATCGCGCCCCCCATCACCCGGAAATCGAAATGCACCCGGGAGGTCAATTTGTGATAGTGACGGAAGTCGGCGACTCCCTTCCAGTAGTCGTAGTCGCCGCCCAGCTCCCAGCCGGAGTAGTCCCCGCGGAAGTCGGCGTACCAACCCATGGTCGGGGTCTCTTCGTAGTTCCGGTTGTCGAAGGTGTACCGGCCCTCCAGACGCTTCGTCTCCCCCCGGACGCCGGTCGAGTCGGCGAACAGGTTTTCCCGGAACGTCTTCTCCCCTCCGAAGACGGACCAGTCCGTCACCTTCGCCATCGGGTCGTCCTGCCGCTCCCCGTAGCCCGCGGAGAGGGTGTGGTGCCCCATCGACTCCACGACGCGCGCGGTCCACCCCCGGGACCAGACGTAGTCGTAGAAATCCTCCTTGATGAGAAGGGCGGCGGCGAAGTTCTCCTGGGGCGTGACGGTCCACTGGAGGGGGATTCGCGTCTTGTCGTAGCCCTCCACCTCGAGTGAGAGGCCGGGCGTCGGAGTGAGCGGCACGGCGAGGGTCGCTTCCCACGACCAGCGCTCGACCTCGATGGAATAGCTCTGAGACCATTCGAGGCGGGCGGTCCGCCGGATGCCGTGTTCGAGTCCGAGCCGGTAGGTCAGGCGCAGCCCCTCCACTCGGTTGTAGGCGGCGCCGAGACCGGCCCGGAAGTCGTCTTCCCTCTCCTCCTCGACATACCAGCCGATCTCACGGTCCCCCATCTCGAGGACATAGACTTTCCGCCGCTCCCCCGTCAGACGCTCCTCTCTCTCCGGTTCCTCGAACCAGTGGTCGTCTCCCTCGAGACGGTAACGGATGCGGAAACGATGCTCCCCCTTGCCGAGCCGCCCGACGACCACCCACCCCTCCTCCTCCCGGTCCATGAGCCGGAGCTTCCACCCGGTGAAGGTGCCCTCGAGATAGACCTCCGCCGCGTCGGGTTGGTGGAAGCGGATGTACACCCCTTCTTCGAGCCGGTCGATGTCGACCCGTCCGATCCGGTAGTCGTCCCCCTCCCGCCGGGGGAGGGGAGAGAGAGTCTCTCCCACGGCGACCGCGAGCACCCGCTCCTCGTCGTCCACAATCAGGATGATCCGGCCGTCCCGGACGAACCAGTCGCCCCGCCGGAGGTACCCCGCCTCCTCTTCGTCCAGAAGGAAGGTGTGGCCGCCTGCGCGGAGCAGAACGCCGTCGTCGGTGATCTGGATCTCGTCGATGCGCTTCCGAACCTCGCCCGAGGCGAGGGCGGGGACGAGGGCGGCGAGGATCGCGAGGCGGACCAGGCGCCAAGTCATGGCCTCTCCTTTCTCCCGTGGGCCGCACCGAGAGAACGCAAGGCCCGTGCCGGAGTGGGGAGGAGGGGGGGACAATCTATCTTCTTCGATTTCAATGGATTCAGATGAGGCCCCCCACGGCCCGCCGACAGGCCGTGACGGTTCGACACGCCCCCGCGGGTCAGGGTGTCACACCTTCTTCGGGTCGATGCCGTGTCGCTTCATCTTCCGGTGGAGATTCGCCCGGTCCGTGCTCAGATCCCGGGCCGTCTCCGCCACGTTCCCCCCGTGTCGCCGGAGGGACTCGCGGATCAGGTCGGTCTCGAACCGATCGACCCGGTCCCGGAGGTTGGAGCCCGCGGGGGGGGCGGCCGTGGTGGGACCGGTCCTCCCCTCCCCGAGGAACCGGGCGACCCGGTCCGGGCCGATCTCGCTCTCCTCGACCATGATGAAGAGGCGCTCGAGGAGGTTCCGGAGTTCCCGCACGTTGCCCGGCCAGCGGTAGCCGACGAGCAGGTCGAGGGCGTCCTGGTCGAACCGCTTCGGCCGCTTCCCGTTCTCCTCGGTGAATCGCCGGAGGAAGTGGCCGATCAGGAGGGGAATATCCGACGCCCTCTCCCGGAGGGGGGGGACCGTGATGGGGATGACGGCGAGCCGGTAGTAGAGGTCCTCCCGGAATCGCTTCTCCTCGATCTCGCGCCGGAGGTTCTTGTTCGTCGCCGAGACGAACCGCACGTCGAAGGGGATCGTCGTCCGGCCTCCGACGCGCTCGAGCTCCCGGGCTTCGAGAACCCGGAGCAGTTTCGCCTGAGTCTCGAGGCTCATGTCCCCCACTTCGTCGAGGAGCAGGGTCCCTCGGTCGGCTTGCTCGATCTTTCCGATCCTGCGCTCCGTGGCCCCCGTGAACGAGCCCTTCTCGTGGCCGAAGAGTTCGCTCTCGATCAGGTCCTTCGGGATGGCCGCGCAGTTCACCTGCACGAAGGGACCCTCTTTCCTGTCGCTCCCCAAGTGGATCGCCCGGGCGACCAGCTCCTTGCCCGTGCCGTTTTCTCCCATCACGAGCACCCGGCCCGACGAAGGGGCGGCCCGGGCGATCTCGTCCCGGAGCTCTCTCATGGCGGGATGCTCGCCGATCATGGACGCGGCGGCGCCCGTCCGTTCCCGGAGAATCCGATTCTCCGCGCGGAGACGGGTGATCTCGAGACAGTGAGCGAGGACGAGCAGGAGCCGCTCCGGATCGACCGGCTTCTCGAGGAAGTCGAAGGCGCCGAGCTTGGTCGCACGGACCGCCGCGTCGACAGTGGCATGGCCGGACATCATCACGACCGGGACCCCGAGCTCTTCTTTCGCGAGGATCTCCAGGAAGGCGAGACCGTCCATGCCGGGGAGGCGGACGTCGAGGAGGAGGAGGTCCGGCGGATGGGCGCGCACCCGGCGGAGCCCCTCTTCGGCGTCGCCGCACGATTCGACGGCGTATCCCTCGTCTTCGAGAAGACCCGCGAGGGTTCGGCGGATGTTCGTCTCGTCGTCGACGATCAGGACGGTTCGGGCGGCCACGGGCGGTTCCTCCTTCGACCGGGTCATTGTAAATGCCCGGACGGGGGCGCGCAACTACGGGGCGGCGGGGAGCAGGATCCGGAAGACGGTCCCCCGCGGTTCATTCGCCTCCACCGTGATCGTCCCCCCGTGATCGTGGATGATGCGCTCCACGAGGGCCAGGCCGAGGCCGGACCCGCTCGCCTTGGTCGTGAAGTAGGGGGAGAAGATCCGGTCCCGGGTTTTTGGGTCGATTCCCGGGCCGTTGTCGGCGACGCGGATCTCCACGCCCTCCCCGGCGGGGATCGCGGAGAGAAGGAGTTCGCCCCCCTCCGCCATCGCTTCGGCGGCGTTCTTCACGAGGTTCGAAAAGGCGCGCCAGAGAAGCTCCCGGTCCCCCCGCGCGGCGGGCGTGTCTTCGCGGACGTCGATGCGGACCCGGAGCCCGGTCCCCTCCCGGTAGAGGGCGGTCACCTTCTCGAAGAGGTCCCGGAGATCGACGGGGGCCGAGGCCGGCGCGGGGAGTCTCGAGAACTGGGAGAACTGGTCGGCCAGGGAGACCAGGTTTCCCGTCTCCTCCAGAATCGGTTCGAGCAGTTCTTCGAAGGCGCGCCGTTCCTTCTCGGGCAGCTTCTCCGTCCGCTTCTTCAGCCGGTGGAGGGAGAGGGTGATCGGCGTGAGCGGATTCTTGATCTCGTGGGCGATCCGCCGCGCCGCCTCCGCCCATGTGGCGACGCGCTCCGCCCGGACGAGCCTCTCCCGGCTGGCATGGAGATCGCGGATCATCTCGTTGAAGGCGTTCACCAAGGCGCCGATCTCGTCGGGGCCGGGGGGTTCGACGCGCACCGTGAGGTCCCCCTCTCTCACCCGGCGCGTCCCGGCCACGAGGGACTGGATCGGCCGGCTGAGGGAGCGGGAGAGGAACCGGGCGACGACGAAGGCGAGGAGCCCGGCGGCGATCAGGATGATGCCGATCTGGGCGCCGACTCTCGCCTTCGCGTAGCGCTCGTAGACGCCGAGCCTTTGATAGAAGCGGACGCCGTCCCTGATCGCCGCGAGGCGGGTTCCGTACTCCTCCGGGAGGAGGACACCCCCCGTGCCGGCGAGATACCGGCCGTCATCCAGAAGAACCGAACCGTGGGCGACGGCGAGCCGGGGGTCGGTCCCCTCGGCGAAAATGCCGGGAAGACGAACGGTTTCGGGTACGCCCCTCTTCCGGATCGACGCGATTCGCTCGGCCCCTTGCCCGTCGGGACGGTCCCCGAGGGCGAGGTTCAGCAGATCGAGGCCGCCCGCCGAGCGGCGCGCCGCCCGCTCGATCTCTTCGGACGACAGGGAGGAGAGATCCTCCTCGGCCACCCGCGCGAGGGCCTCCTCGAGGGCTTCTTTCGTTCGCTCCCCTTCGGCGGAGACGGCCGCCGTCGCGAAATCGAGCGACTCCCGGAGAGCCCGCTCCACGCCGGGGTTCTCCCAGAAATCGATCAGCCGCTCGATGCGGTCCTTTTGCGTCGCGACGAGGACGATCGTCGGGAGAAGCGCGAGGGCGAGAAACGCGACGAGCAGTTTCTTCTCGAAGGTGAGCCGTCGCCAGAGGGGGGGGGCGTTCACCTGGTCCCCTCCTTTCCGGGCCTTCCCGCGCGGAGCCTGAGCTGACCGCACGCGGCGTCGATCCGGCGGCCCGCGCTCCGGCGGACCGTGACGGTGAGGCGGCGGGCGAGAATCTCGAGGAACCGGTCGATCCTCGCTTCCCCGGGCGGCCGGTAGGGAAGACCCTCCACGGTGTTAAAGGGGATCAGGTTCACCTTGCACCGGAGGGGGGCGAGGCGGCGCGCGAGGAGCCCGGCGTCGTCGTCCGAGTCGTTCACGCCGGCGAGGAGGGGGATCTCGAAAGTGACCGGCGCGCCGCTCCGCTCGGCGAAGCGGCCGGCGGCGGCGAGGAGATCGCCGACCGGATACCGCCGGGCGATCGGCATCAGGCGGGTCCGTTTCTCGTCCTCCGCGGCGGCGAGGGAGACGGCGAGCCGGACGCCGAGGTCCTCCGAGGCGAGACGGTCGATGAGGGGGACGAGGCCGACGGTGGAGACCGTGACGCGCCGCGGCGGGAGGGCGGCGCCCTCCGGGTGGGTGAGGAGACGGATGCTCCGCACCACGGCTCGGTAGTTGGCGAGGGGCTCGCCCATGCCCATGTAGACGATCCTCTTCGCCGGACGGTCCGTGCCGAGAACCTGCCCCACGATCTCATCGGCCCGGAGGGAGCGGAGAAACCCGCCGAGAGGGGTCGCGCAGAAGACGCAGTCGTACCGGCAGCCCGACTGGGAGGAGACGCAGACCGTCGGCCCGTCCTCCGCCGGAATTTCGACCGTCTCGAACTCGGCCCCCCCCTCGCCCCGGTAGAGAAACTTCCGCGCCCCATCGGGATCGAGATCGGAGAGGGCGACCAACTCCGGAGCGCCCACGTCGAAACGCCCCCCGAGGACCGAGCGGAGATCGATCGGGAGGTTCGTCATCTCGTCGAAGCTCCGGGCCCGCTGCTTATGAATCCACCGGAACAGCTGGTCCGCCCGATACCGGGGCGCGCCGAGGGGCGCGAGGAGCTCCGCGATCTCCTCGGGGAAGAGGCCGGCCAGTCTCGTCCGCTCCGTCCCTGCCACTGCTCGCTCCTTCGCCCGGACCCGCCGGGCTCTCTCGCATCATACATTCCCCCCCGCCCCGGTGACAGTCACTATCGGCCCATCGGCGTGTTCTCCCTTGTGCGGGCCGCCGGGGTTTCGTACTCCTCAGGGAAAGGAGGATCGGCGCCATGTCGGACAAGAGACTCGAGGGAAAGAGGGCGGTCGTGACGGGGGCGTCCCGGGGGCTCGGGTGGTTCATCGCCCGGGAGCTCGCGGGAGCCGGGGCGCGGGTGATCGTCACCGGAAGGGACGCCGAGACCCTGGGAGACGGGGCGGCCCGGATCGGCGGAAACGTCACGGCGATGGTCTGCGATCATTCCGACGAATCGACGATCGAAGAGTTCGCGAAGCGGGTCGTCGGCGATGGCGGGGCGCCCGACATTCTCGTGAACAACGCGGGGGTCTTCCGGGGACGGGCCTCCGTGGCCGAGATGCCCACGGAGCTCTGGAAGAGCGTGATCGACACGAACCTTTCGGGCGTCTTCTTCACGACCCGCGCCTTCCTGCCCGCCATGATCGACCGGGGGGCCGGGGGCGAGATCGTCATGATCGCGTCCACGAGCGGGCTTCGGGCGGATCCCGGAGCGGCGGCGTACAACGCGAGCAAGTTCGGGCTCCGGGGTTTTTCGGAGGCCCTGACGAAGGAAGTTCGATCCCACGACATCCGGGTGAACGTCCTTTGCCCGTCGTCGATCGACATGACCGACCCGCCGGCGGCGGAGGGGGGCAAGGGGGCGCGCCTCCACGCCGTCGACCTCGCCCGAACCGTGGTCCATCTCGTGACGCTCCCCGGGCGGACGCTGATCCGGGAGATGGAGATCTGGGGAACCAACCCGTAGCCGGGTCGCGGGTGGCGGCTGAACCTGTTTGGTGACAAAAAGTTGCCGCCCCCCCACATCCCCCGTTGACAGTCTCTCGATGTGTACCCATAATGGGACACGTTCGAGAGAGGGAGGAGCCGGTGGATTTGCGGGAGATTTTCGAAGCCCTCGGAGATCCGCTCCGATTTCAGCTTCTCGAAGAGCTTCGCCGGGGCCCGAAGTACGTCACCGAGCTGGTGGAGGCGACGGGCGCGGCTCAGCCGAATGTCTCCCGGGGGCTGAAGGGCCTCCGCGATTCAGGCCTGATTGCGGGGACCCGGGAGGGAAAGTGGATCCGCTACCGGGTCCTCCCCGAGGCGCTGGCCGAGATTCGCCGCTGGTCGGGAGGGCGGGACCGGCCGCCGGCGGGGCCGGAGGCCCGGATCGAGAGGGGGAAGCGCCCCGGCCCGGACGACTACCTCTTCACCTGATCCAGGCGAGTCTCACTGATCGGGAGGACCCGGCCGTGAACGGGATACTGGTCGTCGACGACGAGAGAGGGATCCAAACCTCCCTTCGCCGCATACTCGAATACGAAGGGTACGACGTGGAGGTCGCCTCGAACGGGGAGGAAGCCCTCGATGCGGTGAAGGCGGGCTCTCTCTCCCTGGTGCTCCTCGACATCAAGATGCCCGGAATGGACGGGATCGAGGTGCTCGGCGAGATCAGGAGGATGAAGAGCGATCTGGTGGTGATCATGATTTCAGGGCACGGCACGGTGGGGACGGCGGTGGAGGCGACGAAGCTCGGGGCGTACGACTTCCTCGAGAAGCCCCTCGACCGGGATCGGCTGCTCCTCACGGTGCGGAACGGCCTCGAGCAGCGGCGGCTGTCGGTGGAGAACCTGGTCTTCCGGGAACGGATGGAGGAGAGGTACCGGATCGTCGGCCAGAGCGAGGCGATCGAGAGGATTCTCCGGACCGTCGAGAAGGTGGGGCCCACGAACGGCCGGGTGCTCATCACCGGCGCGAACGGAACGGGAAAGGAACTCGTCGCCCGGGCCCTTCACGGCGCGTCCCCCCGGGTGGACCGCCCGTTCGTGGAGGTGAACTGCGCCGCCATTCCGGAGGAGTTGATCGAGAGCGAGCTTTTCGGCCACGAGAAGGGGGCTTTCACGGGGGCCACCGCCCTCCGCATCGGCAAGTTCGAACTCGCGAACGGCGGGACCCTCTTTCTCGACGAGGTGGGGGACATGTCCCTCTCGGCCCAGTCGAAAGTGCTGCGCGCCCTCGAGCTCGGCGAGGTGGCCCGCGTCGGCGGGGGGCACACGCGGCAGGTCGACGTTCGGGTGCTGTCGGCGACGAACAAGGACATCGTGAAAGAGGTGAACGAGGGCCGATTCCGGGAGGATCTCTACTACCGGTTGAACGTCGTGCCGATCCACGTCCCGCCCCTCACGGAGCGGAAGGAGGACATTCCGATCCTGGCACGCCATTTCACGGAGCGCTACTGCGCGGAGAACGGGATCCGTCCCAAGGTCCTCTCCGACGGGGTTCTCGATCTCTTCCGGAAGCATCCGTGGCAGGGCAACGTGCGGGAGCTCCGGAACACGATCGAGAGGATCATCATTCTTTCGGACGCGGAGTCGGACTTGATCGATGTGGGCGACGTTCCGTTTCTCGGTGCCGCCCAGGGGCCCGCGGCGGATCTCTTGGCGGGCGCCTCGAGTTTCTCCGATTTCAAGGACAAGGCGGAGCGGAACTTCCTGCTGAAGAAGCTGGAGGAGAACCGGTGGAGCGTCTCTCGAACCGCCCGGGACCTCGGGATGCAGCGCTCCAACGTGTACAAGAAGATCGAGAAGTTCGGGCTGAAGCGGCCGTCCCCCGGCGGAGACGATTGACCCTCCCCCGGTGGCGGTCCGACACACCCGCGCCCCCCTCGAAGCCCGGGAGGGCATCGATCCCCCGGCGAAGGACGTTCAGAACATCTTTGACGACAAGGGCTTCGTCGGCTATCGGGCCGCCGGTCCCGCACCGGTTTCTCTCACCCGAAGATTGGCACGACCTTTGCGATTCCGTCGGGGTGATCACAAGACGGGAGGAACGATGATGAAACGACGACCACTTTTCGCGCTCTGCCTCGGTCTCGCGGTCCTCGCCGCGGCGGCGGGGTGCGGCGACGACGGCCACCCGACGGAGATCACGTACTATCCGCCGCCGGTTCCTTCCGGCGTCTACACGGTCACGGGCGACGAATCGGTCCAGGTCTACTGGAGTCCGATCCGGGGGGGCGCGGTGGAGAAGTACGGTGTTTACCGGAGCCTCACGCCGGACGGCGAGTACAAGCTGATCGGCGAGGTCTTGCAGTCCGACGACCCGTACTACATCGACTCGGGACTCACGAACGGCGTGACCTACTATTACGCCGTGGACGCATGGTCCCGATACGGCGATTCCGAGCTTTCCTACGAGCTGGTGGCGGACACGCCCCGTCCCTCGGGCATCGACGTCGTGGTGTACGACGACCTGACCGACCCGGACCGGGCCGGCATCGATCTCAGCCGGGTGATGGAACGGGGGATCGGGGACGACATGGTCCGGCCCTTCGACGATCCGCTCACCGACTACTTCGTGATTGTCGTCGACAGTCTTCTCCGGCTGGTCGGCACGGTGATCGAGCACGGAGGGGAGGACCACTTCAATCTGGTTCAAGATTTCGGCTACACCTACGATTTCGACGAGATCTCCTTCGCCCCCGACGTCGATCCGAGTTACAGCTTCGACCCGTACGGGGTGGAACTTCTCATCGGCCACACCTACGTTCTCTGGACCTGGGACGACCATTTCGCGAAGCTCAGGGTCACCGAGCTCGGGGATAAGCGGGTCTGGTTCGATTGGGCGTACCAGACGAGCGACGACGGGATCGAGCGGCGCCAGCTGAAGGCGCTTTCCGGCGCCGTCGCCGGCGGCCCCGGCGGGCGGAAAACCCCGGCGGAGCGGGGCTGATTATTTTTTCCTGCGGGGGCGCAAGAATTGTGGAACCCGGGACCACACACCGGGTGCAAAGGGGCGGAACCTCAGGGTAGCGGCCGGGCCACGAAGCCAGGATGCTCGGCAGGACCGGGGGTCCGAGGGGAATGAGCCCCTCGAATTCTCCCGACACAAGGACCGACGACTCTGCCCTCCTGCAGAGATGTTGCGAGCCCCTCCAAGGGGTTTCGCAAAGGGTGCCGGCGGTAATGGTGCTGAAAAGGGGCAGCTCCTGACGCCGTCCGGCACCCCTTTTTCGTGATTCGGAGGTGGGGGCTACTGCGGATCCGGGGCGCGGGCGGGACGGCCCCCTTCCTTCGCCGTGTTCCTCACCGTAGCTACGGCTACGCCTCCGGTACACGGCTCGTCCAGGGAACCGTCCCGCCTCGCGCCCCGACTCCTCGCGACGCCCCCACCTCCGAACCACGAAAAAAGGACCACGGAAAACCCGGGAACTGAAGTGAGCGGGGGACTGGCTCCGCCCGAGCCCTTCGATACGGACCTTCGGTCCTACTCAGGACAGGCCTCCGGCGGAATACGGGGGACATGAACTCGTTTCGTGTCCCCCGTATTCCTCAGCGGACCCTGTCCCCCTCCGGGCGGGCATTGCACACGAGCACAACCATTCCAGAGTGCAAAAGAGGAGTCCAAGGAAGATGGAGCTGCGGGCTCGATGGAATCTCCCGGCACGATCATCGGTGGGGCGGGGGAGCGGCTTCGGGAGGGATAGAGGGGCAGGCTTGAACGCTCGTCGCACGGCGGGAGTCAACCCTCCCATTCTCCGGGCTCGTAGAGAAGGCGTTGCGAAAGACGTCAACAACTCCCCGGTTATGCCCCCATCCCTCCCGAAGCCGGACCCCCGAACCGCCGCCTTCCGGACGGGCATTGCAGACGAGCGCAACCATTCCAGGGTGCAGAAGAGGAGTCCGAGGAGGATAGGCTCTGGAATGAGCACTATTCCCTATCTGTTTCAGTCGCCCGCCGCCAGGTCGTCCCAGTACGCCTGCTGGATGATCTCGTTCTCCTCCGATTCGTGCCGCTTCAGCGTGAAGATCAGCATCTTCGTGCGGAGGGTGAGCTCCCGGATCTGGGCGTGCACCGGATCGGTGGTCGACCTCGCCACGTCGAGCAATCCCCGGAGCTCCTGAACGATATCCTTATGCTCGCCGAAGAGCCGCTCCAAGGGCCGGGAGAACCGAGGAAACTCGATCGGTACGTCCCGGTAGAGAGGGCTTTTCTCCTCCCCCTCGAAGTGGGGGGGGAGAATCGCTACGAGCGGTTCGAGCCGCTCCCGGAGACATTCGGTCCACGAGTGATGGCAGTCGGCCGGCTCGTCGAGCCACTGTTCGAGGTCGCCGACCATCTTCGAGATCTCCTTGTGTTCTTCGAACGCCGCCTCCGCTTCGGCCTTGGCGCTCTTCCGGGGGGCGCGATCCGTGTTCATGTCGGTCACCCCTCCTTCCTTGGCCCGGTCTTTCCCGGGATCACCGGTTCGACCGGATGCGCATCGCTCCGTCCCTCACCTCGGCGGCGGCGGGCGTCTCCTTGCGGACGCTGTTGCTGCCGCATTCCAGGCAGGTACGCTCCTTCACTTCTTTCGCCTCCACCATCAAGGGAAACCGGCTCTGGCACCGGAGACAGTAGAAGGTCACCTCTTCGGCCATCACGATTTCTCCCCGGCCGCCACGGCCTCGGCGCCGGCCGACTTCTCGGCCGCCTTCGCCTTCCGCTTCTCCGCCTTCTCCCGCCTCGCCTTCATGAACTCGCCGACGATTTCCTTCGTTTTCTCCACCTCTTCGGCGTTGACCTGCTTCAGGAGTTCGTCCATCTGGTTCATGACCCGGGCGAACTTGGAGCCCTCGGCGGCGCTGATCCACTCGAGCTGGAGACGCTCCGGCCGGATGCCGAGCTTCTCCATCTGGTTCCAGATCCGTTCGATCCGCTGCTGGGTCCACGTCACGGCGTCGATGTAATGGCAGTCCGTGAAGTGGCAGCCCGAGACGAGCACCATGGGGGCGCCCTTCTCGAAGGCGTGCCATATGAAATCCTCGTCCACCCGGCCCGAGCACATGGTTCGGATCAGGCGGACCGACGGCGGGTACTGGAAGCGGCTCGTGCCGCACGTGTCTCCGCCCGCGTAGGAACACCAGTTGCACGCGAAGGCGACCACCTTCTCCATCGCCCTGTCCTCCAGGATCGCGTCGACCTGGCCGAGGATCTGGGGGTCCGTGAAGTGGCGCATGGTGATCGTGTCGTTCGGGCACTCGGCGGAGCAAGTCCCGCACCCGGAGCACGCCGCCTGGACCACCATGGGGAACAGGTTCAGTTTCTTGTCGGGCGCGGTAATCGCGTGGTACGGGCAGACCCGCGCGCACCGGCCGCACAGGTTGCAGTCGTCCCGAACGATCTCGGCGGTGATCGCCTCGATCTTCACATGGCCCGCCGCGAGGAGCGCCCCGGCGCGGGAGGCCGCGGCGGAGGCCTGGGTGACCGAGTCCTTCACGTCTTTCGGCGCCTCCACGCATCCGGCGAAGTAGACCCCCCGAGTGGGGGCGTCCACCGGCTTCAGCTTCGGGTGCGCCTCGAGCATGAAGCCGTCCGACGTGGACGAGAGGGCGAGCAGCTCCTTGACCTTGTTGCGTCCGTTCTTCCTCGGAACCATCCCGGTGGAGAGGACGAGCATGTCGAGCTCGTACTTCTCGAGTTCGCCGGTCAGGGTGTTCTCGACGGTGACCACGACGTTTCCCGTTTCCGTCTTCTGGACGACGTGGCCGGGAAGGCCGCGGACATATCTCGTCCCCGCCTCCCGGCTCCTCCGGTAGAGGTCCTCGAACCCCTTGCCGAAGGCCCGGATGTCCGTATAGAAGACGTGGCAGACGGCGTCCCGGTAGTGCTCGGAGATGAGCAGGGTCTGCTTCACCGTGTTCATGCAGCAGATGTTCGAGCAGTACGGTTGGGCCCTGGCGGGAGAGCGGGAGCCGACGCACTGCACGAAGCCGATCCGCTTCGGCGTCTTCCGGTCCGAGGGCCGGATCATGTGGCCGCCCGTCGGACCGCCGGCGCAGATCAGCCGCTCGAACTCCATCGCCGTGATCACGTTCTCGAAACGGGTGTAGCCGTACTCGTCCTGGTCCCGCGGGTCGTACACCTCCATTCCCGTGGCGACGACGATGGTCCCCACCTCGACGTCCAGGAACTTGTCCGTGTCGTCGAGGTCGATGCACTTCTTGTCGCATGCCTCGACGCACTTCCCGCAGGCGATCGGATCGTTACCCAGGCAGTTCACCATGTCCAGGGCGTAGGCCGACGGTACGGCCTGGGGGAAGGGGAGGTAGATCGCCTTGCGGGACGACAACCCCTGCTGGTACTCGTCGGGCACCACTTGGGGGCACACCTTGGCGCATTCGCCGCAGTTGGTGCACTCGCTCTCGTTCACGTACCGGGCTTTCTTCCGGATCCGCGCCCGGAAGTTGCCGACGAAACCGGAAACCTCTTCGACCTCGGCGTTCGCGATCAGTTCAATCTTCGGATGTCGACCGACATCCATCATCTTGGGGCCGAGAATTCATATGGAGCAGTCCATCGTGGGGTACGTCTTGTCCAGTGCGGCCATGAGTCCCCCGATGGACGGATCCTTCTCGACCAGGTAGACCTGGTTTCCCAGGTCGGCGAGATCGAGAGCGGTTTGAATTCCGGCGACGCCGCCGCTGATGACGAGGGCCGCCCCGGTGACGGGGAAGGTGGCCTCCTCCTGGGCCTGGAGTTTCGTCGCCCGGGCGACGGCGCTCCGGACCAGGTCCTTCGCCTTGTCCGTCGCCCCCCGGCGGTCGTTCTGGTGGACCCACGAGCAGTGTTCCCGGATGTTCGCCATCTCCATGAGGTACGGGTTGAGGCCCGCATCGGCGACGCACGCCCGGAACGTGGGCTCGTGGATCTTCGGCGTGCAGGAGGCGATGACCACGCGATCGAGGTCGTGCTCCCGGATGGCCGACTTGATTTCGTTCTGTCCCGGATCGGCGCATGTGTATCGATTGCGGACCACCGCGACGACGCCGGGGAGGGTCTCGGCGAACTTCGAGACCTCGTCGGTGTTGACCGTGCCGGCGATGTTCAAACCGCAATCGCACACGAAGACCCCGATCCTGGGTAGCTTCTGCACCATCATTCGCCTCCTTCGGCCGGGGCGGCCGCCATGGATCGCATCAGGGCCCCGTCGATCAGGACGGTGAGGTCCTCGGTTTGCATCCGTTTCCGCATCGGAGCGGTGCCTCCCAGGCTCGCGCGGCGCTCGTCTTCCGCCTGGGCGCATTGAAAGTGGATCATGCACTTCGGGCATGCCGTCACGAGCGTGCCGGCGCCCGTCGCCCGGGCGTCGGCGAGCCGCATCGCCTGAAGAAGCCTCGACTCGGCGTCGCAGTGCTGGAACCCGGCGGTGCCGCAGCATCGGGAGCGGAGGCCCGACAGCTCCATCTCCCGGAGTTGCACGCCCGGCAGGGAGCGAAGGACCTCCCGGGGCTCGTCGAGCACCTCCAGGTGCCGGGCGAGACGGCACGGGTCCTGGTAGGTGACGGTCTTCGCCCCGCCGTTCCACTCCCCGGCCTCCAGGCCGAGTTCCTTCCCCCGCTCCGCGACGAAGGCGGCCATGTGGACCACCTTCGGCTTGAACCCGGGAATCACTTCCTTGTAAGACAGCGAGAGGGTTCTCGCGCACTCGGCGCAGGTCGTGACGATCGTCATCGCCCCGGTGCTCTCGATGAGCGTGACGTTCCTCTCCGCCAGCTTCCGGAAGCTCGCCGGGTCCCCCGCCCAGAGGAGATCGTGGCCGCAGCAGACCTCCTCCTCCCGGACCACCGGCTCGATGCCGAGCCGGTTCAGGATCCGCACAGCGGAGCGGGCGATCTCGACCATCTTTACGTCGAGGTCCGCGTACACCTTGTCGAAGAGGGGCAGGCAGCCCACGAAGAGCATCACCTCCCCCTCCTTCTTGACTTTCAGGTCGGGCGTCAGCCACGCGAGCCGGTCCGGCCGGGACCCGCCCTCCGCCTGCAGGCGGGTGGCCTGGGCGAGGATTTGGTGATGGGGGCACGAGGCCCTCTCCTCCGGAGGAAGGGCGGCCCGGGCGTGCCGGACGAAGTCGACGAACGCCACCCCTTCCGGACACCTCTGCTCGCACGCGCCGCAAGTGAGACACTGCCGGATCAGGATCCGGCCGTCCTCTTCGAGGTCCGCGAGCGCCCGCGCGACGAGGCGACGGGGCGAATGCCCGTGGCTCAGTTCGGCGAGGGGGCACATGCCCGTGCACTTCCCGCATCCGAGACAGAGCGTCGCCTTCGTGCGGCGTGCCAGTTGGTCCAGGGTCATCATGATCCTTCTCCCACGGTGACCTTCACCATTTCATCGATCGGCAGGGGATCCCCCTCCCGTCCTTCGGACCAGTGGCTCCGAATCCGATCGGGATCGAGGCCGCAGAGACCCAGCATCGACCGCGCCAGCTCCACCTGGTCGACGGCGAGGCCCGCCCCCGACTCGAAGCGGCACCGGTCCTCCGCGCATCCGGCGACCATGACCCGCCGGGCCCCGTTCAGAATCAGTTTGAGAATGGTCCCCGCCTCGAGCTGGCCGACGCAGGAAAGGCGGAGAACCTCCACGCCGTCGCCGACGCTCTCGGAGGTCGGGCTGAGGCAGCCGCCCCGCCGCTGGCAGGTGATGATCACGTTCTCCGCCACCTTCCGGCCGGGGGCCGCCCGGTCGAGAATCCAGTTCTTCGAAAACGGCTCGATCTCCGCCGCGCCGGTTTGGCAGACCGACACGCAGAGTCCGCAGCCCCGGCACTCCGTCGCGTCGACGAGGCTCACGGGTTCGCCTTCGGGTCCCATGACGAGCCGGGGGGCGCCGAAGGCGCAAATCTCGACGCACCGCCCGCAACCGCGGCAGAGGGCCTGGTCGATCCGGGACTTCACGAGTCCCACGCTGACCGGCGAGGGGAACGTGCGCCCCTCCGACTTCGCCTCGAATATCGCCTTCGCTTCCTGAAGCCTCGCCTCGGCGGGCATCCCTTCCCGGGGCGTGCGGAGAAGAAGATCCACCGCCGCCTCGCGGCCGTTGGCGCCCACGGCGCTCCGGATCAGCACGTGCCGGCGGGCGCAGGTGGGAACGCAGGTCTGGCACTCCGAGCACGGCCCGCACCGGAGACAGCGGGAGGCCTCTTCGATCGCTTCCAAGTCGGAAAGGGCGAACTCGACCTCTTCGAAATTGTTCCTGTCCGTGACGGGCCGCTCCGGGTGAGGGACCCGGGGACGCCGCTCCGGCGGCGTGTCGGCGAGACCGAGTTCCCACTGCCCGCCCCGCTTCGGGAAGATCCGGTCGAGCGACGCGGGCCCCTCTTCGACGAGGCGGCGGATGGCCTTCGCGGCCCGGTGCCCCGCGGCGATCGCCTCGATCACCGTAGCGGGTCCGGTGACGACGTCCCCGCCGGCGAAGACCGCCGCAATCCTGGTCAGCCCCGTGTCGTCGGAGGCGACCAGGTTGCCGCTCCGGTCTGTGGAGGTGTCGTATTGCTGGCCGAGGAAGGGCAGGTACGGCTCCTGGCCGATGGAGGAGATGATGGCGTCCGCCCGGAGAACGAACTCGGAGCCCGAGACCGGGATCGGCCTCCGCCGCCCGCTCGCGTCCGGCTCGCCGAGCCGGACCTCGAGACACTCGAGGCCGGTCACCCGTCCGTTCTCCACCTTGAGCGCGTTCGGGGCGGTGAGGAACCGGATGCCGATCCCTTCCGCCTCCGCCGCCCGGATCTCCTCCTCCGCGGCGGGCATCTCTTCCTTCGACCGGCGGTAGACGATATCCGCGCTCTTGGAGCCGAGGCGGAGGGCCGTCCGCGCCGCGTCGATGGCCGAGCTGCCGCCGCCGATCACGAGGACCCGTTCGCCCACCGGCGTCCGGTCCCCTTCGTTGGCGCGCTTCAGGAACGCCAGGGCGTCCTCGACACCCTGGATCTCGTGCTCGCCGGGAAGGCCGAGGCGCCGGCTCTTCATGGCCCCCACGCCGACGAATATCGCCTTGTGTTCCGCCAGGAGGTCTTGGAGCCCCATGTCCCGGCCGAGGGCGACGCCGGTCTTCACCTCGATCGGCGCGCCGAGCATCTGTTCGATCTCCCGGTCCAGGATGTCGGGAGGCAGGCGGTAGTCGGGGATGCCGTAGCGGAGCATCCCGCCGAGCTGGCTTTCCGACTCGAGCAGCGTCACTCGGAATCCCTGCCGGGCGAGGTCGTAGGCGACCGTGAGTCCCGCCGGCCCCGAACCGACCACCGCGACCCTCTCGCTCCGCCAGGGGCGGGGGAGGGGAGGGGGCGCCGGCAGGCCGAGCCCGTAGTCGGCGACGAACCGTTTGAGCGCGCGAATCGAAACGGCGCCGTCCACGTTGTTCCGGCGGCAGACCGACTCGCACGGGTGGTTGCACACGCGGCCGCAGACGCCGGGAAGGGGGCAACGCTCGCGCACCACGCCGAGGGCTTCGGCGAAGCGCCCCTCCGCGATGAGCGACACGTACGCCTTCACGTTGACGCCGGCCGGACAGGCGCCGGTGCAGGGGGACGGGCTGATCCTCTCGATGAGGAGCTCCGACCCCTTCTCGAAGGTCAGTTTCGCTTCCTCGATAATCGACAATTCCATATTCCCGTGACTCCCCCGCGCTTAGGTGGCGGCCTCGGCGACGCCGCCGGCGACCTTCTCGCCATGGGCGAAGCCGCTGTCGAACGCCTCCAGGTTCAGTCCTTCGCTGCCCGGAGGCACCGACTCCTTGATCGCTTCCCGGGCCGCTTCCCGGTCGACGACTCCGGTGACGGCGGCGAGGAAGCCGCACATCACCATGTTCGCGGCGATGCGCCTCCCGAGCTTCTCCGCGATGCGCGTGGCCGGGACGGCGAAGACCCCCCCTTTCTCCTCCCCCTCGAGGTGCACCAGGTCTTCGTCGACGAGGAGCTTTCCGCCCGGCGCGAGTTCGCCGTGGAACTTGGAGTACGCCTCTTGGGACATGCAGATCACGACGTCCGGCCTCCGGATATACGGGTAGTCCACCGGATCGTCGGACAAGATGAGCTGGGCGCTGCAGGCGCTCCCCCGCGCCTCGGGCCCGAAGCTCTGGTTCAGCGTCGCGTGGCGGCCTTCCTTGATCGACACCGCCTTTCCCGTCACGTAGGCGAGGAAGATGATGCCCTGGCCGCCGAAGCCGGATACCCGGAGTTCCGTCCTCTTACTCATGCCTCGCCCCCCCGGTCGATCAAGGCCCGGCGGTCCGCCGGCCTCATGTAGTACTCCTTGTTCAGGCCGTATTCCTTCCCGAGGGCCCTCTGCATGCTCGCGTCGAGGTTGTCGAGGAAGGTCGGCTTCTCGATGTCCACGAACTTGCCGAGGGTGATCTTTCCGCCGAAATCGATGTCCACCGACGAGGGATCGGCGCCGTGCCTGATCTCGCTCTTCGTCCGGTAGTACTCGAGCACGTCGATCGACGTGCCGAGCTTGTTCCGCCTGGTGTAGAGCGTGGGGCAGGGCGCGATCACCTCGACGAAGGAGAATCCCGGCTTCTCCATCGCCTCGTGGATCGAGTTGGTCAGCCGGCGGACGTGGAGGGAGGTCCACCGGGCGACATAGACGGCGCCGCTCGACGCCGCGAGGCCGGGAAGGTTGAAGGGGTGCTCGAAATTGCCGTAGGGCGTGGTGGTCGACAGGGCGCCGACCGGCGTGCCCGGGCCGAGCTGGCCGCCCGTCATGGCGTAGTTGAAGTTGTTGATGCAGACGATGGTCAGGTCGATGTTCCGCCGGGCGGCGTGGATGAAGTGGTTGCCGCCGATGGCGATCAGGTCGCCGTCGCCGGAGATCACCACAACCTTGAGCCTCCGGTTGGACAGATGGAGCCCGGTGGCGAAGGGGATCGCCCGGCCGTGGGTCGTGTGGAACGAGTCGAGTTTGACGTATCCCGCCACCCGTCCCGAACAGCCGATGCCGGAGACGACCGCCACCTTGTCCAGATCGTACGCCCCCTTCTTGAGGGCGTCGACGAAGCAGGTGACCACCGTCCCGATGCCGCATCCGGGGCACCAGATGTGGGGAATCCGGTCCATGCGGAGGAACGGCTCCATCGGGTGGTCGAGGGGGGCGGCCGCGCTCTCGCCCGCGCTCGGGGGCGCTTTCGTGGTCGATCGATCCTCACTCACGATGCCTTCTCCTTCCGCGGCCGCTTCTTGCCCGTCGCCGTCGCGGCTTTCTTCGCCTTTCCCTTCGCTCCCCCCTTGATGGCGTCGTAGATTCGTTCCGGGTCGTGCACCCATCCGCCGGCATGGCTGACCGGAATCACCGCCGCCCGTCCCCCCGCGTTCCTCTCCACCTCGAGGACGATCTGGCCGAGGTTGATCTCGGGCACCACGAATGCGTTCACTTTCGGGGCCAGGTCGCGGATCAGCCTCTCGGGGAACGGCCAGACCGTGACGAGCCGGATCTCGCCCACCTTGTATCCGTCGGCGAGGGCGGCGTCGATGGCGGCCCGGGCGACCCGGGAAGTGATTCCGTAGCTAATCACGACGACGTCGGCGCCGTCCAGACGGGCCGTTTCGACGTCGATGATCTTGTCCGCGTTGTCGTCGATCTTCGACCGGAGACGGCGCACGAGCTTGTCCTGGACCTCCGCCGTCATGACCGGGTAACCCCGCTCGTCGTGGGTGAGGCCGGTGGTGTGGATCTTGTACCCCTCGCCGGCCATGATCATGTCCGGGACCTGATCCCCGTTGGTGGCGTAGGGCAGGTACTCGCCCGGCGGGAGGGAGGTGATCCGCCGCGGGACGATCTCGATTTCGTCCGCGCTCGGGATGACCACCTTCTCCGTCATGTGGCCGACGCACTCGTCCATCATCACGAGGACCGGGACGCGCCATGTCTCGGACAGGTTGAACGCCTGGATCGTGCGGTCGAAGCACTCCTGGGGGGAGTTCGGGGCGAGGGCGATGATGCTGTAGTCTCCGTGGGATCCCCAGCGGGCCTGCATCATGTCCTGC
This sequence comes from Candidatus Eiseniibacteriota bacterium, assembly GCA_043809585.1. GTDB lineage: Bacteria > Orphanbacterota > Orphanbacteria > Orphanbacterales > Orphanbacteraceae > JBDROZ01. The sequence continues at coordinate 53,952 of JBDROZ010000053.1, forward strand.
TGGCCCACCATGGTCGGAAGGCCGGTGGACGGACCGCCCCGCTGAACGTTCACCAGGACGCAGGGGACCTCCATCATGATGCCGAGCCCGAGGTTCTCCATCATCAGGGAGAAGCCGGGTCCGGACGTGCACGTCATGGCCTTGACCCCTCCCCAGGCGGCGCCGAGGATCGCGGCCATGGAGGCCATCTCGTCTTCCATCTGGATGAACACGCCCCCCACCTTGGGGAAGCGCCGCGCGATCCGCTCGGCGATCTCCGTGGACGGAGTGATGGGATAGCCCGCGAAGAACCGGCAGCCCGCGGCGAGTCCGCCTTCGGAGGCGGCATGGTCGCCGTCGAGGTAGTGGGCGCCGGTGAGGACTCCTTCCGGGGCGGCGGTCATGTGAGTATCTCCTCTCCCGCCGCGCCGGGAATCGCGGAGGTCGCCCCGACCGGGGCCTTCTCGGTGATGAATATGGCGAACTCGGGGCAGATCACTTCACATAGGTGGCAGGCGACGCAGGTGCCGGGCTTCGTCGTCTCGGGGGGATGATATCCTTTGAGGTTGAACTGGGCGGACAATCGAAGCACGCCCAGGGGGCAGTACTCGACGCAGTAGGCACAGCCCTTACATCGCTCGGTGAGGATGTGAATGTCGCCTTGGGATCGCGTAACGTGTTGATCGTCGAGAGGTGTACGCCAATAACGTTTCGTCTCCAAGTCGCCCGTCATAGCTGTGGCCTCCGAGTCTTGAGCGGGCGTGGTGGACTTTACGGCTTAGTCGTCCTCCGCGCCTGCTCATAGGGACAACGCCCGGTCACCCCGTGGACGGGGCAACCGTCTTCATAGAAGGCCCCGCAGCGCAGACAGCCGCGGCCACCTTGCTCCTCTATGTCGATCAATGTTGTGACGAACTTGGTGAGGAGCCGGGCGAACTCCTCTCGTTCTTCTTCGCTGAACGTCTCGAGCACCGGGCGGAGGCCGGTCGCCCGCCGCTCTTCGTAGCGGCGGACGAGGTCGCGCCCTTTCGCGGTGATCTTCAGGCAGGTGTTCCTCCTGTCCTTTTCGGGCGTCACCCGCCTGAGAAGATCGAGACGGGCGAGTTTGTCGACGTTCTTAGAGGCGGCAGGCGCGCTCACCCCGAGAAAATCGGCCACCTCGCCGACGAAGTGATCCCCGTTCATGTCGATCAACTTGAGAAGATGGATCTGCGAGAGGGAGAGAGGAGCGGGAGCGGTCTCGCGGAGATACCGGGACTCGAGAATGTCCCGGACGGCGTTGGCGAAGACGTGGCTGATCTTCAGGATACGCTGGGCTACGGGGCCGCCGTCGCCGTTGGTCGGGCCGTGGGTAGGTTGGATCATGGCCACTCTCCGAATTAGAGTTGCTTTCGAACGTCCCATTTATACCATGGAGACATTGGTGAATCCACTTAAAAATTAACCCGATTAAGAAGAAATGGCAGTGATTGTGCTGCTGATTGTTTCGAATAATATTAGAAGTAGGTTCAAACCTGCCGGAGGCAATCGATTATGCCGGCTCTTCCTATCGCCGGGATCACGCAAGTCCCGCCCGGTCTCGGGAGTTGACACCCATTCGTTCCGTTTCTATTCTAGTGGGACGGCTCCACCGCCGGGGCGGCCCGGCTCTTTTTCGCCCCCCTTCCCGGGGGGGAGGAGGATACGTTGCCCCGTCTGCTCGATACCTTTGCGATGCTGGGGGTTCTCTTTGTTCTGGCCGCGCCGGATCGGGGATCCGGGGCGGTTCCCGCTCCGCCCCTTCCGGGGGTCTCCGGGGTGCGGGGGTTCCCGGCGGCGGGCCCCCCCTCGCCGCGGGCGGACAAGAGGTTCGACCCGTCGGCGGCGGCGGACACGTTCCGGGTCGTCGCGCTTCTCGTCCAGTTCCCCCCCGACGACGATCCGTCGACCACGGGGAACGGCCTTTTCGGCGACGTGCCCGACGCGAACGAAGTGGTCTTCGGCGATTCTTACCCCGAGCTGCTGGAGATCCCCCGGGATCCGGAGTACTTCCGCGAGCAACTCCGCTATCTCTCCCAGTACTGGAGCGTGGTCTCCGGCGGCCGCCTCGAGATCGTCGCCACCGTTCCGGAGACGGTCTTCACCGCCCCCGAACCGATGGCGTATTACGGAGAGAACGAAGAGGCGAGCCGCCGGCAGTCGGCCCTCTTCCGGGACGCCGTCCGGCTCGCCGACGGGGCGGTCGACTTCGCCGACTTCGACGGTGTCTTCGTCTACCACGCCGGCTGCGGCGAGGAGACGGATGTTCTCGGCGATTCACCCGGCGACATCTGGACCGCCTTCCTGACCCGCGCCGACTTCGTTGACGCCTTCGCCGATTCGGGTTTCGAGGAGGCCTACCGGGGTATCCCGACCGGCGACACCGACGAGGGGGGGGACACGCTCTTCCTGACCGAAGGCGTCGTGTTTCCCGAGAGCGAGACCCAGGACGAGATCGGCGGGTCGATTCTCGCCCAGTGGATTCTCGGCGTCTCGGCCCACATGACCGGCCGCCTTCTCGGCGCCCCTTCTCTCTTCGACACGGACCTCCGCGACGGCTCCTCATCTCAAGGCATCGGCAACTTCGGCATCATGGGGACCGGGCTCTGGAACTCGGGCGGCATCCTTCCTCCGCACCCCTGCCCGTGGACCAAGATCTTCTTCGGATGGACCGAGCCTCTGACCGTGACGAGGGACACGACGATCGCGCTTCCCCCCGTGGAGAAGGGGGACTCGTCTCCGAGGATCGTGAAGGTCCCGATCACCGAGACCGAGTACTGGCTGATCGAGAACCGGGCGAAGGACGAGAACGGCGACGGCGACTTCAATTTCGACGACAAGAACGGGGACAACGTGCTCTATCCCTTCGAAGACTCGTACGAAGGGGCCGAGTTCGACTGGTCTCTGCCGAGCGAGGGGAGCATCGAGGGGGCGGGCATCCTCATCTGGCACGTGGACGAGTCGGTGATCGCCGCGTCGGGTGACTTCCGGGAGCGGAACACGGTGAACGCCGACGCCTCGTGGAAGGGGGTCGACCTCGAGGAGGCGGACGGGATCCAGGACCTCGATCTCCGGGCGACGTCCTTCGACAACTTCGGCTCGCCCCTCGACAGTTGGACCTCCTCGAACGGCGGCGTCTTCGGGCCCGCCACCACCCCCTCCACGATGTCGAACTTCGGCGCGGCGACGGGCGTCACGATCACGGTCGAGTCGGAGCCGGGAAGTCTCATGACCGTGTCGATCGACTTCGATGACGGCCGCCCGGACGGATGGCCGGTGATCGGCCCCCGGGGGAGACGATTGATCGGACCGGTCGCGCCCGCCAAGGCCGGGGATCTCGGTCTCTTCGGCTTCGCCTTCGCCTCCTTCGATTCGATGGAGGGCTTGAGCCGTCTCGGAGTGATCGGCGCGGACGGCGCGCCGTGGCCCGGCTTCCCCGTGGATCTCCCCGGCAGGCCTTCGTTCGGGCCGGCCGCCCATCGGGCGGCCCCCGACGGCCCCCTCGCCCTTCTCGTCCCGATGGAGGACGGCGGCGTTCTCCGGGTCTTCTCCGACGGGGCGATCGACACCACCGGCGCATGGGGCGATCCGGTTCCGGGCGCGTCGGGTTCCTTCCTTTCGGCCTCTCCCGGGGGGGGCGCGGCCTTCTCCCTCGTGGAGGTGGATGGTACGACTCGGGTCTATCTCTACGACGGCTTCGCGGGGGGCGTGCGGACCCTCCTCGCCGAAACGGAAGGGGCCGCGGTGGGCCCGGCGGCGATCACGTCCTATGGGAGCGCGGTCTTCGCCACCGGCGCTTCGAGGGTGTTCGAGGTCAGGGGTTCGGAAGTGATCTGGGAGGGGAGCACCCGTGAAGAACCGGTGGCCCTCGCCATCGGCGACGCCCCCCGCGGCGGGCCCGCGGACGACGAAGTCGATCTTTGGGAGACGGTGGTCTCCACGGGGGGCGGTCTGGAGATTTTCGACTCCCGGGGCTCTCCGGTCCCGATCGCCGTCGCCGGCCTCTCGGGGCCCGCCGGTCCCTCCGCCCTGGCCGATCTCGACCGGGACGGGTTCGCCGAGTACCTCGCCGGGAGCCCGGGCCGGATGAACGCCATCAACCGGACGGGGGCCCCGTCCACGGACTGGCCGATCCGTCTCGCCGGCGGCCCGCCGTCGCACCCTCTCGACCGGGCCGAGGGTTCGCCCGCCGTCGCCGATTTCGACGGCGACGGGGAATCGGATGTCGCGTTCCTGACCGAACACGGAAGCCTCTGGATCGTGGATGCCGGCGGCGTCCCCTGGCCGGGGTTCCCGGCGGCGGCCCCGGGGAGAAACCGGTACGGCCTCCTCGCGGGAACCACCCTCTCCGGCGACAGCACGTATCTCCTCCTTCCCGGCGAAGGGGGAAACCTCGATCTCCGGGTCTGGCCGACGCCGGGGGGCGCGCGGGTCGATTGGGCGGGGTACGGGAACGGGGCGGGATTCGCGGGGCGCTATCTCGGATCCTCCGACACCCCGTCGCCGGGCCCTTCGCTTCTCGCTCCGGACGAGACCTTCTGCTACCCGAACCCGGTCCGGGGGGAGGGGCTCGTGAAGATCCACTTCCGCCTGACCGAGGCGGCGGAAGTGAGCGTATCGATCTACCACACCGCCGGGGGAGTGGTCGAGGAGTTCCCCCGGGCTCTCTTCCCCGCCGAAACGGGCGAGGTCGTCTGGGACACGCGGGAGACGGGAAGCGGGGTCTACTACGCCCGGATCGAGGCCCGCTCCGCTACCCGGGAAGAGGTCCGGTTCGTCCCGATCGCCGTGCTACGCTGATCTAATCCAAGCGGCGCGGCGCCCCTTGTGGAGAATTGGAAAGAAATGTACGATACTTCCCACGAAGGCTACCGTCCGGCGATTCCCCGCCGGGATTCCCCGAGTGAGGTTCATCGAATGAAATCGGTTTTCGCGGCGACTTGTCTTCTTCTCCTTCTCGCCGGATTCGCCCTCGGGGCGCCCACCGGGCTCCACTCGCTGCTGATCGACCCGGGTGTGGTCGCCTCCGGCATGGGTCACGCCTATACCGCCGTGGCCGACGATCCGAGCGCCCTCTACTGGAATCCGGCCGGGCTCACTCGGGGGGCCCTCGGGTACGACCTCCTGCTCTCCCATACCGAGTGGTTCGTGGATCACCGGATGGAGTACGCCGCGGTCACCCGGAACCGGGGGGGCGACGCTTTCGGCGCGAGCATCAGCGGGTTCTACGTCGGCGGGATCGAACGGCGCGAGGACTTTCCGACCTCCGAGCCGTTCGGCGATTTCGGCTCGTACGATCTGGTCGTCTCCGTCGCCTACGCCCGCGTGTTCGGGCCGGCCCGGGCTGGACTGACGGCGAAGCCCTTCTACAGCAAGATCGACCGGGAGAGCGCCCACGGCGTGGCGTTCGACCTCGGCGCGCAGCTCGACACTCCTCTCGAGGGGCTCGTCCTCGGCGGCGCGGTGGCGAACATCGGAAACAAGCCGAGCTACATCGAGGAGGAGTTCTCCCTTCCGGTCGACCTTCGCGGGGGCGCCGCCTACCGGTTCTCTTTCGACTCGGGCGCCCTGCCCGGCGAGGTCCTCCTCTCCGGGGAGGTCCGGAAGAGCAGGGACGAGGAGACGCGCACCCACGTGGGCGCGGATCTCCGGGTGAAGGAGACCGCGTCGATCCGCTTCGGCTACAAGTGGGGATACGAACTGGAGGATTACTCGTTCGGGATCGGCGTGACCCGGGGAAACTTCTCGGCCCAGTACGCGCTGGTTCCGTTCCAGTCCGACTTCGGCACGGTCCACCGGTTCGGCATCGTCCTGCACCGGGACAAGATCTGATTCAGTCCTCCCAGCGTTTCAGCTCGAGCTTCCCTTCCCGGAGCACCGCGTAGGTAAAAGTCTCCATCCAGTCGCCGAGAACCAAACACTCCCCTTCCTCGTAGGTGAAGCGGTCGGCCACGTGGATGTGGCCCATCACGATCCCGTCGAAGCCCTCCCGGAGCTTGTCGAGGATCGCGCTTTCGAGGGTGCGGTTCAGTATGAACTTCTTCCGGTTGCTGTAGCTCCGGCTCCGGTGGGAGGCCCAGCGGGCGAACGGAATCCCGATGTCGGGATGAATCCAATGGTACGCCCGGATGGCCCAGGAACTGCGGACGAGGCGCCGGAGAAAGCGGTACCCCGGGTCGCGGCCGGCCGTCAGGTCGTCGCCGTGGGTGACGTAGAGCCGCCGCCCCTGGGTCTCGAGGATCACGGACTCCCGGCGGATTCGGAGGCCGACGGTGCGGCTGAAGAATTCGCCGATCCAGTAGTCATGGTTGCCCGCGAGGTAGACGACCTCGACGCCGCTCCGGACGAGCCCGGCGAGCCCCGTGAAGATGACCGTGTGTGTCTTCGGGAGCACCTGGGAGTACTCGAACCAGAAGTCGAAGAGATCGCCGACGATGTAGAGCGTGCCGGCTTCTTTCCGGGCGAGGGCGAGAAAACGGAGAAAACGTTCCACCCGTTCCCGTTCCTTCTCCGATCCCGCCGCGCCGAAGTGGGCGTCGGACACGAAGAAGACCACGCCCTCCCGGCCCTCTCCGGCGGCCGATTTCTTCGCTTCCGACATGGCTGGCATGGTAGCATTCGCCCGGAAGCCGGGCAAGAGAATCGCCCGGCGCCCGCCGGTGCGAGGATGAGCGGATTCTCGAATCCGCGGTGGAGAGGAGAAGAGGCGATGGAAGAGCGCAAGGAGACGGAAGATGCGCGGGAGACCGCAGGGGAAAGAGGCACCGGCAAGGCCGGGCCGGGCGAAGGAGCGCCAGGGGCCGGCGACCACACGTTTTCGGGTGATCCCTACCGAGAGGATCCCGGACTCTGGGACAAGGTGAGGCGCGGGGCGGTGGAGGGGTATCACTTCGCCGCCGACAAGACGGATCTCTATGCCCGCGTGGCGAGCCGGCGGATGAGCATCCTCGGCTTGAATCGGAAGATCGACCACGCTTACGCGGAGCTGGGCGAGAAGACCTATAACCTCCTCGCCGCGGACGAGAACGCGGCGGTGGCGGCGGATACGGCGGTGCGGGAACTCGTCGGGCGGATCCGGGCCTCCGAGGAAGAGATGACGCTGAAGGAGGCGGAAATCGAAGAGATCCGCCAGGAGTACCGGGAACGCGCCGCCGCGGCGAAGGAAGAGGAGTAAGGGATGATCATGGGGCGGATCCGCCGGAACCGGTGGCTCGACCGGGCGTGGGTGGCGGGGCTCGGCGTGTGTTGCGGTCTTCTGATCTCGGCCAACTGCAAGTGGACCCCCTCGTCGAACGCGGGGGACCGGTCCGGGCCCGCGCCGGCGTCCGCCCCCTCGGATCTCCGGCTCCCCCCGCCCCCCGCCGGGAAGGGGGGGGTCGCGGTGGGCACATTCGAGTCTCCCTTCGTGGCCGTGGCCGAGCGGGTGCAGGAGGCGGTGGTGAACGTGAACACCCGGAAGACCTTCGAGCACCCGCCGATTCCCGGGTGGGGGGATGATCCGCTCCGCGATCTTCTTCCGGAGATGGACGGTCCCATGGACGTCCCGTCGAGCGCGTCGGGCTTCGTCTTCGACGAACGGGGTTACGTGATCACCAACAACCACGTGATCCAGGACGCCGAGGAGGTCATGGTCACTTTCATGGACGGCCGGGAATTCGCCGCCGACGTGGTGGGCGTCGATCCGAGCACGGACGTGGCGGTGCTCCGGATCGAGGGGGGAGAGCCCTTCCCGGTCCTCCCCCTCGGCGATTCGGAGCGGATCCGCGTCGGCGATTGGGCGATCGCCGTCGGTAACCCGTTCGGGTATCTCCAAGGGACCGTCACGGTCGGCGTGATCAGCGCGAAAGGGCGGGCCGATCTGGACATCGCCGGCGGGACTCCCGTCTACCAGAACTTCATCCAGACCGACGCGTCGATCAACTTCGGCAACTCCGGGGGGCCCCTCGTCGATATCCACGGCGAGGTGATCGGCGTCAACACGGCCATCAACCCTTCGGGCCAGGGGATCGGCTTCGCGATTCCCATCAATCTCGCGAAGCGGATCGCCGGCGAGTTGATCGCGAGCGGCCGGGTGATCCGGGCGTATCTCGGCGTCTATCCCCAGGAGCTGACGCCGGAGATCGTCGAGGCGAAGGGCCTCGGATCGATCCGGGGGATTCTCGTCGGGCAGGTGGTGCCGGGCGCGCCGGCCGAACGGGGGGGGCTCGAGCGGGGCGACGTCATCCTCTCCTTCGACGGCGTGGAGACGGGCGACGTCGCCCGGTTCCGGATGGTCGTCGCCGACAGCGAGGTCGGCACGGACGTGGAGATGGTGTACATGCGGGACGGCGAGCGGCGGACGGCGACGGTCCGTCTCGCCGAGCGCCCCGATGTGGCCGCCGCGGCGGAGCGGCCGGGGCCCGAGGAGTCGTGGCTCGGCCTCAACGTGGTCGAACCCGCGGAGGAGCCCGACGCGGTTCGCGCCCTCGGTCTCGAAGGGGAAGCGGGAGTGCTCGTCTCCGGCGTCGAACGGGGGAGCCCCGCATGGCGCGCCGGCCTCCGGGCGGGCGATCTCATCCAGGAGATCGACGACCGGGTCGTGGATGGTCTCGGCGGCTACGGCGACGCGCGCCGGGCGCTCAGGAACCGGGAAGACCCGATCATGTTCCTCGTCCTCCGGGGAGGCTTCACCCAGTACCTGGCGGTGCGCCCCTGACCGGTCCTTCCTCTAGCCTGGATTATGCACAAATCTCCTACTGCGATCTGGGATCGCCGCCTGCGAAGCCTCCTTTCCGTCGCCGCCTCCTCGACGTAGTGCATGACTACGCCTCCGGTGGCGGCTCGTCCAAGTCGGCTTCTCGTCAGGCGATCCGAGCCCTCGTGACGGAGATTCGTGCATAATCCAGGCTAGAGGCTTCGATAGACGTCCTTCCGATGGCCGACCTTCACGACGACGATCACCAGGACCTCGTCCTCGATCTCGTAGATGATTCGATAGTCCCCCCGGCGGATCCGGTACCGCTCCTGGCCCGAGATCTTCTCGGCCCCCGGACGATGGGGATCTTCCGCGAGGTCGCGGAAGCAGCGCAGGATCCGCTCGACATCCCGGTTCGGCAGGCCTCGCAGATCCTTTGCCACCGATTTCTTGAACACCAGCCTATAGCTTGCCATGAGCCCGCAGGTCTCGGAGCAGCTGCTCGTACGAGATCGTGGATTCCCCTTCCCGCGCCTCGAACGCCGCGAGGTCATCGTGGTCCTCCCGGAGGGACTCCCGGACCGCGTCGTTCACCAGCTCGGAGAGGCTCCGCCGGGTGTGGGCCGCCTTGACCCGCAGCGCCCGGTGCAGATTGGGCTCGAAATAGACCGTGGAACGCTTGGTGGGCTCGCTCATCCGATTCACCTCCCGGAGCCAGACTAGCACTAAAACATTAGAATGTCAAGACGTCACAACGTCCTGGATCGAAGGAATCTGATACCTACGGAACCAGGGTCATTTTGGAGCCCGGGCGGCACTCAGGACGAACGGCTTCTTCAGGCCCCGCCCGGACGATGACTTCGCACCGGCCTCGCCCGCTCCCTCTCTCAACAGATCCTCGGCAGCTGCTCCCCGCTCAGCATGTCCAGCACCCGCTTCGCGCCGATGCGGCTCTTGACCGTGACCGGTGGGGATGCGTCGGCGACGACCGAGCCGATGACCGTCGCGCTTTCGGAAACCGGAAAAGCACGCAGGATGTCGACCGCCCGTTCCACATCGGCGGCATCCACGAAGGCGACGAAGCGCCCCTCGTTCGCCACGTAGAGAGGATCGAAGCCGAGGATCTCGCACGCGCTCCGGACATCCTCCCGGACCGGCACGAGGGTCTCGTCGATGCCGATGCCGAGGTCCGCGGTCTCGGCGATCTCGTTCAGGGCGCTCGCGAGCCCCCCCCGTGTCAGGTCTCGGAGGCACCGCACGCGGATCCCCTCCTCGAAGAGCCGGAGCACAGGTTCCGTCACCGGGGCCGAATCGCTCTCGATGGAGCTCTCGAACTCGAGCCCCTCCCGGACCGCCATGATCGCCATCCCGTGACGCCCCACATCCCCCGACAGGATCACGGCGTCGCCGAGGCGCACGCTGCCTGCGCCGATGATCTCCTTCGCCACCGGCACGCCAACCCCCGCCGTGTTGATGAAGATCCCGTCCCCCTTCCCCCGGTCGACCACCTTGGTGTCGCCGGTGACCAGATCCACCCCGGCTTCCCGGGCCGCTCCCTGCATCGATTGCACCACCCGCCACAGCGTCTCCATCTCCAGCCCTTCCTCGATGATGAACCCCGCGCTCAGATACCGGGGCCGGGCCCCGCACATGGCCAGGTCGTTCAC
>JBDROZ010000054.1:0-9213 GCA_043809585.1 Candidatus Eiseniibacteriota bacterium
GTCGATTTCGGCAGATCATCGCGATTCCTGGCGAGGTGCGATGACGACGGCGTACCAATAGGTACATCGAGGAAGAGCAACGAAGCCAGGGACCGTGAGGGGCGGCGAAACTGGTGACGAACTTCTAATTCGGGACACTAGTACGGATCTACGGCATGACCCGGTAGGTGGTGAGAGCCTTCATGTACTGGGCCCGCTCGAACGCCGCCGGATCGGCCACGCTCTTCTGGCTCATGCTCCCCCGCATCTGCTCCACCGAATCGTACTCGTTCTCCTCCATCCAGGCCCGGACACCCTTCTCGAGGTCGCCGAGATAGCCGATGCCCCTTTTCAACAGGGCCGAGACCACCATGGTCGCGTTCGATCCGACCATGAGCATTTTGATCACGTCGTCGGGTGTGTGAATGCCGCCCGTCGCCGCGAGGTCCGCCTTCACCTGTCCGCGCAGGATCGCGATCCATCGGAGGGGGAGACGCATCGCCTGCGGCGTGCTGAGGAGGACGCTACTCACCACCTCGAGCCGCTCCAGATCGATGTCCGGCTGGTAGAAGCGGTTGAAGAGAACGAGACCGTCGGCGCCCGCCTCGTCGAGACGGCGGGCCGTGTGGGCCATGTTGCTGAAGAACGGTCCGAGCTTCATCGCCACGGGGATCTTCACCGCTCCCTTTACGGCCTTCAGGATGTCGATGTACGTCGCCTCCACCTGATCGCCCGACACGGTCGGGTCGGTCGGAATGAAGTAGACGTTCAGCTCGAGCGCGTCGGCGCCCGCCTCTTCGATCTTCTTGGCGTATCCCGTCCAGCCGCCGACGCTCGTGCCGTTCAGGCTTCCTATGACGGGAATGCCCACCGCCGCCTTCGCCTCGCGGATGCGGTCGAGGTAGACATCGGGCGCGAGCCGGTACTCCTCGGGCTCGGGAAAGTAGGAGAGCGCCTCGGCGAAGCTCTCGGTCCCCGCCGTGGTGTGATAATGCAGGTCGAGGCTCTCCTGGCGTATCTGTTCCTCGAAGAGAGAGTGGAAGACCACGGCTGCGGCCCCCGCGTCCTCCATCCTCTTGATGTTGTCCGTTTCCTCCGCGAGGGGGGACGCGCCGACCATGATGGGGCTCTTCAGCTCCAGTCCCAGGTATCGAGTCTTGAGGTCCATGTCCTCTTTCACTCCAATCGCCGGCGGTGCCGGCTCCTTCGAAAACCCGAAGGGAACGGGGCGCTCCGGGATGAACCGGAGGGGCGCCCGGCCCCGGTCTCCTACTTCCCGCTTTCGCCGTTCCCGAACTCCCGGCCGGCGAGGTAGCTGTAGTACGCCCACCGGGTGTTCACGTCCTGTTGGGCGGCCGCGAGCAGGCGCTTCGCCTCCTCCGGCTTGCTCTTCGTGAGCATCCGGAAGCGGTTCTCCATGTACATGTAATCCTTGACCGGAATCTTCGGAGCCCGCGAGTCGAGCTGGAGCGGGTTCTCGCCCTTCTCGGCGCGGCGCGGGTCGTACCGGTAGAGGGGCCACGTGCCCGACTCGACGGCCGCCTTTTGGTTGCCCATCGCCGTGCCCATGTCGATACCGTGGGCGATGCAGTGGCTGTAGGCGATGATGAGGGACGTCCCCTCGTACGACTCGGCCTCGAGGAACGTCCGGAGCGTGTGCTCGTCCCGGGCGCCCATGGCGACCCGCGAAACGTACACGTTGCCGTAGGGTATCGCCATCATGCCGAGGTCCTTCTTCGCCGCGGGCTTCCCGCCGGCGGCGAACTTGGCCACCGCGCCCCGGGGGGTCGCTTTCGACGCCTGGCCCCCCGTGTTCGAATAAACCTCGGTGTCGAGGACGAGGATGTTCACGTCCCGGCCGAGGGAAAAGACGTGGTCGAGGCCGCCGTAGCCGATGTCGTACGCCCAGCCGTCCCCGCCGATGATCCAGACGCTCTTCTTGACGAGATAGTCGGCGATCGGACGGAGGAGCATTGCCTCGGGATCGTCCATCCCCGCGATCTTCTTCTTCAGCTCCTCGACGCGCTTCCGCTGCTCGTAGATCTCCGCCTCGTCCGACTGCGCGGCGCCGAGGATGCCCCCGGCGAGGTTCTCGCCGATCTTCCCGGCGAGCCGCGCGACGAGGTCCGCCGCCATCTCCTTCTGCTTGTCGATGGCGAGACGGAAGCCGAGCCCGAATTCGCCGTTGTCCTCGAAGAGGGAGTTCGACCAGGCGGGTCCGCGCCCTTCCCCGTTTTGGGCCCACGGCGTGGTGGGAAGGTTGCCCCCGTAGATCGACGAGCATCCCGTGGCGTTGGCGATGATCGCCCGGTCCCCGAAGAGCTGGGACATCAGCTTGAGATACGGGGTCTCACCGCAGCCGGCGCAGGCGCCGCTGAACTCGAAGAGGGGCCGCTGAACCTGCTGCTGCCGGATCTGCGTCACCTTGATGCCGGTCCGGTCCATCTCCGGTATGCCGAGGAAGAAATCCCAGTTCTCCCGTTCCGGCTCCCGGAGGGGCGGCTGGGCTTCCATGTTGATCGCCTTCCGGCGGACCTCCTTCTTGTCCTTCGCGGGGCATACGTCGACGCAGAGGCCGCACCCCGTGCAGTCCTCCGGGGCGACCTGGATGGTGTACTTCATCCCGGCCCACGCCTTGTCCTTCGCGTCCGTCGACTTGAACGTCGCCGGCGCGTCCTTCAGGAGCTTCCCGTCGTACGCCTTCACCCGGATCGTGGCGTGGGGGCAGACCAAGGCGCACTTGCCGCACTGGATGCAGACCTCCGTGTCCCACACCGGGATCTCGAGGGCGATGTTCCGCTTGTCCCACTGAGACGTGCCGGAGGGGTAGGTGCCGTCGGCGGGAAGCAGGCCGACGGGGAGGTCGTTCCCCCGGCCCGCGATGATTTCGGCGGTGACCGACCGCACGAATTCGGGGGCGCGGTCCGGAACGACGGGGGGCATCTCGATGGTGCTCGTCGCCTTCTCCGGGACCTTCACCTCGTGGAGGTTCGCGATCGTGTCGTCCACGGCCTGGAAGTTCATCCTCACCACTTCCTCGCCCTTGGAGCCGTAGGTCTTCTTGATCGCGTCCTTGATCGCCCCGATCGCTTCGTCCCGCGGGAGGACGCCGCTGATGGCGAAGAAGCAGACCTGCATCACCGTGTTGATGAGCCCACCCATCCCGCTTTCCTTCGCCACCTCGTAGGCGTCGATGACGTAGAACTTCGCCTTCTTGGCGATCAGGTCCTCCTGCACCTTGCGGGGCAGGTGGTCCCAAACCTCGTCCCGGGGCAACTGGCTGTTCAGCAGGAACGTACCACCCGGAACGAGGTCTTTCAGCATGTCATACTTCTCGAGGAAGAACGGCTGGTGGCAGCCGATGAAGGAGGCCTTGCACACGAGGTACGTCGAGCGGATCGGATCGGGACCGAACCGGAGGTGGGAGACGGTCACGGCGCCCGCTTTCTTCGAGTCGTAGACGAAATAGCCCTGGGCGTAGAAGTCCGTCCCCTCGCCGATGATCTTGATCGAGTTCTTGTTCGCCCCCACGGTTCCGTCCGAGCCGAGCCCGTAGAACATGGCGCGAACGACCTTCTCGCCCTCCGTGGAGTAGTCGGGGTCGAAGTCGAGGCTCGTCCCCGAAAGGTCGTCCATGATGCCGATGGTGAAGTGGTTCTTCGGCTTCGACGCGGCGAGGTTGTCGAAAACCCCCTTCACCATGGCGGGGGTGAACTCCTTCGACGAGAGGCCGTAGCGGCCGCCGATCACCTTCGGCATCGCCTTCAGGGCGCCCCAGCCTTCCTGAATGCCTTCGTGAAGGGCGTGGACCACGTCGAGGTAGAGGGGTTCGCCGGCGCTCCCCGGCTCCTTGCACCGGTCGAGAACGGCGATCGATTTCACGGACGCCGGAAGGGCTTCCATGAAGCGTTTCACGTCGAAGGGCCGGTAGAGGCGCACCTTGAGCACGCCGACCCCCTCGCCGGCCCGGTTCATGTGCTCCACCGTTTCGTGGGCCGTTTCGGCGCCGGAGCCCATGATCACCACGATCCGCTCGGCGTCGGGGGCCCCCTCGTAGTCGAAGACGCGATAGCGGCGGCCGACGACCTCGGCGAAACGGTCCATCACCTTCTGGACGTGGTCGACGCACCTCGCGTAGTACGGGTTGATCGACTCCCGGGCCTGGAAGAAGACGTCCGGATTCTGGGCGGTGCCGCGGATCACGGGTCGGTCGGGCGTGAGCGCCCGGGCCCGGTGCTCGAGCACTTTGTCGTAAGGGACCATCGTCCGCATCTGGTCGTCCGAGATCGTTTCGATCTTCTGCACTTCGTGGGAGGTGCGAAAACCGTCGAAGAAGTGCAGGAAGGGGATCCGCGACTCGAGGGATGCGACGGTCGAGATGAGGGCGAAGTCCATCGCCTCTTGGACGCCGGAGGAGGGGAGCATCGCGAAGCCCGTGGCCCGGGCGGCCATCACGTCGCTGTGATCGCCGAAGATCGACAGCGCCTGGGCGGCGAGAGAGCGGGCGGCCACGTGGAACGCCGTCGAGGTCAGTTCGCCGGCGATCTTGTACATGTTCGGGATCTTCAGAAGCAGGCCCTGGGATGCGGTGAAGGTGGTCGTGAGGCATCCCGCCTGGAGGGATCCGTGCCAGGCGCCGGCGGCCCCCCCCTCGCTCTGCATCTCCACCACCTCGGGGACGATTCCCCAGATGTTCTTCGCACCTTCCGACGCCCATTGGTCGGCCCACTCACCCATGTTCGACGCCGGTGTGATCGGGTAGATCGCGACGACTTCGTTGATCCGGTAAGCCACGTAGGCGACGGCCTCGTTGCCGTCGACCGTGATGGGCGTCCCTTTCGTGGTTCTCGCTTCGGCGACCTCGGCGCCGCCGGCCGATTTCGGGACGTACCTAGCCAATGCCTGCCCCCCCTCTCAGGGCGCCCCGCCCTGACCCCCCCTGCCGAGGGTATTTGCCCCTTGGGAAGAAGTGAAACCTCGTGGTTACAAACGGATTCCTATTCTATTCCCATGGGCCATGAAGGGCAAGGGATTCTCCGGACACGCCGTCATTAGGACTCCTAATCCCCCATTGATCGATAGGAATTGGCGTTCCGGGAGGCACGGTCCTGAGGGGAACCGGGGCGTCCGGCGGGCCGTACTCTTTCCGAGAGCGTCCCTTCCGGCGTTGTGGTAGGAGTCGGAGCATGGCTGAGTTCGGACAGACGGTCCTTCACGTGGTCGCCCTCATCGGGCTCGACGCCGTGCTGCTCGCGGGGCTGATCTTGATCCCCCTCGGGCTCTCGGGCAACTTCGTCATCCTTGGTGCGGGACTCGCGGCGGCCCTGATCACGGGGTTCTCCACGGTGGGATGGATCGGCCTCGCCGTCATGGCCGCCCTCGTCGCGGTCGGTGAGATCCTAGAAGCCCTGCTCGGCTCGGTGATGGCGCGCAGGTACGGCGCCTCCAAGTACGGCATGATCGGGGCGTTCGCGGGCGGTCTCCTCGGAGCGATACTGGGCACTCCGGTGATGCCGGTGATCGGGACCGTGATCGGCTCCTTCCTCGGGACCGCCCTCGGAGCGCTTGCCGGGGAGCTCCTCCGGGGGGCGCGAAGCGACGAGGGGACCCGGGCGGGGGTGGGGGCCCTGATCGGGCGGGTTCTCGCGTCGGCGATCAAACTCGCCATCGGCGCCGGCATGGTCGTCTACATCGTGATTCGCACCCACGGAGGCGCCTGACCCGCCCTTCCGATGGCGGTGGGCGGGGCGCGGGGCATTCTCGCGCGGGGCCGCCCTCGCCCGGGGGGAGGGGGAAGACGACCCCGCCCCCGGATGCCGTACTCCCTCGGAACCATGCGGAACGCTTTCCCCTCTCTCTAGTTACCGGGCGCCGCGGCCGAAACTCCGACCGGAGGGGTGGGCCGACTCGAAGCGATGAACCCCTTCGCTCGTGGATTCGCGGATGAATGGATTCGTATGACCGGAAACCGGAGCGACTACGAGAGAGACGATCGGGGAGCGCCGCCCCACCGGGTCGGCGTCGGCCGGGACGTCGCCGAGTTCGGTCCCGCCGCCGAGGCGATCCGGTCGAGCGAGGAACTGTACCGGAACCTTTTCCAATCCATGACCGAAGGGGTCGCCCTTCACGAGCTGGTGAAGAACGGGGAGGGGAAGGTCGTCGATTACCGGATCCTCGAAGTGAACCCCGCCTACGAGAAGATCATCGGTTTGGAGCGGGACGATGTCGTCGGCCGCGTCGCTTCCGAGGTGTACGGGACCGGCGAAGCCCCCTACCTGGACGTCTATGAAAACGTCGTGAAGACCCGGGAGGGGTGCCGTTTCGAGACCTACTTCGAGCCCTATTCGATCCATTTCGGAATATCGGTCTTTTCCCCCGCGCCCGGACGGTTCGCCACCGTGTTCGAGGACATCGGCGAGCAGAAACGCTCGCTCGAAAGTCTCGTCGAGGCGAACGCGAAGTTGGAGGCCGAGCGGGAGCGGGCGAACCGGATGGCCCGGGAAGCGGAGCAGGCGAGCGTCGCGAAGAGCGAGTTTCTGGCGAACATGAGCCACGAGATCCGCACGCCCTTGAACGGTGTGATCGGGATGGTCAACCTGCTTCTCCAGTCGGGCCTGACGCCGGAGCAGCAGGAGCTGGCGGAGACCGCCCGGCGGAGCGGGGACGTGCTTCTCTCCGTGATCACCGACATCCTCGATTTTTCCAAGGTCGAGGCGGGAAGGCTCGAGCTGGAGAGTACCGGATTCGATCTGCGGGATGTCGTGGAGGACGCGGTCGACGTTCTCGCCCCCCGGGCCCACGAGAAGGGCATCGAAGTGGCGTGTCTCCTCGAAGGGAACGTGCCCACCCGGGTCATCGGGGACCCGGGACGGCTCCGGCAGATCATCCTCAACCTCGCCGGGAACGCCATCAAGTTCACCACCCGCGGCGAGGTTGTGGTGAGGGTCCGTCTGGACGAAGAGCGGGACGGGCGTGTGTCGCTTCGGTTCGGCGTCTCCGACACGGGAATCGGGATCCCCGAGCACATGATGGGCCGGATCTTCGAGCCCTTCTCTCAGGTCGACGCCTCGACCACGCGCAAGTACGGAGGCACGGGGCTCGGTCTGGTGATCTCGAAGCAGCTCTCGGAATTGATGGGCGGCAAGATCTGGGTGGAGAGCGAGGTCGGCAAGGGCTCGACTTTCTGGTTCACCGTGAATCTCGAGAGACAAGACGACCCGGCGAAGAGACCGAAAACCGTGCCGGACGAGATCTGCCGGAAGCGGATCCTGGTCGTGGACGACAACGCGATGAACCGCCTCGTGGTCCGGCAGCAACTCCGGGGGATCGGGTGCCGAGTGGAAGAGGCGTTCGACGGGCGCGCGGCGCTTCGGAAGCTGCGCCAGGCGGGGAAGGCCGGCGATCCCTTCGACGCGGCGATCATCGACATGCTCATGCCCGGGATGGACGGGGAGGAACTGGGCCGGCGGATCCGCCTGGAGCCGGAGCTCGGAGAGGTGATCCTGGTCCTCAGCACCTCGATGGGCAAGTACCGGAGCAAGCGGGAGGCGATGAGCGCGGGTTTCGCGGGCTTCCTCACGAAGCCGGTGAAGCGCGCCGCCCTCATCGACTGTCTCTCCCGGGTGTTCGGCCTGATTCCCGACTCGGACATGGACGAGACGGCCGTGGAAGAGCGATCCGCGCCCCGGGAGGGACCGCGCCTCCGCATCCTTCTCGCCGAGGACAATCAAGTGAACCAGATGGTCGCGGTGCGGCTCCTCGAAAAGCGGGGATTCCACGTGGATGTGGCGGGAAACGGCCGGGAGGCGGTAGATGTCCTTTCGAAATCGCCCTACGACGTGGTTCTCATGGACGTGCAGATGCCGGAAATGGACGGGATGGAGGCGACCCGGACCATCCGGAACCCGGCGTCGCCGGTGCTCGATCACGGGATCCCGGTGATCGCCCTCACGGCCCACGCCATGAAGGGAGACAGGGAGAGGTGTTTCGCCGCGGGAATGGACGACTACGCGTCAAAGCCGATCGTGCCGGAGGAGTTGATGAATGCGATCGAGCGTCAATCGACGCGGACGGGACGGGTGGCGTCGGAGCGAGAGGCGGCGGCGACGGAAGCGGCCCGGGTGCTCTTCGATATGGCCCTTCTGATGGACCGGCTCGGCGGCGACCGGCGTCTCGCGGACGAGGTGGTGGGCCTCTACCTGACGGACACGCCGGTCCGGATCACGCGCATGCGCGAGGCGATGGCGGCGAGGGATGCGGAAACGGTCGAACGGGAAGCGGAGACGGTGACGGGGGCGTCGGCGGACGTGGGGGCGGAGAAGGTGGGCGACGCGGCGTTCGACCTGCACCTGGCGGTTCGGGAGGGGGACCTCGGCGACGCGGAAGGGCTCCTCGCCCGGCTGGAGAGCGAGTTCGACGATTTCCGTTCCACCCTTTTCAGTCCCGGGCAGCGGTAGAGTTCTTCATCCTACCTCGAGTGTCGCTTTGGAGTGAGCGGGGGACCGAGTCTACCCGAAGTCACCGCTTTGGAGTCAGCGGGGCGGAATGAGGGGGACATGAACTCGTTTCGTGTCCCCCGTCCTCCATCCCTGCCCCGTGCCCCAATTCTAACCAGATACCCTA
Source organism: Candidatus Eiseniibacteriota bacterium (assembly GCA_043809585.1). Taxonomy (GTDB): domain Bacteria; phylum Orphanbacterota; class Orphanbacteria; order Orphanbacterales; family Orphanbacteraceae; genus JBDROZ01. The sequence goes on from JBDROZ010000054.1 coordinate 8,602, forward strand.
TTTCTACTCTTTTTCCCGGTGGGCGCGGCGCGAATGGACGTTTGGGAGCAATAGGGTATCGGGTTAGAAAACCCCGGGTTAGAAAACCCCAGGAGGAGAAACAGCCAGAATAGGGAGCCAGAATAGGGTATCTGGTTAGGAATTCGTTCAGGAATTCGTTTCGGAGTGAGCCCGAGCCTCCGGCCGGGCACGATCATCGGCGGGCGGGGGGACCGGCTGAGGGAGGGATAGAGGGGCAGACTTGAACGCTCGTCGCGCGGCGGGAGAGGACCCTCCCTTTCTCCGGGCTCGTAGAGGAGGCGTCGCGGAAGACGGCAACAACTCCCCGGTTATGCCCCCATCACTCCCGAAGCCGGACCCTCCGCCCGCCGTATCCGGAAGGGTATTACACACGACTACAATCACCCCGGGGTTCAGAGGAAGGGCCCAACGGAGCCATCAGCCTCGCGACAAGCGGAAAGACCTGCTGATAGTTCCCCGTTCTCTCGCTACTGTTTCCCCATGATCCTCATCCTTCTCCTCCTTTTCATTGCGTCCGCCCCTGCTTTCTCCGAGGAACCGCCCGTCGAGGACCGGGGGTGGCTCGGCATCTACACGGAGCCGGTCGACTCG
>JBDROZ010000055.1:0-7836 GCA_043809585.1 Candidatus Eiseniibacteriota bacterium
GCGTGGGCGGGGGGGTGAGGACTTTTTGACAAAGCCAGCCGTGATCCCCTGGCTCCCGCCCACCGAATTCAGGGCCGTTGCTCGTGCAGGATCGAGGATAGCCTCCTCCCCGTTTCGGCTTGCGACGGGCCCCGGAATCGGGGATCATGACACCGTCCCCCGACCCGGGATGCCGCGGCCCCCCGCGGGGCGTCACTTCGACCTCAAGGAGAAATCGATGAACCTACTCTGGCTCCTCGCCATGGGCTCCTCGGGCGGATCCGAATCCTCCCGGGGCTCGGGCCTGTCGATGCTCGTTCTCTTCGGCGGCCTCTTCTTCATCTGGTGGTTCCTCTATCTCGGTCCCCAGATGAAGCGGCAGAAGCAGAAGCAGCAGATGATGGACGCCCTGAAGAAAGGGGACCGGATCGTGACCCGGGGGGGTCTGATCGGCACGGTACTCGGCGTGAAGGAGAAGGAGAAGATCGTGGTGCTCCGCCTCGGCGAGAATGTGAAGATCGAGGTGGTCCGCAGCGCCGTCGAGGGAATCCTGAAGGACGAGCCGGAGGAAGGGAAGGAGAAGGAGAAAGAGAAGAAGTGAGGGTCCTCTTCGCCGGCACGCCCGCCTTCGCCCTCCCCTCGCTCCGGGCGATCGCGGGGGCGGCGGGGCACGTCCCGGCGGGTGTCCTCACGATGCCCGACCGCCCCGCGGGCCGGGGCCGCGCCCTCGCGCCGCCGCCGGTCAAGCTCCACGCGATCGAGCTCGGCCTTCCCGTGCTCCAGCCGAAGAGGCCCTCCTCTCCCGAGTCGCTCGAGGCGATCGCCTCCCTCGCCCCCGACGTGATCGCCGTGGTCGCCTACGGCCGCATCCTCAAGAAGGTCTTCCTCGACCTGACTCCTCACGGCTGCCTGAACCTGCACGCCTCGATTCTCCCCGAGTACCGGGGGGCGGCGCCGATCGAGCGGGCGGTCCAGGAGGGCCGGACCGAAACGGGGGTCACCATCATGAGAATCGACGAGGGGCTCGACACGGGGGACATCCTCCTCGTCCGGAGGACCCCGATCGGTCCGGAGGAGACGGCGGGGGAACTCTCGGCACGGCTTTCGGAAATCGGCGCGGGGCTCCTCGTGGAGGCCTTGGACCGGATCGAAAGGGGGGATTGCCCCCGGATCCCTCAGGATCACGACCGGGCGACCCACGCCCCCCCCATCGACAAGGAAGAGGCCCGCATCGACTGGTCCCGCCCCGCCGGCGTGGTGGTGAATCTCGTGCGCGCCATGAATCCCCGCCCCGTCGCCTTCGCCGACACACCGCGCGGACCGCTCCGGGTCTACCGGGCCCGGGCCGTGGGGAGGGGGGGCGTGGCGGGTACGGTGCTTGCCGCGGACCCGAAGGGGGGGCTCGTCGTCGCCGCGGGGGAGGGGGCGGTGCGGCTCCTCGAAGTGCAGCTTCCCGGAAAGAAACGGATGGAAGACCGGGCTCTTCTTTCGGGGGTCGGGTTCGAGACGGGCGTCCCCCTCGCCGGAGGGGGGGGGTGGTGAGTCCTTCCCGCGCCCGGGCCGCCGCCGCCGCCGCCCTCGTCGCCGTGGAGGAGGGGGCGTTCCTCGACCGGGCCCTCCGCAAGGGGGACCGCCTCGCGGGCGCCGACGCCCGGGAGCGTTCCTTCGCCCGGCGCATGGTCCGGGGGGTCCTCCAGATGCGCGGACGCATCGACTGGATCCTGGAGCGCCGGCTCGAGCGGCGCGGTCCGGACCGGCTCGACCCCTGGACCCGGAATATCCTCCGGATCGGCATCTACCAGATTCTCTATCTTTCGAGCGTGCCGAGCCACGCGGCGGTTCACGAGACGGTCCGGGTCGCCCGGCAGCGGGGGGGGGAGCCCGCAGCGCGGCTCGTGAACGGCGTTCTCCGGCGGGTCCTCCGGGAGGGGCCGCCCGAGGGGATCCCGTCGATCGAAGAGGACCCGGTCCGGCACCTCGCGATCCAGGAATCCTATCCTTCTTGGCTCGTCGCCCGGTGGGTCGCCCGGCTCGGAACGGAGCGCGCCGCCGACCGGCTCCGGGCGGGGAACAGGACTCCCCCCCTCGCCCTCCGGGTGCTCGACGAGAGCCGGGTGGAGGAGGTGGCCCTGGCCTTCGAAAGGGAGGGGAGGAAGGTGCGCCGCAGCCGCCTCGTTCCCGAGGTGCTCCTCCTGCCCGAGGGGGGCGTTCCGACCGCCCTCGCCCCGTTCCAAGAGGGGGCGGTGATCGTTCAGGACGAGGGGGCCGCCCTGGCGTCCACCTTCGCCCTTCCCCTGGACGCCCGCGCCCGGGTGCTCGACATCTGCGCGGCGCCGGGGGGAAGCTGCTCTCCCTCGCGTGGCGCCTCTCCGACCGGGCCCTGGCCGTCGGGATCGACCGGTCCCTCTGGCGGATGGGGCGCCTCCGGGAGAACCGGGACCGCCTCCGCCTCGGGAACGTGAAGATCCTGGTCGGCGACGGACTCTCTCTTCCGCTCCGCGGGCCCCGGTACGATCGGGTGCTTCTCGACGTGCCCTGCACCGGCCTCGGCGTCCTGGCCCGGCGGGCGGACCTCCGGTGGCGGGTGAAAGAGGATGACATCGAGCGCCTCGCCCTCCTCGGCGGGCGCCTCCTCGGGATGGGGGCGGACGCGGTTGAGCCGGGGGGACGCCTCGTCTATAGTACGTGTACTACCGAGCCGGAGGAGAACGAGCGGGTGGTCGAGCGGTTCTTGGAGAAGGACCGGCGCTTCCGGCTCGAGCCGCCCGAGCGCCCCGTTCCGGAGGACACCCTCGGACCGGACGGGACGCTCCGCGTCTTCCCCGAGACCCACGGCTGTGACGGCGCCTTCGCCGCGCGGCTTCGGAGGATCGAATCGTGATCCGCGCCTTCCGCACCCTGGCCATCATCATCGTCCTCGCCCTCGTCTCTTTCGGCGGCGGGATCCTGATCATGGACCTGACCATGGGGATGGTGGTGGGGAAGGGGGGCGTGGAGACCGTGCCGGACCTTTCCGGCCTCCCCTTCGAGGAGGCGACGCGGAATCTCGAGAAGGAAGGGCTCTACCTCGCCGTCGAGCGGGAGGAACCCCACACGGAGATCGACTCGGGCGCGGTGATCCGACAGCTGCCGGCGGCGGGAGAAAAAGTGAAGCAGGGAAGGCGGATCGCGGTGACGCTCAGCGCGGGGCCGCAGCGAAGAGTGGTCCCCGAGCTGGCGGGCGAGCGGGTGCGCCAGGCGCGCATCGCTCTCTCCGGTGTGGGGCTCGGTGTGGAGAGCGTCACCCACGTGCCCCACGAACGGGTGGAGCGGGACGTGGTGATCGCGAGTTCGCCGGTGGCGGGGAGTCCGGCGGTGACGGGAGAGAAGGTCCAGCTTCTCGTCAGCCTCGGCCCCGAACCGTCCCGTTATCTGCTCCCCGACTTGAGAGGCGAGAGCCTGGACGACGTGCGTCGCCATCTCCGTCTCTTCGAGCTCCCTCTCTCCCGGGTGAGTTACCGGAGCGACGAGAAAGCGCCCCCCGGCGTGGTGCTCGAGCAGACGCCGGACCCCGGGTCGCGCGTCGACCGGGAGACGAGCCTCGAACTCGTGGTGTCGTCGCCGTGAGCGGGGGGATCCAGGTTCTCCCGTCCCTCCTCTCCGCCGATTTCTCCCGGCTCGAGGAGGAGATCCGGAGCGTCGAGGCGGCGGGGGCGAAGATCCTCCACCTCGACGTGATGGACGGGCGGTTCGTCCCGAACCTCACCTTCGGGCCCCTCATCGTGAAGGCGATCGCGAAGCTGACCGACCTCGTTCTCGATACCCATCTGATGGTGAAGGAGCCGGCCCATCTCGTTCCGGCCTTCCGGAAGGCGGGGGCCCACTGGCTTTCGGTCCACGTGGAGGCGTGCGCCGACCCGGCGGCGGCGCTCGGCGAGATCCGGAAGAGCGGCGCCCTCCCGGGCCTCGCCCTGAATCCCGAGACCCCTTTCGAAGCGGCGGTCCCCTACCTCGGCGGGCTGAACCATCTCCTGATCATGACCGTGAGCCCCGGCTTCGGCGGCCAGTCCTTCCGCGAGGATCTGCTCCCGAAGATCGAGGAGGCGGTCCGGCACCGGGAGAAGGAGGGCCACCGGTACCTCGTCTCGGTGGACGGCGGCGTCTCGCGGGAGACGGCCCCCCGGGTCAGGAGGGCCGGCGCCGAGCTGCTCGTCGCGGGGGCGGCCATCTTCCGGGCTTCCGACCGGGCGGCGGAGATGGCCGCGATCCGGGGGGATGGGGGGTAGAGGATCATGGTTTTGATCCGGGAGAGCCCCGTTCCGGTCGTCCTTCTCCTCCTCGCCTTCCTCGTATCCTCGCCACTCGCGGCGCCCCCCGCCGCCGATGATCCCCTTGCTCTCGAAGTCGCGATCGGTTTCTTCCTCCGTGAGGAGGGAGCGCGGCGGGAGACGCTCGCCCGCGCCGAAGGACGCATCACGGGCGAGGCGAATGCGATCGCGGAACTCCTGGGTGCCGGCGCGCCGGAGGTGGCCGCGGTGCTCCGCCGGGAGATCCGGCAAAACCTCGAAGCGAAACGCGGACTCCGGGCGCCCGGGGGGAAGGAGTTCCCCATGAGCCCGGACGAAATCCTCCGCACGGTGGTCGAGTACGAGATCTTCAAGATGCGGACCTACCTGACTTCGGGGGTCTTCCCGAAGCGATACTTCGGCTACGTGGACCGAAAGTGGGACACCGCGGCGGAAGAGGCGACCCTGCTCGGTCTCACCCACGAGGTGGTGCGGGAGATCAACGCCTGGCAGGAAGGGCGGGGGCGGTCGGTCCGCCTCGCCGACGCGGAGGTGATCGTCACGTGGATCGCCGAAGGGGGGGCCCTCCTCCTCCGTGAGGACACCCATCTCCTCGCGCCGGGGGGGGAGCCACGGATCGACGTTTCGTACCGGCTCGGGTGCGACAACATGGGGCTCGCCCTTGACCGCTACCCGGATCTCGCGCGGCGTCTGGACGAGAGATTCGGCACCGCCCTCGTCGGAAGCGGGCGGAAGGAGGGGCGGGGGGGGACGGGGGACCGGGAGATCGGAATCGGCCGGCGCGTCGACTTTCGGGAGTCGATCGTCGCCATGGCGATCATGGTTCTCTTCGAGAAGGAGATCGCCGCGGCGAAGCTTCACCGGCGGGCCGAGGCGGGGGGCGCGGGGAAGTGGGACGAACTCTCGGACCTTCCCTTCGACGAGCAGTTCATTCTCTCGTCACTCGTCTTCAACACGGGGATTCTCTTCCCGAGTTCGTGGGTCGAATCGATCCGAGACTTCGGGACGATCCACCGGCTCTACTCCCTCTCGGAGGAGAACTCGAAGAAGCGGGGGGGGGAGTGGCGGCCGGCCCTTCCCGTGGAGGCGTCGCCGCCGGTCGCCTTCGACGCTCTCTCCCGGAAGGGGTACCGGGAGCAGCCGACGTCGTGGCAGGGGGCGTACCACATCCTCCAGCGCTACGGTGCGTGGGTGGCGCTCCGGGAGTTTACGGACTTGTTCGATGGGGAGGGGAATCTTCGGTAGGCCTTGCTTTATTCATCATACGGACGGGGCCCCGCAAGCCGTTAGTCCTGAGTGCCGCCGACCAGAGGGAGGCGGTGTATCGAAGGATGAACGGCGCTTTCCAATCTTGTTGTCGCCGGATGCTCGGATCCGGCTACGGGGCTTGCCCATCCCGTCGCTCGCTAGCCCGACTTCGCGGATTCGGGAGTTTGAGGGATCCTAAGTCGTTATAAATCAACAAAACGATTCAAGAGGTCTTCACTACATCGGGCTATCGAGTCACTTCTCCTTCAGCCGTTACCCGGGGAGGGGGTTGAGCGGGTAGTGACAGGCGCAGCTGGTCCAGCAGGACCCGCAGCTCTGGCTCCGGTTGGGTGTAGCGCGACATGATGACCTTGCGGCCATCGGTGGTCGGCAGGTGCACGTCGATCATTTGCACGGCGCCGAATTTCTCCAGAACCGCGCGCGGGGTCAACCCGGGCGCAAGATCACGCAGGCGACGCCGCAAGGTTACATGCATGCAGTAGGCCAGGAACGCTACGAAAATGTGTGCCTCGATGCGCTCCTCTTTTTGGTGGTGGATCGGGCGGATCGCCAGGTCACCCTTCAGGTTCTTGAACGCTTCTTCGACCTGGACCAGTTGCGTATAGAACTCCCACATCTGGGCGGGTTCGCAGCCCACCAGATTCGTTCGCAACAGATAACGGCCTTCCCGCCGCCGGACATGGCGCAGCTTGTCTTTGCACAAGGAGAACCGTAGGGGTTCCTGATCATCGGGAATGTCGATTCGGACCAGTCGCCAGGCCGATGGCGATTGCTGCTTGGCCGCTCCCAGCTTCAGCAGTAACTGATCCCGCGTCACCTTCATGCCTTGCAGTTGATGCAGACGTTTCCACAGTTTCTTCAGTTGCCGGCGGCGCATCGAGCGTTCCTTGTGAATGCGATCCCGGCTCTGAGCCAACACGTAGACCTCGCCTTCCTCTGGCAACAGCTTGACCTCTACTCCGTCGCGCACCTTACACCACGGCTTATCGATCAGCGCCTTTTCGTAACGAGTCAATCGCCCTTTCGGTGTCCCCACCAGGTAATAGACCGGCGAAGCACCTTCACGCATTTCCTGCAGGACCTCCTCGGTGGGAATCCCACGATCCATCACCCAGATGCGTTCCGCTCGGCCGTACTGCTCTTCGATCTTCTCGAGAAATCCACGCAACGTGGTGTTGTCGGCCGTGTTGCCGGCCATGACTTCATAAGCCAGCGGAAAGCCTTCCGGAGTCACGATCAATGCAATCACAACCTGAACGCAGTCGAATCGCTTGTCGCGACTGTAGCCGTACTTGCGCTTGTCGTTCTCAGCGAAAGGCGGGTCGCTTTCGAAGTACGTGCTGGTCAGGTCGTAAAGCAGCACATCGAACTGGGCATTGAACAGATCTCTCCACCGTTGGGTCAAGTGATCAAAGAGCGCCTGCTTGTGTTCGAGGAGTTTGTCCAGGCATTCGTAGAGCTTATGGATCTCGACCAGTTCGAAGCCGGCCCCCAGAAGGTCGGCCATCGCGCTCTTGTCGTACCAGTGCCGATGGAACCGCCACTCGCTGCCCGGATCAATCAATCGGTAACAGCTCAACGCCTGGGTGATCAGATCCCAGCGGGTTTTCTTGCGGCTGGGCGACAACCGCTTCGCCCAGAACGCATCGAGACCCAGTTGCTCATACAGGTGGCAGGCCAACCAGCATGCGCCCCACTGGCGCGGCCGACGCAGTTCCAGATCCTTTAGTCGGATCTGAACCACATCATCGTCGGGGATCTCAACAGGACGATCCTCTGGAAACAGCGCCATCGTACGAGGCTTTTCCTCTCCGTCCTCGAAGACCTCGATCGTCTTCCGCCAAGCCTCACGTTGGGAATCGTTGATCTCTCCGAGGTAGAGCACCTGTCGCTGAACAACTCGGCCACCGGATACCCGGCGGTTCTCAACGACATTCCAGTAGCGGTGTCCCTTCCCGTTCTTCCTACGTCTGGTGCAACGTAAAAACATGATGCCCGTAGATTACCGGCCTCAGGCCAACCCTCAAAAGGGGGTAGGTCTTCACTACAGCCCATTTTCATCCTTTTCGGAAGGTTCCCGCCTTTGAAATCAATGACTTACGATTTGAAAATAGTCAAAAGCGGGGTCGAATCCGCAAAGTCGGGCTAACCTTCATCCGGCAAAAATCCCGGTGCCAATCGCTGACGCTCGCGCGATAGCACGCCATCTGCCGCAGTGCTCGCATTCACCAATGCTCACATATCGTTGGATATGCTCCGCTTGGTGAATGCTCCGCGCTGCAGCATCTGACGCACTCTCGCG
>JBDROZ010000056.1:0-30359 GCA_043809585.1 Candidatus Eiseniibacteriota bacterium
CGAGCGAAAGGTTCGGCGGCAAGGATCGAGGGGGAAAACGCCCGGAGGTGGCCTAAGAAGGCCATTGAGGACGTTTTTACCCGAGTACGCAGCCGCCGGGCCTTGCAGCCGATCGCAGTAGAATGGAGGATGTGAAACCGGTTCTAGTGTCCCGAATTAGAAGTTCGTCACCAGTTTCGCCGCCCCTCACGGTCCCTGGCTTCGTTGCTCTTCCTCGACGTACCTATTGGTACGCCGTCGTCATCGCACCTCGCCAGGAATCGCGATGATCTGCCGAAATCGACAACGAACTTCTAATTCGGAACACTAGCGAAACACGACGGAAAGCCAGATCGTCATGTAGGTCGCCTCCCAATCGGTCGAGAGGTACTGATTGTCGAGAACCATCTCGAACTGCTCGTCCCACCGCTTCTCGGTGAAGTCCAGCTCCGAGACGAGGCCCTGCACGCCCGCGCCCGTTGCGTAGTACCTCTCGTCGCTGCCGAGCGGCTCTTCATAGGAGAGGCCGGTGATCCGCATATGTTCGTATCGTTCGGACCGGCCCGTCGCGCTCTGAGACGTGTCGGCCCTCGTGTAGACGAGATCGAGAGTCCTCCCGTCGGCCCCGACGGATCCCGAGAAGGAGATCAGGTGCGATTCGGTTCCCATGTTTTGATAGTTCTCGTAGGAGAAGGTCGTGCCGTTCCAGACGAGAGGCGAGAGATTCTCGTGGAAGATGTTCGTCTCCTGGATCTCGTTGAAGCTCTGAGGCGCGTGCAGGTAGATCTCGATGTAGATCTGGTTCCACAGGCTCTCGAGCAGTTCGCCGCCGATCACCGTGAAAGGGAAGCCGTTGCTCTGCCGGCCGGCCGCGGTCGTGACGATCACCGTCGTCTCGCCGGATTCGGCGTTTTGTGGGACCTGGATCTCGATGCGCGACGCCCCCCACGACGTCCCCTGCGTCACCGGCGTAAAGCCGAAATGAACCTGTCCCGGCGTCGTCCCGAATCCGGTCCCCTCGATGACCACCGACGTCCCGGGAATCGCGCCGCTCGGGGTGATCGACGTGATCTTCACCGGCGACTGGAGGGCGAAGCTGTCGGCGGCGGTGTAGTGGAGGGAGATCTTCCGTTCCTCTTCCATGTAGTACGGGTCTTCGGCGACGTGCCAGCGCTGGATCGTCATCGGCCGGGCGGCCGTCGTGTCGCAAAGAGAAGAGAGGAGGCCGGCCGCGCGGTTCGCGTCGGCGCTGGACAAAGTCTCCCAGTCCCACCCGAGCACGGCCCCCGCCTTCGACCGGGTCCGTAGATCCTCGGGCCAGCCCCCCATCCATCCGAAACAGAATCCGTTCAGGACGAGGGGGGACGCGTCACCGAAAGCGACGCGGGAGGCGAGAAACTCGGAGTCGATGAAGTAACGCTCGCCCCCGGCGTAAGCCCCGATCGCGAGGTGGCCGCTCTCGAGGTCCTGCCAGTAGATGCGGTTCCGATCTTCCGTCGGGATCTCGCCGGTGATGATGTAGACCTCTCGGATGTCGTTCTCGTTCGGCCAAGGGCTTCCGTGGCTGCTGATCCGGATGACGCCGTAGTTGCCGGAGGCCATCGACGCCAGGCCCGCCAGGGTGACCTGTTCGTCCTTCCAGACCGCCGGCGCCACGAACCCCGCCCGGGGGAGCGCGACATCGGCCGAATCGATGTAGGTGTCGTCGAAGATCTCGAACTCGCTGTGGCAGGGGGCGAAGAAGACACTGTTCCGCCCCGTGGGGACCGTATAGTCTCCCGAGTCGGACGCCTTGGAGGGGGCCGCGGTTCCGCCCGTGGGAGTCTCCTTGCCCGATCCCGGGCTCCCGCCCCGGAGCCGGAGGACGACGAAGCCCCGATGCCCCGACTTCCACTGGATGCCGACGCCCGTGCCGTTGTTCACCGCCCACTCCACGTCCGGGTCCTCGGAGATGATCGCCTCGAGGCTGTCGAGGGCGGCGGCGGTGTCCATCACGGCGGCGAGGCCTACGGCGTCCGCGTAGTAGGCCGACTGGGAGGCAGTGATCGCCGCGACGCCGGCGAGTTCATCGTCGGTGGGGCCCGACGGTGTTCCCGGATTGTCGTTTCCGCCGGAGGAGCAGGAAAGGAGGAGAACCACCGCCGCGGCGACGGGCCACGGCCAAGCTCGATGACGAATCATGATGCACCTCGCGCAAGCCGCCGGTGGGGGCGCTCGATCGTATGTGGATGTCGGGGAACACGTTGTCCCCAGGATGCTTCGCGGCACGCAGGGACCCTTCTATTATATCACGCATCCCCCGATCCTTCCCCCTTGCCTTCGCCCCCCAAACCCGATATGATTCCCGCAGTTGACTGGGACTTCGGCGAGACCGAATTCCCCTCGTGATGGACGACCTTCCGCCCTGTCCGGCGGAGTCGAATTCCCTGGCCCCTAAACAAGAGGTCCCTCCGATGAAAAGCCCGAAAACCCTGATCCTGGTCCTCATCGTGGTCGCCTTCGCCGCCCTCGGCTCTTACCAGCTCTTTGCCGGCGGAACCCAGACCGCCGATGCCGGCGACTGCGGCTCCGGCGCCATGTCCGCCTGCGACGGCTGCACCATGAAGTGCCCGGGCATGGAGAAGGCCGAAGCCGCCCAGGCCGACGCCGCCGAGAAGTCGGAAGAGGTCGCCGAGACCCCTTAGACCGGCGACGACGAATCGAATAGACACGACGACGCCCGGCGGACGACCGCCGGGTGTTTTCGTTGGAATGTGATATGAAGCTCGGCCAGGAACGTGGATATGCAGGAAAAGCCAGACCCGAGTTCGCCTGGATTCCCTAAGTCACGAATCTTGCCTGGAGCCAGGGCTCATGCTCTCTCCGTGCCCTCATTCAGAAGGGAGAGGTAGCGGTCGTAGCCGAACAGGCGATTCCTTTTCTTCCCGGTCAGCTCACGAATGATGCCCAGAGACTCCAGAAGACGAAGGGACGAGTTCACCGTCGGCGCCGAGAGACCGGTCTCGTTGGCCGCTCGTTCGATGGAGGTTACCGGACGGGACTTGAGGACTTCCTGTACTCGGAGGGCGGATCCGGCCGCCCGTCCTTCCCCCTGAATCCTGTCTCTATCTTCATCGAAAATAGCCATGAGGCGCTGCACCGTCGCGACGGCGGTATCCGCCGTTTCGTGGACTCCGGTCAAGAAGAACTCGATCCATTCTTCCCAAATCCCCTCCTCGCGCACCTGCTGGAGTAGGTCGTAGTAGGTTGGGCGGTTCTGCTTGAAGTAGAGGCTGAGGTAGAGCATCGGCTGACGGAGGATCTCCTCGGCGCAGAGCACGAGGGTGATCAAGAGCCGGCCGACCCGCCCGTTCCCATCGAGAAAGGGGTGGATCGTCTCGAAATGGACATGAGCGAGAGCCGCCTTGAGCAGGATAGGAGGGGCGTTCGTTTCCTCGTGGAGGAACTTCTCGAGGGCGCCCATGCATTCCGGCACGAGATGAGGCGGGGGGGGGGACAAACGCAGCGTTCCCCGGCCGTGTACCGCCGATCCAATTCTGAGAGCGTCGAAACTCGCCGGGATCCCGGGTGCTCCCCCGCCCTCGGGAGAGGAGCACTCCGTGGATTTCCCGAATCAGGCGATTCGAGAGCGGGAATCCTCCCCTCAGGCGATCCAGTCCATGTTCGAGCGCGGCCACATAGAGAGAAACCTCCTCGGCATCGTCCCGGGGCCCTCCCGGCGCCTCATCGAACTCGAAGAGAAGGAGATCGGAAAGAGACGATTGCGTTCCCTCGATCTGGGAGGAGAGGACCGCCTCGTTCCTGACATAGGTATAGAGGAAGAACGCGGGATCGGGCAGCAGCGTGGTAAGAGAGTCGAGACGTCCTAGAGAAATCAGCGATTGTTCGAGGAGGCGTTGGAGGGGGCGGGACATCCGGAGGGGAGGCTCGGGGGGCAGAGGATGGGGGATGAACGTCCGGACGCTCTCCCCGCCGACACCGCTGAAGTAAGGCTTCTTGTTTCCCGCGTAACTTCGGCGTAACGCCCCTAGCATATGCTACCCGGTGTAGGCTCTAGAAAGTCCCGGAGCAAGGGTCATGGGGGCCGTCCGGCAGCGGTCCCGGGGAAGAATGCCGAGGAGGAGAGAGTGATGAGACTCACGACGACCGTCGTCATCGGGACAATCGCCGGGCTCTCGATCGCCGGCGTCGCCGGCGCAGGGACCTGGGACGTGACCGCCGACTGGAGCGACACCCAGAATCCGAACGGGGTCTGGTCGTACAACGCCGCCGTCGGCGATCCGCTCACGGTTCATCAGGAGGACTACGGGCTCTGGGAGGGCGATCCGCCCCAGCCGGCGTGGGCGTTCAACCCCGTGTCCGTCGGCGGCGCCCACCTGCCGAGCTTCCTCCGGTGCACGGACGACGTGACCGGAGGGGGGCTGGACTATCCCCTCGGAAAGGTCTTCATCCACGGGAACGACGTCTGGAACTCGCCCCCCGAGTACCAGAGCGAGAGGGCGAACGTGGCGTGGACGAGTCCGATAGAGGGGGAGGTCGTGATCGCCGGCGGCATCTGGCACCCGAATCCCGGCATCGGGCGGGACGTGGACTGGGAGATCTGGCGGAACCAGACGATGCTGACCTCCGGCACGATCGCCTACGACGGCCCCTACTCCTCCGACTCGATGATGTCCTGGAGCGAGGGATCGGGGGGAGAAGGCGCCCTCACCCTCGAGGTGGGAATCGGGGACGAGGTCCGGCTCGAGATTCTCTGGAATCAGAACTTCGTCGCGGCTTTCTTCGCGGGGGTCGACTTCCGGATCGACGGGACCGAAACCGGCGTCGGCGCCGCTCCGGACGCTCCGGCCGCGCTCGTGCTCGAGCGGAACCGGCCGAACCCGTTCAATCCGACGACGACGATTCGCTATGGGATCTCCCGGCCCTCTGATGTCCGGCTCGTCGTGTACGACATCGCCGGCCGGCGCGTCCGGACCCTGCGGGAGGGCGGGGAAGAAACGGCCGGTTTCCACGAGGTCTTCTGGAACGGCCGGGACGATTCGGGGACGCCCGTAGCCTCGGGAACCTACTTCTATCGCCTGGTCGCCGGCGATCGGTCGGAAACGAAGCGCATGATTCTCGTACGTTGACGGAAGCGGTCAAGGGCATCGGGGCGGACGCCTCTGTACGTGTATGGCGGTGACGGTCACCGGTGAGTGTCACCGTTTCTAAACCGCCACGGTTTCCACCTTTTCACTTCCGTTACAGCCGCCGCGCTATCTTCCAGTAGCCGTTCAGGAGCGCCGAGAGGGACCGGAGGGCGAATCGTGCGGTCCCGGACCGCACGAATCCTCGGGTGATCGGAAGTGGACCGCCGCTCAGAATCTCCAGGTCCCGCCGCACCCGCATACGTTGGACACTCCGGCGCTTTACGCGGATGTCTCCCCTGTGAGCCAGCAACCAGAGACGCGCACGAATCCAGGCCCCGATCCATCCTCTCATGATGGAAACCACGAGCCCCGCCGTTTCGTAGAGGGCGAAGACGGGAAGGAGGAAAAGCATCGTCCGGGCTTCGTAGTGAATGAAGACCGTCAGCCAGTGGTGCCTCATAGTCAGGTAGGCCCGCCGCGCGGGGTAGGTCCCCTCCCCTCGGAAGGAGAGCCCGGCGGTGCCGGCCCCGCGATCGTGATCGACGACCGCGTTCGAATCGCAGATGAGCATGTGGCCGAGGGCGCGCATCCGGTAGCTGAACTCGAGGTCCTCGAAGTAGAAGAAATACGTCTCGTCGAACCCGCCCGCGGCGAGCACCTTCTTCCGATCGAGGAGGAGGGCGGCACCGATGCAGCCTCCTACCTCCATGGCGTCCGCCGAGAGTTCGTCCGCCGCCCGCCCCTCGTGGCGGAGCGCGAGAGTCCCCGCGAAGTGGATCTCCGCTCCGTCGCACTGGACCGTCGTTCGTTCCGGATAGAAGACGATCCGAGGGACGACAACCGCCGGTCGCCCGCGGGCGAGATAGGTCTCCAGCAATCTCTCGAGGCACTCCCGGTCGACATACATGTCGGCGTCGAGACTGAAGACGAGATCCGTCCCGGCCCGGCGTAGTCCCCGGTTCCGCGCCCGAGAGATCCCCGCGTTCCCCCCGATTTCCTCGACCTCGGCATCCGGGAACCGCTGCCGGATCGCCCGGACGCTTCCGTCGGTGGAGCCGTTGTCCACTACGACGATTTCCTCGATCGGAAGGGACTGAGAGCGGAGCGCCTCGATGCAGGAGAGAATGCGATCACCGCCGTTGAAGTTGACGACCATGGCGCTCACGGACGGCGCCGCGCCACTCTTCATCCGATGATCCTCGTCCGTCATGCCCGCCCCGCTTCCCCGGCCGCCCGGTCACACACCGGTGAAGAACCGGACCGCCTTCCGAACGCTCCCCCGCGGTCCGAGCTCCCGCATCCGCCGCCATCCGACGCCGGTGAAGATCGACCGGAGCCGCCCGATCGAGTTCCTCCGGTCCACCATCTTCTCCATCGCCGAGACGATCTCCCGGAACCGCTCCGGGCCCACGTTTTCGCAGAAGGAGTTCATCGGGCTCTGATGCCCGTAGAGGGATGGATCGTGGTGTTCGCCGATGAGGCCGCGGGCGCGGCACTCCTCGTACGACTCCGAACCGGGGTAGGGGGTGAATACGCTGAAGTGAATCCGGTCGCACCGGGCGTTCTTCATCGCGGAGAACGTGTCGGCGAGGGTCGCCTCCGTGTCGTCGGGAAACCCCACCATGAAGAGGCCCACCGTCTCGATGCCCGCCTTCTGTATCGTTTCGAGCGCCCGGAGGCTCTGGCCGATCGTCGTCTCCTTCCGGATCTTCCGGAGGATATCGTCGTTCCCCGACTCGACGCCGATCTCGATCGAATGGCACCCCGCCCGCTTCATGAGGGCCACCGTCTTCTCGTCGATCAACCCGGCGTGGGTTTCGCACCCCCACATCATCCCCGATCCCCCGTCGATCAGCGCCTCGCACAGCTCGGTGAGACGCTTCCGGTTTACCCCGAAGGTGTCGTCCGAGAAGTGGACGAATCGGAGCCCCTTCTCCCGGAGTCCGTGGATCTCGCGCATCACGTTCTCCGTCGAACGGAAACGGACCCGCCGGCCCCAGGTCGTGCGGGAATCGCAAAACGAACAGGCGAAAGGGCACCCACGGGACGAGAAGATGTAGCGGAAGGCGGTCACGGCATGGAGATCGTGATCCTTCAGAACCGCCGACGCGACCTCGTGGGGGAAGGGGAGAAGGTCGAGGTCCTCGATCAGTTCCCGAGGCGGGTTCTCGACGGGCCTTCCCCCCTCACGGTAACCGATTCCCAGGACGCCCTCGAGACTCCGGTCCCCGTCGATCGTCTCGAGCACCTCGACGAGGGTCCGCTCCCCTTCGCCGCGGACCACGATGTCGACGGCCGGGACCCGGAGCGCTTCGTTCCGCACCGCCGAGGCGTGGGGCCCGCCGAGGAGGACGGTGATCGCGGGGTCGACCTCTTTCGCGATCGCCGCCACCCGGAATGCAGACGCCGAATTCGGGGAGCGAGCGCTGATACCCGCCACCCGCGGTCCGAACTCCTCGATCGTCCTCCGGACCTCGCCCCACACCGGATGGTTCCGGTCGTCGAGCGCGTCCCGGTAGTTCGCGAACCCCTCTTTCGCCAGGTAGGAAACCCGGAGCTGCTCCGATGTCCCGCAGAAGTCGGCGTTGTAGACGAGCACGTTCCATTCGGTGTTCTGCCGAACCGCCGCCGCCAGATACCCGGGCCCGAGAGGGTAGCGGTCGAGCGATAGGGTGCTCTTGAACAGCCTTTGAAACGGAGGTTCCACGAGAAGGATCCTCCGTGAATTCCGGGAGAGGATCATGGCTCCCTGCTCGCTTCCGGCGCGCCCAAGTCGGGTGCGCGCCCACGATTGACCGACTCCTTCGATGGGGTAAAGATCACTCGTGTCGCCTCGGCGATTCCGCCGGTCAGGCCGTAAAGAAAATTGTATCCGTAGAGGATGAGCGAAAAGGCCAGCGCCTCGGCGGGGTCCGCGCCGTATCGGGGAAGAAGAAGAACGAGTGCTCCCTCCCGGAGACCAAGCCCGAAGACGCCCGCCGGCACCGTTTGAATCAGGTAAACCATGGAGATTATCCAGAGCTGGGCCACGAGGGGAATGTTCAGCCCGAGTGAGTGGGTGACGGCGATGAAGAGAAGGACGCTCGCCGCTTGGCTGACCAAGGGCACCGCGAGAATGATCGTCGTCTGTCGTGCGGAGAGGGATTTGAAATTTCCGAGGGAGACGAACACGCCGAGGATTCCCCGCCGGAATCTCTCCGGGACCCACCGGGGCGCGCGGCCGATCGACAATTCAAGCCGGCGCGCCGTCGAGTCGCGGAAAAGGAGGAGTGCCGCCGCAAGCCCGGCCACGAGGGCGGCCGGGACGACGAAGGTGTTCTCGAGTCGGAGGGGATTCTCGACGAGAAGCGCCGTGATTCCGACCAGGATGATGACGGCGGTGTTCACGATGCGAAGGAGGAGCATGGTGGCGAACGCCTCGGCCCGCTTCCCGCCCTGCCGAGTGAGGGCGTACCACTTCACCACCGCCCCCCCCGCCTCCCCGCCGGGGAGAACGAGGCCGTAGAAGGTGGAGATCGCGTTGATCAGGAAGGCCCGGATGATGGTGAGCGGAAAATCAAGATGTCGGATCGCCACCGCCAGCTGCCAGGCGCCGAGGGATCGAATCGTGAGCAAAAGGACGAATCCCACCGCCAAGGACGCCGGGTCGGCGGCGGCGAATACGCGGACGACGTTCCCCGGCCGGAGCGTCGCCAGGAGGTACGCGAGGATCCCGATGCCGATCCCGCACCGGGCGATCGTCACGATTCTCCTCGAACCGGTCATGGCGCGTTCAGTCCCTTCCGTTTCGTTTCATGAGGACATACCCGGTGGTCTCGGAGAATCGGGGGAGCGCCCGGCATACGATGAAGTTGAGCGACCGGAGAAGGGACCTGGCGATTCGGGAGGGGAGCCGGGATCCGGGCGCGCCCCGCTTGGAGCCGTGATACCCGTACATGTCGTCGATGAAGACCTCGTCCACGACGATCATCCCGTAGCGCTTTGCGAGCTGGCACAGGACCTGCCCCGTAAACCAGCACGTGTGGGCCCGGTTCGCCTTCCCCCGGCGGCCGAAGAGGAGTTCGCCGATCCGGACGAAGCCGAGCGGATTGGGCGTGGTGACCAGAAAGTTCCCCCCCCTCGCCAGGTGACGCGCAACGCTTCGGAGAAACAGGCCGCAGTTGGACATGTGCTCGATGTTGTCGGTGGCGAGGACGAGGTCGAATTCCTTCCCCAGTTCCATCGCCTCCGGATCGGCCGGGATCGCGGGAAGGCCGAGCGCCCCGAGCCGGGCCGCTTCGCCGGGGGAGTGAACCACGGCAATCACGTCGTCCCACTTGTCCCGCAGGGCGCGGTAAAGCACGTCGTGCTTGTCGATGTTCCCCCGGTCGTCGTCGACGCTGCCGATGTAGAGGATTCTCTTGCCGGCGGCGTACTTTTCGATCCAGTCGAGTTTGTCCCTATACCGCATCGCCGTCCGTTCCCCGCTCGTGGTGATTCAACAGGCGATAATAGGTCTCCTCGAGCCGCGCACCGAGGCAAGCCCAGTCCAGATTGCCCCGGAGCGTCTCCTTCGCGTTCACGCCGAGCCGTTTTCGGAGGTCGCTCTCTTCGAGGAGTCGGATGATCGCGCCGGCCAGCGCCTCCGGGTCGCTTCCCGAGGCGATCAGCCCGTTCTGTTCGTGGGTGATCAGCTTTGCCGAGCCCTCGAAGCAGACGATCGCCTTCCCCGCGGCCATGTAGTTGGCGATCTTCTGGGGGAAACCGGCGCAATCCGTCCTCGGGCTGACCGCGATGTCGGCGGCGGCCAGGTATCGGGGCACGGCTTCGAAGTCCCGGACCGCTTCGAGGATCACGTTCTTCCGGATTCCGAGTTCGTCGCATGCTTTCATGATGCGCGAATCCCGGGAGTCGACCACGAGGAAAAGCACCGCCTCCGGATGACGATCGATCACCTTTCTCATCGCATGGACCAGAAGATCGACGCCCTGGAAGGGGGCCAGGGAGCCGGTGTACATGACGATGGGCCGGCCGTCGAGGCCGTGACGCGACCGCACCCCCGATCCGTCGGCGGACTCGAAAGTGACGGCGTGGACGCCCGTCGGGATCACATCGATCTTCTCCTCCGCCACCCCTGATCCGACCATAATGTCCCGGAGCGTGTCGGAGCAGGCGACGACATGGTCCGCCCATTCGGGGACCCGCCGGTCAAGGTATTCCGCGAGCCACCGGATGTTCAGGAAGGAGTAGGCGGGTAGCTCGCTCTTCAGGGTCGTGTGCGCGTCGTAGATGACGGGAACGCCCCTGATCCGGCGGACCGGGAAACCGGCGAGGGCCCCCTCGAAGTGGTGGGCGTGAATCAGGTCGACTTTCTTCTTCTTCACCACCCGCATCAGCTGGAGGGAGAGGAGCGGATCGAGGAGAAGGAGTTTCGTGAGCGTCGGTCCCGGCCGGAACCGGGAGTAGGGCATCCGCGGAGTTCTCACGATTTCGAAACTCCCGTTCCCGGAATCGAGACCGAAGTGATAGGTCACGACGGTGACGCGGTGACCGCGGGCGGTGAGGGCCTCCGCCATTCCGAGAACGCGGCTCGGCGTCCCCCGGTTCGCGGGGAAAGGGCAGGCGGCCGCCATGGCGACGTGGAGTTGTTTCGGCCGAGACATGCCGTCCCCTACAAATAGTCGTGTCGCCGGGCTACTGCCGGAACGCGTCCTTCAGGGACCGCCCCGCGTACACCAGCTTCTTGTATGCGCCTCTGCCGTACTTCGCCAACAGAGAGTAACTCTTGACGTACCGATGAACGGGCATCGGATGCCCGTTGAACTTGTCCTTGAAACGCCCCCCGTGAACCGGAACCCGGTAGTTGTCCCCCAGGCTGTACTCCCCGATTCCCGCCCGCCCGGCGAGGGACATCACCGTCCAGTGAAGGATCTCGTTCGGGCAGAGGGGTTGATCTTCCCGCCGGGACGCGGTGCTTAGAGAATAGACGCGGCGGCGGTCATGGGGGAAGAATCCGGAGGCAATCGTTCTCTCCCCCTGTCTGACACGGAGGCAGTAAAGTAAATCTTGGGGCTCTAGGTTTCGTTGAAGACTGCGGAAGAACTCCCGGGAGTGGGGGGGGGCGCTCTTCTGCTTCGCGTAGACGTCGAGAAGCATGTCGTGATGCTCGTCGGCGAAGGCCGGATCGCCGCAATCCTCCACGACGAGGCCGTGGGCCCGCGCCTTTCGGATCCGGTTCCTGGCCTTGCTCTTGAGGCCGTTCCACAGGCTCGGTTCGTCGGCCGAGAGGGGGATGCGGAATGTCATCCACTCCATCGTTGTGTAGCCGGCGTTTTCCATGACCTCTTGTCCCAGCATGGGGCTCCCCATCTCGATTTGATGGATGCCGTAGTGGCGGCACATCCGGTCCATAGCGCCGAGGAACTCCTGGATGTCGAACTCTCGATCGGCGACCGGCCCCATGTACTCCGTCAACCATCCCGAGAGGGGGCTGCCGAGGATCTTCATGGGCCCCTTCTTCACCAGGAGGCCGGCGAAGTAGCCCGCCGTCTCCTTCCGATCGACGATCCGGAACCGGAAAGGGATCGCCGACTGGGTCTCCTCGAGGAATCGGAACCAAGCGGAATGGTGGCAAAAATAGGCCGCTTCGTAGTGAGCGACGGCCTCGTCCCACGCTTCGGCGCTCCAATCTTCGATGAGCGTGAGTTCCATTATCCCGGCCGTCCTTCCTGAATCCCCTGGTGACAGTCACCGGCGACTCTTCCCAACCAGAGTGGGAAAGCCATGCGCCGGTTCCGCCAGAATGGGACATGGATCTCCCACTCCCCGCCCGCAGTCCCCCCGGGGGGAGGTGGGAGCCTCCGCATCTATAGTACTTATCGGAAGTTCCCCGCGGAACAGGAGAATAGCAGTTTCGGCAGCGGGTTGCGGGTAAGTCGGGAAGGGCGGTGACAGTCACCATCGCCCACCAATGAGTCCGAAAAGTACGGGGACGAGAGAGGGGCTCAGCATTCTCCGAAGCATCGGTGCCGGACACCGCGGCATCCGATCGGGTCCGTTTCTCGGATCCCGAGGAGAGCTCTTAGACCCGTTCGTCCGGGATCGAGACGGCCCACCCCATCCGTCCGCGCGGATTTCCATCCCCCTGAGGTTCTCAGAACGTTCTTGTCTCGGCCAGGAAGATTCTCGTCCGCTCGTCGGGGCGGGGTGGGCGGAGGGCCCCGGCTCGGATTCGTGTCTGCGGTGCAACCCCATGACTTACAATCAGATACAATTCAGTCCGGTTCGCGGGTCGAATCGTCTTCCCTGCCCCCGCTCCGGCCCCTCTCTTGCGGAAGAGCCCAATCGGGAAGCCGGGCCGACTTTCCTCTGAGCGAGTAGGAAATGCAAGTAAGCAAGGAAGCGAGAGGAGATCCATGGATCGTCCCAGGCGAAGAAGGCGACCGGGGGACTTCCCCCTCACCGGGGGGAGAGGGAGACGGAAGTCGTGCGGGCCGGCAGGACCGGAGGGGGAAGACTCGATCCGTTTCAAAGTCTTTTGCGAGTGCCTCCGGTTCGGGGCGAGTCTCGACCGGTCGAAGGTGAACGGGCTCGAGGATCTTTACGGCCGTTACGCCTCGGAGTCGGACGCGGACGACCGGACCGGGCTGCTGCTTCAGGTGTCGTCCGCCGTGGAGGAGGGGATCGGGTCGGTCACTTCTCTTCTCCCCTTCCTCCTCTTCGACGGGGAACCGGGGGTGATCCGGACGGCGACGATCGAGACCGCCCTCCTCATGCCCCTGCAGGACGGCGACTCGATGACCGGCCCCCGGCACCTTCTGGAGACGGCCCGAGAAGCGCCTGACGACCACACGAAGTCGGGCATCCTCGGCGGGCTGCTCCTCCTCGGCGACCGCCGGGTGACGGATCTCATGGAATGCGCGTGGCGGTCCCTGGCCCCGAACGCGCGGCCGGCACTCATCGGGGCGTGGTCCGGTTACGTCTTCGCGCCGATGATCGAGTTCCTCGTCGCCTGGCTCCGCGAAGCGGACGAGCCCGACGCCTCCGGCATCATCACCACCCTCACCTCCATGCCGGAGATGGCGGTCCATCCCAAGGTGCTCGACATCGAGCGCACCTTCCCGATCACCGAGGCCTGCGCAGACGACGACGGCTTTCGCGTCATCCGGGAGTGGACGTTCGAAGAGTACCGGACCGATCTCTCCATCCATCTCATCGACATGACCCTCAGTCCCGACCACCACAAGGGCCTCGAAGACCTCCTGATAGCGTGGGGGATCGAGGGGTAGGGGGGCACACGGTTCCCCCATGGTTGACGGATGGAAAGACAGTATCAGGGGGATTCGGGAGCGGTAACCGCCCCCTACTCGCCCCCCTCCCCCGGCTCCAGGTCGATGCGCCGCCCCTCGAAGCGTCTCAGCTGGGCCTCGAGGTAGTCGTCGTCCGGCGAGAGGGCGAGGGCATTCTTGCCGGTTTCGATCGCCTCGTCGTAACGGCCGAGGCGGAAGAGGGTCTCGGCGAGGGTGTCGAGGATCTCGAACGAGTCGGGCACGAGGAGGGCGGCGCGGCGGGCCGCTTCGAGGGCGCTTTCGAGACCGGTGTCGTTGGTGGCGAGGGACCAGGCGAGGGCGTTCAGCGTGCCGGCGTCGGTATCCTCCCGGGCGAGGGCGCCGTCCAGAATCTGGGAGAGACGACGGATCTCGCGCTCCGCGGAGGCGTCGTCGCCGCCGGCGCGATACTCTTCGGCGTAGCGGATGTGGGCCTGAGCCAGGTCAGTCCCTTCGATGATATGGTAGAGCCGCTCGATTTCGAGGAGGGGCTCCGGGTGGTCGTCGACCCGAAGATCGACGTAGCGGGTCCGGTACTCGGGGTTCGCGTCGCTCGGGCGCCCGACGAGGATCGCCGCCGACTGCTTCCCCCGGCTGTCCCCCCCGGCCGCCTCCCCGGCGAGGAGCGCCGCGAGGAGCCGCGCCGCGAGTTCGCCGTCGGTCTCGTGAAACGCCTTCGCCATGGAGTTCACCACCTTCTCGCCGGCGAGAATGTTCCCCTGGCAGACGAAGTTCTCCCCGACGATCCCCCCCTTCCATTCGTTCGCCTCCGAGCCCGTGTGCTGGGCCGTGCCGCCGTTTGCGTCGACGATGCCGACCTGCCGGTTCTCCCGGCTCGGGTCGTGATCGAGGAGCCACGCGAGTGTCTCCTCGGCAGAGAGGCCGGTACGCATGAGTGCCAGCCCCCTCGGCCCGAAGGACTCGTTCGTGAACGCCTGGGTCGCGATCGCGCCGACCCCCGCCTCGACCCACGGCACGGCCATGCCGACATTGAACGCCCGGGATTGGACCGCCACGCCGATCTCTCCGGTCTCGGGGTCGAGGGCGACGATGGAGTAGGTGGCGAGCGCGGCGGATGGGATGAGGGCGGCCAGGACCAGAAAGAACACGCGAGACCTCATGGAAACCTCCGGAATGGGGTTCGGCCGGTTCGCATCGTCGATTCTCCGCCAGCGACTCTACCATAAGAGAGGGGACAGATCCGCACCCCAGCGCCCAAGTCGAGGCGCCGGAAACTGGATTCGTTATCGTATTTAATAACAACAGACTAGGGACATCGCGGATGATGGTCCGAATGATTGCCCTCAACTAAATATAAAAATGCGAAAAAAAGTGATGGGCATCCATTAACCGATGTTATACAATTTTACCTGTAGGTCGGCGATCTGCCGCACCTCCCCCCTCGACCCGAAACCGGTGACCGGTTCCGGATCACCGGACCCGCTTTCCGAAACCACCCGGAGGATCTTCTCAATGAAGCGATTCGCTACCGTCCTGCTCCTTTCCCTCCTGGCGCTCTTCGTCGCCGCGCCGGGCGCTTTCGCCAACCAGTACGGGTGGACGCTCAGCTCGAGCACGACAGATCCGTACGCCAACACGGGTTCCTTCATTCCCGGAGTCATCGATGTCAATCTCTGGCTCGCCTGCAGCGATCTGGACGGCATGGCCGGCGCCGAGTTCGCGATCGCGTCGAGCACTCCCGGCAACATCGTGCTCGCCTTCACGCCGATGAACGGCTTTCTGAATGCGGGCAGCGTGGTGGACCTCTTGCTTGCCGTCGGCGGGTGCCCCACCGGCCCCATTCTGGCCGGTCAGTGGCTCGTTCTCTCGATCGTTCCGGGTGAGTACTGTCTCGTTCCGGATGCCGCGGGCGTCATGGGAACTACCGACTGCAGCCTGGATCAGCAGCTCTGGCCGATCCAGCAGATCGGCTTCTCGAACAACGGCACCCTCCCGTCCTGCCTCGACGAACTCTGCCCGCAGACGACATCGACGGAGAGCAACTCGTGGGGCGGCGTGAAGACGCTCTTCCGGTAGTTCGTCGATCGACAAGATCGAGAATGATCTTCGAGGGCCTCTCGCGGGAGAGGCCCTTTCTCATGGCCGTCTTTGGTGATGCGGTTCCCTTTCGTGCGATTTCGTTCGCCCTCCTCTCGCGATTTCCCTGGTTAACCCTTCCGCCAGTCGCTCCATTGGGGGACTTACCGACGTGCCCCTCCGGAGCCTCCTCGCCACAGCCTCATGATTCTGTTGTGAAAAGTCACACCGATCGTTAGTCTGAATCTCCGGGTTCCCGCTCGGAGGGGCTGGGAGTTGTGATCGTCAACTCGTTCCGGGGGAGTTGTTTGCCGCGATTCTCGATCGTGAGAGCGGACAAGGCCGATTCGGGCACGGAGGTTGCACGAGGCAAAACCCGATGACGAACCCGAACGGAGATCGGCCATGCACGGGGAACGGTGGAATCGGATGATCGATGGATACGGACGGAAGACGAGATTCGTGGTCGCGATGGTGCTCGGGTTCGCGGTCGCCTCGGCGGCCATGGCCGATGAGCGGCCGTTCGTTCTCGAAGGTCTCGAGATCACCGGCAACACGCGCACGCCGGAACGGGTCGCCTGGCTCTATCTCGGATTGAATCCGGGCGCCGAGGTGACCGCGGGGGGGCTCGTCGTCGCCGTCGATGAACTTCGGCGGGAGGGCCCGTTCGAATCGGTCGAGTTCTGGTCGAGCCCGGGCTCGGAAAAGGGGCGCATCGTCCTCCATCTCGACGTGGTGGAGAAAGGTTTTCAGTTCCGCTTCGGCATGGGCTTCCAGGACCTCTCCGGCTGGTACATGATCCCCGCGGAACTCCGCTACGACAACCGGTTCGGACGGGGGGAACATCTCCGGTTCCAGGTCCGTCTCGGGTACCGGACCGGCGGGGGGTGGTTCGTCTACGAGGAGCCCCGGGCCGGAGACGGCCGCACGTGGTGGGGCCTCAGGCTCGGCGGCGAAGGCGTGTCGCGGGCGTACCTCTGGAATGGGGTGGAGTACAACCACCTGGTCAACCGGGGGGGCCTGGAGGCGCACGTCGGACGTCGATTCACCCGCCACCTCTCGCTCGAGTGGGGCGGAACCATCGAAGCGGTCGAAGTCGATTCGACAGCCGAGGCGGCGGTGGACGACAAGGTCCGCGGCGTGGAGTGGGGGGACGAACTCCCCTTCGAAGACTTGCCTCCGGGCGTCGCCGCCGCTGTCGGCGAGGAGTCGCGGGGAACGGCCCGCTTCGACGTCGTCTGGGATTCCCGGAGCGAGGGCCGTCTGGCGGGGACGCCGGTCGGGGGGCTCTGGGGGCGGCTCCGGACCGAGGGTGTTTTCCCGGACGAGAGCGATCCCTACCCGCGCGTCACCGGGGACATCCGAGCGTACCGGTCTCTTTTCGGCGCCGTCTTCGCGGCCCGCGTCCGGGGGGGCTACGCCGGATGGGACGCCCCCTTCTACGATCGCCACTACGTGGGCGGTCTCTACACGGTTCGCGGATTTGCCGAGCAGTCCCTCACCCGGCCGGCCGGGGACACCCGCTTCTGGTCGGCCTCTCTCGAGATGCGCGCTCCCCTCGCCGGCGGGCGGGAGGCGCCGCGGGTGACGGGCATCCTCTTCGTCGAAGCGGCGAATTCGTGGACCGACGACGACGAGCCGACGTGGGGGAGTGTCGCCGCGGCCGCGGGGTACGGGATCCGCATCCGTCTCCCCTGGGTCCAGTGGCTCGGCTTCGACGTCGGCATTCCGATCACCGACTCCCCCGAGAACGAGGCGTTTCACGCGAACGGTACGATGGGGATGACCTTCTGATGAAACGAACTCCCCTTCTTCCCCGTCTTCTCTTCGTTTTGCTCGCCGGCGCGGGAACGGCCGCGGCGGAAGGCGACCCGCGGGTTCTCTCGGTGACGCCGGCGGCGAGAGAAGGCGATCTCGTCTGTCGCGTCGAGACAGAGGGTCTTCCGACGGAGAAGGCGGCCCGCTCCATGGGAGGAGGGCTCCCTTCGGCGGTGGATGTGGTGATCGAGCTGGTCGATGAAGAGGGGGAGATCGCGATCCGGAGCCGGATCACCATTCGCGTCTCCTTCGATCTGTGGGAGGAGATCTATCGCGTCGAAGGGGGCGCGGCGGCCCGGTCCATGAAAGAGATGGACGAGGTTCGGGCCCACCTCGCCGATCTCCGGTCTCTCCCCGTCGCTCCTCTCGCCTCGCTGGCGGGGGGCAGGCGGTATCGGATCCGCGTCGGTCTCGTCAGCCACGCCATCGCGCCGGCGGAGAAGACGCGCTTCGGCGATTGGATCGCGGGGGACGGGGCGGGCACCGGTTCGGACGCGGAGGGACGGGAAGTCACTTTCGGTCTCGGTAATCTGATTCGCTTCGTGTTCGGCGGGTCGGCGGGGGGCGAACCGCCGGCGGGCATCGGCGAATCGGTTTGGTTCCGGCCGTCCGAACTGCCGGCGGAGGGGGCGCCCGATGCATAAGATCCGCACCCGGCTCATCGTCGCCTTCGTGGTCGTCACCCTCCTTCCCGCCATCCCCCCTGTCGGTGGTCGTCTGGAGCCTGGTCGACCGGAGCTTCGGTCCGGGGACGGGGGAAACCATGCAGGGCGCCCTCGTCGCCGGTCTGGACGAGTCGAGGGAGGCGCTCCGAAGCGCGAAGGAGGATTTTCGGAAAGACCTGAAGTACACGTGGATCCCCCGTCTGGCGTCGGGGGAGCTCGCGGGGGATCGAGGGGGCGCACCCGGCGCCGCCGCGGGGGGGACGCTCGTACGTTTCCTTCGTGAGGACGAAGGGGAATCTCCGGACGACGAGAGAGAGGCGGATCTCCTCGCCTGGGCCCGCGCCCGGGATGCCGTGGAAACGCTGCCCGTGCCGGAGCGGGTGGGGCCCTTCCTCGCCGCCCTTCTGGCCGCGCCCGGTGGGGGGGAGGTTCTCATCGCCCGGGGGCTCCCGAAGGGGATGGTGGAGCGGGCGGCGAAGATCACCGAGGCGGTCGGCCTGCTCGAGGCGCTCCGGATGGAGCGGGGGGCGGTGATCCGGAGCTACGTGATCCCTTTCGTGCTGGTGTACGCGGCGCTCATCGGGCTGGCCGTCATCGTCGGCGCCTACCTCGCGCGGCGCATGGCCCGTCCCCTCGAGGGGCTCGTGGCGAGTACCAAGCGGGTGGCGGCGGGGGATCTGGAGACGCGGGTCGCCGTGACCGGGCAGGGGGAGACGCGGGACCTGGAGGAGGCGTTCAACCGGATGGTGGAGCGTCTCGGCGGGCAGCGGGCCGAGCTCGCGCGCCTCGAGAGGAAGGCGGCGTGGCGCGATCTCGCCCGGGCCCTCGCCCACGAGATCAAGAATCCCCTGACGCCGATCCAGCTCGCGGTGCAGGAGATGCGCGACCGCTACGGCGGGGATGACGAGACGTACGAGACCTTTCTCGCCGAGGCGGCGGCGATCGTGGACGAGGAGGTCGAGAACCTCCGCCGCCTGACCCGGGAGTTCTCCGAGTTCGCCCGCCTTCCGGAGCCGAAGCCGGAGCGGGGCGACCTCCGGGACGTGCTGGGCGAGGTCGTGAGGCTCTACGGCGAAGACAAGGTCGCGCTAGAATCGCCGCACGGAAGGGTGGAAGCCCTGTTCGACGGCGAGGAGATCCGTCGGGCGCTCATCAATCTGGTCGACAACGGGCTCGCGGCCTGCAGGGAGGCGGAGAGGCCCGAGCGGGTCGTGATCCGCGCGCGGGGGAACCGGACGGGGGCGGAGATCGCCGTGATCGACGAAGGGGCGGGCATCGACGCCGGGGACCGGGAGCGGATCTTCGAACCCAACTTCACCACCAAGCGGGGGGGAATGGGGCTCGGCCTCGCCATCGTGGAGGGGATCGTCGCCGCCCACCGGGGGGCCGTGGAGCTGGAGAGCGCGCCGGGGAAAGGCACCACCTTCACGATCCACCTTCCCGCGGCATGGTCACCCGATCGATATGAAAGCGAGATTCATGAAGACGATTCTCCATGAACGTATAGGGAGTGGGCGATGAGCGCCAAGATCCTGGTCGTCGACGACGAGAAGAACATCCGCCGGACCCTCGGCATGATCCTCCGGCCCGAGGGGTTCGAGACGGCGGAGGCGGAGAGCGCCGAGGAGGGGCTCGCCTCTTTCACCAAAGAAGGGGCGGACGTCGTCATCCTCGACGTCAAGCTGCCCGGCATGAGCGGCATCGACGGGCTCCGCGAAATGCGCCGGGCCGATCCCGAGGCGCTGGTCATCATGATCTCCGGCCACGGTACGGTGGCGACCGCCGTCGAGGCGACCCGGGAGGGGGCTTTCGACTTCCTCGAGAAGCCGCTCACCAAGGAGCGGGTGCTCGTCGCCGTCCGGAACGCCCTCCGATTCGGCGCCGCGAAGCGGGAGGTGCGGGAGCTGAAGGCGCAGGAAGCGGGTCGTCATGTCCTCCTCGGCGAATCGCCGGCGATGAACCGGGTCCGGGAGGAGATCGGCCGGGCCGGGCCGACGACGGCGCGCATCCTGATTCGCGGCGAGAGCGGCACGGGCAAGGAGCTGGTGGCCCGGGCGATTCATGAAGGGAGTCCCCGCGCGACCAAGCCCTTCGTCAAAGTGAACTGCGCGGCGATCCCCGAGGAGCTGATCGAGAGCGAGCTCTTCGGCGCGGTGAAGGGGGCCTACACGGGGGCCGTCGCATCGAGGGAGGGGAAGTTCCAGCAGGCCGACGGCGGCACGCTCCTTCTCGACGAGGTGGGGGACATGAGCCTCCGGGCCCAGGCGAAGGTGCTCCGGGCCCTCCAGGAGGGGGAGATCGAGATGGTCGGCGGCCGGGGGACGGTGCGGATCGACGTGCGGGTTCTCGCGGCCACGAACCAGAACCTCGATGCCCTCGTCAAGGAGGGGCGCTTCCGGGAGGACCTCTTCTTCCGGCTGAACGTGATTCCCGTCGAAGTGCCCCCTCTCCGGGAGCGGCGGGACGACATCCCCCTCCTCGCGAGGCATTTCATCGAGCGCTACCGGACCGAGAACAACCGCCCGCCCCTCGCGCTCACGGAAGAGGCGGAACGGGCGATCGCGTCGGCTCCATGGCCGGGCAACGTCCGGGAGCTCCAGAACGCGGCGGAGCGGCTCGTCATCATGGCCCGGGGCCGGGAGATCGGGCTCGCCGACCTCGAGAGGGCGGGGCTCTTCGCCCCTCCCGCCCCGCAGCGGTCCGCGGGCCGGGGAGCGGAGCGCACGATCCGCCCCCTCGAGCCGGAAGAAGTGCTCCGCATCGGCGGTCTGGTCGAGGCGCGGCGGCGGTTCGAGGCGGCGTGCATCGAGGAGGCTCTCGCGAAGAGCCGGGGGAACGTGTCGGAAGCGGCGAGGGTCCTCGCCATCGACCGGACGAACCTGCACAAGAAGATTCAGGCCTACGGCATTTCACCGGACCGGGAGGACGTCCCGGACGAGGAGCAGTGAGATGAGACGGAATATCACGGGCGGACATCGAAGCACTTGGTTCGCGATCGCGGCGCTCCTGACGGCATCGTCGATTGCGGGACCCGCCGCGGCCAAACCGCCGGGGTTCATTCTCGGCCTCGACCTGCACACGAGCCACATCGGCGTGGAGGAGAAGACGGACACGTCGCCGGATAACTCGGTCTTCGTCGACGAGACGGGCGGGGGCCTCGGCCTGATCCTCGGCTACGCCTTCACGCCGAGTTTCTTCCTCCGCTTCCACCTGAGCGGCTCGGGACACGAGACGAACCGGAACGACGTGGACGTGGCGTACGCAAACGGCACCGTCGAGGCGGGCTATCTCTTCCGGGAGGGGAAGGAGGTCCGTCCCTTCTTCTACGGCGGGATCGGCGGATTCGCGCTCGAGTCCCGGCATGACGACTGGCGCTACGAGACGAGCGGCCCCGGCACCGCCTTCGGCGGCGGGGTCTTCTGGTTTCTCACGCCGAACTCGGCCCTCGACTTCGGCGCCCGCCTCGAGTTCATGAATTGGGAGCGGACGATGGCGGAGGTGAAGGTCGGCGACGCCACGGTGACCGTCGAGACCCCCGTCGATGAAAACGGTTCGGCGGCCAAGATCGACATCGGTTGGAGTTACTGGTTCTAGTGGCGGGTCGCTCTCCTTGTAGCGAGGTCCCGTCCGGCTTGGCGGGAGAGGCGCCAGGAGAGGCGCCCGAGCTTCGTCTCCGGCCCGGCGAAGACCGTTCCCGTCTTCATCGTCCTTCGTCCGCCGCCCGGGCGCTCCACCGGTGGTCGAAGAGCGTGTTCCCGCTCCCCGGCGGAGGGAGCAGGCCGGACGGGTAGTATTCCCCGTCCCGCACTTGGAGCTCGCCGGCGTTCGCGATCATGTGCACGAGGCGCGTTCCGATCTTGCACCGGACCGCCAGCTTGTACCCTCCCGGCATCAGCGGGAGCCGGTGGATGGCGCACACGAACTCCCCCTCCTCCGGGAGGTCCCGGAAGACGTCGCCCACGGTCAGGTTCTCGCAGAAGGCCAGAGAAAACTGGCCGCGCCCGAGGATCGTCACCCCCACGGAAATGTCCGACGGGTTCACCCGGTCCACGATGCGGTAGCCGATCGCCACCTTCACGTTCCCTCCGGTGGGGAAGGTCGAAACCGGTTCGCCGCCGGCGTTCAAGAGGCGGAGGTGGGTGATGAGGATCGGCTCCCCGCCTTTCAGTTCGGGGCGCCCGGTCAGATCGAAGAACCCGTCCTCGCTCGTCCTCGCCGCGGCCGTCGCCTCCTGATAGGCCGAGACGACTTCGCCCGCCTTCCCCTCCGCCAACAGCGTCCCCTTGTCGATCCAGATCGCCCGGTCGCACGCGGAGCCGACCATGGCCATGTTATGCCCGACGAAGACGACGGTCCGACCGACGCGGGTCACCTCCTCCATCTTGGCGAGGCACCTCTCCCGGAACGCCGCGTCCCCCACGGAGAGCACCTCGTCGACGAGCATGATCTCCTGTTGGAGGTTCACGGCCACCGCGAAGCCGAGGCGTACCTTCATGCCGCTCGAATAGCGCTTCAGCGGCATGTCGAGAAACTCCTCGACCCCCGAGAAATCGACGATCTCGTCGAACTGCTTCTTGATGTCCGCGTTTCTCATGCCGATGAGGGCGCCGTTCAGGAAGACATTCTCCCGCCCCGTCAGCTCAGGATGAAACCCCGTGCCGACGGCGAGGAGCGACCCGACCCGCCCGCGGATCCGCGCCTCCCCTTCGTTCGGCCGCGTGATCCGGGAGAGAATGCGCAGCAACGTGCTCTTCCCGGCGCCGTTCGGCCCGACGATGCCGAACATCCCGCCCCTCGCGACGTCGAAGGTCAAGTGCCGGAGAGCCCAGAAGTGGTCCGCCCGCCCGCCCCGCCGGATCCACTCGATCAGCTTCCCCTGGAGCCAGGTGCTCTTCCGGTAACGCTTCCCCAGATCGACGACGCGCACGGCCCAGTCGTTCACGGCTACACCAGATCCACGATGGAGTGTTCGGTCTTCAGGAAAACCATGGAGCTGAAGAAGAGGAGCGCGCCGATGGCGACCGCCGTCGCGCCGAGGGTCAGGTCCGGCGCCCGCCCCGCCCCGATCATGGCCCAGCGGAACGCCTCCACCACGCCGTTCATCGGGTTGTAGACGTAGATCGCGCGCAACCCGTCCGGCACCTTCCCCTCGAGCACCGTCGAGGAGTAGGCGACGGGCGTCGCGTAGAACCAGAAGGTCACGCCGTAGCGCATGAAGTTCGCCACGTCCCGGTAGCGCACCTGCAGGGCCGCGAAGAGAAAACCGACGCTGAGGGAGAGCCCCGCCGCCATGAGGAGCAGGAAGGGGAGGACCAGCCACTTCACGTTCGGGTAGAAACCGAAGAAGACGGCCATCGCCACCAGAATGACGAAGGAGAGGAAGAAGTCGACGACCGCCGTCATCACCTCCGCCGCCGGGACGAGGAGCCGCGGAAAGTAGACCTTGGTGATGATCTGCTCGTAGGTGACGAAGCATCCCGTGCTCCGGAGGATGCCGCTCGCGAACATTTCCCAAGGGAGCAGCGCCGCGTAGGAGAAGATCGGATACGGCACGCCCTCGGAGGGGAGCCCGGCCAGGCGCCCGAGCACGAGACTGTAAAGAACGATCCGGACGAGGGGGCTGATGACGAACCAAACCGGGCCGAGCAGGGTCTGGCGGTAGCGGCGCGTCACGTTCCGCCAGACGAGAACGAAGAGCAAGTGCCTGTGCCGCCATAGCTCTCCGAAGTCCGGGATCTCCCAGCCCGGAGAGGGGAGGATGCGGGCCTCCCGGAGGGCGAGTTCCGGCACCGATCGCGCTTCGGGAAGGCCGCCGCCGGAGGGAGCGTGTTTCTTCATGGCCGATTCCCCGAAGGCCGCCCGGGCCGGCCCGTTCCTTTCTTTACGGAGGTTCCACCATCCTATCACGTTCCCGCCCGGCTCCTGAACCCTCGACTCCATGAACCGACATGAAACAGGATATTGCGTACGCGGCCCCGGCCCGGTGCGGACCGGCGCTGGGGGGAGGGGATCCGGAAGGAACCGGAACGAAGCGGGCGAGGGGCCCCCTCCCGGGGGTGCTGCGGATCGCGAAGAGGGGGGATGGAGCCCCATCCCCCCTCTGCTTGCTTTCGGTCTTCCCGTTCGGCTTGCGCCTTGGCGTTGCTCTTCTCTGCGCGGCTCACTTCGCCGGCGGGCACTCTGCGTCGATCTGCTCTTCGTCCCAGCACGCCTCTTCGCCGTTCCGGTAGTCCTCCCAGCGGATGCTCCCCGCGCCGGTCGTTTCGTTCCACCGGATGAACCAGTCGCCGCTCTCCGAATCGTCGTACCACTCCACGCGGCACTCGTCCCCTTCCCGGCGGTAGCCTAGTTCGTCACCGGGGTTCACCCAAAGGTCCGTGAAGAGCAGCTCTTCCTCCGCCTCCCATTCGATGCGGGCCACCGCCGGCTTGCCCGCCTCGGTGAAGTCGTAGAAGGTCCAGTCGCCGGTCCGCCCCTCGTTCCGGGTCTCCCCTTCGAACCAGAGCTCGCCGACGAGCGGCGGGTCGGCGAAGAGGTTCGTCAGGCGCATCTCCCATTCCGTGTGACTGCCGGCGTTCTTCCCCCGGAGACGGATCTGCGCCTCCTCGTCGCCGTTCACGAATGTGTAGACCCAGAGCCACGATCCGTCCGGCTGGCGGCTCGGGAAGGTGTGCACGGCGAGGGCGAAGGCGGCCACCGGCGGCGTGAGCGCGAACCGGGTGACGGTCTGGATGACCGCGACCCGGACGATCGCGCTTAGGAAGTTCTCGTGCGAGTCGTCCAGGGTCTTCCCGGGCCGCTCGAAGAACCCGAGATCGAAACTGAGCCACTTCGCTTCTGGCAGGGCGGGGGCCTTGGCCGCCTCCGGGCCGGTCGGCGCCGTCTCCTCGCAGCCGAGAGAGAACGCCGCCAAGATCGCCAGAATCAACATCGTCGTCCCCGTCTTCTTCGTCCGTACGTCCATGATCGCCTCCTTCCGTCCTCCGTCTCTCCGGCGGCCCGGGAGAGGACCGCCGCTCGGAGAGGGGGAATTGCATCGGTCGTGCCGGAGATTCCCCGAAAAAGGTATTTTAGTTAACGTGTTTGATTGCAATGAAATAAAGCGACGGATCTCGCCGGAAGGCGGGCTTCCGCCCGTGGCGGGTCCTCACAGGTGGGGTGAGGATTCACGGACCCGGGCGGAAGGGTCAAGGAGTAGGCTGCGCGGGCCGATTTCCCGATTGTAGGGCGGGAACCGCGAAGCCAGAGAGACATTCGAATGGGGATTCGCCCGAAGGGAGATCCCCGGTTCCCGTTTCCGAGCGATCGGTCACTCGGAATCTCCGGTCCTCCGGACCGAGATAATGGGAGGAGTCATCCATGTTCATTTCACGATTCTCGATCGCCTGCCTGCCGGCTCGGGCGCTTGGGGCCCTCCTCGGCATCGCGATCGCCGTGGGACAGGGGGGTGCCTCGGGCGGGACCCCCGACGCCCTCGCCGATCTCAGTCTCGAGGATTTGATGAAGGTGGAAATCGTCTACGCCGCCTCGCGCTACGAGCAGTCGACGGCCGACGCCCCTTCGTCGGTGACGATCGTGACCGCCGAGGAGATCCGCGCCTACGGCCACCGGAACCTGGGGGACATCCTCCGGGGCGTCCGGGGCTTCTACACGACCTGCGACCGAAACTACCAGTACATCGGCGTGAGGGGGTTCGGGAGACCGGGGGACTACAACTCCCGGATCCTGCTCCTCCTGAACGGGCACCGGATCAACGAGAATATCTACGAGTCGGCGCTGATCGGCGAGGGATTCCCCGTCGATCTCGACCTCGTCTCCCGGGTGGAGGTCATCCGGGGGCCGAGTTCTTCGCTTTACGGCACGAACGCGTTCTTCGGCGTCGTCAACGTCGTCACGAAAGAGGCCGCCGATCTCGACGGTTTCCACCTCACTGCCGAGGGGGGGAGCGCCGAGAGCTACTCGGGAGCGATCGACTACGGGGAGCGTCTCCGGAGCGGGGAAGAGGTCCTCTTCTCCGCCTCTTTCTATGACGCCGCGGGCAACGACCTCTACTTCCCGGAGTATGACGATCCGGGGACGGGCGACGGCCGGGCCGTGGGGGTGGACGGAGACGGCGCGAGACGGTTCTTCGGGCGCGTCGCCCGGGAGGGCCTCGTCTTCGAGAGCGGTTTCTATTCCCGGGAGAAGTCGATCCCGACGGGGGCGTTCGAGACGGTGTTCAACGATCCGAGAACGAAGTCGGTCGACTCCCGGGGGTACGCCGTCCTCCGATACGATCACGCCCTCCGCGAAGGGACGAACCTCTCCGCGGAGGCCGCCTACGACTGGTACGGCTACGACGGCGACTACGCGGTCGACTACGGCGTGGAGGACGATCCGTACGTGGTTGTGAATCACGACGAAGGCATGGCCCGTTGGTGGACCGGCGGCCTTCGCCTCACCCGGAGTCATGGGGAGCGCAGTCTCTTCACGACAGGCGTCGAGTACCTCTACAATTCCCGGCTCGACCAGACGAACTACGACGAGATGGTCTACCTCGACGACTCGCGGACCAGCGGCATATGGGCGTTTCACGCTCAGGAGGACCTCTCTCTCGTCCGTTCCCTTCACCTGAGCGCCGGGCTCCGCCACGACCGGTACGACACGTTCGGGGGGACGACCAGCCCCCGGCTCGGGCTCATCTGGACGGCCGGCGCGTCGACCACGCTCAAGGGACTTTACGGACGGGCCTTCCGGGCCCCGAACGCCTATGAACTCTACTACAACGACGGGGGGGAGGAGGGGCGGACCCAGAAGCCGAACCCCGAACTCGAACCGGAGCGGATCACCACGTACGAGATGGTCCTCGAGCGCGATCTCGGGCCCGCCCTGGGGACCGCCCTCTCCCTCTGGACCTTCGATACGGAGGATCTCATCGCCTTCGGTCCCGATCCCTCGGACGACCTGAACTACTACCACAACGTCGACCGGGTCACGGCGCGGGGCGTGGAAGGAGAGGTCCGCGGCCGTTGGAAGAACGGAATCTCCGGCCGCGTCAGCTACGCCTTCCAGGAGACCGAGGACGAGGCGACGGGCAAGCCGCTCACGAACTCGCCGAAGCACCTCGTCAAGGGGAACGTGGCCGGCCCGTTCCTCGCCCGGGGCGTGAACGCCGGCGTGCAGGTTCAGTACACGAGCGACCGGAAAACCACGTATGAAGGTGTCGCCGACGGGTTCTGGGTGGCCCATCTTACCCTCTCCGGCCGGTTCCTCGGGGAACGGCTCGAACTCGGAGGGGGAGTGTACAACGTCTTCGACAACCGGTACGGCGACCCGGGGTCGGAGGAGCATCTCCAGGATCTGATCGAGCAGGACGGGCGGAGCTACCGGATTCGCCTCCGCTGCCGACTGTGAGGGCCGGGTGAAATCAG
Source organism: Candidatus Eiseniibacteriota bacterium (assembly GCA_043809585.1). GTDB lineage: Bacteria > Orphanbacterota > Orphanbacteria > Orphanbacterales > Orphanbacteraceae > JBDROZ01. Next base: position 27,345 of record JBDROZ010000056.1, read on the forward strand.
CGGCGTCCATTCGAGAAGCGTTCGTCATCGCGATCCTCGCGGCCCTCGTCATCGGGGCCGGTCCGGTCCGGGCGGGTGGGGAGGATCAGTCCGCGGAGGGTCCGCTCAAGGCGGCGTTTCTCTACCAATTCACCAAGTTCATCACCTGGCCGGCGGAGACCTTCGCCTCTCCCGGCGACCCGATCCGGATCGTCGTGGTCGCGGACGACGAGTTCGGTGAGCTCGTGGAATCCGCGGTCGCGGGAAGACGGGTGGGGGGGCGGCCTTTCGAGGTCCGGCGCCTCGAAGGACTCGAGAACCTCCCGGCCTGCAACATTCTTTTCGTCTGCGAGCGCGTCGAAGACGAATACGTCCGCTCCGATGAATCGATTCGAAGGCCGGGAATGCTCACCGTCGGCGAAACGGACCGTTTCATGCGTTCCGGCGGCATCATCCGCTTCTTCGTCGAGGAACGGAAGCTCCGGTTCGAGGTCAATACGGAGGCCGCCGGCCGGGCCGGCCTTTCGATCAGCTCCGAAATGCTCAAGCTCGCCCGGATCGTGAAGGACGCCGCCCTTCTCTTCGAAGGGGGAGGAACCGATCTCTCCTTCGCCTATTGCCTTCCCCTTTGCGCGCCGGCATCCTGGTAGCCGGTCCCCCTCTCCCTTTTCCTTCCGATCCCATTCCGTTGTTGTCTTCCCCTCGCGATCGCTCTACTCTCCTGAACGCCGGGAGACGGGGTTCGTCGGGTCCGGCCCGGATGACGAATCGCCCGGAGGAGGGGAGGGACGGTGACCCGAAAGCTCGGCGCCTTCCTCGGTGTCTACACCCCGACGGTCCTGACCATCCTCGGCGTGATCATGTACCTCCGCTTCGGGTGGCTCGCGGGGCATCTCGGCCTCGCGCGAATCCTCCTGGTCGTCGCCCTCGCGAACAGCATCACCCTGATCACCACCCTCGCCTTCTCGTCGGTGGCGACAAACGTCCGCGTCGGTGTCGGCGGCGCTTACTACATCGTCTCCCGGAGCCTCGGTATCGAGATCGGCGGCGCCATCGGCCTTCCCCTCTTCCTCTCCCAGGCCCTCTCGGTGACCCTCTACTCCTTCGGTTTCGCCGAATCCCTTCGCATCGTCTGGCCCGGCGTTCCGATCCCCGTGGTCACCGGCGCGGTCATCGTGTTCGTCGCGCTCCTCGCGGCGCCGGGCGCGCGGATCGCCCTCCGCGCCCAGGTCCCTCTGCTCGGGCTGGTCGCCCTCTCGATCGGGGCCCTCGCCGTGGGGGCGCTGATGCGCCGCGGAGGAACGATCGTCATCGACGCCCCCCCTCTCGGCGAGATCGGATTCTGGGCCGCCTTCGCGATCTTCTTTCCCGCCGTCACCGGGGTGATGGCCGGTCTCGGCCTCTCCGGCGATCTCGCGGACCCGGGCCGGTCGATCCCCCGGGGGTCGCTCTTTGCGGTGGGGACCGGCTTCGCCGTTTATCTGATCATTCCCGTCGTCCTTCTCGCCGGGGCATCGGCCGCGGATCTGCGGTCGGACTCGATGATCTGGACACGGATCGCCATCCTCGGTCCCTGGTTCGTGCTGCCCGGGCTCTGGTCGGCGATCTTCTCGTCCGCCGTCGGATCGGTCCTCTCCGCGCCGCGGACGCTCCAGGCCCTCGCCCGGGACGGACTCGCCCCCCGCTTTCTCGGAAAAGTGACGGGGGATTGGCGGGAGATCGTGCCCGGAATGGCGGTGACCGTGGTGATCGCTCTCGGCGCGGTCTTTCTCGGCGACCTGAACGCGGTGGCGTCCCTGGTCACCATGTTCTTCCTCACCGTCTACGGCACGATCAATCTGGTGTCCGCTTTCGAAGCCCTGTCGGGCGACCCGTCCTGGCGCCCGCGGCTCCGCATCCCCTGGCCCGTCGCCCTCGCGGGCGCGGTCCTCTGCGGGGTCGCCATGTTTCTCATCAGCCCCGTGGCGGGGGCCGTCGCCGTTCTCGCCGAATTCCTCCTCTGGCTCGTTCTCTCCCGGAAGGAGAGGTCCGCGAGGTGGGGGGACGCCCGCCGGGGCCTGTACGAAAACCTGATCCGGTGGGCCCTCGTCAATCTCGCGGAGCGTCCCATGAGCGCGAGGAACTGGCGGCCCCACGTGCTGGTCTTCGCGCAGGATCCGCTGAAGGAGCTCGACCTCGTCCGTTTCGGCGACTGGTTCAGCCAGGGACGGGGGGTCGTCACGGTTTGCCGCCTCGTCGTGGGGGACCTGCTCATTCACGTGCCCGACCGGCGGGGGATGCGCCTCGAGATGCAGGAGTTCTTCGACGCCGAGAACCTGACCGTCTTCGCCGAGGTGGACGTGGTGCCGGACGTGGTGGACGGCCTGGTGAGCGTGGCCCAGGCGAACGGCATGGCGGGGATCGCGAGCAATATGGTGCTCCTCGGATGGCCGGGCGAGACGTCGCTCCAGGTCCAGTTCCTCCAGGTCATGAGCCGGCTCGAAGCGCTGAACAAATCGCTCGTCCTCGCCCGCATCCACCCGCACCACCTCTACCGGCCCCGGGCGTACGAGCGGACGATTCACGTCTGGTGGGGAGGGCTCCAGCGGAACGGCGACCTCATGCTCCTCCTCGCCCACCTCCTCACGCGGAATCCGGAGTGGCGGAACGCGAAGGTCCGGGTGATGAGCGTCGCCACGAGCGAAGTGATGAAGAGCCAGACCGAGATGATCCTCGCGAAACTGATTCCGGAGATCCGCATCCAGGCGGAAGCGCGGGTGATCCTGAAACCGAAAGAGATGAGCGTCACCGAACTGATCCACCAGGAGAGCCGGGAGGCGGAGGTCGTGGTCCTCGGTCTCGCCACGCCGGAGGAGGGGAAGGAGGAGGAGTACGCGGTGCGGCTCGAAAAGCTCGCCGGCGAACTGCCGACGGTCTTCTTCGTCCGGAACGCGAGCCTCTTCATGGGCGGGCTCGTGGGGGAGACCGAAAAGGCTTCCCCCCTCACCGACTCCCGGAGCGGCAAGACCGCGGAGGAGGCGGCGGAGAAAGCGGAGA
>JBDROZ010000057.1:0-16382 GCA_043809585.1 Candidatus Eiseniibacteriota bacterium
GGTATCCGATCCGCAGGTCCCGGCTGCGGTGGACGTTTCCTCCCGTCGGGTCCAGTTCGCCGGCGATGAGCCGCAGGAGCGTGGTCTTGCCCTCGCCGTTGGGCCCGACCAGGCTGACGCGCTGCCCCCGGGCAAGGCGGAAGGACGCGTTGCGGACCACTTCCACGGCCCTCTCGTCGTCGCCGTGAAAGGCGTCCGACGGGCAAACGGTCACACAGTCGGTGAATCGGCACATGTGGCAGTTCTCGGTGACTACGTGCGGCATCCTTCTCTCCTCGCATCCTCCGCCCGGGCGCCGGGCGTAACCGTGTCATCGTCCCCTCCCCCGGGGGAGAGGGACATCCACTTCGACCCGCCGGGGACAAGCCGGTTGGGGAAGAGAATAGCCGAAGACCCCCTTCATGACCAGGGTCAATCTCACGGGCGGGCTCTCTTTTGCGGCGCTATTTCCGGCGCTTCGATTCCCCCGCCTCGAGGGATCGCCGCACCGCCAGCGTCGCTCCTCCGAAGAGGAGGGCGCCGGCGAAGAAGAAGATGGCCAGCCCCGAGGCCGGAGGCGAGTCGAACCGGACCGCCACGTTCCGGCCGGCCACTTCCACGCCTTCCGAGTCGGTCAAGACGAGGCGCGTGATGCCGGCATCCCGGGGCGTCCAGAGAAGGGTCCCCGTCTCGTCGAGGAAGCCGAGTTCCTCGGTCTTCTCGGTCCGGCTCTCCGGCCGGTAGACGGCGCGAAGCCGATGAGGCCCCCCATCCCCGACGCCCGCGAAGGTCACGGTGACCGGCTCCCCCCGGGTCGGATTCGGAAGCTCCAGCTCGAGATCGACCGCCTCCGCCGCCGCGGCGGCGAGGAAGATCGCGAAGAGGAGGGTCGCGGCGGTTCGCATCAATCCACTCCGTCCAGCAGCGAGGGACCGCGTCCCCGGCGCCTTTGATAGATGCCGGCGCCGGTCAGAAGAAGCGCTCCTCCCGCCGTGAAGAGGATCCAGAGGGCGAGGACGAGCACGTGGAGGTTGGTCAGTGATCCGGTCACCATGGCGTTTCCGTAGAGCCCTCTTGCGAACTCGGCGCGGATCGAGAACCCGAGGATCACGAGGATCACCACGGGGATGACGACCTTGATCATCCAGTCCCAGACCGGTCCGATCCGGAGCCGGGAGGTGGCGTTCATGTGGGCCCGCAGCTTGTCCGCGCCGAGCACCCAGCCGACGAAGACGCACTCGAGGAACCCGCAGATCAGCAGCCCGTAGGAGAAGGCCCAGTGATCGAAGAGATCCAGGAGGGAGAGACCGAGGGTGCCGTTCGACTCGAGGGCGGGGTCGATGATCTTCGGCAGGGCGAAGCAGCACGATCCGACGGTCCCGAGGAGGAAGATCACGATGACGGTCTTCTTCCGGGAGACGCCGAACTTGTCGATGACGCCCGCCCCGACCGCCTCGACGAGGGAGACCGACGAGGTGAGGCCGGCGGTCAGGAGCAGCGTGAAGAAGAGAACGCCGAAGAGGCGCACGCCGACCGGGAACGAACCGATGCCCTCGGGGATGACGAAGAAGGTCATGCTGAGCGTCGACGCCCGGGGCACGATGGCGAAACAGAAGAGGAGCGAGAAGATCGCGAGGCCCGCGATGTACTCGAAGGAGCAGTTGAGGAAACTGATCGAAAGGGCGTTCGTCGGCTGGTCCGACTTCTTCGGAAGATACGACGCGTAGGTCGCCATGATGCCGAAGCCGAGGGAAAGGGTGAAGAACATCTGGGAGAACGCCCCCTGCCACACTTCGGGATCCTTCATCACCTCGAAGTCGGGGGTGAAGAGGAGCATCAGCCCTTGGGAGCCGTTCGGGAGGGTCAGCCCCCGGAGAATCAGCACGATCATGAAGAGCCACATGAGAGGGACGAAGATCTTGACCGCCTTCTCGATCGACTTGGTCCCCCACCAGACAATGAGGGCGTTCATGAGCCAGACCACGATCACGTAGGCGATGGTGTCGAATTTGGAGACCATGTCGAAGAAGAACGACATGGAACGGGAGAGGACGCCCGCCTCGATGCCGAAGGCGGGGACCGCCGACGGCTCCCACAGGGACCCGAAGGCGCCGATCCACATCCCGAGCACCCAGGCGAGGATCGTGATGTAGTACATGGTGATGACCGAGGCGTTCAGGAGGCCGAACCAGCCGACCCACTCCCCCTTGACGCCCGCCGCCCGGTACATCGCTTCCGGGAATCCGCGCTGGGCCCGGTGGCCGAGACCGAGTTCGAGCATCATCACGGGAATGCCGAGGAGGAAGAGGGCGACCAGATAGGGGATGTAGAAGGCGCCGGCGCCGAATCTGTAGGCGTTGGCGCTGAAGAAGACGATGTTGCCGAGACCGATGGCCGACCCGGACGCGGCGAGGATGAACCCGAGTTTCGACTTCCACTGACCACGATCGGCATCGGACATAGAACGCCCCCGTCTGGCCCGCCTGGTGGGATTCGCGGGCAAGGGTAGGAACTGGGGAACGATCTGTCAACCGTGGCATTCCCGCCCCGTGCGGCGCGGCCGATCCGGCGGGCAAGGTGCTCCTCGTCAATTGATCCGCGCCCGACCATGAACTCACCGCCCCCGGCCGACGCCGGGGGCTTTTTCGTCACGCCCGTTCCCTGGTGACTGTCGCCGCGAGTCCTGTAGAATGGATCGATCCCGAGCGGAGGTGATGGGCCCGTGACGACAAGGAGCGGAGTCGGCCGGCGAGCGGCGGCCTTGGGGTTCGCGGGGCTGCTCGCCCTCTCGTGCGGCGCCCGGGAGAGACCGTCCGGGCCGCCCCCCGTCATCCTGATCAGCTTCTGCTCGATGAGGGCCGATCACATGGGCTGCTACGGCTACGGCCGGGAGACGTCGCCCGTCCTCGACGCCCTCGCCCGGAAGGGCGTTCTCTTCGAACGGGCCGTCAGCCCCTGGCCCAAGACGTCACCCGCCTTCTCGTCGATCATGACCGGCGCCTATCCCCACACCACCGGCGTGATGTGGAAGACCGCCGGCGTCCGCCTCGCCGACGAGCACCTCACCCTCGCCGAGATCCTCCGGGAGAAGGGGTACGCGACGGCGGCCTTCACCTCTTCCGGCGCCCTCGGCCCCCCGTTGAACATCGGCCAGGGCTTCGACGTCTACGAAGAGACCTGGAAGGAGAACCGGAACCGCTCCTACCGGCTCGAAATCCGCTACGACCGGACCGCAACGGAAGCGCTCCGCTGGATCGACGCCCACGAGGGGGGTCCGTTTCTTCTTTGGGTGCACTTCAACAACGCCCACTACCCGTACAAGGCGCCGGACGAGTTGGCCGCCCCCTTCGAGGGGGACTCCCTCTACGCGGACACCCTGCGCGCGCCGATCGGCTACGACCAGAACCGGGTCCTCGACCTCCCGCCGGGCCATCCGAACGCCGCCCAGGTCCTCCACAACGATCTCGGCGTGATCCCGGAGCGGGGGGCCCTTCCGGTCCGCCCGGGTTCCCGGGAGTTCCGGCGGGACCTCGCCCACTACGTCGCCCGTTACGACGCCGGCATTCGGTGGGCGGATCGCTCGGCGGCGATTCTGCTCGAAGGCCTCGAGGAGCGGGGCCTTCTCGACCGGTCCCTGACGGTCCTCTTCGCCGACCACGGGGAGGCCCTCGGGGATCACGACTTCTTCTTCGAGCACGGCCGGTTCGTCTACGACGACTGCATGAAGGTACCCCTGATTCTCCACGATCCGGCCCGCGTCCCCGGGGGACGGAGAATCGCCGCGCCGGTCGGCGTCTTCAGCATCCTTCCCACGATCCTCGAACTGCTCGGCGAAGAAGTGCCCGGCTCCGTCGAGAGCCCGAGCCTCCTCCCCCTCCTCGAAGGAAGGGGGGAGATTCGTCCCGTCTTCGCCGAAGGGGGCTACGAGGTCGATTTTCTTACGATGATCCGGGATGGGGAATGGAAGATGATCCATGCGCCGAACGGCCGGGACCGGGCGGTCATGACGGGCGCCGAGTTCGAACTCTACCGGCCCGCCGACGACCCCGGCGAAACCAGGAATCTGGCGGACACGGAGCCGTCCACGGCGGACCGTCTACGGAGGGAACTCCTCGCTTGGGAAGCGACCTGGCGGGCCGGCGTCGCGGGCGCCGAGGCCCCCCCGGACCTCGACATCGACGAGGCGACCTTGAAAGACCTCCGCTCCATGGGGTATGTGCGTTAGCCGCCGATCCCCCAGGAAGGACCGGCCATGACCGCGCTCTTCGCCTGGCTTCTCTTTTTCGGCGCCCTTCTTCTTGGATACCGCCTTCGCGTGCGGACTCCGGAGGAGACCGCCCGGCGCATGATGTTCGCCTTCGTGCTGGCGTTTCTCGGCCGGTTCGTCGGCTTCCTGGCGAAGGGCGTCGATGCCGAAGCGACCGTCCCCCTGATCGGACTCCGGGGGGTAGTGGTCATCAGCGCGGCCATCGAGACCGCGGCGCTGGTCTTCGCCGCCGCCATCGTCACGCTCTCGATCCTCGATCTCTCGGGGAAGAGGCTGCGCAAGATCCGGTTCGGCCTCCTCGGCCTCGGACTCGCGATCATGTTCACCTCTCCTCTTCACGGCGCCGAGTGGAGCTCGTTCGTCTTCTTCATCCTTTTCGCCCTCTCCTCGCGGTGGACACGGGATGTGCACGGCTTCGCCCGCCTCGGCGCCGCCCTGCCCGCATTCCTGTTCGCCATTACGGCCGCCGTCTCCCGGGATTGGCCGGAGGCCTTCGCGGGACCCTTTCTCCGCAACACCGGCACCTTCCGCGCCCCCGCGACGCTCCTCCTCGCGATCCACGGGCTCGCCGCCGCCCCCCGTCTCGTCTTCGGCTTTCGTCTCGAGGTGCGGCGCATCGGGCGTCGTCTTCTCGTCTCCCACCTTCTCGGGATACTCGTCCCCACGATCCTCGCCGTTTCTTTCGTCTTCCTTCTCGCGCTCGTGAGCATCGCCGAGAGCCGGGCCGCGTCGGCGAAGCGGTTGATCAACGAACGGGGGACGGCGATCCGGACCGGATTGGAGCGGGCGCTGATCGCATCGGGCGCGGCCCGGGACGGGGTCCCGTCCGATCCCGCGGCGGCGGGAGCCACCATGCTCGCCCTCTTCGACGAGCCCCCCGGCGGATCGGCCTTGATCCTCTCCCGCGTCGGGGGCGAGGGGACGGCCGAACTTCTCTCGCTCACCCTCTCCGGCGGCGCAGGGGCGGAGAGGGAACGGGACCCCGTCCCCGGCGATCCCGAGGCGTGGGTACTGCCCACCGCCACGTGGCTCGCCCGCCCGCCATCGACCGAAGATCCGATCCTCTTCGCGGAAGGCAAGGTCCTTCTGGGCGTGCGGGCGAGTGCGCCCCTCGGGGATGGATCGCACCTCCGGGCCGATTTTTTCCGGGAGATTCCCCTCGGCCGGCTGGTGGAAGCGGAGAGGATCCTCGGCGCGCCCGCACGGATCAATCCTCTCGTCCGGGTCATGACCGATGGGAACGGCGTCACGATCGGCCCCATCGACACGGAGACCCGGGACCGGGCCCTCGCCGACCGGGAGCGTTGGGAGGAGGCGGGGCTCGAGGCGGAATCGGAGGAACTGGGAGCCGGCCGGTGGATGCCGGGGGCCGCGCTGATTCTGCTCGCATCCTTCGACGACGAGGAAGGCGCGTGGTCCGAGCGGCTCGCCCTCGTCACCTCCCGCGCGGCGCCCCGGGACATTTGGACGGGCGTCTCCTCGTGGGAGCGAAACCGGCTCAGCCTGGCGGGACTGATCGCCCTTCTGTTCATCGCGCTCCTCTTTCTTCTCGTCGTGAGCGGTGTGCTCGGGACCGTGCTCACCATGAACCGGGCGATCGCGGTCGCTCTGGGCCTCCTCACCCGGGGCACGCGCCGCCTCCGGGACGGCGACTTCGATCACCGCATCGAGGTGCCCGGCGAAGACGAACTGGCCCAGCTCGGCGACGAATTCAACCGCATGGCCGAGGGCCTCGAAGAGGGCCGCCGTCTCGCCATCGAGAAGGAGCGGGTCGAGCAGGAGCTGGCCATCGCGAAAGAGATCCAGCAGAAACTCCTTCCCGAGTCGCCCCCGGTAGTCCCCGGGCTCGAACTGGCGGGGATCAGCATCCCCGCCCGAGAGGTGGGGGGCGATTACTTCGATTTTCTCCTCCTCGACACCGGAATCCTCGCGGTGGTGATCGCGGACGTCTCGGGAAAGGGTGTTCCCGCGGCTCTCCTCATGTCCTCCCTCCGGGCCTCCCTCCATGCCGGCCTGTCGGCGGACCTCGAACCGGCGGCGACGGCGGTCCGCCTGAACGGGTTCGTATACGCGAGCACGAAATCGGAGAACTTCATCACCGGTTTCCTGGGAGTCGTGAACGCCGAGAGCGGCGAGGTCCGGTTCGCGAATGCCGGGCACGAGTCTCCTCTGCTCCTCCGGAACGGCGGCGGGGTGGAAGCGGTCGAAGGGGGAGGATTGATGCTCGGCGCGTTCGCCGAAGCGCCCTACGACGAAATCCGCTTCCGGTTGGAGACGGGAGACCTGATGCTGCTCTACACGGACGGCGTCACGGAGGCGATGGACCGGAGCGGGGCTTTTTACGGCGAGGACAGACTGCGCGGGACCCTCGCCGGGTCGGCGGGGTCGGCCGCTTCCGAGGTCCTCCGGGATCTGGTCGAAGACGTGCGGCGCTTCACGGCCGGCGCGGAACCGTCCGACGACATCACACTCGTCGCGATCCGACGGGTCGGCGTTTGAGTCCGGAAGGAGATCCCATGTTCCATCAATTGCAAGATCCGGGGTACGTCGTGGGCTGGGGCACCCTCGCCCTCATCAACGCCGGGCTCGCCCAGGGAAAGAACCGGAGCGGGCTCGTCTGGTTCCTGCTCTCCCTTCCGCTCGGACCGATCGCCACGCTTCTCTTGGTCGTCGTCTCGAAGAGAGACTAGCCTGGATTATGCACAAGTCTCCTACTGCGATCTCGGATCGCCGCCTGCGAAGCCTCCTTTCCGTCGCCGCCTCCTCGACGTAGTGCATGACTACGCCTCCGGTGGCGGCTCGTCCAAGTCGGCTTCTCGTCAGGCGATCCGAGCCCTCGTGACGGAGATTCATGCATAATCCAGGCTAGAAATCCACGTCCATGTCGAGCACCGAGGCGAGGAAGGCGTAGCGGTCCGCCCGCTCCTGGATCCGCTTGCTCGTCGGCATGCCCGCACCATGCCCCGCCTTCGTTTCCACCCGGAGGAGGATCGGCCCGTCCCCCCCCTGCGCCGCCTGAAGGGCGGCGGCGAACTTGAACGAGTGGCTCGGCACCACCCGGTCGTCATGGTCCGCCGTCAGGATCAACGTGGCCGGATAGCTCGTGCCCGGCTTCAGATTGTGGAGGGGGGAATAGGCCCGGAGGAAGCGGAACTGCTCCGGATCGTCCGATGTGCCGAAGTCCGGCGCCCACGCCCAGCCGATCGTCCAGAGATGGTAGCGGAGCATGTCCGCCACCGGGACCGCGCAGAGAACACCCCCCACGAGGTCCGGCCGCTGTTCGAGCACGGCCGCCACCATAAGGCCCCCGTTGCTCCCCCCGCCGATGGAGAGCTTGTCCGGCCGCGTGTACTTCTCGGCGATCATGTACTCGCAGGCGGCGATGAAATCGTCGATACCGTTCTGCTTCTTTTCGAGTATGCCCGCCCGGTGCCACGGCTCCCCGTACTCCCCCCCGCCCCGGAGGCTCGGTACGGCGAGAACGCCCCCCATCTCGAGCCAGACCACGTGATAGGGACGGAAGTAGGGGGTCATGTTGATGTTGAACCCGCCGTAGGCGTAGATGTGCGTGGGCAGGTCGCCGGCCATCTCGAGCCTCTTCTCGTGGATGATGAACATCGGGATCTTCGTGCCGTCCCGGCTCGGGTAGAAGACCTGCTTCGTCTCGTAGGCGGAGGGATCGAAGTCCACCTCGGGCGCCCAGAGGGGCTCGGCCCGCCCCTCGATGAAGTCGTAACGGAAGATCGTGTTCGGGTAGGTCCAGGAGCCGAAGTCGAAGAAGAACTCGTTCCCGTCGGGGCGGCCGATCAGCCCGCCGAGGCTCTCGAGGGACCCGTGGGAGTACTCCTCGACGCTGCCGGGAACGGGAAGAGCGACGTCTTTCACCATCGTTCCGTCCCGGTCGTAGATGGTGAGCTTCGACTTCACGTCGACCAGGGTATGGACGACGAGCTGGTCGTGGATCACCTTGGCCTCGATGATCACGCCCCCCCCCTCGGGAACCACATCGCGCCAATGCTCGTACCCCGGCTTCCCGTAGTCGATCTCCACGACCCGGAAACGGGGCGCGTCCCTGTCGGTGGCGAAGTAGAGCTTGTTCCCCACGTTCCCGGCGAAGCGGTAGCCGGCCTCCAGAACGGGAAGGAGCGGGAGGGGAATGTCCATCCGCTTCCGGAGATCGGCGATCGCGAGTCCCGCCCGGCGGTCGGTCCCCTTGGCGAAAGTTACCAGGAGAAAGCGGCCGTCGGGGGTGACCGCTACGTCCAACCCGAGGTCCGGGTCGTCGGGCCGGGCATACACGAGTCGGTCCATCTCCTGGGGCGTGCCGACGGTGTGATGGTAGATCTTCTGGTTCCGGTTTTGCTCCTCGAAGTCCTTCCCCTCGGCCGGCTCGTCGAACCGGGCGTAGTAGAAGCCGTTCCCGCTCGGGTCCCAGGCGGCCGCGGCGAACTTGATCCAGCGGAGCTCGTCCTCCAGGTCCTTTCCCTTCGCGAGGTCCCGCACATGAAATGTCTGCCAGTCCGAGCCGCTCTCGCTCACGCCGTACATCATGTACCGGCCGTCGTCGCTGAAGGCGAGACCCGCGAGGGCCACCGTGCCATCCTCGGAGAGCGTATTCGGGTCGAGAAGAACTTCCGGCTCCCCGTCCAATCGATCGAGGGAGTAGAGGACCGACTGATTTTGGAGCCCGTCGTTCTTGCCGAACACGTACCGCCCGCCGAGGGGGTAGGGGATGGTGTACCTCTCGTAGTTCCAGAGTTCGGTCATGCGCCGGGCGATCGCCTCCCGGGAGGGCTCGGCTCCCAGAAAGCGGAAGGTGATCTCGTTCTGGGCCTCCACGAACGCGGCGGTCTCGTCCGAATCAAGGTCCTCGAGCCACCGATAGGGGTCGGCCACCTTCGTGCCGTGATAATCATCCACCACATCCGTCCGGCGGACTTCCGGGTACTCGATCTTTCCCGAAAGGGCGGGCGCGGCGACGAGCAGCGCCGCGGCAAAGGTCAGCGTCCATCTCTTCAGCATCGTTGGCATCCCTTCGGTGTTCGGGTTCCGTAGGCGTTCCGGGCCGGTGGGCAGGGCCCCGCCGCTCTTCCAGCATCATAGCACCGGCGCCGGCTCCGATCACGGACCGGGAGCGGAGACGCTGGAAAACCGGGCCGGGGTATGATAAACTGTTGATTGGCAAAACGCTAGGTTTCTTGTTCGGATTCAACCCGGCGATCTGCGAGCCCCTTCATCCCACCATCGGGGAGGTCCGTCATGTTCCGAATCCCGTCCCCCCGTCCGATCCTTCTCCCGGTCCTCGGCGCCCTCGTGATCTTTCTCTTCGCCGCCCCCGCGGCCGCGGACGACACGCCTTCCGCCGCCCCCACGAGCGTCCGGGGAATGACGAATCCCGCGATTCTCCTGGAGGGAGGATGGGAGGCCGCGCCGGACGGCGCCGTGCGCCGGGCGATCACCGCGGAACCGGACCACGCCCCCTCGCTCATCGACCGGACGTGGGACCTGATCGACTCCCGGAGCTTCACGGCCCGCCTCCCCGCCGGCGAGGCGTTCACGCTCTCCTTCGTCTATCCCGGCGCCGACACCCTCGTGCCGGCGGCGCCCGGCGAGGGGATCACGGCCAAGGCGTGGCAGGCGATCGACTACGCGCCCGATTGGATGCACGAGGACCTCCGGGATGTCTTCCGCCGGCACGCCGCCGCGGACCAGGACACGCTCGCCGGGTTGATTCTCGCGGCGGTCGACCCGATCGTGGACGAAGTGGCGTTCACCGTCGCCCATACGGCGCCCGAAGTCCTCTCGTCACCCGGTCTCTACTATCAGATGATCGTGGAGAACGCGGAGGACGTGTACGCCTTCGACCCGTTCCTCGACTACGTGGAGATCGTCGACTACGGCTCCGCCGCGGCGGGGGGCGACTACTACTCGACGACGCAGTACTACACGGCGGCGGACCGGGGGACGACGCTCGTCGAGCTCCCCCGGGAACGATACTACTGGGACATCGTCCACCCGAAGATCACCGACGAATTCCCGACCTACATCGACCCGGCCGACGGCGACCCTTCGGACCCGCCGGTCGGGCGGTTCTGGCGGGAGTTCCTCCTCACCCACGCCGACTCGGGCTTCACGCCCCTCGCCGACTATCTGGCCGGGATCGGCGTGCTCTGGGAGGGGAACGTGGACAGCCAGACGAACGGCGCCGTGGGCGAGATCACCCGCTGGATCCTGGACGTGCTCGACTTCGGGTCCGGCGCGGAGCGGCCGATCCAGCCGGTGCGGATCTACCGGCTCCATCTCGGGCGGTGCGGCGAGCACGCCGACATCACGTGCGGCGCGGCGCGGGCGGCGCTCATCCCGTGCAACTCGGCGTCGGCGCCCGACGAAGACCACACGTGGAACGAATTCTGGGACCGGCGCTGGGTGGCGTGGGAGCCGGTGAACAATTACGTCGACTCGGGCTGGCATTACGAGGGATGGGGCAAATCGTTCATGGGGATCTTCGATTGGCGGGGGGATGGGTGGACGTGGACCGTGACGGAGCGGTACACGCCGGCCTGCACGCTGACCGTGGAGGCCCTCGACTCGCTCGGCTATCCGGTGGACGGCGCCATCGTCCGGATCGGCATCAGCAACTACGTCCAGTCGTGCTGGGGGTACACGGGCTACGACGGGCGCGCGACATTCATTCTGGGCGACGTGAACGACATTTTCGGGCGCATCGACTCGCCGGCCGGATCGTGGCCCGCCGGGGGGATCATGCGGAAGTTCGTCACCGCCGCCGTGGCGGACACCCACTACACGGTGACGAAGAACATCTTCGGCGCCCGGCCCTCGCTCCCCGTATCGCCGATGAACTGGCCGACGCCCACATGGGACACGTACCGTCTCCACATCACGTGGAATGTGGACGAGGAGATCGGCTACGGGGGGAACCAGTACGCGACGGGAACCTTCGCCGATCGGCGGGAGGGGGGAACCATCGAGTTCTTCGTCTGCGACGAGGAGAACTTCGCGATCTACCAGGCGGGGCAGCCGTTCTGGGCGTACGAGATCACCGAGGAGGCGGCCTCCGGGGACGTGGATTTCGTGTTCCCCACGATCGGTTCATGGCATGCCGTGATCTCGAACGAGGAACACCTGACGGACAAGATGATCGTTTCGGGAACGGCGGAGCTGTACTACCAGGAGACGACGAACATCGCGGCGGGAGACGCGCCGGCGAGGGTGATGCTCGGCGGGAACCGGCCGAACCCGTTCAACCCGGCGACGACGATCGACTTCACTCCGGCGAGGAAGGGGAATGTGACGCTCGCAGTGTACGACGTGGCGGGGCGGCTCGTGCGGACGCTCGTCGAGGGGGTGCGCGAGGCGGGGCCCCAGAGCGTGTCGTGGGACGGGACGGACGGCTCGGGAAGGCCGGCGGCGGGGGGAGTCTACTTCGCGAGGTTGAACGCGGACGGTGTGACGATGCAGAGAAAGATGGTGCTGGTGAAGTAGGGCGGACGGCGCCCCGCTGCTTGCATACACGTACGGGCGGGACCTGGGGCCCTCGGGGGCCTTCCCGCAGGACACGGCTCCGATTTTTCGCACGGGCAGGTCCTGTCCGGGGCGTGGGTGGGGGGATGGCGGCTCAGACAAGCCGTCCGCGCCTACTCGATCATCCGGTGGCCGGCTCGAAGCTCACCGGCGCTCCCGGCAACTCGCCGCTTCATCCCCCCACCCAACACCCCGGCCACCCGCCCGTGGCTGGGAATGATCAGCAAGGACTGCCGGAGGAGAGGGAACCCCCTCCCCGTTCGTCCTGAGTGCCGCCCGGTTCCCCCGGGCGGTGTATCGAAGGATGAACCGGGAGATGTGCCTTGTCACGCCGTCCGTAGGGGGGGGAAAGGAAGTTTCGTCCGCCTTCCCGGGTCTGTGGGCTCTTCACCAGCCTCACCGCGCTTAGTGGGAAGTGGGGACGTTCCCCGATGTTCCCCGGCCGGCCACGATTATCGGCGGGTGGGGGGGGCGGCTGAGGGAGGGATAGAGGGGCAGACTTGAACGCTCGTCGCACGGCGGGAGAGAGCCCTCCCTTTCTCCGGGCTCGTAGAGGAGGCGTCGCGAAAGACGGCAACAACTCCCCGGTCATGCCCCCGTCCCTCCCGAAGCCGGACCACCGTCCCGCCCTCCTCGGACGGATACCGCACGTGAGCACGACCATTCCAGGGTGCAGAGGAGGAGTCTGAGGAAAATGGCCACTTCGGGCTCCAACCCTTATATTCACTCCCGGAGGCATTTCATGATCGGTTGGCTCAAGAAGCGCCGGCGGGAGAAGGTGAAGGCCCGGCCGTTCCCGCCGGGATGGGCACGGATCCTCGAGCGGAACGTGCCGTACGTCCGGTGCCTGACCGAGGAGAACCGGGAGGAGCTCCACGGGTTGATCCAGGTCTTCCTGGAGGAGAAGAACTTCGAGGGGGCGGGGGGTCTCGAAATGACCGACGAGATCCGGGTGACCATCGCCGCCCAGGCGTGCGTCCTTCTCCTCCGACGGCAGACGGACGTCTACCCGAAACTGAGTTCGATCATCGTCTATCCCTCGGCCTACGTCGGCACCCATCGGCGTGCCCTCCCGGGGGGGGCGGTGGAGGAAGGGGCGCAGGTCCGTCTCGGCGAGTCGTGGACATCGGGCGCCGTCGTCCTCTCCTGGAACGACGTTCTCCGGGGGGCGTCGGACATCGCCGACGGGCGGAACGTGGCGTTTCATGAGTTCGCCCATCAGCTGGACGGGGAGACGGGCCCTACCGACGGAGCGCCCCGGCTCGGGAGGGGATCCATGTACGTCGCCTGGGCGCGGGTGCTCGGCAGGGAGTATGAGCGGCTCGTCGCCCGGCTCCAGCGGCACCAGCCCACCTTCCTCGACCCTTACGCGGCCACGAACCCCGCCGAGTTCTTCGCCGTCGCCACCGAGTTCTTCTTCGAAAAACCCCTCGGCCTCCGGGACCGCTGCCCGGAGCTGTACGATCAGCTGAAGGAGTTTTACCGCCAAGATCCGGCGGCCGGCATCGTGCGGGGCGAACGCCCCTGCTGAGAAGCACTTCCCCCGGGCCGCTCTCGATTCCGCTCTTCCCGGGGGCGGTTCCCCCCATCAGTCGACCACCCCACATCCATTAAGAACTCGCTTGACATCACGAGACTAAATAAGGGACGCTAATTCTCGGTGGTCTGCTCCCGGCGCTGAGATCCGAGGAAGTCGGGCATCCGGAGTGTCTCCGTCGCCGGTTGAATTCGACCGGCCGGCTCACCACGAACGGCACCCGCATCCTCGATAACTTCGAACAGGTCACCGACGCATCCGAACGGCCTCACCGAGAGAGAACGGCCCGCGCACGCTCGGCCGGTCCGATCCGGTCCGCCCCATCCCCGGCCCGACCCGCACGACTCCGATCGGGAGGTGTGTCATGTCTTTCATCAGCCGCCGGGAGTTCCTGGAGTGGATCGGACAGGCGGGGGTTGCGGCGACACTGCTGCAAGCCATGCCGCCGGGAATCGCTCGGGCTATGGACGAGGCGATCAAGGAATACCCTCTTCTCTGGCTCCAGCTATCCAACTGCTCCGGGTGCTCCTCCCACCCGGACTGGTTCATAGGCACCGTCGCCCACGTGCTTCTTCTCGGCCTCCCGAAGCCGAAGGAGGTGGACGCCCACGGCCGGATGAAGCTCTTCTTCGGGACCACCGTCCACCGGGCGTGCACGAACCGGGACTACATGGACGAGGGGATCATGGCCCAGAAGCCGGGAGACATCGGGTGTCTGCTCGAGTTGGGGTGCAAGGGCCCCTTCACGATGGCCGATTGCCCTAGACGATCTTGGAACTCCGGCGTGAACTGGTGCATCGGGTCCGGCGGACCCTGCATCGGCTGCACGGAACCCGGGTTCCCCGACGAATTCTGTCCCTTCCTCACCCTGACATAAAGGAGGGAGGCCATGTCCGTACCGGTGACCATCAAGCTGGACCCCATCACACGGATCGAGGGGCACCTCAGCGTCGAGACGACCGTCGACGACGGCGTGGTCAAGGAGGCCCACGTCTCCGGCACCCTCTACCGCGGCTTCGAAACCATGCTCCAGGGGCACTCGCCCCTCGACGTCATCCAATTCGCGCAGCGCTTCTGCGGCGTCTGCCCGACGGCCCACGGGATCGCGAGCGCCCAGGCCCTCGACAGCGCGTTCGGCATCGTCCCGACCGAGAACGGCCGGGTGATTCGGAATCTCGTGGGCGGGGCGAATTGGATCCAGTCGCACCTGCTCCACTTCTACACGCTCTCGGCGCTCGACTATTTCCCGGGCCCCTACTCCCCACCGTTCTCCCCCCGCTTCGAGGGGGACTACCGCCTGCCCAAGGCGCTGAACGATGACCTGCTCAACCACTACATCACGGCCCTCTCCATGCGCCTCGAGGCCCACGAACTCTCGGCGGTCTTCTCGGGCAAGATGCCCCACAGCGCGTCGATCGTGCCCGGCGGCGTGACGATTCAGCCGACGGTGGACAAGATCACCACCTTTCTCTGGCGTCTCCGGGAGCTGCGCGACTTCATCGACAACTACTACCTGCCCGACGTCATTGCCGTCGCCCGCGTCTACCAGGACGGGCTGGAACTGGGCCGGGGGTGCGACAACCTGCTCACCTACGGGTCGTACGATCTCTCCTCGGAGCCCGACGTCACGAAGCGCAAGAGGCTGCTCCGCATGGGCCGCTACACCGGCGGGCAACTCCATGACTTCGACCCGGAGCAGATCGCCGAAGAGGTGCGTCACAGCTGGTACACCGACGCCGGCCCGACCCACCCGGACAAGGGAAGGACCGTCCCGATCCCGGGCAAGGACGGCGCCTATAGCTGGGTGAAGGCCCCCCGCTACGGCGGCGAGGTGTACGAGGTGGGTCCCACGGCCCGCGTGATCTGTACGGCGATCTCGGGCGAAGCCCCCGCGATGACCGCCGTGGCCAACCAGGTGCTTTCCGAAGTGAACGGCGGTCTCGATTCGCTCCACTCGACCATGGGGCGCCATCTGGCCCGGGCCATCGAGACCAAGTTCGTGGCCGACGCGATGAGCCAGTGGATGCTCGAGTTCAAGCTCGGCGATCCGGTGTGCGCCGAGTTCCGGGTTCCGGATCGCGCGAGCGGGTACGGGCTCTGGTGCGCCCCCCGGGGGGCGCTCGGGCACTGGATCGACATCGAAGAGGGAAAGGTGGCCCGGTACCAGGCGATCGTTCCCACCACGTGGAACTGCTCGCCCCGGGACGACCAGGACCGGCCCGGGCCCCTCGAGGTGGCGCTCGCGGGGATCCCGGTGCGGGACACGGACAACCCGATCGAAATCCTCCGAGTCGTCCACTCCTACGACCCGTGCGTCGCATGCGCCATTCACGTGGTGGACGGGAGAGGAAATTCGAAGGCCCGGATTCGCGCAGTATAGGCGGATCGATTCCGCCCCGATGAGAGAGAAAGGTCAACCGCCCTGGAGGCGCCGCGCTTCCCGGAGCGCGGCTTCCATGAGGCCGGGGAGCGCGGCGGCGACCGCCGGGCTGAGTTCATCTCCCGGGGGCTCGAGACGGGCGGGTTCGACGCCCAGCAGAAACCCTCGGATCGGCCGGCCAAGGAGGCGGGCCTCCCGCAGAAGCTCGCCGATCCCGAGGTCATGGAGGGAGAGGGGCACGGCACCGGTCTCTTCGAGGTCTTCGAGGGCGATGCGGTGGATCGCGCCCGGCTCTTCGTCCCCCCCGGACCGCGTCCAAAATCACCACCACCTCCCCCTCGTTCAACAGGGCGAGCGCGTCCGGCCCCATCGTCCCGATCTCGAAGACCCGAACGCCTTCGGGCAGGTCCGGATCCGCGAGCAGGCCCTGAACGGCCCGGACGCCGACTCCGTCATCCGCGGCGAGAGTGTTTCCGGCGCCGAGGATGACGACGGATTTCGGCATGGTCTCCTCCTGAAAGAACCTCCTCACCAGTCTAGAACCGGTTTCACAACCTCCATTCTACTGCGATCGGCTGCAAGGCCCGGCGGCTGCGTACTCGGGTAAAAACGTCCTCAATGGCCTTCTTAGGCCACCTCCGGGCGTTTTCCCCCTTGATCCTTGCCGCCGGACCTTT
>JBDROZ010000058.1:0-42752 GCA_043809585.1 Candidatus Eiseniibacteriota bacterium
CCGGCCCTTGGGAATTCCCTGTGTTCGCGACCGGGTGGTCCAGCAAGCCGCGTTGATGGTGATCGAGCCGATCTTCGAGGCGGACTTCACGGATGCGAGTTGGGGATTTCGACCGGGGCGGGGCGCACAGAAGGCGGTGGCAGTGGTGAAGCTGCACCTGAACTGTGGACGATCCCAGGTGTGCGATGTGGACATCCGCGCCTACTTCGATTCAATTCCTCACGACAAGCTGATGCAGTGCGTGGCCCGCCGGATCGTGGACCGGAAGGTCCTCGGTCTGATCCGGGCCTGGCTGTCGTGCCTGGTAGAGGAGAAGGGACGCCGGTGGAAGCCGCGTCGGGGAACGCCACAGGGAGGAGTCATCTCACCGCTGTTGGCGAACATCTATCTCCACGAACTGGATGTGACGTGGGAGAGGAGGGGATACACGAGTCGGAGTGGCCCCAATGTGCAACTGGTTCGCTACGCCGATGATCTGGTGCTGCTGACCGACCGGGATGCCGAGTGGGCGATGGACCGCCTGCAGGAGATCCTGTCGGGACTGGAGCTGGAACTGAACGAGGAGAAGAGCCGTGTGGTGTGTGCGGAGCGGGAGACGTTCGACTTCTTGGGCTTCACGTTCCATCGGGTGCGAAAGCGGGGCGGCATGAAACGGATCACGCTGATCTACCCTTCGAAGAAGTCGGAGAAGCGGCTTCGGGCGAAGGTGAAAGCGGTGTTGAATCCGATGGCCCCGGTACGCGTGGCCGAACAGGTCCGGCGGGCGAACGAAATCCTGCGTGGTTGGGTGAACTACTTCCGGATCGGCAACTCCTCCAAGGTCTTCGATCGCATCCGCGAGTACGTGGAGATGCGAACGCGCCGTGTACTTCAACGGAAGGCCCATCGTTATGGGCTTGGCTGGAAGCGCTATAACAGGAGCTTCCTGTATCAAACCCTGGGCATATTCGACGACTATCGGTTGCTCTGGATCAACGCTCCTCTCCTGATTTCCCACAGGAGAGCCGTGTGAGGGAAAACCTCACGCACGGTTCGATGAGGGGATGCTGGAAACGGGATCACGGATCTCCCCAAACGGGCACGAAGGGGGAAACCCCGGATACGGCCAAGGGAGACGCCTGACGGGTCACCGCGCCTGTGTCCTACTCTACAGGGCTCCGCA
This sequence comes from Candidatus Eiseniibacteriota bacterium, assembly GCA_043809585.1. Classification (GTDB taxonomy): domain Bacteria; phylum Orphanbacterota; class Orphanbacteria; order Orphanbacterales; family Orphanbacteraceae; genus JBDROZ01. Next base: position 1,163 of record JBDROZ010000058.1, read on the forward strand.
TCCCCACCCTCCCGTCCTTTCGCAACCAGATACCCCTCCGCTTCGCTCCGGGAGAATCTGGTACCGAAAGGGGCCCACGCGCGGCACTCAGGACGAACGGGGGGTGGGCGCGGTACCCACGAGATTGGCGACCGACGATATACGCAACCAGAAACCCAATTTCCGCTCCCCTCGATTGCCGCGGGAATCCCCTTTCCGCGGTAACTAGGCTGGGGGCTCGGCGCCACGCTCCTTCCCTGTGGTCGCCGGGTAACCAGGCCAGAACGGAAAGGCCCGGCGATGCCCGGACCTTTCTGCTCCTCCTTTCGCCTGTCGGGGGACGGGCCGAACTGATGGACATGACTAGTCCAGACATGATATAATACCTACAAGACACCGCACCTAGAGAGCTTCGCCAAATAGAGTAACGATCCGGGCGCTTGCCCCGCCCCAAGAATACGCGCCCGGCCAATCAGCGCCCTGTTGATGTTATCTGCGACGTTCTCTAGCCCGGCATCGGTGCCGCCCAACCCGCCATCGGTAGCCTTCTGCTGAGGGGGTATGCCATGCGCATTGCCAGTGCTTTCCTGCTTCTCAATCTGCTGATCACGCCACGGGCCCCGCGGAGGAGGCGGCCCCGGAAAGGAGGCTTCGCAGGCGGCGATCCGAGATCGCAGTAGGAGATTTGCGCATAATCCAGGCTAGAGGTGCACGTGAAAGCTCCCCAAGGAACGTGCCGTCGGGCAGGTCATCAGCCGGTACCAGGAAAGGAGTGCACTATGTCCGAGCGACGATCCATGCAATCCGTGCTTGCTCTGAGTGTAGGATTGACGTTCTTTCCGGCAGCGGCCGGGTATGCGGACTTTATCGGACTTGATAGGAACGGGGATCTGCTCTGTGATCCTGAAGATATGGCGTACATAGTCGGCCCGGAGGACGTCGGTTCCGTAGACTCGGTCGATGTTTATCTTGCAGATTTGCCGGCCATCTTTGCCTGGGGTTGCACTTTCTGCGTCAAGGACAAGTCTCTTGTGACGGATGTGTCGTGGACATTCGACATTCCTGCTGGCTGGGATGTGGAAGTATTCGAGGACTCGGAAAACGGCGATACTGTGTGGGTATCTCCGTGGGTCATCGCGAACTTCCCGGACCGTCGGTGCTGGTATGCGAATGCTGCGGACATGCTGACGTCAGACTCGATCTCTGTCTATCCGGTGGCTGTTGCGACCCTGACCTACTCGATTGCCGAGGAGGGGTGCCTCGGTTTCTTTATTGATGGGGATTTTGGCGGATATTTTTCGGTCGACGGTTTGGAGGGCACTTTCGGAGAACCCGGAGAAACTTGCGATATTTCACCTCCCGAATTCGGCGTGGTCCGCGTTGTCGGGGAGTTCAACAACTGGGACACGAGTGGCCCGACGATGACCCTAAACGAGTCGTGTGTTTGGGTGGACACGCTTACGATCCAGGAAGGCTGCTATTACATGAAGTTCCGGACGGGTGATGACTGGGGCGCCGATGACTATGGCGGATGTATACCCGAAGATCCGGGATGTTCGGCGCCGCCTGCCGGATCCGTTTGTCAGGGAACTGGTGGAGATCCCCCGGCGATCGGTAAGATCCTTTTTCAATCTACGGGCGCTTATGAGTTTCGCCTTGATGAGACGAACATGACTTACCAGGTAACCGAGCTAGGTACGACTCGGACGGTGAGCGAGTCGTGGGGGCAGATCAAAAAAATGTTCCACTGAGAGCCCCCTAAGTGTGCGTGAGTTCTAGCCTCGATCTTGCAGAACCTGCGACCCTGAATTCGGTGGGCGGGAGCCATGGGCCTATTCCTAACCGGGTACCTATTTCCCTCACCCTGACTACCGTGGGGACCTACGTGCGGTCATAGCCCCTTTTGGAACCAGATACCCCTCCGCTTCGCTTCGGGAGAATCTGGTACCGAAAGGGGCCCGCGCATGTCACTCAGGACGAACGGGGGGGCGAGCGGTCGGTGGTTTTGGATTCCCTGGATCCCCCCGCCCCCCGCCTGCGCGGGGGCAGGCTCCGCGGGGATGACAATTATGTGGCCCCGTACGCCCTCTCCCCTCGGCACTCCTTGCTGATCATTCAGAACCACGGGCGGGTGGCCGCGACAGGAGTCTACGAGGAGCGCAGCCACCAAGCGCCGGATCCCGACCAACGGCATGTCATGGGAAACGAAAGGTGCGGTTCACGTCCAGTGGACCACGAAAGCCATCGCGCGACTGCCGAGCACCGCAGTGGACAGGAGCGGTCAGGACCCGCCCGTACTCTACCGTGTCCCGCCGGGAAAGCCCCAGAGGGCCTCAGGCCCTGCCCGTGCATAGACCTAGCAGACGACTCCCGCCCGCCTCTACTCCGCGCACTGGAGCGCGGCCGGCCTCTCCGCCAGCCGGCGTATCGTCGAGTCGGGGACGTCTTTCGTGAAGGACGTTTCGGCGAAGCTCCTCTTCATGAGGGCGTAGTTCGCCTCCGCCGTCCAGGGGACCAACTTGTCCGTCACGTCCCCCTGCTCCGATCCCCCCATGTCGACCATGAGAACCGGCGCCGAGCAGTCGAAGTCGATCCGCGAGAGATTGATGGAGCGGACTTGGGGCGCGCTCCGCGTGCGAAAGCGGATGGTTCCGCCGGCGACGTCGTAGACGATCCGCCACGCGTTGTACTCCTCCATGGCGCAGTCGTCTAGGATTCCGAACGCCTCCTGCGGCCCGCCCCCTTCGCCCGACCGGAGCGAGGCCCGGCAGAAACGCTCCAGCGACCCCGGCCCCGGAAACGCCTCCGGGCCGACCGCCTTCGGCGCCTCGCCCAGGCGGGCAAGGGACCGGTCGTAGGTGTCGTTCGTGAGAACCGGCCAGGGGAGGTCCTTCCCCGTGTGGGCGACCATCCGGCCCTCCAGAAACTCGATCGTCGCCGCGGCCCCCGACCGGTCGGCCGCGAGAAAATGGAGCGGCGCGCCTCCCTGCCCGATTCGCACCACCCGGTCCGAGGCGATCACCTCATTCACCGTCGCCGAGACATCCAAATTGTACTGAATCCACGCGAGGGGGGAGAGGGCGGCGCGCCCGTCCTCCTCCGGATATTCCGCCTCCTCCAGCCACATCACCTCGATCACGAGGCCCGCCTCGTTGATTCCCCCCGAAGGACGCTCCCGGCCGTACTGGTTGAACGTCACGCTCCCGTACCGGGCGGTCCAGGCATGAGACCCCGCGCCGCCCGCTCTCTTCTCGAGACCCCGCGGATTGACCAGCACCTGCCCCGCGTCCGCCGTCCAGTCGTAGTTCTTCCCGACCACCGGCCCCTCCGGCCCCTCCATGACGAAGGTGGTGCACGGGAAAGCGGGGGCGGAGAGAATCACCGCCAGTACGGCTCCGCGGATCAGTAGTCTTGCGGCGTTCATGGGAACAAACCTCCAGGATGTCGGGGACGCAGTTCCGCCCTTTCCGTTACTCGCGACAACGGACGCATCGGCACTACGTCCCTGCCTTCTACGGACCCTTCTGCTGGATCTTCGCCCACGTGTCGCGGAGCGAGACCGTGCGGTTGAAGACGAGCATCTCCGGGGTCGTGTCCGGGTCGACTGAGAAGTACCCCTGCCGTTCGAACTGGAACCGGTCTCCGGGGGCGGCGTCCTTCAGGAACGGCTCCACCCGGCACTCCCGGAGGACTTCGATGGAGTCCGGGTTCAGGTTGTCGAGAAACGAACACCCCTCCGGGGTTTCGTTCGGGTCCTCCTTCGCGAAGAGCCGGTCGTAAAGCCGGACCTCCGCGGGAAGCCCGTGATCCGCCGAGACCCAGTGAAGAGTCGCCTTCACCTTCCGGCCGTCCGGGGAGTCGCCGCCCCGTGTCTCCGGGTCGTAGGTGCAGCGAAGCTCGACGACTTCGCCCTTGTCGTCCTTCACCACATCCGTGCAGGTGATGAAGAAGGCGTAGCGGAGCCGCACTTCACGGCCCGGCGCGAGGCGGAAGAACTTCTTCGGCGGTTCCTCCATGAAATCCTCCCTCTCGATGTAGATCTCCCGAGAGAAGGGGACCGGCCGGATTCCGGCGTCGGGGTTTTCCGGGTTGTTCACCGCCTCCAGCATCTCCGTCGCGCCTTCGGGGTAGTTCTCGATCACCACCTTGAGGGGGCGGAGGACCGCCATCACCCTCTGGGCCCGCCGGTTCAGGTCCTCCCGGAGGCAGTGCTCGAGGAGCGCCACGTCGACGGTGCTCTCCCGCTTCGCGAGGCCGACCCGGTCGACCAACTCCCGGATCGATTCGGGGGTGAAGCCCCGCCGCCGGTGGCCGGAGAGCGTCGGCATCCGCGGGTCGTCCCACCCCGAGACATGCCCCTCGTCGACGAGCTGCTTCAGCTTCCGCTTCGAGAGGAGCGTGTAGGTGAGGTTCAACCGCGCGAACTCGATTTGTCTCGACCGGTAGGCGCCGAGGTTCTCGAGGAACCAGTCGTAGAGGGGACGGTGCCCCTCGAACTCGAGAGTGCAGAGGGAGTGGGTGATCTCCTCGATCGAATCGGACTGGCCGTGGGCCCAGTCGTAGGTCGGGTAGATGCACCAGGCGTCTCCGGTCCGGTGGTGCTTCGCCCTGAGGATCCGGTACATGATCGGGTCCCGCATGTTGATATTGCCGTGGGCCATGTCGATCTTGGCCCGGAGCGTGCGCGACCCGTCCGGGAACTCGCCCGCCCGCATGCGGCGAAAGAGATCGAGGTTCTCCTCCGGCGTGCGGCTCCGGTGCGGGCTCTCCCGTCCCGGCTCGGTGAGCGTACCCCGATGCTCCCGGATTTCCCCCGGCGTCAGGTCGCAGACGAAGGCCTTCCCCTTCCGGATCAGCTCCTCCGCCCACTCGTAGAGCCTCTCGAAGTAATCGGAGGCGTAGTGGATGCGGTCCTCCCAGTCGTAGCCGAGCCAGCGGATGTCCTCCTGGATCGACCGGACGTACTCTTCTTCCTCTTTGATCGGATTGGTGTCGTCGAAACGGAGATTGCAGGTCCCGCCCCGTTCCTTCGCGATGTCGAAGTTGAGGCAAATCGCCTTGGCGTGACCGATGTGCAGGTATCCGTTCGGCTCCGGGGGAAAACGGGTCCGGATGCGGTCGTGTTTGCCCGTCTCGAGATCGCCCGCGATGATCTCGCGGATGAAGTCCCGGGGGGGAGCGGTCTCGCCCGTGCTCATCGGCGGCGTTCTCCTCTTCGATCGAAGGTGGATGGAGTCCTTCCCCCTCCCGGCGGCGCCGGGTGGGGTGCCCTGAATATACCCCAGAGGCCAGGGCCAGCGCGACCCCGATCACTCCCCGGCCCCCTCCCCGCCCATCAACGAAGGGGGATCATCGGAAGGGCACGTGCTCCCGGGAGAAGTACTCTTCCGTCATCGCCCGGATCTTCGGGAGAAGAACGACGATGGCGATCAGGTTCGGGAGCGCCATCAGGCCGAGGGCGATGTCGCCGAAGCCCCAGACGAGCTCGAGGGGGAAGATCGCCCCGAGGAAGTGCATGACCAGGTAGAGGAGCTTGTAGGGGAGGACGTACTTCGGGCCCGCGAGGTAGACCGTTGCCCGGTCGCCGTAGTAGGACCAGCTGATCGCCGTCGAGATCCCGAAGAGAAAGACCGCGAGGGTGACGATGAAGTGGCCCCGTCCGCCGAGGAAGGGGAGCCCCTCGTCGAACGCCCACGCCGTCAGGGGGGACCCGTTCTGGGCCATGGCCCCGGCGAGCCGGAGGGGTCTTCCGGGATCCTGGATGTTCCCCCCGTCGGCGACCAATGTCCCCTCGAAGGGGTCTCCGCCCTCGGTGAGGACCGCCGCGTTCTCCACGAGGGAGTGGTTCCGGACGAATCGGACCCCCTTCGCCTCCCCCCGCTCGACGCGAACCTGTCCCGTGACGAGATGGTCCTCTCCGATGCGGGCGTTCTTTCCGACGTCGGCGTCCCCCCGGACCAGGGTGATGGCCGCCTGGGGGTTGATCTCGACAATCTCCGGACGGCGCTCCTTCCAGACGCCCGTCGTGAGGATGACGAGGCCGGTCAGCGTGCAGATCACGAGGGTGTCGATGAAGGGCCCCACCATGGCGACGACGCCCTCCCGGACCGGCTCCTTCGTTTTGGCCGCGGCGTGGGCGATCGGCGCCGAGCCCTGGCCCGATTCGTTCGAGAAGAGTCCCCGCTTCACGCCCCAGGTCAGGAGGAAGATGAACCCGCCGCCGGCGAACCCGCCCACCTTCGCCGCCGGCTGGAAGGCGGAGCGGACGATCTCCGCGAGCACGGCCGGAACCTGCGAGAAGCCGGCGAGAAGCACGAGCAGGGCTCCGGCCACGTAGGTCACCGCCATGAGCGGGGCGAGGCGGCTCGTCACCTCGCCGATCCGCCGGATCCCGCCGAGAATCACGGCTCCGACCAGGGCGACCATCCCCACGCCGGTGAGCCAGGTCGGCACGCCGAGATCCGCCCGGAACTGGTCCGCCACCGTGAAGGCCTGCACCGCGTTCCCCGATCCGAAACTGGAGACCACCGCGCAGAGGGCGAAGAAGACGGCGACGGGCTTCCAGGAACGGCCGAGCCCGCGCTCGATGTAGTACATGGGCCCCCCCGAAGCCTCGCCGCTCGGAAGGATCGCCCGGTACCGCATGGAGAGGGTGCACTCGGCGTACTTGAGGGCCATGCCGAAGACGGCGGTCACCCACATCCAGAAAAGGGCCCCCGGCCCGCCGTAATGGATCGCCGTCGCGACCCCCGCGATGTTCCCGATGCCCACCGTGGCGGAGAGGGCCGTGGTGAGGGCCTGGAAGTGGGTGATGTCCCCTTCGTCTTCGGGGTTGTCGTACTTCCCGCGGATCACCTGGATGCCGTGGGCGAACCGCCGGACCTGGATCCAGCCGAGGGCGAAGGTCGTGACGAGCCCCGTGCCGATCAGGATCAGAACGAGAAGGGGGGCGGCGTCGGGCCACCCCCACACGATCCCGGACAGGCCGAAGACGATCTCCCGAAGACGGTCCATCTTTCCCCGCGTCGCCCCTCGTGATGCCGTCTCGCCGCCGCGAGACTACCTAGGCTGGCGCCCCTTCAGGTACCGGAAAAACTCCGTGTCCGTTCCCGTGATGAGCCACGACTTCTCGTCGAGGGTCGTCATGTACGACTCGAGGGTCGCGAGGAAGGAGTAGAAGTCGGGGTCCTTATTGTAGGCGGCCGCGTAGATCGCCGTCGCCTCGGCGTCCGCTTTCCCCCGGACTTCCTCCGCCTGCCGGTACGCCTCGGAGAGGATCTTCTTCAGTTCCTTCTCCTTTTCGCCGCGGATCTCGGCGCTCTGCCCGCGCCCCTCGGAGCGGGACTTCTCGGCGATGCGGAGACGCTCGGAGATCATCCGGTCGTAGACCTTCTTGCGGACGTTTTCCACATAGTTGATCCGTTTGATGCGAACGTCGACCAGTTCGATGCCGTAGCCGAAGGTGATCGCTGAAGCCTTTTCCAGAACCATCCGGGAAATCCGCTCCCGTCCCACGTTGATCCGGACGTCCACCCGGTCCTCTCCGACCGTCTCCGTGTCGATTTCGCGCTGCATCTCACGGTTCGAGGCGCGCACCACCTCGATCAGGGGGTAGTTCGCGACGGCGTTCCGGGTCTCTCCGTCCAGGATGTCGTCAAGCCGGGATTGGGCGCCCCGCTCGTCCCGTACGCTCTGGAAGAAGAGAAGGGGGTCGGAGATCCGCCAACGCGCGTATGTGTCGACCCAGATGTACTTCTTGTCGCTCGTCGGAATCTGGTTCGGTGAGCCGTCCCACTCGAGCCAGCGCTTCTCGAACCGGTTCGCCTTCTGGACGAAGGGGGTCTTGAAGTGGAGCCCCGCTTCGGAGATCGCGGCGCCCACGGGCTTCCCGAACTGCGTGATGATGACCTGCTCCGTCTCGTTCACCACGTAGAGGCCGCTCGAGATCACGAGGAGAAGGAGGACCATGGCAACGAGGCCGATCACTTGGGTCGGTTTCATTTCGCCACCCCCTCTCCCAGATTGAGGAGGGGAAGGATCCCCTTGATCGACTCATCCACGACGATCCGCCGCTCGATCTTCGGCAATATCTCGCGCATCGTCTCGATGTACAACCGGCGCCGCGTCACGTCGGGGGCGCGGCTGTACTCCTTCAGGAGGGCGTCGAACCGCGCCGCGTCCCCCTTCGCCCGGTTCACCCGGTCGAGGGCGTACCCCTCGGCGGCGAGAATCGTGGCCTGGGCCTCTCCCTTCGCCCGGGGGATCGCCTGGTTGTAGTCGGCCATCGCCTCGTTGATCATCTTCTCCTTCTCTTGAATCGCCTCGTTCACTTCGTTGAAGGAGGGCTGCACCGCCTCGGGCGGGTTCACATCCTGCAACACCACGACCTCCACGCTGATGCCCGTCTCGTACTGGTCGCAGAGGGTCTGGAGCCTCTGTTTCGCCTCGTCCCCCACCTCGACGCGCCCCGTGGTGAGGACTTCGCTCACGCTCCGGTCGCCGACCACCTCCCGCATGACCGCCTCCGTCATGCTCTTGAACGTGTCCCGCGGGGAGCGGACCCGGAAGAGGAAGAGATCGGGCCGGGTGATCTTGTACTGCACAATCCACTCGACGAGCGCGCTGTTCAGGTCTCCCGTCAGCATGAGGGACTCGTCCTCGTAGCCCGAGGTGGCGTACTGGGTTCGCTGCCCCGCGGCGATCGTACGAAACCCGAACTCCTCCTTCAGCTGCCTCTTCACCGGCACCTTATAGAGGCGCTCGATGCCGAAGGGGAGACGGAAGTGGAGACCGGGCTCGCTGGTCCTCGTGTACTTGCCGAGGGTGAGGATGACTCCCACCTCCTCCGGCTCCACCGTGAAGACGCTCGAGAAGAGAATGCCGAGAACGAGGACCACCATGGCCCCGAGCGCGATGGAGCGGCCCGGAATCTTGGGTATCTTCAGTTCCTGGATCGGCCTGCCGTACTGGTTCATGAGAATGGCCCTCCTGGGCGACGTGGGGGGGACGCGCAATTGATCCTTCGTCCTTTCCAGGCTAGAGAAGGGGTGGGGTCTTGTCAAGGAAGACCGGGGACGTGGTGATCACTTCCCGGTTTTGCTATGTTTACCCGAAACCGGATTCGTCCTGTTCGGCGCCCGGCTCCGGGAGGGAACATGAAAGAAAGACCAAGGGAAGAGAAGATCGAGTTTCTGCGGGGTCTCGGCCTCGCCGACCTGCACCGCCATTTCGACGGTTCCGTGCGTCCCGAAACGCTTTGGGGCCTCTCCCAGAAGTACTATTCCGCGATTCCGGGGCTCGGTTACGAGGACTTCCGGGCGAAGCTCCAGTACGAACCGGAGACGGACAGCACCCTTCTCGACTACCTGGACAAGTTCCACATCCCCCTGCAGTACACGCAGTTCTACGACAACATCCTGACCATCGCGGCGGAGATCGCCGAGGACGCCTACGGGGAGGGGGTACGCACTCTCGAGCTCCGCATCAACCCGACCATTCACCGGCGGGCGGGCCTCACGACCCGTCAGGTCTTTTCGGCGGTTCGAAAGGGATTGCGCGGCGTGCTCCGGGCCCATCCCGATTTCCGGGCCGGGATCGTGGCGATCGCCATGCGGAGCCACGGAGGGAACATGGCCAAGATCCTCCTCCGGGAGGTCGTGGGGGAGCTCGACCGGTTCCACAACGATCTCGGCGTGGTCGGCTTCGACATTGCCGGGCCGGAGCGCCCCTTCCCGCCGATTCTCTTCATCGAGCCTTTCGCGCTCGCCACCAAGATGGGATTGAAGAAGACGGTGCACGCCGGCGAGGACGAGGGACCGGCGCGGGTCTGGGAGGCGGTGGAACTGCTCGGCCCTCAGCGCCTCGGCCACGCCGTGAGCGCCGGCGAGGACCCGAAGCTGATGAAGCGGATCGCCGCCGACGGGATCGCCGTCGAGATCTGTCTCACTTCGAATCTCCAGACCGGGGCGGTGAGACGGATCGAGGACCACCCGCTCCCGAGGTTCCTCGACTCCGGGATGAGCTGCGCCATCTGCACCGACAATCCGACTGTATCGAACACGAATCTCGTCGAAGAGTATCTGCTCGCCATCGACGCCTTCGGCCTTTCCGAGGAAGACGTGAAACGCCTCGCCGAGATGGGGCGGAGCGCGTCCTTCATCGCCCCGGCCCCGTAATCGGCCCCGCTTGGGCCCGGCCCCGCAACTCTCGTTCCGGTCCCTCGATCCCGCATTTTTTCGCTCACCCCGGGATTCTCCCCGGCCGATAATCAGAGGGATGGAATGTTCTCACCCCTCGCCCGCTCCCTCGGGGACCGGAGTGGAGATGCTCATGCGCGTCCGATCCGATTCCCGCCCGATCGAGAGGAACCATAGCGGGCTCGAAGCCGGAAGGAGTCCGACATCATGCCGCGGGTGATGGTCGTCGACGACGACGGACAGGTTCGGGAAGTGTGGCGGGCGATCCTCGAGGAAGCGGGCTACGACGTGGTCGAGGCCGAGGACGGCGTCCGGGCAATGGACGTCCAGCGCCGGACCCCGGCGGATCTGGTGATCACCGATCTCCTCATGCCCGTGAAGGACGGTCTGGAGACGATCATGCATCTACAGAGGACCAGTCCATCCGTGAAGGTCATCGCCGTGACGGGGGGGGGAAAGATCCTCCGCCCCGATCTGCTTCGGCAGGCCAAGCTGCTCGGGGCGGTGCGGAACTTCCAGAAACCGTTGGACGCGGAAAAGCTCCTCGACGCGGTGAGAGAGCTCGCCGGCCCTCCGGACGCGAAAGCGGCCGGGTCCTCCTCCGTCACACCGTCTCAGGCGTAGATCTCTTTCCAGGCGAACAGAAGAAGCCCGCTGATCGCGACGAAGAGGCCGCTGAAGCCCCAGACGTACCACTCGGCCCCTCCCGGAACGAGCCGGAAGAGGAAGAGAAGAGAGGCGACGATCAGGTCGAGGATCGCCGCCGCCCGGGGCTCCCTCCGGCCGAGGGCGAGCGTGACGACGAGCATCGCGATGAGCATCAGGACGAGCATGGCGGTGGTCCTCCCGGGGACCGGCCGTGACCCGCGTCCCCCACCGAATGATCGGCGGAAAGGGGGAAGGACTTAGCCTTGATCTTTCATGAAACTCACCCGTTTGGCCGGCCCGGAAGGGGACCCGCGCGCCGCCGGCCTTGGGCCTACCCCGGCGCGGCTGGTATACTGGCCGTCGGGCCGTCCGGCGGGGTGGGCCTTCACGGATAAGACGGCTCGGAAGTTCCGGACGACGAGGAGAAGATGACCGAGATCCGGGTTCTCTATTTCGGTCCCGCGGCGGAGGAGGCCGGGCTCCGGGAAGAGACGATCACCCTCGCGCCGCCGGCGACCCTCGCCGGGCTCGTGAAGGAGATCGTCGCCCGCCATCCGCGGCTCGCAGGAAGGGCGGAGCGCCTCCGGTTCGCCGTCAACCGGGAATATGCCGGCGCGGACGGACCTCTCGAGAGCGGGGACGAGGTGGCGGTGATCCCCCCCGTGGCCGGAGGGGCCCCGGAGCCGCGGGTCCTGCTCGTTTGGGAACCGATCGACGGGGCGGCGCTCGTTTCCCGGGCCCGGGCCGCCGAGGCGGGGGGCGTGGTCCTCTTCGAAGGGACCGTGCGCGCGGATGAGGAGGAGGGGAAGCGGCCCTTGTCGGCGCTCATGTACACGGCGTTCGACGAGATGGCGATCCCGGAGATGGAGAGGATCCGCGAGGAAGGGCTCCGGCGCTTCGACGTCGCGGAGATCCTCCTCGTCCACCGGCTCGGCGTTCTCGCCGTCGGGGAGACGTCGGTTGCCGTCGTCGCTTCGGCCCCTCACCGGGGGGCGGCGTTCGAGGCGTGCCGCTTCGTCATCGACGAGCTGAAGGCACGGGTCCCGATCTGGAAGAAGGAGCTCCGGGAGGGGGGGGAGACTTCTTGGGTCGAAGGGAAGGAGTGACCGCCTCCTCTTCGGCCATGCGGTCATCCGCCACGGGCGCCGCGTCTGCTCCGCCCGGAAACCCGGCTGCGCCGCCCGCTTCCTCGCCCCCCACTGCCCCCCGGCTCTCTAGCCTGGATTATGCACAAATCTCCTACTGCGATCTCGGATCGCCGCCTGCGAAGCCTCCTTTCCGTCGCCGCCTCCTCGACGGGGCCCGTCGGGCGCTTGGACTTATCGCGACGGCTAGGAGCGATAAGTGTTAGCGCCCGGGGGGAGGCTCTCATGACTACGCCTCCGGTGGCGGCTCGTCCAAGTCGGCTTCTCGTCAGGCGATCCGAGCCCTCGTGACGGAGATTCATGCATAATCCAGGCTAGCCCTTCTTTAGGAGTTCGTCGAGCTCGTCGACCAGGGAGGCGAGAAGCTCGCACGTCGCCTCCACCGGGTCGGGGCGGGTGAGGTCGACCCCCGCCTTCTTCAAGAGCTCGATCGGATAGTCGTTCGAGCCGCTCTCGAGGAAGGCGATGTATCTCTCCCGGGCGCCGGGCTCGCCGCCCAGGATGCTCCGGGCGATGGCGGTGGCCGCCACGTATCCCGTCGCGTACTTGTAGACGTAGAAGTTCCGGTAGAAGTGATGGATGCGTGCCCAGCCGATGGCCGATTCGTCGGCGAACGCCACCTCGCCCCCCGCGTACTTGTCCAGAAGCTCCATGTAAACGCCGTTCATGGCGTCCACCGTGAGGGGCTCGCCCTTCTCGAGCATCTCGTGGATCCTCCACTCGAACTCGCTGAACATCACCTGGGTGTACACGGTGTTCAGGATCTGCTTGATCCAGTAGTTGATCAGGTAGATTCGCATCTCCCGGTCGTCGGTGTTTTTCAAGAGATGGTCCATGAGGAGCGCCTCGTTCGTCGTGGATGCCACTTCCGCCACGAAGAGCGTGTAGTCCGCGTACACCGGGGGTTGGGCGGCGGCGGCGTGCATCGTGTGCAGGCAGTGGCCCATCTCGTGGGCGAGGGTGAACATGTCCCGCATCGTACCCTGGTAGTTCATCAGGATGTACGGATGAGGGGTCGCGTAGGAGCCCCACGAGTAGGCACCGCTCCGCTTGCCGACGTTCTCGTAGACGTCGATCCAGCCCCCTCCGAAGCCCCTCTTCAGTTTCTCGACGTAGCCCTCGCCGAGGGGGGAGAGACCGGCCTCGATGGTCGCCACCCCTTCCTCGTACGGGATGATCCGGTCCACCGACGGCATCAGAGGCGCGTAGGTGTCCCAGTGGCGGAGAGTGTCGAGTTCGAGGACGCGCTTCCGGATCCGGTTGTACTTCTTCACCGGTTCCATGTGGTCGCCCACGGTGGCGATCAGGTTCTCGAGGACCTCGGTCGGGACGTTGTCCCCGTCCAGGGCCATTTCGACGCAGGTGTCGTAACCCCGGGCCCGGGTGTAGAACAGGTCCCGCTTCATGGCGCCCGCGAGGGCGGCGGCGCTCGTGTGGAGGTACTTGCCGTATCCCTCGTAGTAGACCCGGAACGCCTCTTCCCGGACCTTCCGGTTCGGGCTCCGGAGATAGAGTCCGAACCGGCCTTCGGTCATCTCCACTTCGTCTCCGTTCTCGTCCGTGAACGCGCCGAAACGGAGATCGGCGTTGGCGAACTGGTTGTAGACGTCCCGGGGCACGCCGGCCAGGTCGCCCGAGAGAGAGAGGATCTTCTCCTCCCCCTCGGAGAGGACGTGCTCCTGCTTGCGCCGGAGATCGTCGAAGAAGTGTCGGTAAACGGCGAGGTCCGGCTCCTCCTCCATGAAGCGCTCCACCCTCTCCCGGGGGATCGCGATCAGTTCCGGCTCGGTCCACGCGAGGGCGGATTCGAGGCGGACGCCGAGAGCCCGAACCCGGTCGCGGAGCCCCTTGTTCTCGGAGATCCGGGCGTCTTCGTCCGACTTGAGACCCGAGTAGATCAGGAGGCGGGTGTAGATTTCCGAGAGGGCTTCCGACTTCCCCCGGAACTCGAGGAGCGCCGCCGCCGACCCGCCGAGACGGCCTTGATAGGCGGCCACCTCGGGGATCATCGCCTCCGCCCGGGCGAAATCGGCCTCCCAATCGGATGTGTTCGGATAGAGGTCGGTCAGGTTCCACTGGTACTTCGGGTCGATTTCGGACCGTTCTTCCGCGGCTCCCCCCGCGAGGACGCGGACCGGCCCGTGGAGCAAAACGCCGAGGGCGAGGGCGGCCACTAGGATTCGTCTCATGACACAGGACTCCTTGGATCTCCGAGGGACTCGGTCGACGGTGGGGCGGATGCGCGGCGACCGCGCCCCCCTGAGAGAGACTCTATCGGAAGGGGGTGGGTTCATCAAGATCTCGGTGGGGTGGACGGGGCGGACGGGGTGGGAGATAATCGGCGGGCGAATCCATCCTCCGGAATTCTCCGGCGCGGCGCGCCGGTTTCGACGACAAGGAGACGTTTCAATGACCAGCGCCGATCGCTACGAGGCCTTCCTCGGCTTGGTGAAAGAGATCCACGACCTCGACCGGGCGGAGGAACTCCTCTCCTGGGACCAGCAAACGTACATGCCGCCGAAGGGGGCGGAGGCGCGGGCCTCCCAGCTCTCGACCCTGACCGGTCTCCGCCACGACTTTCTCACCGGGGACCGGATGGCGGATCTCCTGGCGGAACTCGGGGACGGGGACGGGCTCTCCGGAGACGCCCGGGTCAACCTCCGCGAGATCCGGCGCCTGCACGAGCGGGAGCGAAAGGTGCCGAAGGAGCTGGTGAAGGAGATGTCCCGTATCCAGGCCCTCTCCCAGCAGGCGTGGGTGGACGCGCGGAAGAACGCCGACTTCTCGGCCTTCGCCCCCTGGCTCGAGAAGATCCTGGATCTTCGCATCCGCATGGGGGACGCCGTCGGATTCGAGGAATCCCGCTACGACGCCTTCCTCGACGAGTTCGAGCCGGGCGCGACGGCGTCGGCGATCGGCGGTGTTTTCGACGCCCTGAAGGCGGAACTCGTCCCCTTCGTCGCCGAGGTCATCGAGGCGGGAAGGCGGCTCGGGCGGGAGCCCCTCGGTCTCCGCATCCCCGTCCCCGCCCAGGAGAAGTTCGGAATCGAGATCTCCCGGGCGCTCGGTTTCGATTTCGACGGGGGGCGGCTCGACGTTTCCGCCCACCCCTTCACTTCCGGCAACCTGCACGACGTCCGGCTCACGACTCGGTACGACGAGAGGGAGCCCGCCATGTCGATTTTCGGGACCCTTCACGAGGCGGGTCACGGGATGTACGAGCAGGGCGTCGACCCCGCCCACGAGGGGACGCCCCGAGGGGCGTCGGTCAGCCTCGGGATTCACGAGTCCCAGTCGCGCCTGTGGGAGAACATGGTCGGCCGCTCCCTCCCGTTCTGGGAGTACGCCTATCCGATGCTTCAAAAGCACGCCGCCGCCGCCTTGGAGGGGATCGATGTCGCCGCGTGGCACCGGGAGGTGAACCGGGTCGCGGCGTCGCTCATCCGGGTCGAGGCGGACGAGGTGACCTACAACCTCCACATCCTGCTCCGGTTCGAGATCGAAAAGGCGATGGCGGAGAAGACCGTGTTCGTGAACGACCTGCCGGAACTTTGGAACGGGAAGGTGAAAGAGTACCTCGGGATCACGCCGCCCGACGCCGCCGCCGGTCTCCTCCAGGACATTCACTGGTCCTTCGGGCTCCTCGGCTATTTTCCGACCTACGCTCTCGGGAATCTCTACGCCGCCCAGTTCTACCGCACCGCGAAGGGGGCGATTCCGGGGCTCGAGGATGGCTACCGGGAGGGGCGGTTCGCGCCCCTTCTCGACTGGCTCCGCGCGGAGATCCACCGCCGGGGGAAGACCTACACGGCGGGCGAACTGGTGAAGGTCGTCACCGGAGAGGAACTGAACGCGGGCTATCTGATGGAGTACCTCAGGGAGAAGTACGGGGAGCTGTATCAGTTGTAAGGCAGGATCGCGCGAAACGGCTATCCTTCTCGAACTCCTCCTCCGCAGCCTGGAATGGTCGTGCTCGTGTGCAGTGTCCGTACGGAGGACGGCGGGGTGGGGGAGCGGCTTCGGGAGGGATGGGGGCATCACCGGGGAGCTGTTGCCGTCTTTCGCAACACCACCCCTACGAGGCCGGAGAAAGGGAGGGTTTGCTCCCGCAGCACGACGAGCGTTCTAGCCTGCCCCGCTATCCCTCCCTCAGCCGATCCCCCGCCCCGTAGGCGGAGGTGGGTGGGCGAGGAAGCGTCCGGAGCGCGGGCGTATCCTGTCCCCCGCTCACTCCGAAGTGCTGAGCGCGGTGAGACTGATGAGGAGCCCGCAGGTCCGGGTGGGCGAACTCGACAATGGTCGTGACACTATCGTAGAAGCGTCATCCTTCTGGTTCCGATCTCGCTTCCCGCTTTCAGCTGGCAGAAGTAGATCCCCGAGGGGACCGGTTTCCCCTGCCCGTCCGTGCCGTCCCAGACGACGCGGTGGGCTCCGGATTCCAACTCCGCCTGAACGAGCCGTCTCACCAACCTCCCTTCGATCCCGTAGACGGTCAACTCCACGAAGCCCCGGCCGGCGATATGAAACGCGATTTCGGTGGAAGGGTTGAAAGGGTTCGGCCGGTTCGCCTCGAGACCGAACGTCACCGCTCCGGGCGCCTCGGATGCTACGGTCGTGGAGTAATCCCCGATGCCCGTGCACGGGAAGACCGAGCAACCGGCGGCACCGGTCGCGATCGCGCATGTGCGCACTCCGACTTCGGTCGGCGCGAACCGTACCGCGACGACCAGCTCTTCCCCCTGGCCGAGGAGGAACGGGCCCCCTCCCGACACGATCTCGAAGTCGTCGCACGATTCCGTGATGTCCCCCTCGAGATCCGCCGTACCGGCATTGACGATCGACCAGGAGGCTTCCGCGGTATCGCCGACGGGCACCGCTCCGAAGTCGAGAGTGTCCGGCAGCAGCTGGCAGAGCGGCAGAGCCTCCATTCCGCCGACCCGGACGTAATCAATGAGTCCCAGAAAGACGTTGTTCGCGTGGTTGTTCACGTTGGCGCCGATGGTAAAGGCCCCGTCGGAAGTCCTGATCTCGTCCCCCTCGTACAGATACCGGTCCGGCGTCAGTTGGGATTGGTCGGAATCCGTGGCGTCGGCGAGCCCCGCCCAGTTCTCTCCCCCGTCATCCCCTTCGGGCCCGAGATCGTCGACCCATATTTCTCCCGGGATGCCGCCCGCCTTTTCCGAATTCCAGATGATTCTGATGTGATACCAGTGGTCCGATACGATCGGGTACTGGACGCAGTCGGTCAACACCGGCTTCCAGCCGTTTCCTCCGTGATTGTCGACGACGGCCACCCACAACGCTATGGAAGCGGTCCCGTCGGGGGCTTCGTAGTTCTCCCAGCTGTTGTCGCGCCACACCGAAACCTGGTAGTTCCCGCCCTGGTCCCTGGCGAGCACCCGCTTGATGTAGGCGCCGGAGCCCTCCATGCCGCTTGGCTTGATCATCGTCTCGATGGTCAGGGCGGTGCTCGCTTTTAAACAGGAGACGTTCGTCGTGAAGTCGATGTAGTTGTCCACCCCGTCGCCGTGGAAGAGCCCGTCGCCGGGCAAGGTCTCGGACGGATCATTCACCGTCCCGGCCATCGTCCGCCCGTCGTCCAGAACGTAGGGGGACCCGGCGGCCTCGTTCAGCTCGAAAGCCGCCTCTCCCTCGGGGCATCCGGTGCGGAGCCTGATCACCACACCGTCGATTCCGGCGCCGTTGTCGTATTCGTCGAACATGGCTCCCGGCGCCGTCGAGAGTTCGTCGACAAGGATGTCGTCGACGGCGTCGAGAGGCGAACTCAGCGTCAAGGTCGCTTCCTCCGCGCCGGGTACGTGCACGACGCCGGTGATCGTGCGGCCGTCGTCGTTGTCGGTGAGCACGAAGTCGGACGGCTCGAGCGCCCCCGCCATCCCCGGATTCGCCCAGACGCCCTCCGAGAAGGTCACGAGCAGCTCGTCCGAGCCGAACATGCCCTCCGCCTCGGCGATGCGCGGGGGACATTGAGAATCGGCGGTCTCGAAATACGCCGAGTCCTTGGTCACATTCCAGATCTTCACCTCGTCGAGCCGTCCTACGAAGTTACCGTTCGGATCCGACCAGTTCATCCCGCCCACGGAAAGGGCGGAGGCGCACCAATGATCTTCGTAGCACACGCCGACCGGATCGTCGTTATGGTCGCTGAACGGGAACATCGCGTTTTCGCCGGCCCCCGGCTGGGCCCAGCAGGTGCTCTCTTCGGGATACCCGGTGGTGACGTCTTCCCCGTTGAGGTAGATCCTGATCCTGCCGACGGTGACGTCGGTCGAATCCCGGTCCGGAAGAGCGGAATCGTAGGTCGCCGCGACGTGGCTCCACTCGTTCAACGGGAGCGGGACGGAGCTGAAGGCGCCCCGGAGACCGTTGCAGTCCTCGGCGTCCCACACACCGACCTCGCCGCCTCCGTTGACGTTCGTCAGAAGGCCCGCCCGCAGGGCTCCGCCCAGCTCTTTGAGCACCAAGGCATAGCCGCCGTCCGTGTAGGTGTGCTTGGCGAGGATCTTCCTCTCGCCGGTATCGACCGTCGGGTACACCCAGGCCTCCAGGGTCATGTGGTGCTTCATCTCGGTGTACTTCCACGTGCCGTGGTGGCCTTCGTCGGTCGACCAATAGGAGTTTCGTGTGCCGACCTCCACCGGATGATCGGATACCTCGATGCAGCCGTCGAATCGGCCCGTGGCATAGGAGCCCGCCGCGACCCGCCCTACGCCGTGCATCCTCCAGGTGCCCGAGTCGTTGAGGTTGTTGTCGAACTTCATATCGACCACGAGATCGTGGTCGAAGGCCCTGGTCCCGCCTGCGCCCGTGTTGTTGCTCATCCGATGGATCGAATTGGCGACGTGGCAGCTCGCGTTTCCGCAGCTCATCCCGGCGTGCCAGTCGCTGTAGTAGTAGTGGCAGTTGTTGCACATCGTGTTCCAGATGACGCTGCCGGGGCCGCCGTTCACGGTCCCCTTCAGCTTGCTTCCGATTCCGGCTTCATGGGTCACGTGGCAGTCGGTGCAGGAGGTCACGAAGTTCGCGCCGCCGATCCGCTCCTCCTGGTCGAACGGCTGCCTCGAGAAGATCTGTTCCCCCCGCCCACGGGGAAGAACGGGCCACGTATCCTCGAGATTCTCGTCGCCGTCCCACCCTTCGCCCTTGCCGCACCCGTACCAGTCCGGTACGGTGCCCCCGCCGTTCGGGATGTTGGCCGAATTCAGCCCGTGCGGATCTCCGGTCCAGCCGATGTCGCCGTGGGGCCCGAACTCCGCGACCGGTTCTCCGTGGCAGTCGAGGCAGAACGTCGGATAGTCGGGCAGAACGGATCCGCTCAGGCTGTCGCTCTTCGGGGTTCGGTAGGTGCCGCTCCCCGCGTAATCTTCCATCTTCTCGCCCGGCTCGTCTCCCCAGACATTCGTGATGTCCGAAGGCAGGGACAAGGGGCTCTTGTCGGGATTCGAGTTCGAGAACATGCCGGTGATCGTGTGGATATTGTGGCACGAGGTGCACTCGAGACTGTAGGTCTTGCCGCCTCTTCCGAAGTGGATTCCGGCCGCGTGGGCTTCATGGCCGCCGTGGCATTGGCCGCACAGGTCTTCTTTGTCCGCTACGGTCATGGCCGGATAGGCGCCCCCGAGTCCATGGACGTCGTGACATACGGTGCACAGAGTGCCGCCGTGCGCACCGGCCTCGAACGAGCCCGAGTCGACGTAGAATCGAGGATCCGCGGTCGCCTCGTCTCCGGGGGGATGGCATTGATTGCAGCTGGAGTTGTCCTGGTCGTTCCCGTGGCCCGCGGGGAGCCTCGGGGAGGTTCCCGCCATGTGGTCCAGATGGGCCTCTGCGGGCTCGCCCGCATGGCAACGTGTGCAGCCGCCCACGTCCGCCGCGGGGTTGCCGTTCTCCTCGAAGGCCTGCCAGTTCATTCTGGGATACGATCCGGAGGCCGCCGGGCGTCCGTGCCCGTTGATGAAGTAGCCGTAGGTCGAGTCGTCGCCCAGCATGTCGGGTGCGTACACCCCTCCCACGGAGTCCTGCCGGCTGTAAGCCGGGGCATCATCGTGGCAGCCGGCGCACCACAGTTCCATACCGGCGGCGAGGAAAAGGCTGTCGGCGTATACGCCGTATCTCCAGTTGTGGCCCGGTTCCCCCCCGTTTCCCTGCCGCGCCCCGATCTCCTGATCGTCGAGCCCGTCGAACGCGCCGTCCGGGCTGTGGCAGTTGTCGCACACGTCCGTCTCCGAAAGACCGTAGGGAGGACTTCCGCTTCCCGACTTGAAGAAGGGGTAGTTCTGGGTGTCGTGGCAGTCGCCGCACTCGAGCAAGGGACCGCGAAGGTCGTCCGCGTCGTTTTCGGTGTGTGTCGAGTGTCCGATGGAGGTGCCTGCACCTTCCGAGAATAGTCCCTCGGCATACTCGTATCCCTCGTCATGACCGTGACACGGCTCACAGCCGGAACCGTTTCCCCCTCCGTGCGACACGGGGATGTGATGGTCGTGGCACCCGGTGCAGAGGAGCGGCGATCCTTCGGCATGTCCCCCCGTCGGCGGTCCGGGCGCCGGTGCGGTGTTCCCGTCGTGGCAGTAAAGGCAGAACGCGCGTTTCTCCTCGACCGTCTGGTACGGAAGAAAGAGGTAGGGCCAATCGAAGTTCATCTCGTGACAGTGAAGGCAGTCCCCTCGGGGCTCATCGGGGAGGCGGAAGACGCCCGTCACGGAGTCGCCGTGCGCGCCCCTCTCGTAATAGGGTATCGCGTGGCATTCGCTGCATGACTCTGTCATCCGGAGTCCGTCGTCGGCGAGGACCGGGCACGAGGGACCGGTTCCCGGCGCTCTGTCTGCGGCGGCGGCAGTATTCGGGCCCGCGAAGAAAGCGGCTACCGCAAGGACTCCGACGACGGCGAGGTTCCGGGGGGATGGCCTCCTCATCGTGCTTCTCCTCTTTCTGTTCCGTCCCCCATCATGGAGGAAACTGGGACCGTGCAACGGGAACTCTGTTCGGCAAACAGAGACTATTATGATATCACGAATCAGGTATTGGCGTGGCATGGAGAGAGACGCCTGTGGGCGGTTATCGATTAACGCGAGGCAAATGTGATTTCGTAGCCGGATCCAATCATCCGGGGACGTTCCCATGGCAGACGCAGGTCCAGAATCTACCCGGATTCCCCACTCCCCGGCAAGCCAACGGGGAGGACATATGCCCTTATCTCAGCCTGACGATCTTTCGCGTTTCCTTCAGGTCCGCGGCCTTCATCCGAACGAAGTAGACCCCCGGCGGCACATCCCTCCCCGAATCGTCCCTCCCGTCCCATATCACCGGATCCGGATGGAACCCCTCGTACGAGTGGACGTGGGGGAAGCTCTTCACGAGCCGCCCCGCCACGTTGAAGATGTCCAGCTCGACCCGGGTGATCTCGTACTCCACCGATCCCTCTCCGGCGAACCGGGGCGACTCCCCGACGTTCGGGTTCGGCAGGGCGTCCTCTCCGTCCGGTTTTCCGTCGATCGCCGTCTGATCGAGCGGAAAGCCCCGGGGGACGAGGTAGGAGATCACCGTCTCCGTCCGGAACGGGTTCGGCGTCGCGAAGGAGAGGTACGACCCCTTCCGGATCGGCGAAGGGGAGACGAGCTCGGTGGTCCAGTTCCAGGTGAGACCGAGGGCCGACGCCTCGAGCCGGTACGAGTACGCCTTGCCCGGGATCGCCCCCTCGTCGTAAAACTCCTCTCGCGATTCATCCTCCAGGACGAAGGTCCGGAACACTTCCTCGGTCCCGTCGCCCGCCTTGCGGTAGACCGTCGCGTCCGCGCCGAGCGCCCCGCCCCGAATACGATAGGAGAGCCTGACGCGTCCGTCGTAGTCCGGTTCCGCTTCGAACTCGTGGAGGGCGATCGCCTTCACGTAGAGTTCGATCGTCTTGTCCGGATAGTAAGGGCCGGTCGTGTTGCCCACGCTGTTCACCGCGCGGACCGTGACGTAGTGGTGCCCGCCGTAGAGGGAGTCCGGCAGAAAGGAGTAGTTGACGAACGTCGGATCGGCCGAGTGGTATCCCCCCTCCGGATCGGCGGAATACCAGAGAGGAAGACCCTCGCCGTCGGTCGTCGTGTCGATCCGGTAGAGGACGTGCTCGATCGTGTTGAAGGTGATTTTGGGCGAGAGCTCCCCGTTCCGCCGGATGTGATTGTACTCGGCCATCTCCGCGGCGACGCCGCTGATCACCGGGTAGATGGTGGTGACCGTGTCGGGGAGTGGGTCGACGGAGACATAAGGGTCCGTGTCGGCGATGTCGGGGATGTCGTCCTCGTCCTCATCGAGGAGCCCCATCTGGCCGAGGGTGAAACCGCAGACGTTCGCGCCCGGGATGTCCATGCAGCAGGAGACCCGCTGACGGACAAAGCAGATTCCGCCGTTGAAGAGGCTGTTGTGGTTGACCACGTCGTGATACCCGGCCCGGGCGTCGCAGCGCGCCGCCGTCCCGAACGCCGATCCGGGCGCGTACTCGTCGAGGGCCCAGAAGAGATGGGCGAACTCGTGGATCAGGAGGTGGGAAAGCCAGACGGAGCCGGCCACGAGCCGGTTCCCCTCCTTCTGCACGCCCGAGGGGCAGACCGCGTAGGGCCCGCCGTGCCGGGCGTAGGCGATGGACCCCGCGAAATTGGGCGCGTCGGGAATGAAGAGGCAAGTCCCCCACTCGGTGCCGAACCGGGTCCGAAGCGTGTCGACGTACTCGTAGACCGGCTCCCAAGGATCGCCCTTCGGGGACCAGTAGTATCCGAGCCCGTTCATGATCTCGTGGACCCACAGGTCCTCGTCGCGCTGGGGGTGGTTGTTGGCGAACGCGTAGGAGCAGTCGACGCCGGATTGAATGTCATAAACGAAGCGGACTCCGAGGTAGTCCACCTCGGTCTCCCAGTAGTCCATGCATCCACGGACGGCGGCGAGCACGTTCACCACATCGTCCTCCGAGTAGGCGAAGCCGGGGGAGTCCGCCATGATGACGCCGACCGAGATCCGCCCGAGAAAGATCTCCGAGGTCTGCCAGAAACTCGCCCCGTAGGCCGAACCGTAGGTCTTCGGCTCCCCGTCGGCTCCTTTCGGGGCGCGCCCGCTCTCCACGTCGGGGTGGGGGAGGAGCCCGTCCGCGAAGGGAATGGTCTTGGCGGAGGGGGGAAGACCCACGGGGAGCCGCTCCTCGTTCCACGACCGGGCGAGGAGATTCCGCCGGGCGGCGGCCTTCCCGTGACCCGCCGGCCGGGCCGGCTTCCTGTGGATGCGCACGACCCGGGGGTCGGCGGCGATCGCCCCTTCGAGGTCCTCCGGGACGTCGCCGATCACCACGTCGGGCGGGTAGATGTGAGGGAGGCGGGCGCCGGCGGCGCTCCATTCATCGACGAACGCCCAGAGGCCGTCCATGTCCTCCACGCGGACTTCGAGAAAGACATTCCCCGTGTCGCCAGGCCCCCCGGCCGCAGCCGTCCCGGGAATCACCGCGAGAAGCGGAAGGGCGAGGAGGGCGAGTTGTCGGAGGACGCGAAACATGAGGGACCTCCCGGTGAGCGAAGGGGGGAACGTGTCTGCCAGTGTACACGCGACGGCGCCGGCCCGTCCACCCGGGGAAGCTCGGCCGGTCAATCGAGGAGAATCACCTTCCGCGATTCGGACAGGTCCCCCGAGCGCATACGCACGAAATAGACGCCCGCGGGGAGCCTTCGCCCCGAATCGTCCCGTCCGTCCCAGAGGACGGGGTCGACGAAGATTCCCTCGTAGGCGTGAATCCGGGGGAATGTGCGCACCCGGCGTCCGGCGAGGTTGAACACGTCCAGCTCCACCCGGGCCTGTTCGTACTTGGCGGACCCGAAACTCGGGGCGCCCGACGGTTTCCCTCCCGTGACCCTCCGTTCGACATCGCTCCCCCGGGGAACGACGAAGGAGATGACCGTCCCCTCCCGAATCGGATTCGGCGTGACCCGGGAGAGGAAGTTCCCCCGGACGATCGGCGCGGGCGCACGGATCTCGGATTCGTAGTTCCAGACCATGCCGAGGGCGGACACCTCGAGCCTGTAGATCCGGTCCTGACCGGGGAGGGATGCGTCGTCGACGATCGTCTTGGCGCTGTTCTCCTCGAGGGGGAAGGCGGCTACCAGTTCTTCGCTCTCGCCCGGCTCCGAGCGGTAGAGCCTCGCCTCGGCGCCGAAGGTCCCGCCCCGGACGCGGAACGAGATCCGCACATCCCCGTCGTAATCGGGCAAGGCGGTGAAATCGTGGAGGGCGATCGCCTTGACGAAGACCGAATCCCGATGCTCCAAGGCGCTCGACCGGTTCCCCATGGTGTTGACGGCACGAAGGGTGATGAGATGGTCCCCCCCCGTCAGCGAATCGGGGACGAAGGAGAAGGAGACGACCGTGGTGTCCTTTCCCCACCCCCCCGGCGGGTCGGCGGATAACCAGAGCTCGTTCCCTTCCTCGTCGGTCATCTCGTCGATCCGGTAGATCACGTGCTCGATAGTGTTGAACGTGACGTCGTTCCGCCGGTCCTGGGGGCGGAACGACTTGTGGGCGCCCACCCCCGAATACTCGGCGTAGTTCACGAGGGGCATGCACGCGGCCTTTCCCTCGATGACCGGGTGGACGGTGGTGATCGTGTCGGGGAGAAGGTCGTCCCCCACCCTCGGCGGGCCGACGTACGGGTGTGTGTCGAGCACGTCGGGTATGTTGTCTTCGTCCCGGTCCCGGAGGCCCACCATGGCGAGGGTGTACTCGCACACCCGCGGCGTGGGGATCTCCATGCAGCAGTCGACGTGGACCGGGTCGCACAAATAGTCCCGGTTCATGCTGTTCTTGTTGAACACGTTCAGATAGCCGGAACGGATGTGGCAGGGGACGCAGAAGCCGCTCTTGCACGATTCGTCGAGGGCCCAGAAGAGATGGCCCGTCTCGTGGATCAGGACGTGAGTGAGCCAGACCTCGCCCCCCACGAGCCAGCCCCCGTCCTTCTGGATGCCCGACGCGGCGACCGTGTAGGGCCCGCCGAGCCGTGAGTACGAGTCGTACTCCGCCCGGAGGGAGGGCACCTTCGGGATGAACAGACAGATGCCCCATTCGGCGCGGAACGCGGTTCGGAGGGAGTCGACGTATTCGTAGACCGGGTACTCCGCCTGCCGCTCCGGCGTCCAGGTGAAGCCCATCTCCTCCATCGCATCGAGGATCCAGCGGTCCTCCTCGATCCGGGGATGGCGGCTCCGAAAATCGAAGTCGATCCGGACCTGATTGTGCATATGATAGACGAACCGCGCTCCGGGCAAGAAGGGCCGGGCCCGGCCGGACCAGAAGTCCATGGCCCCCCGGACCTGGGCGTGGATGGACGCCATCTCGGCGCTCGAGTACGTGCCCCCCGGATACTCGGGGAGCACGACGCCGACGGCGATGTTCCCGAGCATCCACTCCGAAGTCTGGTAAAAACCGGCGCCGAACGCCCTGCCATAGGTTTTCGGCCGGTCCCCCTCCGGGTAGGGAGGGGGCGGGCTTTTCCCCGCGGCGGCGGGCGGGAGCAAGAGACCCCCGTGAGGGCCGGATCCGCCCGGCGCCGCCTCTTCCGGCTCGGCAAACCAGGAAAGGGCGATCAGCCCCCGGTGATCTCCGGATTTCGCGGGAGGGGGATCTCCCTTTCGATGGAGCCGCTCGACCCGCGCATCGGCGACGAGGGAGGTCTCCAGGGAGGGGGGGACGTCGCCGATCAGGACGTCCGGCGGGTAGACGTGGGGGAAGCGGGCCCCCGCCTCTTCCCAGCGCCCGACGAACGCCCAAAGATCGTCCACGGAACCGCTCCGGAGGCGGACGAGCGCATCGCCGGTCCCTCCGGACGCGGTAGGGGCGGAGATCAGTAGACAAAAAAAGATCCATGGGAGGGCCGGGCGTCCGGACGCGGGACCGCCCGATCCGTCCGCGCGGCGGCGGGCACCATGGGCCAGGCGAAGCACGAGGCACCTCCTCCCGAGGAGGTGAACGGGGCAACCAAGGGAATCTACACCAACTTACCCGCCGGACCGCCCTGTTGTCAATGGGGCTCGGGGAGCGGGAAGACGGTGCGCGGGCGCCACGCGGTCCATGTCGTCATGAAATGAGGTCTAAGCTCTCGCCCTGTCCTTGAGCAGCAGGGTGGTCGGGTCGAGCTCGATCATCAGGTCCCCCGGGCTCTCGTTTTCGTGGTCCTTCAGCAGGCGGAGCCGGATCGAACCTTCCACCGGCTCCAGGTAGATCTTCACGTCGAGCCACTCGTCGAAGGGCATCACCGGATCGGGATATCCGGAGGAGCCCTTCGGCGTTTCCCGGTGGGAGAGGGCGGTGAGCCAGACCTCGGCGTTCAGTTCCCCCGCGAGGTCCTTGATCATGCCGATGTCCTCCTTCGAAGCGTCGCCGAAGGGGAAGTTGTCGACCAGGAGGACGTCAGGCGTGAACTCGGCGTGCTCCCGGAGGAACCGAGCCTCGTCACGCAGGCGGTCGGCCCGGAAGGTGCCCGGCTGGTACGAGTGGATGTGCCGCCGCCGCTCCACGTGGAGCCGGACCCGTTCCGCCTCGCGGAGGCCCGTGGTCTTCGCCAGTTCGAGGAAGGTCATGTCGTAGAATTTCCGGACGTGATCGACCGTGTCGCCCACCGACACGTGGAGGACCTTGCGTTCCCGCATCAGATCGTCGAGGGCGATTCCCACGAGGAAGGTGGACTTGCCCACCCCGGGCCGGGAGATGACGACGCCCAGGTTCCCCCGGCCGAGACCGCCGTGGATGCTCTTCTCGAAGACCCGGAGGGGGCTGCGCTCGTTCACCTCTTTGCTATACATGGGCGCTTCCTTCCTGCTTTTTCTTGCGGAGTTCGTCGATCAGCTCCGTGGCGAGGTCGCGGGGCATCGGGGCGTACCGCGCGAACTCCATGGTGAACTCCGCCTTCCCCTGGGTGGCGGACCGGAGCGACGTGGCGTAACCGAACATCTCGGAGAGCGGCACCTCGGCGTCCACGCGGACGAACTCGTTCTCGTCCGTCGTACCGATGATGATCCCCCGGCGCTGCATGACCGTTCGCAGCATCTCCCCCTGAAACTCGGTCGGTCCTTCGAGGGCGACGGTCATGATCGGCTCGAGGAGCACCGGCTTCGCCTTCGGATAGACCTCCCGGAAGGCGCCCTTCGCGGCGGCCTGGAAGGCCATCTCCGACGAGTCGACACTGTGGGCGGCGCCGTCCTCGAGGACGACCCGCACCCCGGTGACCGGGAACCCGATGAGCCGGCCTTCGGCCATCTCTCCCCGGAAGCCCTTCTCGCACGCCGGAATGTACTCGGTGGGGATGTTCCCCCCCTTCACATCGCTTCGGAACTCGAACTCGCACTCGCCGCACGGCTCCATGTACCCCTGGACCTTCCCGAACTGGCCGGATCCGCCCGTCTGTTTCCTGTGAGTATACGTGAAGTCCGCCCGCTGGGTGATCGCTTCTCGGTAGGCCACCCGGGGGGGGCCGGTCTCGACCTCGGCGTTGTACTCCCGGCGCATCCGCTCGATGTAGACCTCGAGATGGAGCTCGCCCATCCCCGAGATCAAGGTCTCGCCGCTCTCCCCGTCCACGGAGGTCCGGAAGGTGGGGTCCTCCTTGGTGAACCGGGCGAGGGCCCGGGAAAGCTTGTCCTGGGCCTCCCGGGTTTTCGGCTTCACGGCGAGGGAGATCACCGGGTCGGGCACGTGCATCGACGTCAGGCTGTACCGGTAGCCGTCGGCGGCGAAGGAGTCGCCGGAAGCGCAGTCGACGCCGAAGAGGGTGACGATGTCGCCCGCGTCCGCTCGGGCGATGTCCGCCATCTCGTCGGCGTGCATCCGCGCGATCCGTCCGATCCGGACCTTCTTGTTCGTCCGGTTGTTGACGACCGTGTCCCCTTTCGCGAGCGTCCCCTGGTAGATCCGGAGGTAGGTCAGCTGACCATACGGTCCGTCCTCGAGCTTGAAGGCGAGGGAGAGGAACGGGTCGGAAACGCTGTTCGTCACCACCCGGGTTTCGTCGCCCGAATCGAGGGCGAGGGCCTCGTTGACGATGTCGAGGGGGGAGGGGAGGTACCGGACCACCGCGTCGAGCAGCTTCTGGACGCCTTTGTTCTTGTACGCCGAACCGAGGAGCACCGGCGTCAACTCGAGATCGAGGGTACCCTTCCGGATGGCGGCGTGGATCAGTTCCTCCGTGATTCTCTCCTCGAGAATCGCCTCGGTCAGCTCTTCGGAGAAGAGGGATGCGGCGTCGAGCATCGCCTCCCGCGCCTCTCCGGCCTCGGCGAGCATGTCCGCCGGGATCTCCTCCTCCACGACGCTCTCGCCCTTCTCCCCCTCGAAGGTGTACGCCTTCATGGTGATCAGGTCGACGACGCCCCTGTGATCCGCCTCGAGACCGATCGGGAGTTGGAGGAGCACGGCGTTGTGGCCGAGCTTTTCCTTCAGCTGTCTCGCCACGCGGACGGGGTTCGCCCCCGAACGGTCGCACTTGTTCACGAAAGCGATCCGGGGGACCCCGTAGCGCTTCATCTGCCGGTCCACGGTGATCGACTGGGACTGGACGCCGGCGACGGAGCAGAGCACGAGCACGGCGCCGTCGAGAACTCGGAGCGCCCGCTCCACCTCGATGGTGAAGTCCACGTGGCCCGGCGTGTCGATGATGTTGATGTGATGGCCCGACCAGGTGACGTGGGTGGCGGCGGACTGGATGGTGATCCCCCGCTCCCGCTCGAGCTCCATCGAATCCATCTTCGCGCCCACGCCGTCCTTGCCGTTCACGTCGTGAATCTCGTGGATCCGGTCGGTGTAGAATAGGATGCGCTCGGTCAGGGTGGTCTTCCCCGAATCGATGTGGGCGCTGATCCCGATGTTACGAAGTTTCCTTACGTCCGTGATCATGGTGGGGTTCCCCGCGCCGGGCGCCTCGGGCAATCAGAAGGCTCCCGACTCGCGCCGGGAGCCCGCGCTTCGGGCGGATTTCCGCCCGGGACCGTCCTTTGAATAGGTCAAACGAGGAATATACGGCCCTGAGGTGATTGCCGCAACTCTTTTTCCCGCGGGCGGTCCGACAGGTTCCCGCCCGGAGGAGGTGATTCCGATGAAACGAACCGTCCTGACCCTTCTCGCCGGGGCCCTTGCCGGCCTTGTCATCGCCGCGGCCGGCGCCAGGGCGACCGGCGGAGACGACCGCTATCAGGTCTCTCCGTCGGGTCAGGGAGCCTTCGTCGTACTCGACCGGATCACCGGCCAGTGGGAGCACGTCGCCACCAGGCCCGACGCCCAAGGAAGGCTGACGGTCATGCGCGGCGCCTACCGGGGTGATCAGGTCGACGGGAGGGACGTGCCTCTGAAAAAGTAGCCCGAGTCCTCACGGGGCCTCCGAAAGGGCTTGACATTTGCCCCAAATCTTTGGGATTGTTACAGTTGTCTTGAAGCCCCGGCCGCGTGAGAACTCGCAAACTCTGGGTTAGGAACCCTAAGTCATTTATTCTTTGGTTGTTAGAAACGGCACCCCGGCCGAAACCGTCGCTGGCGGCCCGGACCTCCTGGCCGGAGACCGCGCGACTCAAGAGGGAGACGAGGATGGTGACGCTTCAACAGAGACTGGAAGAACTGGTTCCGAAATGGCGGGAGGAACGGGGCAGGCTCCTCAAGGAGAAGGGCGACGCGGTCATCAGCAAGGTGACGGTGGCTCAGGCATTCGGGGGGATGCGCGGGGTGAAGGGGATGATCTGCGACACTTCGGTCGTGGAACCAGGCCAGGGGCTCTTCATCCGGGAGAACTTCCTTCTCGACATCATGGATCTCTGGCCGGAGCAGACCTTCGTTCTTCTCCTGACGGGCGAGATTCACGACCGGGAGAGCGAACTGATCAAGGCGTACCAGCTGGAGATGGACAAACGGTCCTGGCTGCCCGATTACGTCTACGACGTGCTCGAAGCGATGCCGGAGGACAGCCATCCGATGTGCATGCTCGACACGGGCATCCTCGTCATGGAGAAGGAGAGCACCTTCCGCTACATGTACGACAAGGGCATGCGGAAGGAGGACTACTGGAAGGCGACCCTCGACGATTCCCTCAACCTTCTCGCCAAACTTCCGAGTCTCGCGGCCGCGGTCTACCGGCTCCGCTATGACAAGGGAGGGTACATCGACTGGACGCCCGGCCTCGACTGGGGCGCCAACTACGCCAACATGCTGGGCATTCCCGACCCGAACGGAGAGTTCGCCGAGCTGATGCGGCTCTACCTGCACTTCCACTGCGACCACGAAGGGGGCAACGTCAGCGCGAACACGTGCCACACCGTCGGGTCCGCCCTCTCCGATCCGTACTACGCGGTCTCGGCCGGCCTGAACGGCCTCGCCGGCCCGCTCCACGGACTGGCGAACCAGGAGTGCCTCGGCTGGATCATCGAGACGATCGAGAAATTCGGCGGCGTACCGTCGGAGAAGCAGATCCGGGACTACGCCTTCGAGACGCTCCGGGCGGGGAAGGTGGTGCCCGGCTACGGCCACGCCGTCCTCCGGGTGACCGATCCCCGGTTCACCGGTTTCAACATGTTCGGGAAGAAGTACATCCCCGAGGACCCGGTCTTCAAGACCGTGGACACCGTATTCAACGTGGTGCCCAAAGTGCTCGAAGAATTCTCGAACGAGCGGGTGAAGGCGGGCAAGAACCCGATCGCGAATTTCTGGCCGAACGTGGACGCGGGCTCCGGCGCCCTGCTCTACCACTACGGACTGACCGAGTTCGAGTACTACACGGTGCTCTTCAGCGTCTCCCGGGCCATGGGGATGCTCTCGCAGCTTGTGTGGAACCGGGCGGTCGGCACGGCGCTGACGCGGCCGAAGTCGGTAAGCATGAAGTGGATCGGTGAAAACGCCAAGTAGGGCAAAGGCAAACTGGAGACGACGGGCGGCGGGGCCTAAGCCCCGCCGCTCTCTTTCTATCGGTTCCGGCCGAGCGCCGCGCCCCCCTTCCGGGGATCGCCGGCGCCTTGGTAGCCCCCCTCGACCCGGCGGATGAGCTGAACCGCCGCGACCGTCGGGATCGAGCTCAGCCCGTGCCCCTTGCCGAAGAGGCCTTGCTGCGTCTCCTTGTCGAACCCGGGCTCGAGCCAGAGCGTGTTCGGCATCCACTGATGGTGGAAGCGCCCCGCCGCCACCGCCTCTCCCGCGTCCATGCCGTAGAGCATCACGTTCAGGAGGCATTGCAGCGTTCCCGTGATGATGCGGGGGCCTCCCGATCCGCCGGCCGCGGCGAAGATCCCCTCGTCGTCGAGGACGATCGTCGGGGACATGCTGGAGAGGGGCCGCTTCCCCGGTTCCGGCCGGTTTCCTTCCGACTGCCGGAGCCGATACAGATTCGCCTTTCCCGGGCGCGTGGTGAAGTCGTCCATCGTGTCGTTCAGGAGGAATCCGAACTCCTCGACCGCCACGTACGATCCGAAGTCATTGTTGATCGATTCGGTGGCGCTCACCCCGTTCCCCCGGGCGTCGACGACAGAGAAGTGGCTCGTCCCCCCGTCGTCCGGTGGGGCGGCGCGGGTCCCGTAGGCCTCCGGCTTCTTCGTGCGTTTCCGGTCGACGAGGGCGGCCCGCTCGTCGAGGTAGGGGCCCGAAAGAAGGCGTTCCGACGGGACCTCCGTGAACACCGGGTCGCCGAGCCATTCCGCCCGGTCCGCGAACCCGTGCTTTATCGCCTCCGCGAGAAGGTGGATGTGGAGGGACGAGTGGAATTCGGGTATCTCTCCCCCCATCGCCCGGTCGAAGATCCCGAGGATCTCCAGGAGCGTGATCCCTCCGCTCGAAGGAGGGGGCATGGTGAGGAGTCTCTTCCCGGTGAACACCCCCTCGAGCGGTTTCAATTCCCGGGCGTCGAACGCGGCGAGGTCATCCCTCCCGAGGACGCCCCCTCCCTCCGCCACCGCCGCCGCGACGGCTTCGCCGATCGGGCCGCCGTAATACGCGCCGGCCCCGCTCTCGGCGATCAACCGGAGGGCCTTCGCCTGCTCCGGGAGCCGGAGCATGTCCCCTTCCCGGATCCCGCCGCGGCCGAGAAACCTCTCCCAGAGAAACCGGTAGGTCTCCTTCCACGACGGTTTCTCCTCGAAGAGCGCCGCCGTGGCCGCCGCCGCTTCCGCGTAGTGGGCGTCCACGACGAATCCCTCCTCCGCCGCCCGGATCGCCGGAGCGAGAACCACGGCCCTTTCCAAGGACCCGTACTTCTCCAAGACGTGCAGGGCGCCGGCCGCCATGCCCGGGATGCCGATCGAATGGGCACCGACCAGACTCGCCAGGGTGTCCGGGAGGTTCTCGTAGTAGTCGGGGCCCACGGCGGAGGGGGCGCGCTCCCGGCAGTCGACGGCGATCGTCCGATTCTCGGCGGCGAGATGGACCAGCCAGAAACCGCCTCCCCCGAGACCGCAGGAGTAGGGCCGGACCACGGAGAGGCAGAAGGCGGTGGCCACCGCGGCGTCCGCGGCGTTGCCGCCCCCCTCCAGCATCTCCCGCCCCGCCGCCGCGGCGATCGGATGGTCGGCGGCCACCACGCCGCCGGTGTAAACATCTTCCTCCGCGGCGGGAATCGCGGCGGCGAGCGTCAACAGCAGGAGGGCGAGAATTCGGCCTCGCGGCCGGATCGGGACGGACCGGTTCATGGGAATCGTCTCCTCTTCGGGGGGTTCCGTATCCGGCATTGTAGGGGAGCGCGGGAATCGATGCCAGCAGGCTGACCTCGATCCGGCAAAAGATCGCGAGTGAAAACGCGCGAGAGTCAGCGATTGGAGCCGAGATTTTGTGAAAGATCAAGGTTAAGGTCGACGTCGCTCCCGGGTCCCGAGGAGGCGCCGCAGCCCTTCGAGCGCCTGGGGAAGTTCCGGGTTCGCGGCGACCGCGTCCCGGTACGCTTCGATCGCCTCCTCCTTCCGCCCCGCCTGTTCGAGGGCGACGCCGAGATAAACCCCCGTCACGGCGCGGTCCTCGCCGAGCCGCATCGCCTCCCGGAGGCAGCGCTCCGCCTCCCCCCAATCCCCCTCGCGCATCGCCGCCGTCCCGAGAAGGAGGTGGGCCTCCGAGGAGAGCGAATCAAGCTTGAGGGCGAGGCCCGCCTCGGTCCGGGCCAGCGCCGCGAGCCGGGGTTCGTTCTCCCAGCCCGCCCGGGCGAGCAGGATCCGGGCTTTCAGATTGTGGATACCGACCCGGTCGGGGTCGGGCCGCTTTTCCTCCTCGGCGATCTCCAGGTACGCCACGGGCAGATCCCAGAGGCGCACGGCCCCGTCGGCGAGGGCGAGGTGGGCGTTCCCCGAGGCCTCGTGCAGCTTCGTCCGGTCGTGGAGGAGCGCAAGGGCGTCCCGGTTCCCGAAGACTCCCGGATCGTCGATGTGGCGGGGGGCGGAGAACTCGAGGAGCATGTTGTCGTCCCGGTTGAGCGGCGCCTTCCGGACCGCCCGCCACGCCCGGTCGTTCTCGTCCCGGTGGATCGTGAAGAGATACATGGTCATGAGGACGTAGGGGTTCGTGATCGAGACTTCTTCGAGTGCCGCCCGGGCGGCGGGGGAGGAGAGCCGCTCCTCGATCTTCGGGAAGTCGAAGAGGATCGGGTTCCGGCTTCCGAGGAGAACCAGGTCCCCCCGGGCGGGGAGGAAGACGTCCACGTACTCGAAGACGGAGGCGAAGGTGTGGAGGACGGAGAAGAGATCTTCCCGGCTCATTCCGTAATACTGGATCCACTGGGAGACGACTCCGCCCGGAGCGAGACGGCGCTTGATCAGCTCGAAGGCCTCCTCGGTGAACAGGTTGTTGATGCCCGAGATCCAGGGATTGGATGGCTGGGAGACGACGACGTCGTAGCTCGTTTCCGACGCGAGGAGGTGGTTCCGGCCGTCGTTGACGAGGATCCGGGCCCTCGGGTCCTCGAGAAGATCGCGGTTTTCGGCGGCGAAGAACCGGGCGCCCCCGATCATGGCCCTCTCGATCTCGACGATGTCGACACTCCGCGCCCCCTGGATGAGGGCCTGAGCGGCGCTCACGCCGCTCGCGAGTCCGATGACGAGCACCCGCTCCGCCGGGCCGTGGAGGACCATCGGGATCTGGCCGATGGCGACCTGGGTCCGCATGTCCACGCCGCTCGATGCGTCGGTCTTGCCGTTGGTCTGCATCGTCCGGACGCCGTTGTTCTCCCGGACCGTGACGGTGCTCGTGATTCCCTCCGCGTAGTAGAGAAGCTCGAACCTCTCGAGGAACTGCTCGAGCCGCTCGGGCGACGTGGCGAGCCGGCGGAGCGCGTTCTGGTAAGGACCGACGGTCATTCTCTTCTTGTCCCACACCGGCAGGTTTCCCGCCTGCTGGATCAGGAGGACGATGACGAGCCCGGCCGCGGCGCCACCGAGAACGCCGTTTCTCCACCGCCCCGGTCGGGCCCGGAGGGCGAGGACGAATCCGATCAGGGCGTTCAGGGAGACGAAGAGGGCCATCCCGTTCCGGACGCCGAGAACGGGGAGAAAGAGAAAGCCCGCGAGGAAGGACCCGAGAATGCCCCCCGCCGTGTTGAAGGCATAGACGTTCCCCACGCTCCTTCCGATCCATCTCTTCTCCCGGTAATGGAGGGCGGCCACAACGGGGAATGCGGCCCCCATGGCGAGGGTGGGGAGGAGCATGGTAAGAAGGCTGAACGAGAAGCGGAGGGCGTCGAAAAGAAAAGGACGGTCGCCGAGCCCTTGGGAGAGACGGACGAACCAGTAGGGATATCGGGAAAAGAGGAGCATCGTGCCGAAGCAGGCGACGGCGACGAAGAGCTCGAGCCCGCCGAAGAGGAGGATGAGGTTCTTCGTCCGGCGGAGAAGGGGGGAGATCGCGATGCTTCCGAGGGAGAGCCCGGCGAGGAAGGCGGTCAGCATCAGCGTGAAGGCGTAGACCGAGGGACCGACGATCAGGACGAGCACCCGCGTCCAATAGACTTCGTAGCACATGGAGAGAGCGCCGCAGAGGAAGAAAGCGCCGAGCACGAGGGGGAGAGTCCCCGAGGGCCCTTCGGTTTCCCTCTCCGCCCCCTTTTCCTCTTCTTCCCCGAAGGGCGCGCCCCCTTCCCGCCGGGCCAGGAGAATGACGGCGAGGGCGAGGAGGAAATTCAGGGCCGCGGCGAATCGGATCGTCCCCGCCATGCCGAGCTCCGGAAGCAGGAGGAACCCGGCCGATGCGGTGCCGAGCACGGCGCCGAGGGTGTTGACTCCGTAGAGCACGCCGACCCGGGATCCCGTGTTCCCCCCGTCCTTGGAGCCGGCGAATCGGCGGACCAGGAGGGGAAGGGATCCGCCCATCAGGAGCGTCGGGGGGACCAGGACCGCCGCGGCGAGGAGAAAACGGATCGCCCCGAACCGGACGAGATCGTCCCCTTCTCCGAAGGCCCGCTCGAAGGAGAGGTAGACGGGGTGGAGGAGGCGGAAGATGACCGGCACCAGGAGGGCGTAGGCGCCGATCGCCGCTTCGAGCCACCCGTAGACGCGGAGGGGGTTCCTCATCCGGTGAGCCCACCGGCCGAAGAGGTAGGCGCCGAGACCGAGGCCGCCCATGAAGGCCGCGAGCACCGTCGCGACGGCGAAGGAGGTCACTCCGAAGATCAGGGAGAGCATCCGGACCCACGCCACTTCGTAGACGAGGCCCGTCGCCCCGGACAAGAAGAAGCAGATCAGGCAGAAGCGGTACATGCTCCTCGGCGTCATCCTGTTCCCATCGACATCGTTCTTCTGGATCCCTCGCGATTCCGCGCCGCGAGGACATCTTAGCCGATGAAGCGGCTCAATCCAAGATCGGCGGAGGGAACGCCCGGAACCTCGCGCGGAGGAGATCCCCCTATTGATTGATGCGCAAGCGTATGATAAACTCCAGACTATCCAACCGTGGTGCAATCCCGGTCCGCCCGTCCGGACTTCGAGGCGGGCGACCCCGCCCGTCGCAGCAAGGAAGAGCGACATGGAAGCCGAGGGCCTCCGCCCGATGCCCGCCGTTTTCCGAATCCTCCTGCCCGCCCTCGCCGCGATGTTCGCATTCCTTCCCCGCCCGGTTCCCGCCGGCGAAGTGCCTTTTCCGGCCACGGCCGTGCGGGACGATCATGACGCGGACGCCGCCGTCGACTCGACCGGACGCCCCTGGGTCGTCTGGATCCAAACCACGGCGGATACGTCGGCGGGCGGTCCATGGGATCGCGTGCTCGCGGCCTGTTGGAACGGGGCTTCGTGGGACACGACCCTCGTTTCCGAGTCGGTGGGCGACTACTTCAATCCGCGGGTGACCGGCCTCTCCGAAGGGGCGTGGGTCGCGTGGGTCGCGATCGAAACGGACGACGCCGACATTCTCGCCCGGCGCCTCGGCGTCGGAGGCGGCGGCTCCTTCCCCGTCGCCGCCGGTCCGGAACGGGAGTTCGCCCCCGCCCTGTGCACCGACGGGAACGGCGATGCCTGGATCGCCTGGCAGTCGTGGAGCGGGGCTTCCTTTGACGTCCACATCGGCCGCATCGAAGACGATTCTCTCGCCGAGACCGGCATCGTCGCGGACGGGCCGGCGAACGACCGGGATCCCTCTCTCGCGCCGGCCGAGGACGGTTCGATCTGGGTCGCCTGGTCGTCCATCCGGTCCCGTCATTCGGAGATCTGCCTCCGGCGGCTGTCGGGGGGAACATGGGACGATCCGATTCAAGTGACGTCGGCCATCAAGACCTGGTCCCTCTATCCCTCGGTCGCCGTGGACGGGGATGGGAATGTCTGGGTGGCGTATTACCACAGAAACCGCCCGTGGAAGTACTACGAGGAACCGGCGCCGGAAGGGACCGACCTCGGCTCGATCTTCCTTCTCCGGTGGGACGGCGAGCACGTCTCGATCCCCCTGGGGACGGAGTGGAACACCGGACGGGTCCCGCGGCCCGCCATGGAGGATGTGGGATACGTCCTCCCCGAGAGCCCGATCCGGGTGTACGGGCTCCGGCCCCGTCTCCTGACCGACGGGCAGGGGAGGCCATGGATCCTCTCCAAGCTGAACGGCTATCTCGATCACGAGGGCGTCCGGTGCATGTACTGGGGAATCTTCGGAGTCTTCTATGATGGGGCCTCTTGGTCCTCGGTCCCCGAAGTCATCGCGCCCCGGAACGGCCACTTCTGGGACGAGCCCGCCGCCGCGTTCGATCCGGAGGGGCGGCTCTGGGTCGCGTGGGTCGAGGACCGGCGCGCCACCGAACCGATCCGGACGGTGAACAACATTCTCGGCCCGGACGCCGACATTCGGGTGGACACCTTTGCCGCCGTCCCCGGATCGGGCGCCCCCCACGAAGTCATCGAGCCCACGGCCCCGCCCCCCTGGGATGAGGGCGAGCCGCGGACCGTCCCTCGCTACGAGATCTCGACCGATGCCGTGACCTACCGCGTCTACTGGGGGGAGAACCACAGGCATAGCTGCGAGCTCTCCTACGACGGCATCTGGGATTATCCCTTCGAGGACACCTATCTCCACACGTACGAGCGGATCGGCTACGACTGGATCGCCCCCTCGGACCACGTCGAGTGGTGGTCCCCCCTCGCCTGGCGGCTCGTGGCGAAATGGACCGATCTGTTTCACGTTCCGGGGGATTTCGTTACGTTTCCCGGCTACGAGAGGGCGGGGAGAACGGCGGCGCCGGCGGGGAAGGGGGATCAGAACGCCCTCTACCTCCGCTCCTCCGAATTCCGGAGCATGGACGCCCGGATCGGCCCGACGGTGCGATGGCTCGATCTCTACCACGGCGTGGAAGGGAAGGACGTGCTGTTCATTCCCCATCATCCCGTGGATCGGACCGGATACACGATGTGGGAAGGGCTCGTCGAATCGGATACCCTGCCCGCCCCGCTACGGCTGGTCGAGATTTTCCAGACCACCCGGGGTTCCTCCGAGTATCCCGGCTGTCCCATGGAGAGCTGGAAGCCCCACGTCGGCCCGGACACCGGTTGGGTCTCCCTCGCCCTCGCATCGGGCATGCGCCTCGGCATCGGCGCGGGGGGAGATCACAATCCCGGCAACGGCTTCACCGCGGTCCTCGCCGAAGAGCCGACCCGCGAGTCGATCTTCGAAGCCCTCCGCGCCCGGCGATGTTACGGGACGACATTCTCGCGCAAGATGTTCGTCGACTTTCGCGTGGGCGGGCATCTGATGGGGGAGGAGTTCGAGACGTCTGAATCCCCGACCATCGAATACCGGGTCACCGGCACGGAGCCGCTCACCCGGGTCGTCATCGTCAAGAACGGCGATCCCGAGTGGTACGTGGCCGTGCCCGAGGGGGCGTCGGACAGCGCTTCCTTCGTCGATCCCGACGGGGCCGTTCCGGGCACGACGAGCTGGTACTACCTTCGCGCCGAGGAGGGGGACTCGGGCATCGCATGGACGAGTCCCGTGTGGGTCGATTTCACGGTGCCGACGGCCGTCTCCGAGAGGGGAGGGAACGGCCGGACTTCGCCGGAGGACGGGAGTCCGGGTCCTCACCCGTTCTTCCCCGCCTTCGGGCCGTACCATGTCGCCCTTCCGGCCGGGGCCGGCCCGGCGCGGGTCTATGCGCTGTCGGGCCGGCTGGTCCGCGCCCTCCCCGTGGACGACGGGGGCGCCGCCTCCTGGGACGGCCGGGACGATCGGGGGCGGGAACTCCCGCCGGGCGTCTACTTCCTCCGCTCCGAGCCGTCCCCCGGGACGCCGGCCTTCAGACGGAAGATCATTCTCGTCCGCTAGCCTGGATCATGCATGAATCTCCGTCATGAGGGCTAGCCTGGTTATGCATGAATCTCCGTCACGAGGGCTCGGATCGCCTGACGAGAAGCTGACTTGGACGAGCCGCCACCGGAGGCAGGGACCCGTCGGGCAGTTGGGCTTATCGCGCCCATCGAAGCGATAAGCCCTAGTGCCCGGGGGGCTCCCCCGGCGCACTAACACTTCTCACTCCGAGCGGTCGCGAGAAGATGAAAGTGCGCCACGGGCCCCGTCGAGGAGGCGGCGACGGAAAGGAGGCTTCGCAGGCGGCGATCCGAGATCGCAGTAGGAGATTTGTGCATAATCCAGGCTAGATCGGCCGCAGTTCGTGACCGAAGCCCCGGGGGCGGACGGCCCCTCGGGGCTTCTTCTTTTGGAGGCCGGCGCGCGCGGACTGCTTGAGCAAGCCGGCCCTGACCCCCCGGCTCCCGCCCACCGAAATCGACGTTGCAGTTTTGCGGTAAGGGTTCTAGAACCGGTAGCTGGCGCTCGATTGGTAGTTGCGGTTCCTTTCCGAGGCCCCCCGGCTCTCTTCGACGGAGAGCGTGAAGAACCAGCCCCCCGCGAGACCGACGTCGAGATCGACCGACGTCCAGTCGAGGTTCTCCGCCTCACCGGTCTCGATATCGCTTTCGCGGCGGATGCCCCGGCTGAGTTCCAACCGGACCCGGGAACCGAGGGAGACATCCATGTCCCCCGAGTGGAGCCACCCTTCGGAGCCGGAGTTTTCGAACCGGGTGTGCCGGCTCCCGAGACGGAGCCCTCGAACCCGGGGGGCCTGCCAACGGTTTCGAAGACTGTACGAGCGGATGCCCCCCGAACCGGACCGGCCCCGGAGCGAGAGACGGAGATCGCCGACTTCCTGGGTGATTCCCGTCCAGACCCCCTGCCGGTAGCTGTCGTCGAAGTCCGTTTCCGGCGTCACCCGGTCCCGGTAGAGCCGGATCCTCCTCCGGTTGTCGAATCCCCCCTCGAGAACCGTCCCTCCCGCCACCGCGTAGCGGCCGAAGGCAAAGCTGTTCGTCGGGGAGAGGGCGGTCTCGCCGGCGTCCGCCTTCCAGCCCCGGTTGAGATCGAGCTCCTGGGAGAGAGAAAGCGAGTACCTCGTGTCGTAGTAGCGGCCCTGGAGGAAGAAGTACTCCCGGTTCAGTTCCCCGCCTTCGTACGACCCGACGGCGCCGGAGGTGACGGACCACCTGGTCCGTCCGTGGCGGGTCTCGTACTGGACGAATCCGCCCCCCTCGCGGACGAGATTCGAATGCCCGTAATCGACCGGGTCGGGCTGGGTGCCCGCGAACACCCCCGCGCTCCAGCGGCGGCCGCCGTACTGGGCGAGGAGGCCGTCGAAGACGCTGACCGCCGCGAGGGATGGGCTGAGCTGGCGGCCGGCCGACACGCGCCATGGCGAGCCTTCCATCTTCCACGACGCCTCGAGCCGGTAGACCCGCGTCCGCGACGATGCCGGGCTGCTCCCGTCCGCCAGGTCCCGGTAGGTGCGCCGCGCCCGGACATCCATGTCCACGCCCCAATCGCTCGAGAGGACGCGGTCCCCCTGCATCTTGAAAGTGAGCGCCGGCTGCACGAAGTCCTGACCGGTCCCGCTCTGATCGTCGACGGCGAGGGAACGGAGGGCGACCCGGCCCCGCACGCCCCACGCCCGTAGGCCCGTCTCTTCCCGGCTCCTGCCGGCCTGGTCCTCGTTCTCCTTTTCATCTTCCGTTTCGAGATCGACCGGCGGCCGGCGGGTTCCCCCACGGGCAAGAGCCCGGACTTCGTCGCCGATCTCGATTGCTCCGGACGCCTCGAGAATGGCGCAGACCGAGCGGGAGGAGGAAACGCCGA
This sequence comes from Candidatus Eiseniibacteriota bacterium, assembly GCA_043809585.1. Taxonomy (GTDB): domain Bacteria; phylum Orphanbacterota; class Orphanbacteria; order Orphanbacterales; family Orphanbacteraceae; genus JBDROZ01. The sequence continues at coordinate 41,760 of JBDROZ010000058.1, forward strand.
GCACCTCGAGCTTGGCGATCACCTCCCGATCCCGGACCGCTTCGAAGCGGTCCCCTTCGCGGATGCCCCGCTCCGAGCCTCCGTCGAGATAGAGGGTGGACGAAGTCATGTAGAGCACCCGCGGCCCCCCGGCGGGGGCCGCCGCGGCCGGGGAGTGGAGAAAGAGAACGCCGAGGAGGCCGAGGAGGCCGAGGAGCATGGTGAACCGTTTCATCAATCGCTCCCCCTCGGATGGCAGCTGTAACAGGCGTCGCTGTTGTACTGGTAGCCCGGAACCTCGTCGTGATCATTGTCCGTCTTGTTCCGGTCCGAGTGGGGATGGCAGCCGAGACAGGAGAAGACCCCGTAGTCGTTGGGGTTGGTGTGGCAGTCGCTGCAGCTGTCCCACTTACCCCGGTGCTTTCCCGAGTAGATCGGGAAGAAGAGGCCGTCGTGGTCGAAGTCGGCGCCGTCCCAGCCGCTCAAGTCGTGGCACTGCGCGCAGTCGGTGGGGAAGCCGGCGCCGGCGTGGTCCGGATTGGTCGTCGACTCGTAGTCGGCCTGGTGACACTCGTAACAGTCCGGAGAGGTCCCCTGGAAGATGCCGCCTGCGTGGCAGGAGCCGCACGTGAGCCCCGAGTGGCCGCCGGAGAGGGCGAAGAACGAGTGGTCGAAGGTCGCCCCCGGCCAGCCGTTGATGTCATGGCACGCCGCGCAGTCGGTCGGGAACCCCGCGCCGGCGTGGTCCGGCTCGATGGTCGACTGGTAATCGGCCTCGTGGCAGGCGTAGCAGTCGGACGATGTCCCCTGGAAGATGCCGCCGGCATGACAGGAGTTGCACGTCAGTCCCGAGTGACCGCCGCTGAGCGCGAAGAACGAGTGGTCGAAGGTCGCCCCCGGCCAGCCGTTGATGTCGTGGCACTGGGCGCAGTCGGTCGGGAAGCCGGCGGCGACGTGGTTGGGCTCGATGGTCGACTGGTAGTCCGCCTCGTGGCAGGCGTAGCAGTCGGACGA
>JBDROZ010000059.1:0-2038 GCA_043809585.1 Candidatus Eiseniibacteriota bacterium
CGCCCCGCTCCGCCGGAACCGGGTGATCCCGGGAGCCGCGTCCAGGGCTTGCCGCTCCTCGAGAACCGCCGCCCCCCCAGCGTCGACGACCCGGTGCATCACGTGGTACGGCTCCCCGGCCGGATCGCGCCCCTCCGTGAGATCGTAGACCTCGTAGTAAAACGAGAGGACGGGCATGAGCGCCCCATAGAGACGGTTCGGCTGCGGGATCACCTCGACGCCCCCCTTCGCAAACTCGCTCTCCGAGTCCGCCTCGACGCTCCGGGCGAGCTGGATGTCCGAGATCGACAGATCGTGCGCGCGACACCCCTTCGCCTGGAAATGGCCGACCGCCCTTCCCCGCTTCGGGCGCCTCCAGAAGAGATGGAAGAAGCCGAAGCCGAGCGTCTTGCGGTCCTCCACTTCAACACGCAGCTCGTACGGGCCTTCCGGGAGCGGAAAGGAGTGCTGGAGCACCTGCAGATCGTCTTCCCCGTCGGGCGGGCTCATCGGGAGCAGCGCGTCGATCGCCCGAACGAGGATCGTCTCGCCGGTCGGCCACGCTCGAAAACGGAAGCGCACGCGGATTTCCGCCTCGGAGATCCCGCTCTCCCCGGGCTCGAACCGCAGGTCTTTGTTCGGAATGAGGAGGTAAACCTCCTCGTGGACTTCTCCGGCGGAGCGGGGAAAGCTGACGGCGTCGACGACGAAGCGGATGTCGCCGGAAGCCCCGGCGGGATCCCCCTCGGAAGCCGCTTGCAGGAAGGAAGGCAAGACCAGAGCCGCCAGCAAGAGGGCAGGAATCGCGCCGTTTGCGCCCGCGCGCCGCGTTCCCATCCCCACGACCGCCCCCCTCTCCCGCCGCCCGGCCCGGTGAGGCCTCTCACCCGAAACGGTCCCCTTTCGGGCGGCCCGGCTGTGCCGGCCACGCGTCCCGCGGCCGCGGCGTGGCGCGACCCAACGGCGCCGGCTAGTAGCTGAGGATGACACTGACCTGGTGGGTTCCCCCGAGCTCGTTCATGTTCGTGAAGGAGTAGTTCACAACGGCCGCCGCCGTCGCGGCCGTCGGGAAACCGACACCGAAACCGAGCGTGTAGTCCTGAATGTCCCGATTCGCCATGTACCCGCCCCGGAGAGCCACCGTGAACCTCTCCAGCGGCGTGTACTCGTACTCCAAGCCGAGATTGGCGCGCTCCTTGTTGTCGCTCGGATGGTTGAACTCGGCCGACGTGATGACGTTGTGCTGCGCCGAGCGGAACGTGTTCATCGAGGCCCCGAGCTTGAACGTCGTCGGAGGCGAGAACTCCTGGTCGATGAACTTCATCGTCGGGCCGATGTTCACGACGGTCATGCCGATCGTCACGGTTCGGAAACCGGTGTTGTAAAGAGTCCCGAAGTCGAAGTTCAGCCCCTCGGCGAACTCGTCCTCCAGCCCCTGGTGGATCCACTTGACCGTTCCGCCGAACGAGAACTTGTCGGTCAGGAAGCGCGCGTAGGACAGCCCGATCGCCATGTCGCCTGCGTCGAACTGCTCGAGCTCCTCCGATCCGGCGAGGTTTCTCCCGTCCGGGTGGTACTCGGTCGTCCGGATCATCGGGTCCATCTGGAGGACGTTGAGGCTCACCCCCATCACCCCGGGAATTCCCCCGTAGGTGAACACGTACCCGGCAAACTCGTGGCCGATGTCGGCCGGCCATGTCGAGTGGGAGAAGAAGAAGTGGCTCTGCCCTTCCAGCTTCGCGATCCCCGCCGGGTTCCAGTAGAGGGCCGACGCGTCGTCGGCGACGGCGACGAACGACTCGCCCATCGCGACTCCCCGGCCCCCCACGCCGATCTTCAGGAACTGAGCGCCGATGGTCCCCACCTTCGCGAAGATCTCCGTGCCGTGGGCAACGCCGTGCAGGAGGAGGAGACCAACAAACACGGCTGCGAGTCGGTTCCGCATCAGCAATTGCTCCTTTCTTCCTTCCTTATGAGCATCGGAACGCATCGTCCGTTTCCCCCTCGACCGCTAGCGGATGACGACGAAACGCCCGACCTTCTCGCCGACCGGGGATTC
>JBDROZ010000060.1:0-17230 GCA_043809585.1 Candidatus Eiseniibacteriota bacterium
CTTTCCTTCGCCGCCTCCTCGATGGGGCCCGTCGGGCGCTTGGACTTATCGCGACGGCTAGGAGCGATAAGTGGTAGCGCCCGGGGGGAGGCTCTCATGACTACACCTCCGGTGGCGGAAGTCCGACCGCGCCGGGGTACCTGCCGGAACGAAGCGACGGCGGGTCGGCGCCGGGAGTACCCGGAGCGCGGCAGCGCGAAGGGTGAAAGTCAGCTTCTCGGCAGGCGATCCGAGCCCTCGCGACGGAGATTCATGCATAATCCAGGCTAGCCTGGGCTACCTTTAGAAAACGAAGAAACCAATCCAGTATGGCCCCGTAATAGAACTGTCTGGTCGGCTTCGAGTCCGAGTCTTCTTGGCCGGACCGGCCGGTTCCGTTACAATGCTCGAGTCACCGAAAACCGCCTGTCCCGCGCGAAGGAGGATCGCCTGCCATGCGTTCATGGATCGTTCTCACCCTGTCGCTCGTCCTCGCCGCTGGCGCCGCGCTTGCCGACGGCACGGCCTTTCTCGACTACCACCGAGGCACGGGCTATCTCCCCCAGACGCCGAGCGTGACCGGCGGCGGGGCCGCCGCCTTCGCCAACCCGGCCGCGTGGGCGACCACGGGCGACGGCATGATGGACTTCTGGTGGAATGACCTCAGTGTCCGGGACGACCATCTCGACAACTGGGGATTCTCCTTCGGGCGCAACATCGGCTTCGCGATGCAGAGAAACATCGATTGGACAAGCCCCTCCAGGGAGGGGTCGTACCGGGTCGACGACTATCAGATCGGCTTCGCGGGAGGGGATCGGCGCGGTTTCGTCGGCGCGGCCTGGCGCTGGTCCGGGGGTGAGTCGGGGCGGCTCGGCCGGGAGAACTCTTTCGTCGCGGGCGCCATGAAGCGCCCGAACCGGTACGTCTCCTTCGGTATGGCCTCGACCATCTCCGTGCAGTCCGATGCGCGTCTCGGCGTGGTCGACCTCGGCCTTCGCCCCCTCGGAAAGCCGTGGGTCACCGTTTTCGGCGACTACTCACTTACGGACCGGGACAATCTCGAGGCGGGCCGATGGGGCGGCGGCGTCGAGGTCCGTCCGTGGCGGGGCATCCATCTCGGCTTCAAGGCCCGCGAGGCGGAGGACGAGACCGGCGACGACTACGATTACAGCCTGAACTTCGGCGTCACCCTGAACGGAACGGGATTCCACGCGCTCCCCGGATATGACCAAGACGGCGACCGGGGCGCGACCACCTATCTCGTGCGGAGCAACCCCCCCTACGCGGGGATTCCCGTCGACCGGTGGCTGCGGAAGATCTTCGAGAAGCCCCGCTACGTGCCGGTGGATCTCGAGAACAAGCGGATCACCTATCAGAAGGCGCAGTGGTTCGAGGATGAAAGGGTCGCGTGGCTCGATCTGGCGGTCGAGCTCGACCGGATCGGCGACGATCCGGCGGTCCGGGGCGTGGTCTTCAACCTGGCGGGCACGGCGCTCTCCCCTTCGATCACCTGGGAGTTCCGGCGGAAGATGGACGATCTCCGGGCGGGGGGCAAAGAGATCGTCGTCCACATCGACAGGATGACGAACCTCGGTTACTACCTCGCCTGCGGCGCCGACCGGATCAGCATCGATCCCCAGGGGAATGTGTTCATCCCCGGTCTTGCCGCCCACCGGACCTACATGCGGGGTCTGTTCGACAAGTTCGGCGTCGGTGTCGAAGAGTGGCGCTACTTTACCCACAAGTCCGCCTTCGAGGGGTTCACCCGGACCGACATGTCCGACGCGGACCGGGAGCAGATCGGCCGTGCCATCGACGTGATCTACGAGACCATGCGGGAGGGGGTTTGCGAAACCCGGGACATGACCCCCGGCGGGTTCGACGCCCTCGTGGACGGGCAGGCGATCTTCACCGCCCCTCTGGCCCTCGAGGCGGGTCTCGTCGACACCCTCGCCCGGTGGGACGGGATGGGCGACTGGATCGAGGAGAACCGGGACGGCGCGCGGTTCGCGTCCCGCGCCCCCTACCCGGACGAGAGGATTCTCTATGACGAAGCGTGGGGCCGCCCGAAGGAACTCGCCATCGTCTACGCGCTCGGCCAGTGCGCCATGGACACGGGGATCCGGGGGAGGGCGACGTCGAAGCACATGCGGGAACTCGCGGAGCGCGGCGACGTGGCCGCCGTGGTTCTTCGGGCCGACTCGCCCGGAGGGGACGCGCTTCCGAGCGATCTGATCGCCGAGGCGACGATGAAGCTCAGGGACGCGGAGAAGCCGGTGGTCGTCTCCCAGGGAGACGTGGCCGGGTCGGGGGGGTATTGGATCAGCATGCGGGGGACCAAGATCCTCACCACGCCCGTCACGATCACCGGATCGATCGGCGTGATCGGCGGCTGGTTCTGGGACGACGGGATCGGCGGCAAGACGGGCTTCAGCGCCGACGGTGTTCAACGGGGCGAACACGCCGATCTCTTCACCGGCATCCGGTTCCCCCTCCTCGGGCGGCTCCCGGAGAGGAATCTGAACGACGAGGAGAAAGCGGCCATCCGGGGTCTTTTCATGGACCTGTACGGAGATTTCGTGCGGCAGGTCGCCGAGGGCCGCGGGGTTTCGGAAGAGCATGTCCGCGAAGTGGGGGAAGGCCGGATCTGGATGGGGGACGATGCCGTCGAGCGGAAGCTGGCGGACGAGATCGGAGGACTTCAAGATGCCGTCGCCGAGGCGCGGCGTCTCGCCGGCGTGGACGAAGAGGAGGAGATGATCGTCACCGAGTTCCCCCCCCGGCCCCGGTTCCGGTTTCCGAACATGGGCGGGAGCCCCTTGGACCTGCTCCTCTCGCCGCTCGCCGCCCGGCTGGGCGTCGCCCATGCCGCGCCCGGGGAAGAGACCGCCTCCTACGAGGAGACCTATCTGAGGGCCCTCGCCGAATCGCCCGGCGTGCCCCTCCTTCTGACGCCGCCCGAGTGGATGCCGGAGGAGTACTCGTCGACGGGGGGGAAGCCTTGATTTCGGTGGGCCGCGATTCGATGCCCGCAACTTCACTTGTCGGTCTGTCCGGCTTCGTGCTATGATCCTCCCGAACTCTCACGGGGGGACATCCATGATCAGGGCACCGGAGACCGAGGAGACCGGCGTGAGAGGGGATCTCTTCGACGGGCACCGCCGCGGCGTCGCCCTCCTCCGGCGGCTTCTGATCAGCCCCGCTCGGGACGACCGGGACCGTTTCGCTTCCTACTGCCTCGTCTATGTGCGCGCCTACCTGCAGAGAAACTGGCACCGCTGGGCGTCGGGATTCGATTTCGAGTTCGCCACCGCCCTCCTTTCCGCCGCCCACATGGCCGTCGCCGGCCTTCTGCGTGAGGAAGAAGAGCCGTACCGTCTCGTCCGGCTCGACGCCGAGATGGCGAAACTCTGGCGGCGGAGACCGCCCGTCCCGGGGGCCCTTCTCGGCGATCCGCCCGATTGGGCGGCCTCTCTCCCGCCGGTCGACGACGAGTACCTCCTTCAGCAACTTCGCCACCTCCTCCGCCTCGAGAGCGGTCAGGCGATGATCTTGGAATGGAAGAAGACGAACCCGGAGAAGTGGAGGGTGTGGAGCCAATTCAAGAGCCACGCCGCGCGGAGGGAAGATCTCCGCATCGTGAGGGACGCCCGGGGGTGGTTCGTCTGCGGGCCGGAGTCCGACATGTCCCTCCGGCCCATGAGTCGTGAGGTCGTCGGGGATCTTCTCGGCGCGGGTTGCTCCACCGTGAGGCGGGCCCTCGAGCTGCTCTCGGCGGAACTCTCTCCGTTGAACGCACACGGCGGGTACTGTGTCCTTTCCGACCTCGTGCTCGTTTACATCGATCTCGTGACGAAGAGGCTTCTTTTCGAGGGGAACGGGACGGGAGCGCTCCCGCGCGATCTGGGGCCGCGGTTGACGAGGACCGGTCTTCCCGAGTCGGTGTGGAGCGAGGGGGTGCGGGAGGATGTTCGTGCCATGGCGGAGGAGTATCTCGAGAGAGACGCCCGCAAGAACGGCGCCTCTCTCGAGTCGGGTTGTCGTCTCGCCGTGGGGGCCGTCGTGGTCGAGATGATCTCACGGAACTTCGATCTGGGCCGGCCCGCCTGGGCCGGGCTCTCCCAAAAGGGCCTGGCCCTCTTCCTCGTCCCCGCCCTCACGGGGGAGAGCTACGAGAAGGGCATACGGGAGCGCATCGACTATACGGTTCGGCGGATTCGGAATGATCTGGCGATGACGGGCGCCCGCCGCCACGGAAGAGAGGGAGCATGATGGCGTCCGGCCCCTGCTGGGAAGAACAGCGGATCGAGAGGGCGGCTCTCCGTCTGGTCGACCGGGAATCGGCGTCCGGCGGGGGGGACCTCCCCGCGGAGCTGGACTCAATCGTCACCCACGGGAAGGAGTGCGCCCGGTGCCGCGATCTCCTCGCCCTCTTCCTCGATGTGGAGCGGCAGGTCCGGATCGAGCCTGCGGAGATCGACATGGACCGGATCGTCCTCCTCGAAGTCCGGGAGGGCCCCGAGATCCGCCTCACCGAGAGGGATCGGGAAGAGGCGCCCTCTGCGCTCGCCGCGGACGCTTCGCCGGCGGTTTCCGGCGGGAGCGAACTCGCCCCCCGCTCCTACGCCAGCGAAGACGGCCGGTACCGGATCCGGGTGATGCCCAATCGCTCGGGGACGGGCGCGACGGCGATCCTGGTCCAGGGCCCCGGAAGCGATCGGATGCCCTTTCTCCGCGGGCCGGGCGGGGATCACGAATTCCACGACGGCATTCACGCGGCCCTCCCCGGCCTCCCGGGACCCCGGGTCGAGATCCGTTTCCGTTAAACCAGTCGGGGACCGATGGACGCAGGGGAAATCCGGGACCTCTACGAAAACATGCGGGCCCTTCTCGAAACGGGTCAGCCCCCGGTCCTCCGGGTGCTGCTCCGCGTCCGGTTCTTGGAAATCGCCCTCCCCGAAAGCCCCGCCGTCTGGAGCGCCTACGGCTACGAAACCGCCTCCGCCCTCGCTTCGGACCTCGTCGCCGCCGGTCCCGGCGGTCTCTCTCCCCGCGATCGGATCGCGACCCTCGGTGTGTTCGATCGATGCGCGGCGCTCCCCGTGCCGCCCCACGGAGACCGGGTTTCGTGGGAGAAGGAGATCGATGGCGCCCGCCGGTTCCTTGCGGGCCCGGAAGCCGGGGATCGCGATCGCCGCGGGTGGGACCGTCTGGAGGAGAGGCCGTCCCGGCTACCGGGGGATGTCATCGTGCCCGGCGTCGCCCGCCTCCGGGGGAACGATTCCGCCCATCCCCGCCTTCGCGACCTGACCGCCGGCGGTCTCATCCCCGTAACGGTCCGGGCCGAGGGGGTCCTCCGGGCGAACCCCTCCGGCCGGCGCATGTCGGGGCCGGTGCGACGAGGCCCCGGCGAGGAGTCGCTCCGCCGCGTGCCGGAGGAGGCGGCCCGTCTTCGCGTGTGGGGCGCTCCTTCCCCCTCCCGCACCCGTTTCGAACTGGAGATGGACCGGACTCCGGCGTCCCTCGACGGGAGATCGTGCGAACTCGCCCTCGTCCTCGGGGCGGCCGCCGCCTGGTCCGTCCTGGCCCCTCGGTTCCGGTACCGGCGAATCCGGGAGGGCGTCGCGATGACCGGCGTCGTCTCGAACGGGGAGGTTCGGCCGGTCGAGGGAACGACCCTCGCCGCCAAGGTGGAGGCCTGCTTCCACGGCCCCGTGCGATTCCTCTGCGTGCCCATCTCCGAGGAGGAGCACGCCTCTTCGATCGCCCGGAATCTCCGGGCCGAGCACCCGGAAAGAGGACTGGGGATCCGGGGGGTCGGGGCGATCCGGGATGTCTGGGAAGACCGGGACATCTGCGAGGATGTGCGGCGGTCCTTCTTCGGTTGGCTCGTGACCCTCTTCCGCCGGATCGCCGTCAGCCGGACCCTCACCGGGATCCTCCTGCTGATCGCCGTGCTGCTCGCCTCCCTCGTCGGCCGGGAGTGGTACTTGAACCGGCCTCTCCCCGCCGCCGCCCATTGGGAGGGGGACCGCGTCTTCGTCGCCAACAGGCACGGCCGGGTCATCTTCGTGATCGACGAGCCGGGCCGGTACCGTCCCCACAACGTCGAGAATGCCACGTTCGACAAGATCGGCGCCCGCCTCGCCGTCTGGGACCTCGACGGCGACGGCGTGAGCGAAATCCTCGTGATGTTCCGGGGGAACGGCGCGCTGATCGAGCGAATGTCCGCATACGATTGTCACGGGCGTCGCCTCTGGTCCCACGACGCGCCGGGTTTCGGGTTTCCGCCGGGCATCACCGAGGATTCCTTTCAGTGGATCGCTTTCTACTCCGCCGGGACCCGGGAGAGAGGGTCGTTGCAGTTGATGGCCGTCCGCCGGTCCGCCCTCGGTTCCCTCTCGATCGCCGACCGGATCGACGGCGCCACGGGGGAGCACCGGGGAATGCTCGCGAACGACGGGCACATGGAAGGGGTCTACCCCCTCGACGCCGACGGAGACGGATCCCTCGAGCTACTCATGAGCGCGACCCACAACCCCTCCGGCATGGGGCTCCTCGCGGTGATCCGCCTCGACGGATGGAGGCCCTCCGCCGAGCCCCTCCCGCCCGGCCGAATCCCGCACCTCACGGATCCGAGCGTCCTGAACGCCGGGGTCGTCGCGGCGATCCGTTTCCCCCTGGACGACCATTCCGTGACCCGTGCCCACGCGCGGGAGATCGGTAAGCGGGGAGGGTTCGTTCACGTCTGCGTCATCGGCGGCTGGGGAGAGCGGAGCCTGCCCACGGAAAGGGCGGAGTTTCGCTGCGTTCTCTATTATCTCGATTGTTCGGTTCTTCGCCGGCCGGTGCTGGAGCGGGTGGCCTTCGTCGACTCCTACAGGGCCCTCATCATGGGGTACCACCCGGAATTCACCAATGACGATCTGGACGCGGAGGCGGAGCGCCTCGCCCGGGGGACCGAGTACCTGACCTCGGAAGGGTGGAGGCCGGTCCCGAGGCGGGAGTGATGGGGTGGGGGTTCCGGCGCGAAGTCGGGTCTTTCTCGGACTCCTCCTCTGCACCTTGGAGCAGTCGTGCTCGTGGGCGGTATCCGTCCGGAGTGGGCGGGTCGGGGGAGCGGCTTCGGGAGTGATGGGGGCATAGCCGGGGAGTTGTTGCCGCCTTTCTGGGCGCCTCCTCTACGAGCCCGGAGAAAGGGAGGGTTCTCTCCCGCCGTTCGACGAGCGTTCAAGTCTGCCCCTCTATCCCTCCCTCAGCCGCCCCCCCGCCCCGCCGGGGCTCCACTCTCACTCCGAAGTGCCAAGGGAGTCGGTGAGGTGCCGCCTTTCGGTACCAGATTCTCCCGGAGCGAAGCGAAGGGGTTTCTGGTTCCGAAAGGCCACTCCCGGGGCGAAGCGAAGGGGTTTCTGGTTCCGAAAGGCCGCGTATCAGGTAAGACGGGCGGAGCGTTTTCTTGTATGCTCAATCCATGGTCAAAAAGAGAAAACCGCTTGGCGAGGAGCGGTTCTGGATCAATGGCCGGTTCGTCGGGGACGACGGGGCGACCATCTCCCTTCTCGACCGGGGTGTTCTCTTCGGCGACGCCCTTTACGAGGTGGTGCGCTTCTACCGCCGCCGGCTCTTCCTCCTGGACGGGCATCTCGACCGTCTCTTCGAAGAAGCGGCGACGATCGGGCTTCCGGCCCCCTGCGGCCGGGAGGAGATCGGACGGGCCATCGAAGGGCTCGCGGCCCGCGGCGAGGAGGAGGATGGACTGGTGCTTCTCCATTGGACCCGGGGGGAAGGCCCGCGAAGACTGGCGCCTCCGCCGGGGCTTCGGGGGAATCTCTTCGCCATCCGGCTCCCCCTGCCCGCGCTCCCGCGGAGGGCCCGCCGCGAAGGGGTTTCGGTCGTGACCCTCCCCGATCGACGCTGGCCGGGCGCGGACATCAAGAGCGTCAACCTCCTCGCGAATGTCCTCGCGCGGAAGGTCGCGGAAGAGCAGGGGGCCCACGAAGCCCTCCTCTACCGGGGGAAGGGCGACCGCGCCCGCCTCACGGAAGGCACGTCGTCCTCCTTCTTCTTCGTCCTCGGCGGCGTTCTGGTGACGCCCGCCGTGCGGGGGCTTCTCCCCGGCATCACCCGGGACGCGGTGCTCCGGGTCGCCCGGGAATCGGAGATCCCCTTCGAAGAGAGGACGGTCCGGCTCGGCGAACTCCCCTCCGCGTGGGAGGTGTTCCTGACCGCCACATCCGCCGAGATCCTCCCGGTCCGCTCCATCGACGGCCGCACGCCGGCGTCAGCCACGCCCGGCCCCCTCACGATCCGCCTGATCGAGGGTTTCCGGCGCTACCGGCGGCGGATCCTCCGGGCCGTTCCCCCCGCCCGGCCCTAGCCTTCGCTCCCGGCGTTTGGCCCCTCCCCATCGAATTCCGGGGACCCTGGACAGGGGGGATGGGTTCCGGCATACTTTCATGTCCCTCTCGAAGTCGGAAAACGGAGCCCGGATTGGGGAGAGTCGGAATCATGAACGTGGTCTACGTTTCCTCCGAAGTCGTGCCCTTCGCCAAGACCGGCGGTCTCGCCGACGTGGCGGGGGCCCTACCGCCCGCCCTGGCCGCCCGGGGCCACCGGGTGTCGGTGGTCATGCCCTTCTACCGATGCGTGCGGGACGGCGGATATCCCCTGACGGAGACGGAGCGGGCCGTCGTCGTTTCCATGGAAGATCGCGAAGAGACGGCCCGGATTCGCACCATGCCCATGGAAGGCGCGAAGAGGGGGGCCTACTTCTTCGTCGAGCACCCGCGCTTCTTCGAGAGGGGGAGCGGGCTCTACGGAACGGCGGATGGGGACTATCCGGACAACGACGAGCGCTTCGCCTTCTTCTCGAAGGCGGTGGCCAAGTGGCTCGCCGGGCAGGGCGAGCCGGTCGACATCGTGCACGTCAACGATTGGCAATCGGCGCTCCTCCCGATCTATCTCAAACTTTGGTACGGCGGGAAGCCACCGCTCGCGAACGTCCGGTCGGTCCTGACCATCCACAATCTCGCCTATCAGGGCCTCTTCGATCCCCGGCGGTACACGATCACCGGCCTCCCCTACGGTCTCTACAAGCCCCACGGCGGCCTCGAGTTCTGGGGACGGATGAACTACCTGAAGGGGGGCATCCTCTACGCCGACGCGATCACCACCGTGAGCCGCCGGTACGCCGAGGAGATCCGGACCGAGGAGTTCGGCGCGGGATTGGACGGCGTACTCCGGGACCGGGAGGGGGCGGTGTTCGGCATCCAGAACGGGATCGATCCGGAGGTGTGGAATCCGGCGGCGGACGAACTCATCCCCGCGATCTACTCCGCCCAGAACCTGGGAGGAAAGGCGAACTGCAAGAGGGCCCTCCAGGAGGAGTGCGGTCTGGAGAGGGACCCGGCGATTCCGCTCTTCGCCATGATCTCCCGCCTGGCCGACCAGAAGGGACTCGACCTACTCGTCGGCGTTCTGGAAAAGCTGAAGCGGCGGAAGTTCCAGCTCGTTCTTCTCGGCACGGGGGACGAGAAGTACCACCAGATCCTCGGCGCCCTCGCGAAGAGCCGGAAGAAACGCCTTTCCGTGAACCTCCGGTTCGACGACCGCCTCGCCCACCGGATCGAGGCCGGGGCGGACATCTTCCTCATGCCTTCCCGCTACGAGCCGTCGGGTCTGAACCAGCTTTACAGTCTCCGGTACGGCACGGTGCCTCTCGTGCGCGCCGTCGGGGGACTCGCCGACACGGTGACCGACTGCACGGAGGAGACGCTCCGGACGGGGACGGCGACGGGATTTCGATTCGATGAATACTCGGTGGACGCATTCGCGGAAGCGTGGCTTCGTGCCCTCGAACTCTTCCGGGACCGGAAAGCGTGGGGCCGGCTCATGGCGGCCGGGATGAAGCAGGACTGGTCGTGGGACCGGAGCGCCGCGGAGTACGAGGAGCTTTACGAGAGGGTGCGCGCCCGGCGCGGCGCCCCGACATCTTGAGAGGAGCGGGCCGAGCCACGATGCCCCAGAAAACGATTCACTTCGCCATGGCCCTTCACGCGCACCAGCCGACGGGCAACTTCGACCACGTCTTCCGGGAGTCTTTCGAGAAGTGCTACGCCCCGCTCCTCGAGGAGCTGGACCGGCATCCCGGCATTCCCATGACGCTCCATTACAGCGGCATCCTCCTCGAGTGGCTGGAGGAGAACGAGCCCGGCTACCTGGACCGCCTGAAGGGGATGGTCGGTCGGGGGCAGGTGGAACTCCTCGGGGGCGGCTTCGGCGAGCCGATCCTCGTCATGCTCTCCGACCGGGACCGCCTCGGCCAGATCCGGACGATGAGCGCGTGGCTCGAGAGGCGCTTCGGGGTCCGGCCCCGGGGGGCGTGGCTCACCGAGCGGGTCTGGGAGCAGTGTCTCGCCCACGATCTGGGGGAGGCGGGCGTCGAGTTCGCCATCGTCGACGACTCCCACTTCCGCCTCTCCGGCCTCCGGGACGAAGACCTGCTCGGGTCGTACGTCACCGAGGACCGGGGGCGGACGATCCGGCTCTTCCCCTCGAGCGAGGCGCTCCGCTATCACATCCCTTTCCGGACCGTGGAGGAGACGATCGAATTCTTCGCTTCCCGGGCGACGACATCGGGGGACCGGCTCCTCGTCTACGGCGACGACACCGAGAAATTCGGCTCCTGGCCCGGCACCCATGAACATGTCTACGAGAGAGGATGGCTCTCCCGGTTCTTCACGGCCCTCGAGGAGAACCGGGAGTGGCTCCGGGTCCACCGGCTCTCCGACACCCTGCCGATCCCGCCCCTCGGACGGGCGTACATTCCCGACGCGAGCTACCGGGAGATGACCGAGTGGGCGCTCCCGACGAAGGCCCGGGAGGAGTTCGAGGCGCTCCGCCGCGATCTCGGCGAGTCGATGATGAAGCGGGCCGCCCCCTTCTTCCGGGGGGGGAACTGGAGGACCTTCCTCTCCAAGTATCCCGAGTCGGGCGAGATGTACGGCAAGATGATGGACGTGAGCCGCCGCGTGGCGGCCCTCCCGGAGGGGGATCCCGCGCGGGGGGAGGCGGAGAGGGAGCTCTACCGGGGGCAGACGAACTGCGCTTACTGGCACGGTGTCTTCGGCGGCCTCTATCTGCCCCACCTCCGGTTCGCCCTCTATCGGAAACTGATCGCCGCGGAGAACCTCGCCGACCGGGCGACCCGGGGGACGAAGAGCTGGGCCTCGGTGGAGACCGGCGACTACGACTTCGACGGCGCCGACGAGGCCTGCCTCGGGTCGGACAAACTCGCGCTCTACCTGCACGCCCGCCGGGGGGGGCACGCGTGGGAAATCGACGACCGGGAGCGGGCCGTCAATCTCACCGCGGGAATGACCCGGCGGCGGGAGCCGTACCACGCCGAGGTGGCGGACGCGGCAACGCCCGCCGAGGGGGACGTGGCGAGCATCCACGATCGTACGACGGCGAAAGAGGAGGGTCTCGAGGCCCTTCTCGTCTACGACCGGAACCGCCGGGAAAGCCTGGTCGATCACTTCTTCGCCCCCGGCGCGACCCTCGATGACGTCGCGGGGGCGGCGGATTCGGAGCGGGGGGACTTCCACTCGTCGCCGTACGAGATGAAGACGGCCGCCGGGAAGGGGGCCGCGTCGGTTCGCTTCGCCCGGAGCGGTTCGGTCCTTGTCGAGGGGGCGGGGGGGGCGCCCGCGCGCGTCGAACCCGTGCGCGTCGAAAAGGAAGTCACGCTGGAGCGGGGCGGGTCCGCCTTCACCGTACGCTACCTCGTCCGGAACGAGGGGAAGAAGCGACTGAAGACGGTATTCGCCGTCGAGTTCGCCTTCGCCCTCCTCGCCGGGAACGCGCCGGACCGCTATCTCCTCCGGGAAGGGGAGAACGTGGGGCCCCTCGAGAGCCGCCTCGATCTACCGGCGGCGAAGCGGTACTCCGCCCGGGACGAGTGGCTCGGCCTCGAGGCGGGGATCGTCCTGGAGAAGGAGGCGCCCGCCTGGATCTTCCCCATCATGACGGTCTCCCTCTCCGAAGGGGGATTCGAAGCGGTGTACCAGAGCACGATCGTTCTTCCCCGCTGGAAACTGGAACTGGGGGCCGGCGAGGAGTGGAGTGTCGCGATCGAGCACTTCCTCATCCCGGCGAAACGGGGCTGATCCGAGGCGGGAGACGGGGGACGCAGTTGGCGAAGAAGCGCAAGTCCGATGGCGACATCTACCTGATTCTCCACGGGCACTTCTATCAGCCCCCCCGGGACAACCCGTGGCTCCGGGTCATCGAGACCCAGGAGAGCGCCTCCCCTCACCACGACTGGAACGCCCGGATCCACGCCGAGTGTTACCGCCCGAACATCCGCTCCCGCCGCATGGACGGCGACGGGCGGATCCGGGACATCGTCAACAATCTCGAGCAGATCAGCTTCAACTTCGGACCGACCCTGCTCACGTGGATCGAGCGGGAAGACCCGGAGGTGTACGAGAGGATTCTGGAGGCGGACCGGAAGAGCGCCGCGGCGAGGGGCGGCCACGGGAACGCGATCGCCCAAGCGTACCACCACGTCATTCTCCCCCTCGCGGGGCGGGAAGACCGGCGCCTCCAGATCCGGTGGGGATTGGGGGATTTCGAGCGCCGCTTCGGACGGAAGTCGGAAGGGCTCTGGCTTCCGGAGACGGCGATTCACGGCGGCGCGGCGATCGACCTCGCCCGCGCGGGGATCCGGTTTCTCCTTCTCTCCCCCCATCAGGCCGGGGCTTTTCGCCCGATCGGGGGAGAGGCGTGGGCGGACGTCACGGACGGTTCCATCGACCCCCGCCGCCCGTACCGCCTCTTTCCCGACCCGGAAGACCCCGCCCTCTCGATCGACGTCTTCTTCTACGACGGGGGGCTCGCGACGGGGATCAGCTTCGAGCACTTTCTCCGGAACGCGGACGATTTGGGGCGCCGGCTTCGGGCCTCGGCGGGGGCGCCCGACTTCGGCCCCCGGCTCGTGAGCGTGGCGACCGACGGCGAGGTGTACGGCCACCACGAGCCTTTCGCCGACATGTGCCTGGCCGCCCTCTACGGCGGCGTCACCGAGCGGGAGGGGCTGACGCCGACGAACCCGGGCGAGTACCTCGATCTGGTGCCGCCGGTCCACGAGGTGGCTCTGAAACCGGGGCCGGAGGGGGAAGGGACGGCGTGGAGCTGCGCCCACGGCGTCGGCCGCTGGTACCGGGACTGCGGGTGCGCCATGGCGCCGAAGCCCGGCTGGACCCAGCAGTGGCGGACCCCTTTCCGGGAGGCGGTGGACGGTCTCCGGAGCGACCTCGGCGCGATCTTCGACGTCGAGGGGGGGCGGATCTTCACCGAACCCGCGGAGGCCCTCGGCCGGTTCGTCCGCGCCCGGGGGGAGGCGACGGAGCCCAGCTGGCGGGTCTTCCTCGAGGAGCAGGGGAGGCCGGACGTCGGCTTCGACGACGGCGGGGCGGAGAGGGCTTATCTTCTCCTCGAGATGATGTACGGCGCGGAGCGGATGGCGACGAGCTGCGGCTGGTTCTTCGACGACGTGGCGGGCATCGAGGCGTCCCAGAACCTCATGTTCGCCGGCCACGCCATCGACCTCGCGCGGACGCTCGATCCGGAGAGGGCTTCTTCGGCGGAGAACCGGTTCCGGAAGAAGATGCGCGCCGCCCGATCGAATGTGCCGGAGGAAGGGGATGGGCAGAGCGTCTTCGACGAGCGGACGGCGGGGGCCCGGGCGACGCTCGACGACTGGGTCGCCTTCGCGGCCACGGCGCGGCTCCTCGACGTGGACGTGCCGGAGCGCCTTCTCGGCGGGCGCCGCATGGAGGCGGAGGGGGAGGAGCGATGGAAGGGGGAACGGTTCCGGGCCCTCCGGGGCGTGATCCGGGTGAGGGAGTTTTTCTATCGCAGCCCTGAGGATCGCCGCTTCCTCGCCGTTCTCGGGGTCGGGCCCCGGGTGGCGGTCTGGGTGGGCGATCCGGAAATGGATACGTCGGTGGTGGAGAGGGCGTCGGACATGGAGGATGTGGAGGGGATGATGCCCTTCGCGCCCCGGCGTCTCGTCGACCTGCCCGGCGAACTCCGCCGCCTTCTCGTCGACGATCTGGTGGAGGAGGAGAAGAGGACGTTCGTGGACGAGGAGGAGGCGTTCTTCGGTTGGATCGGCGCCCTCGCGACGCTGATCGAGAGGGCGGGGCTCACGGGACCTCCATGGTTCCGGCGAAGCGTCCCGCTGCTTCTCGAGCGGCGGCTCCGCCGGGCGGTGGCGGCGCTCCTCCGGCCGGGCCCGGACGGGGATCGGGAGGCCACGCTCGGTGAGATGAAGGATACGCGCCGCCTCGCGGAGCGTTTCGGGGTGGAGGTGGACGCGTCGGTGATCGAGGAGGATGTGGGGGGTGAGGCGCTCCGCCGTCTTCGTCTCCGGCGGGAGGGGGATCCGGAAGCGTCGGCCGCTTCGGCCCTCGAGATCCTCCGGGCCGTCTCGGACAACGGCTTCCCCGTCCTCGGCCTCGGCGAACTTCAAGACGAGTTCTTCGATCAGCTGAAGAGCGGGATCGGCACGCCGCTCAGAGAGCAGTCCCGCGACCTCGGTTTGTGGTTGGACTTCTCGCCCTCGATTCTCGGGTAAACTCCCACTCACTCCGAAGCCATATCTTCCTCGGACTCCTCCTCTGCACCCTGGAATGAAGATTCTCGCGCGCGATACCCTCCCGGAGGGGGCCCTCGGGGGTTTTCCCGGCAGGACACGGTAGAGTACGGGCAGGTCCTGACCGCTCCTGTCCACTGCGGTGCTCGGCAGTCGCGGCTTTGTCCTCGATGGTCCGATTCTCGTGAACCGCACGTATCGTCTTCTGCTGATGCTTGGGTCCATCGGGATCTGGCGCTTGGTACCTGCGCGCCTCGTGGACTCCTGTCGCGGCCACCCGCCCGTGGCGGGGAGTCTTCAGCAAGGACTACCGAGGGAGAGATCCTCCCTCCCCGTTCGTCCTGAGTAGGACCGAAGGTCCGTATCGAAGGGCGGGCCGGGGGAAAGGCACCTCCCCACTTGTGATATACTTAATGCGTAACTTCTTACCCCCGAGGTGCCGTGGTGCATCGAGCCGTCCTTATCGTTGCTGCGTTTCTCCTCATCGCCTGGATGCCCGCCCTCGCCACGACCTGGTATGTCCTCCCCGATTCCACCGGTGATGCGCCGACCATTCAGGCGGCGATTGATTCGAGTTCGGATGGGGACACGGTGCTGGTGGCGGCGGGGACGTATTACGTTAATCTGGTAATCCTGTTGAAGGCCAACATCAGTCTCATCGGGGAATCGGGGCCGGAGTGGACGATCCTAGATGGGACTTATCCGACGGGTGGAGCGCAGAGCAGAAGGGTCGTCATTCGCGCTCAGGGATCCGACAATCTCTTAATCGAAGGCTTCACGATCCGTGAAGGAAGGCCGAACGGGTATCATGCGTTCTATGGGGGTGGCATACATGTATACGAGGGGCGATGCACGATTCGGGGGAACATCCTTCGTGACAATGAAAACACGTTTGGGGCCGCCATATGTTTTGGATGGAGATCGTCGGAAACGGGGGGATCTGTAATCGAGGAAAACTGGGTTGCCGACAATCTCTCAGATACTTGTGTCGCTGGTGCTTACATGGAGGGTATTGAAGGGCCGATCTGGGTCAGAAACAACGTCTTCACCGGAAATGTGGGCAGGTATGCTGCCGTGAGATCATTAGACACTGAGCTGTTCGTCCAAGCGAACTTGTGCACGGCAAATGTAGCGGAGAAATACTGCGTGAGGAACGAGTACGGGGTCTTTTGGGCTGAGGGCAACCTCTTGATTCATAATGATGCGTCGGGCATTGCGAGCCGTGAGGGGACTATTCGGGGAAACACATGTGTGGAGAATACGGGCTATGGCCTTGTTGTGGGTTACGGGAATCTCTACAACAACATCTCTGCAGGGAATGGCCTTGATGGCATTAGCGCCTATAACGCGGGCAATGTAACCTGCAATGATTCCTGGGGTAATGGAGGACAGGAATATTCCTTTCTCGGGACGATCTCAGATACCACCGGGAATAATTCTGCCGATCCTCTTTTCTGCAATCCCCTAGCGGGCGACTACTCCATCGCCTCCGAATCTCCTTGCGCTCCGGGGAATTCGGGCGGCTGCGGCCTGATCGGGGCACTCCCGGTCGGGTGCACGGCAACTTCGGTGCCGGCCGGTTCCTTCGAGCCCTCCTCTTGGGGAAGGGTGAAGAAGCTGTTCAGGTGAGTGCCCAGCTAAGGGTGCGTCTTTCTAGTCGGCTGGAAGGTGCCGACCGGGGCAACTGTCTGTCAGCCCCGTAGCGAGGGGTCGGGGTCGGAGCGGTGACGCGCCGGGCCTAAGCGATCCGACGAAGTCTCTTCAAGGAGGCGACGCGAACCGGCAGGCCGTAACGCGAGTGAACCTACATGTAGCCTCGTTAGCTTCCATTGAGGAGGGCGACCCGCTATCTGAACGGGGAAGCCAGCACCTCGGGGTCTAGGACAGACGAACTCCCGAGGCTCCTCCGGGGTCTCAGGGGCGGCATGCCGGGACAGAGGACGCATCAACTGGGGAGGCCCTTTTCGGCCCTTGTGCGAGCAAGGAGGAGACCCACGGTATAAGGCGGAGCCGAAATCCGTGGGAGCCGGGGAGGGAGTCGGATGGGGCCATAGTACCGTTGATTCCGGAGACAACAGAACTCCGGAGGAGGGAAGGGCCCCTGCTGTGGGTGTTTCGGAAGAAGGTCAGGATGAGCGCATTGCGAGAGCTGGAAAGCGCGGACAAGGTTCGGGACCTTCGGAAGAAGCTAGGGGCGAAGGCGGCGGCGAATTCCACGTTCCGCTTCTACGCTCTCTACGACAAGATTCATCGGTGGGATGTACTGTCCGAAGCGTGGCGTCGCGTGCGTGCGAACGGCGGGGCTCCCGGTGTGGACGGCGTGACGATCGACGAGATCCGGTCGAGGGGAGAGCGGGAGTTCCTCGCGGAACTTCAAGAGGAACTGCGCGCGAAGCGGTACGAGCCGCAGCCGGTACGTCGGGAGTACATCCCGAAGCCGGATGGGCGACTCCGGCCCTTGGGAATTCCCTGTGTTCGCGACCGGGTGGTCCAGCAAGCCGCGTTGATGGTGATCGAGCCGATCTTCGAGGCGGACTTCACGGATGCGAGTTGGGGATTTCGACCGGGGCGGGGCGCACAGAAGGCGGTGGC
>JBDROZ010000061.1:0-41944 GCA_043809585.1 Candidatus Eiseniibacteriota bacterium
CGATGAGGCCCCTTCCCCTCCGGCTCGGGCGAGACCCCCGTTATTCCCCCCTTCCACACCGACCACGAGGATCGAGGTCCGTAAGAAGCCGTCGTTCAATCTATTAGGCACGATATCGAACCGCGCGGCCACCGATCGCCACAACGCGCTGATATTGTGTGAGTTACCCAAGGCGCCCGGCCTACCGGAAGGCTTCGATGCCGGTGATGTCCGCGCCGAGCACGAGGGTGTGGATGTCGTGGGTTCCCTCGTACGTCTTTACGCCCTCCAGGTTTAGCATGTGCCGGATCACGTGGTATTCGGACATGATGCCGTTGGCGGCGATCATGTCCCGGGCGAGCCGGGCGATCTCGAGGGCCACCGCCACGTTGTTCCTCTTCGCCATGGAGATGTGGGTGTGCTTCGCCTTCCCCTCGTCGAGCAGGCGTCCGAGCCGCCACGCCATGAGCTGCCCCTTCGTGATCTCCGTCGCCATGTACACGAGCTTTTCCTGCACGAGCTGGAACGAAGCGATCGGCTTGCCGAACTGGATCCGTTCCTTCCCGTAGCGCAGGGCCCGGTCGAAGCAGTCCATGGCCGCCCCCATCGCCCCCCACGCGATGCCGTACCGCGCGCTCGAGAGACAGCGAAGGGGGGAGACGACCCCCTTCGATTCGGGGAGCAGGTTCCCCTCGGGGATCTCGCAATCCTCGAAGATCAGCTCCGACGTGTCCGACGCGCGGAGCGAGAACTTGCCCCGCTGCGGCACGGGGCGGTAACCCGGCGTCCCCTTCTCGACGAGGAAGCCCCGGACCACGCCGTCCAGTTTCGCCCAGACGATCGCCACGTCGGCGACGGTTCCGTTTGTGATCCACATCTTCGCGCCGCGGAGGACGTACCCGGCGGAAGTCTTCTCCGCCCGGGTCACGAGCCCGCCGGGATCGGAACCGTAATCCGGCTCGGTCAAGCCGAAGCAGCCGATGACCTTCCCCTCCGCCATCGGCGGCAGCCACCTCTTCTTCTGCTCCTCGGTGCCGCACGTGTAAATCGAGTACATGGCGAGAGAGCCCTGGACCGACACGAAGCTCCGGAGCCCCGAATCACAGCGCTCCAGCTCCCGGCAGATCACGCCGTACGCGGCTTTGCTCACGCCGGCGCAGCCGTACTCCTCCGGCAGGAAGCAGCCGAACACCCCGAGCCTCGCCAGCTCCGGCACGAGCTTCGCCGGAAAGGTGTGGTTCTCGAAGTGCTCCGCGATGACGGGCATCGCCTGCTTCTCCACGAAATCGCGGATCCCGTTCCGGATCAGGATCTCCTCCTCCGTGAGGAGTTCCTCGACTCTGTAATAATCGATGGCGTGGAATTCGGACATGACGTTCCCCTTTCGGTGTGAGGCCTCGATTGTAGGGGCCCGGCGATAGGAGTGTCAAAGGACTTGGGGCCGGACGGCCCTCATCTAAGGAGAACGATTTTGCGGGTGTCCGACTCGTCGCCGGCGCGGATCCGGGCGAAATAGACGCCCCCGGAGACCGGGTGCCCGGCGTCGTCCCGGCCGTCCCAGACGACGTCGTGGGTCCCCGGGGCGCTCCGGCCGCGGACGAGGGTGCGGACGAGCCGCCCCTTCAGATCGTGGATGCCGAGCACCACCGTGTCCGCCTTCTCTAGCCGGTAGGAGAGGGTCGTCGCCGGGTTGAACGGGTTCGGCATATTCGGCAGGAGGAACTCCCGGACGGAGGGCGCGGCGCCGGTCACCGTTGTCGCCGTCCCCCGGAGGGCGATGAAGTTGTAGATGTCGTCGTAGTCGTAGATGCCGTCGTGCACGTCCCGCCACGTTTCGCACTCCACTCCGTCGCCGTCGACGGTGATCAGCAGGAACGTGCTCGGCGCCCCCTGATCGCCGAGGCCGCGCGCGTGGGCGGCGTCGAGCTGCCACACCCCCTCCCGGACATAGGCGCTGTAGTTGTGGGTGTGCCCGCAGATGTAGGCGATCACGCCCGAGTCCCTGAGCAGGCTCCAGAAGCGGTCCCTGTTCGGGGGGAACTGGTTCAGGCTGTCGAACTCGTGGCGGAGGCGGCCGTTGTCGGCGTCCGGCTGCGGGTAGGCCGGCTCGTGCCCGAAGACGAAGACGTGGGGTTTCGTGTTCGCCGCGAGATCGGCGGCGAGCCACTCGTAAAGCGAGTCGGTCACGTCACCCACCGTGCCCATGTCGGAGACCCCGTCGTAGTACTCGTTCAGGACGACGAAGTGGGCGTTGTCGTAATCGAAGGAGAAGGTCGTCTCCACGCCGTTCGTCGGCCCCGTCCGGACGATGTTCGGCTCGGCGGCGCCGTTCGGGTCGAGATCGTAGGCCCGGATGTACTCGACGTAGGCGAGGGAGTCGAGCTCGTGGTTCCCGAGAACCGGATACCAGAGGAAGTCGGGCCCGAAGACCTGGTCGAGTGTCCACCGGGTGTCCCATGGCGGCTCCATGTCGCCGGGCGTCACCATGAAGATCACCGAGTCCCGGGATGCGATCGCCTCGCAGGCGCCGAGGAAGTGGCCGCTCGTCGGATAGGAGGGTCCCGCGAACCGGCGGACGTCGGCGGTGACGGCAAACGTGAACCGCGCCCCGTCGGCGGTGACGGGGAATACCGTGAGTAGAGAGACGATCGCCATGACGATCGTGGCCGGCCGTGAGAACCGCACGGGCGCCTCCGGGATCGATGGGGGGATCGGGATCACCTTGGGGAACAATCGAAACGTCGCGGATTAATTATAGCACGAATCGCCCCCCCCGGGAGACGGGTTTCCCCGGGTATCCGAATCCCTCGTCATCGGGTACCATTTCCTTCGTTATCTGATTCCGTGCGGATCGGGTACCATGGCGGGGAAAGGTGGGCATGACATGAAAAAACATATCTTGTTTTGTTGTATTGCCTTGGTCGTTCTCGCCGGTCCCGGGGACGGCGCGGAGCCTACGATCGCCCGCCTCGGGAACGGCCTCGAAGTGATCCTGATCGAGAACCACGGTAGCCCGATGATCGCCGCGACCATGGTCGTCCGGGCCGGGGCCGACCTCGAGACGGCCGCCTCTTCCGGGGCGAGCCACATGATGGAGCACCTGCTCTTCAACGGGACGGAGCGGCGTACCCAGAAGGAGCTGTACGACGAGACCGACCTGTACGGCATCTACAATAACGCCACGACCCGCCGTTTCCACACGGATTACTTCGTCCTCGTTTCGAAAGAGCGCATCCGCCAGGCCATGGACATCCAGGCGGACATGCTCTTCCACTCGGTCTTCCCGGAGGAGAAGTTCGAGAAGGAGCGGGGCATCGTTCTCGAGGAGCTCGGGAAGGACGAGCAGGACCCGTCGACCATGGCGGACCTTCTCTTCCGGGCGGTCGCCTTCGCGGGGACTCCCTACGCGCGGCCGATACTCGGCACCCGCCCCTCCATCGGCGAGATGTCCCGGGAAGACGTGATGGCGTACCACGGGAAGACGTATGTGCCGAACAACATGACCCTCGTCGTGATCGGCGACTTCCTCGCGGAGCCGATGCTCGATCTCTCTCGGGAGATTTACGGGAAGGAGCCGGCGGCCCGGCTGCCCGCCTTCCCCGCCATGAGTCCTCCGGAGATCCGCTCCGGCGAGCGGACCCGGATCTTCCACGGCGAGTCGGAGAAGGGCTTCCTGTCGATGGCCCTGGGCGCACCCCCCGGCGGCGGCGACGGGAATCCCGGGTTCGAGGCGATCGTCGACTTCCTCGCCCACCGGCTCTCCGCGGACCTCGCCGAGGGGGAGGCCCCCCTCCTCTTCTCGATCGGCGCCTCCTACGAGCGGCGCGAAACGTGGGGACGGCTGATCGTCTCGGCCGCCTTCGATCCCGAGAAGAACGTCGACGAGATGGAGTCGCGCATCCTCGAGAGCGTGCGGCTCCTGATCGCCGCCGGACCCGGCGCGGACGAGGTGGAGCGGTTTCGGGTCTCCGCCAAGACCGGCGAAATCTACCTTTCCGAGAAGCCCCACATGGTGGGGCTCATGAAGGCGGAGGCGTACGGCCGGGGAGGGTACGACGCCGTCCGCGGCTATCTCGAGGCGCTGGACGGGCTCGACCCGGCGCGGATCGGCGCGGAACTCGGCGAAGCGGTCGATCCGGAGCGGCGCGTTTCCGTCGCCTATCTGCCCGGCGAAAAGGACTGGGAAGAGGAGGACATCGCGGTGGTCGTCGCGGGCGAGGCCCCGGTCTGGGAGTCGTGCGGCCTCGAGGCGCCGCCGGAAGGTGGAGAGACGGTGATCGTGAGCCGCCCGGCGGGGGCCGGCGCCGCCCGGTCCGCCCGCGCCGACCGGGTCGATACGACCTTCGCGAACGGCCTCCGGCTCGCCGTGATCTCGAACGACGACTCGGAGGTCTTCGCGATCCACCTGCTCGCGAAGAACCGGTCGTGGCAGGAGCCGGCGGGAGAGGCGGGTGCCGCCGATCTCCTCCACCGGATCCTCCTCAAGGGGGCGGGCGACCTCGGGGGCGATGCCCAGCGGGCCGCCCTCGAGCGGATCGGCGCGGAGGTCAAGGTGTGCGACGCCGGCTTCATCCCCTACGACGACTACTACACGGTCCCCTCCTACTCCTTCGTCCGGTTCACCACCATCGAGGAGCACGCCGGGCGGGGGGTCGATCTCTTCGCCGACATGATCCGCCGCCCCCGCTTCGACGGCGTGGAGGGGGTGAAGCAGGAGATGCTCATGCTCGCGGGCGGGCGAGCGTCGAAGCCGTCCGACCTCTCGCGGGCGCTCCTCGGCCGCGCCCTCTACGGAGACCATCCCCTCGCGTCGGACCCGGAGGGGACGGCCGGAACCATCGAGGCGCTTACGAAGGAAGATGTGGAGCTCTTCCACGAGATGTACTTCGCGCCGGACAACCTGATCCTCACGGTGGTCACCTCCCGTCCTCCGGCGGAGGTCGTGCGCATGATGGGCGGACTTTTCGCCGACGCGCGCCGATTCACGAAGAGAAAACCGGCGCCCCCCCTCCCGTCGATCACCACGGCGGACACGGCCGTGGAGGAGACGACGGGGGCGAGCCAGGGTTACATCCGGACCGGCTACGTGATCGAGGTCCCGGAGGAGGACCGGGCGGCGCTCCAAGTGGCGACGGCAATCCTCTCCGACGAGATGGCCTTCGACCTTCGCGAGACCCGGGGGCTTGCCTACAGCATCGGCGCCGGCGTCTCCTTCCTCGGGGACCGGGCGACGGTCAGCGCCTCCATCGGAACGAGCCCCGAGAATTTCGACGAGGCCCTCGCGGGAATCCGGGGGCACCTCGACCGGTCCGCCGCGCGGGAGACTCTGGAGCCGGAGGAGCTCGAGAAGGCGGTGAACGGTCTTCTCGGGCGGATGAACATGCGCCGTCTCTCCCGGCCGAACCAGGCGTATCGGGCGGGGCTCGCGATTTTCACGGGAAGCGGCGAAGGCTGGGTGGACGAACTCCGGGGGCTGACTCCGGAGGATGTCCTCGCCGCCGGGAACAAGTATCTCCGGAGCGGACCCGCCGCGACGGCGCTCGTTCGATAGGAGTGGGACACATGCGCATCGAACCGTTCGCCATGGAGCGATGGCAGTCGACCTGGGAGCACCGGGTCGCCTTCAATCTCTCCGAGAGCGGCGTCCATCCTCTCTCGGTCGCGGAACTCCTCGCCCTCGAGGGGGAATCACCGGCCCCCGCGCCGGACGCTCTTGTTCGTCTCCGCCTCGGCTACATGCAGGGGAACGGCGCGGCGGAGCTCCGGGAGAGGATCGCCCTCGTCTATCCGGGGGCGGACATCGAGAACGTGCTCGTCACCACGGGAAGCTCGGAGGCGAACTTCCTCGCCGCCCTCGTTCTGCTCGAGCCGGGGGACCTCGTGGCGTTCATGACGCCGAACTACCTCCAGCTCCGGGGGCTCGCCGTGGCGTGGGGGGGGGCGGTGACCGATGTGCCCCTTCGGGAGGAACTCGGCTGGGAAGCGGAACCGGACGATCTGGACCGGGCCATCACGAAGAAGACGAAACTCGTGGTCGTGACGAACCCGAACAACCCGACCGGCAAGGTGCTCGGCCCGAAGTTCCTCGATCGCGTGGCCGCCGCGGCGTCCCGGGTCGGCGCGTGGGTCCTCTCCGACGAAGTGTACCGGGGGGCGGAACGGGACGGGGACGAGTCCCCCTCGTTCTGGGAGCGGTACGACCGGCTCTTGGTGACCGGCGGTCTCTCGAAGGCGTACGGACTCCCCGGGCTCCGGGTCGGCTGGGTCGTCTCCCCCGACCGGTCGATGATCGAGAAGCTCTGGTCCTATCACGACTACTCGACGATCTGCCCCACCACGCTCTCCGAGGCGCTCGCCACGGCCGCCCTCGATCCGCTCCGGCGGCGGAAGATCTTGGAGAGAACCCGGGGAATCTTGAGGGAGAACTTTCCCGTCATCCGGGCGTGGGCGGACCAAGGAGCGTTCGCTTATCATCCGCCCGACGCGGGGGCCATCCTCTGGGTCCGATATGAAGGGAACGAACCGTCGGCGGAGATCGCAAAGCGGCTCCGGGCGGAAGAGGACGTGCTCGTCGTGCCGGGGGCCCACTTCGGGATGGAAGGATACCTTCGTCTCGGCTATGGTCTGCCCGGGGAGAAGCTCGCGGCGGCGCTGGAAAGGGTGACCGTCTGCTTTCGCAGGTGAGTACGGCCAAGTCCCGAGGGCCCTCGGGGGTTCTCCCTGCAGGACACGCCTCCGAGCGGCGTACCGAATCATTGCGTCGCCGGATGCTCGGATCCGGCGACGGGGCTTACCCGTCCCCTCGCTCGCTAGGGAAGGCCGCCTCCGCTGGCCAAACGCTCGCGAGGGACGGGCGGCGCCCCTGCCACCAAGCACCGGCGACAGCATTTCGGAAACGGCGGCAGTCCTTGCTGATCATTCGAAACCACGGGCGGGTGGCCGCGACAGGAGTCCGCGAGGCGCGCAGCCACCAAGCGCCGGATCCAGATAAACCTCACATCACCAAGCACGAAACGTGCGGTTCACGTCGAGCCGACAAGTAAGACTGGTGCGCGACTGGCGAGCACCGCAGCGGACAGGAGCGGACAGGACCTGCCCGTCCCATAGCGGCAACATTGACTTCCGCCCTACCTCACCACCACCACCCGGCGCACCGCCGAGCCGCGCTCGGTCTCCAATCTCACGAAGTAGACCCCGGGAGCGACCTCCCGGCCGTCGTCCCCCTTCAGGCCCCATTCGTAGGCGTGATAGCCGCCGGGCCAGGTTTCGGTGACGAGCGAAGCGGTTCGCCTTCCCCGGATGTCGAAGACCCGGATGTCCACCGGGCCCGGATCGTCCTGGAACCACTTCAGCGTCACCCGGGAGAGGGCCGGGTTCGGCCCGAGGGCGAGATGGAGGGAAGGCTCCGGAAGGGCGTACGACGCGCCGTCCCACCGTGCGATGCCGTAGGCCGGGCGGCCGCCGGCTGCGGTGAAACTTCCGCCGATGTAGAGGGAACCGTTCCAGCTGGCGAGTGCGGTTAAGGAAATCGGAATCGTCGGCAGTTCGTCTCCGTACCCGATTCCGGATCCAAGAGACCACCACCGCGATCCATCCCACTGATAGACGATGTTCCGGTCCCACCTCCGCCCTCCATCGCCGAAGAAAGAGAACCGCCCCCCTGCAGTGAGTAGTCCACGATGGGTACCGAGGGTGGTGACTCGTCCCTCTTCCGGCATCGGCAGGGGGCTCCAATCCACACCATCCCAGAACGCTAGGTGAGGAGAAGGCTGGCCCCCGGCCGTCTCGAATTCTCCGGCGACGGCGATCATCCCGTTCCACAGGGTCATCTCTTCCATGTCGGGATAGTACTCGTCGTAGGTCACGTTTCCGCCGCGAATCCCGAACCATTCTTCGCCGTTCCACCGGGCCATGCCGTCGGCCCGGTCGGTCCCCGCGATGGAGAAATCGCCGCAGGCATAGAGGTCGCCGTCGTACGTTTCCAGATCATAAGGGAAGGCACCGTTCAATCCGTGCATTCCGTGCCCCATCCGTTCCCACTCTTCGCCGTTCCATGAGGCGATGTACCATACTTCCTTGTCCTCGGCCCGAGAGAACCATCCCCCGGCGATTAGACGATCCCTCCAAGTACCCAGTGTCCAAACTGTCCAACTCAAACCTCCTCCCAAGGGACGCCACCTTTCCCCGTCCCACCGGGCGATGTTCCGAACGGAATCGTCGCCAGCCTGAAGAAAACTCCCGGCAGCAACGAGAGAACCGTCGTGCGTCGCCAATGCGTGGATCCCTTCGAAAGACAAGGAATACGAGTACCGCCCACCGATCCTGTGCCATTCGATTCCGTTCCAGAGACCGACGCCCCACGCGGACCGCCAGGTTCCCTGGTCGAAGAACTCCGCCGCGGCGTACAGACCCTCGTCGGTCACAAGGAACGCGTGAACCGGCGAGGCCACCTCCATCGGGCGGTTATCCACAGGACTCCATCGGGTCCCGTTCAACACAAGCACCTCTCCCCGCCGGGACCTCTCGCCGCTCAAAAAGCTCCCGCCAAGGACGATCTCTCCTCTCCAAGCGGCGAGTATCTCCGCACGGGAACGATCCAGATCACCCCGGACGAAATCGCCCGTGCCGGACCATCGTTCACCGTCCCATCGGGCGGTCATTATGGTCGTCGTCGATCCGGAAGAATCGAAAGATCCGCAGGCGTAGAGATTGCCGCCGAATTCGACCAGGGATCGCACGGCAGCGGGATACCCTCGATAGGTGAGGCCTTCACCGAGGTGGCGCCATGACTCACCATTCCAAGCCGCAATGCTTTCCTCGTCCTCTTCCCCCATCCGAGAGTACTTCCCCCCCACGACGAGATCGGTTCCGAACGATTCCATCGTGTATACGCCATACCCTTCGATCCCACCCAAACCCTCCCATCCGGACGGCGTCCACCGAAGGATGGAATGCGGACCGTCCGGCGCGAGAGACAGCAATCCACAAAGATAGAGTGTGTTCTCATGATTCAGAAGCCGGCCGAACGATCTCTTGAGAGGCCAGGTTCCTACGATCATCGTGTCGTGAAAAACCGAATCCCATGAGCTCCCGTCCCAGCGGAGCAGCTCCGTGGTCGCGCTTCCTGCGGTGATGGGTAAGTCCGCCGCCAGCGCCCAGAGATCCCCGCCCAAGGTCTCCATCTCGCAAACCGTGAAGGAAACCGGCACCGCCCCCTCTCCGATCTCCTCCCAGAGGTCACCGTCCCATGTCCAGATCGTGGGATTCGTGCCGCCGACGACGAGCTTGCCGCCGTGCACGGCGAAGCAGGCGGGCCCGCCGAGTTCCGCCGGCGGGTCGAGGGATTTCCACGACATCCCGTCCCACGAGACGAGTCCCCTGGCCTGAATGCCGTTCGCCCAGGCGAAGCGCCCCGCGACGATCAGAAGATCGCCGTAGGCGACGACGCCGGTGATGTCGTCATCCAGGCCGTTCCCGCAGTCCCCGTAGAAACCTGAGGGGATGAACCCCGTCCACCAGTCGGCGTCGGTGCCGAGGGTGTCCACATCCCAATCCCCGTCGAAGGCGGGGGAAGAAACAGGAAAGAGAACAATAGAGAGAAAGAGAAGCAAGAGAGCCGGACGGACGGGGGGAATCCTCATGCGTGCGCTCTCCCGGGATGAGGAGTATGATGACTTTGTAACCAGATCCCCTATTTCGGCGCGGATAACAGAATCTAGGGAAACGGGGCGCCATCGAAACAGGGTATCTGGTAACTGAAGTATACCACGGACGGGAATCGCCCGATGAGCAATCACTTTCTCTCCGACGACATCCGCGCCCTCTTCCAGGGGCGGCCCGCGCCGGAACGCCCGGAGGGATACGACGACCTCCGGCAGGCGGCGGCGTTCTTTCTCCTCGTGGACCGGGACGAGACACACGCCTTTCTCGTGAAGAAGAAAGAGACCCCCGGCTATACCTGGAGCGGCCAGGTCGGCATGGTGGGGGGCATGATCGAGAGGGGAGAAGGGGATCTCGAGGCCGCCTTCCGGGAGTTCGAGGAAGAGCTCAGCCTCCGTCCCGAATCCCTCGAGCTGCTCGGCGACCTCGGCTACTACTCGAGCTCCGTCGTGAACGCCTTTCTCCACGTCTTCGTAGCCCGCTGGAGCGGCGAGGGGGACCCGGTCCCCGACCCCGCCGAGATCGACTACATGATCGAAGTCCCCTTCTCGGTGCTCGAGGAGATCCACGAGCGGGAAAAGTACCCCGGCAAAACGCCCGACCCGGACGGGAAGGGCCCGTTCTATCCTGTGCGGGTCGATGGCCGGGGGCGCCTGGTTGTCTGGGGAGTAACGGCGAGGATCACTCACGCACTACTGGAGATGCTTCGCGGCGAATGACGAGAAACGAGAGAAAGGCGACGGCGTAGGCCGCCGCGCCGAGGAAGAGCACCGCCCGGAACCCGAAGCCGATGGCCAGCAGCGTCGCGAGGACCGACGCCATCACCGACGTCGCCCCGTTCACCCCCCACACCCACGGCACCATTCCCTTCCGCTCCTCCCCGAGGGCGCGAACGCCCGCCGGGAAGGGGATTCCCATCACGAAGGCGAGAGGCAGAAGAAGAGCCACGGCGATCGCGACCCGCGCCGCGAAGGAGGCGCCGAGAGTCCCGTCGAAGAGGCCCTGCAAGATCATCGCAAAGGCGGGGACACCGGCGACGAGGAGGATCGGCGGCAGGACGAGCCACCGCCCCGACAGCCTCTGCGAGACGAGGCTCCCGACCCCGCTTCCGATGAGAAGCGCGAAGAGCACCACCGACAGCGCGTGGACCGGGTGGCCGAGGTAGAGGATGAACCGTTGCATGAGCGGAATCTCGACGAGCAGATAGCCCAGGCCGAGAGAGACGAAGTAGAGCAGGAACGCCGCCCCCCTCCGGTCCAGGACGACCGGCTCCCCCCGGCGCACGACCGCCGGCAGCATCAGAAAGGCCGCCGTGAAGAGGAGCACGATCACGAGAAGACCGGCGAGCACGAACATGGCCCGGACGTTGTTCTGCATCACCCCCTGTTCGATTCCCCCCCGGCCGAGGAGCGCGCGGAGGGCATCCGCCGGGCGGAGCATGTAGAAGAAGAAGGGGCGGTCGTCGGTGGGGGGCGAGACGTCGAACGGGTACCCCTCGGCGAAGCGGGACGGGCCGAGATCGAAGAGCCGCTCGAAGTCCGGATGGTTCGCCGCCTCCCCCGGCGCGAAGACGAGATCGAATTTCAGATCTCCCGCGATCCGCCGGATGTGGTCCACCTCCCCCGCTTCCCACGGCGTCCGCTTCACGAGGAGCGTGCCGACGCCGTCCCGGAACTCGTTCAGCCGGTACGCCCAATCCCAAGTCGACCGCTTCACCACCATGATGTGCCGGGCCGGGTCTTCCACGCCCATCGCCTCAAGGGCCGCGGCCGCCACCCCGGCGAGGCGGAGCGTCTCGATCGGCCGCCCCTTGAAGAACCAGCGGGACATGGTGAGGATTCCGTCCTCCCGGAGGCGGCCGAGAAAGTCGACGAAGGCCTCCTTCGTGTACAGGTTGCTCTCGGAGAGGACGTACGCCCCGGCGGAGGTCGCCGCCCACGTGTCGATGAGGGAGGCCTGGATGATGCCGAACTTCTCCCCCGACCGCCGCGCGAAGCTCCGCCCTTCCGCGGCGACGATCGTCACCTCCGGCCGGTCGTAGAGGCGCCCGGAGTACTCGCCGAAGGGGCCCCGAACGGCTTCGATGATGGCCGGGTTGATCTCGACGCCCGTCACGTCCCGGTAGCCGAAGGAGAGGGCGGTGAGCACGTCCCGCCCGCCGCCGGGGCCGATGATCATGACCGGCACGTCGTTTCGGAGCGTATACGCGAGGGCGGTCACGTCGTACTGGACCGCCCGGACGGCATCGAGCTCCCCTTCGAAGCGGACGATCGGCGTCCCGGCCTCGGCGTCGATCTTGAGCCAGAGCGTCTCCGGCTTCGGGCCCTGGTACGCCTCGCTCGTCGCCCAGTTCACGGTTCCCCGGTCGGTCACCGTGACCCTGGCGAGGGCGTTCCACTTCTCGTAGAGGATCGCTTTCTCCAACTCGTCCTTCGCGAAATCGATGCGGAAGAGCCCCGTCCCTTCTTGGACACCGAGGAGAACGGCGAAGAAGACGATGACGAGGACGGCCATCCGGAGAACCCGGCGCGAACCGTCCACGGCGAAGAGCGCCGCGCCCGCCGCCGCCGCCAGAGCCACGACGAAGACCGCCCCCGGCCCGCTCACCCGGTTCAGCAGCGGGACCACCAGGGCGCACCCGACGCCGGCGCCGACCAGATCGTAGCCGTAGACCACGCCGATCCTCTTCCGGTACCGGGAGAGGGCGAGGCCGAGTGTGACGCCGCCGAGCAGGAAGGGGACCGCCGCGAAGGCGTAGATCAGGAAAAGGGAGACGAGGGCGGGCAGAGACACGCGGTAGACGAAGGGAACGCCGAGGATCAGCGTGAACGACACCGGGATGGAGACCGCGAAGAGAAGGGCGAACCGGGCCATCTGTTCCCCCACCTCTTCCCGGGGGAACCGCTCGGGAAAGAAGTGGAGGAGAAGCCCCCCCGCGCCGAGCCCGAAAAGGGCGAGGGAGATCGCGAGAAAGGCGAAGTGGTACCAGAGCACCACCGAGAAGATCCGGGTGAGCGCGATCTCGAAGGCGAGAAGGGACATCGACGTCATGAACACGCCGAGGAGCTTGCTTCTGGTCAATGGAGGCATGCCAAGTCCCTGCTTCGACAACTCGTTCATGACAAACGAAAAGCCGCCTTACCCGACTTCTCGGATCGTAAAGCGTCTTCCTCTTGATTTCATACGATCCCCGAGTCCTTTCCGAAAGTTCGCGGTCCTCGAGCGGATTCGTCGCGAGGCCCTCGGGGAGCGCGCCGAGAGGCCGGTTCGTGCGAGACGCCTCCCGGAGGCATAGCCGAAGCTATGTCGAGGAAGACGTCGACGGAGAACCCGCCTCGCAGGCCGCGATCCCCGGCCGCAGTAGAATCCGCGAGAGGATCGCGAACTAACCTTGATCTTTTATAAAATCTCGGCTCAAAACGCTGACGCTCGCATGATAGCACGCCATCTGCGACCGGGCGCGGCATTCACCAATGCTCACATATCGTTGTATTTGCTCTGCTTGGTGAATGCCGCGCGCTGCCGCATCTGACGTACTCTCACGCGTTTGCTCTCGAGATTTTATGAAAGATCAAGGCTAATCCACATAGCCGAGGGCCTTCAGGTCCTCCAGCTCTTCGTCCCTGAGTTCCGGCAGCGCCTCGCCCCGGCGGAGGACGGCGCCCGGGCCCTCCCCGGCCCGGAGATACCGGACCGGGTTCGCGGCGAGCCACGCCCCGCCCATCACCTCCGTCAAGACCCGCCCCTTCAGGCCCTCCGGCACCGGGAGCCCGCAGAGGTGAAGGACCGTGGGCGCGATGTCGAACACCGACGGATCCTCGAACGCCCCCCCCTCCTCGACCGGCCCCCCCCCCATCACGATGATCCCCTCGGGTCCGAATCGGTGCCCGGTCCCGTCCAGATCGTGGCCGTGATCGGAGATGATGATCACCACCTCGCCCTTCGCGCTCCCGACGACGACGCCGATCAGGCTGTCCCAATCGGAGTGGGCGTCTTCGATCGTCCTCGACAGACGGGTCACCCCCTCTTCGGTGGTGAAACGCCGGAAGTACTCGTTCAGCGTCGGCCGATCCTTCGTCTTCCCGAAGACGTGCTCCACGATGTAGGCGTGCTCGAGGGCGTCCACGGCCGTCAAACCGACCGCGGCGAAGCGGGGCTGCAGCGAGTCGATCAGGGCCCGTCCGAGACTCGCGTACTTGACGTCCCTCTCCATCTGGTAGCGCAGGTTCTCGATCCGTTTCCTGTAGATTCCGAGCTCTTTGGGCTTCGCGTCCGCCCACTCGTCCCCGATGATGCGCCGCACCAGGGGTTCCGCCTCTTCGCGGAAGTCCCGGCGGAGACGGTCCTTCATCTCCGGCGGGTAGGCGATCGGCCAACCGAGGTCCGCCGTGCCGAAGCGCTCCGTGATCATGACGCCCCGGACCGGCGTCGCCGGCCAGGAGTACCGCCAGCCGACCACGCAGACATCAAGCCCGGCGGCGCCGATGTAGTCCCACATCTCCGGCGCCCGTTTCTGAGCGCTCGACGCGTAAACCGCTTTCCCGATTCCCCGCCGGGCGAGCTTCGGCACGAGCTTCTGGAAGACGAAGCGCTTGCTGTTGCCGATGCCCGGGAAGCGGGTGATGAGGGCGTTCGAGCCGGGCGGCCGGTAGCCGAAGAAATCGCAGAGGCCGCTCTCGTCGTCGTCCAAACCGGTGGAGATGCTCGTCCACATGTAGGGGGAAACGGTGGGAAACGAGATCCCGAGATTCCCCCACACACCCCGGTCCATGAGGGCCTTCAGGTTCGGCATGCGCCCCGCTTCCAAGACCGGGCGGATGTAATCCCAGTCGGCGCCGTCCATCACGATGAGGCGCACCGGGACCCCCGTCGATGACGCGAGAGAGGGGTCGTACGCCGGAGCCCGGAACGACGGTCCTTCCGTGAGAACGCCGGCGGCCACCAGGGCGACGACCAGGGCGAGCGCCCCGCCCCGGGCGAGCCGCCCCCGCCGCCCCGAAGGGTCCTCGCCCGCCCAGCGCCGGACGGCGAGCAGGGCGAGGCCGAAGAAAAGTCCGAAGAGGAGGGCGACCCCCGCTACAGTAAGGAAGCGGATGAAACTCTCCGGGACGGTCACGGTCATGCTCGGGATCGACTTCCTGTACCACTGGTGGCAGTCGTAGCAGCGGGCGAGCCCCTCCAGGAAGGCGAAGAGGGCCGCGGTCACCGCCGCGCCGAAGACGCCCGCGCTCCCCCCGAAGCGCCGCCGCACCGCCCGCGGGACGAGGAGGAAGAGAACTCCCGCCGCCGCTCCGGCGCCGGCGCCGACGATGCCGTAGAAGAGGGGAAAGAAGAGAAGGACCATGGCCCGGTCCCGGAAACCCTGGATCCCCGGGTTCCGGATCAGGCTCTCCGAGGCGAAGAAAAGCCCCGCGAACATCCCGGCGAGGATCCCGGCCGCGAGGGCCGCGAGGAATCGGCCGAGGAAGTCGCGGCCGTGATTTGTCGTTCCGTTCTT
This sequence comes from Candidatus Eiseniibacteriota bacterium, assembly GCA_043809585.1. Lineage (GTDB taxonomy): Bacteria > Orphanbacterota > Orphanbacteria > Orphanbacterales > Orphanbacteraceae > JBDROZ01. Next base: position 15,137 of record JBDROZ010000061.1, read on the forward strand.
CGTCACTGAATCCGTCCCGTTCGGCGTTCTCCAGTTTCCCTGTCCGCCGGTTCGATCCTTCGATACGGCGCTTCGCGCCTACTCAGGACGAACGGCGGGGGATGGGGCCCGGCCGGCCTGTCCGACCCCGATCGCGAGCCGCAGTAGAATCCATCCCCCATCTTCCCCGTCGTCATAAGACCTCGCCGGTTCTTCCCAAGATCCCTGCCGGTTCGCGGGTGGGGGATGGATTCGTAGCGAGGAATCGGCGGAGGAAGTCGCGGCCGTGATTTGTCGTTCCGTTCTTCGTCACTGAGTCCGTCCCGGTCGGCGTTCTCCAATTTCCCGGTCCGCCGGTTCGATCCTTCGATACGGCGCTTCGCGCCTACTCAGGACGAACGGCGGGGGATGGGGCCCGGCCGGCCTGTCCGACCCCGATCGCGAGCCGCAGTAGAATCCATCCCCCATCCGCGAACCTATTCCCAGGTGTAGTTGTCGAGCAATCCCCGCAGTTCCCCCGCCGTTCGTGTCCGCGCCGTGATGAGGGAGGCCTTCAGGCCCCTGCAAATGTCCTTCACGATCGGCGGTTGTGCGCGGTACCGCCTCGCCCCCCCGAGGATTTCGTGGAAGACCCGGACCATGTCGACCACGTCCCGGGCGATCCTCGCCTTCGTCGGGCGGCCGAGATCGAAGAAATCGAGAAGCTTGAGACGGAACGAGAGCCCCACCCTCTCCACGAGGATGTTGTCCGTGTGGATATCGCCGTGGTACTGGCCCTTCAGATGAATCGGCTCCACCCCGGCGGCGAGGGCGTGCAGCAGGTGGAGCGCCTCGAAGGGACGAAGGCGCTTCCCCGGTTGCAGCAGCTGAAAGCGGCTGAGCATCTCTCCCGGGGCCAGATCGGAGACTACGTACTCGATCGGGTAGCCGTGGAATCGGATCCGGTCGTGGTAGAGATACTGCACGACCACGGGGCAGTCCCGAAACCGGTGCAGCTTGAGCGCGTACCGCCGCGCCGTAACCCCCTTCGGGTTCCGATCGGGATAGTAGAACTTGGCGACGCGGCTGATCCCGGTCCCCCGCTCGACGATCCGGTAGACCTCCCCCTCCCACCCCTGGCCCACCTTCTCGGCGATGGTGTACCGCCCCCCCCAGCGTCCGCCCTTCCTGGAAATCGAAGGTGGCGAAGTCTCGTGCCATGGTCTTCCTCCTCCCCTGATTGTAGGCGACCCGAGCCCCGACGGAAAGCTCCGGTTGAGCCCCGGACCGCCGGAGCCTATAATGTCCCTCGAAAGACCCCGAAGGAGGTGAGACCGATGGAACTCGGCATGGAGAAGAAGCTCGACCTGCCCTACGAGAAAGCGGTCGAGGCGGCCCGGGCCGCCCTCAAGGAGGAAGGCTTCGGCATTCTCACCGAGATCGACGTCCAGGCGACCCTGAAAGAGAAGATGGACGCGGAATTCCGGAGATACGTGATCCTCGGAGCGTGCAATCCGCCCCTCGCCCACCGCGCCCTTCGCGAGACCCTGCAGGTGGGACTTCTCCTCCCCTGCAACGTGGTGGTCTACGAAGAGGGGGAGGGCTCGGTCGTTTCCGCCATGAACCCGGCCCTCATGTCCGAGTTCTTCCGGAGCGAAAGCCTCAAGGAAGTCGCCGAGGAAGCCCGGAAGCGCATCGGGCGGGCGCTCGAGAAGATCGGCTGAGCCGGGAAGGAGGTACTTCGGTGTCCCTTCGCCAATCGATGACGGCGTTCGTGTTCGCGATCATCCTCGTTCCCGGGGGGGCGGGCGCTCAGGTGGTGGTGAACCGCCAGGGGGACGAGAATCCGGCGATCTCGGTGACCAAGTCGATCCTCTGGGGGGGCCTCGGCGGTCTCATCCTGGGGGGGGCGATCGCCCTGGTCGCCGACGATAACGAAGGGGAGATCGTGAAGTGGTCGTTCGTGGGGGGGACCTTCGGGGGCCTCGCCCTCGGCCTCTGGCACGTCACCCATCGCCCCGAGCCGCCCCAAGCCCTTCTGGAAGCGGACCAAGACGGCGTCCGATTCGCCGCCCCGGTTTTCGATTTCGAGAGCCGGCCCGACCCGCTCCTCGGCGGAGAGGGGATCGACCACCGGGTTCGCCTGGCGCTTCTTTCGATTCGCTGACGGAGGAAATTACGAGAGGAGCGGGGAATCACCCGGGGTCTCGCGGCCTTGCACGATGAAGCGGAGCCGGGTGACCCGCTGGTCTTGGATTTCTTCCACGACCAGAATCCCGCCGGAGATCGCCATGCGGGCACCCTCCTCGGGCAGGTCTCCGGCCGTGTCGAGCAGCACCCCGGCCACCGTGTCCGCGCCCGTTTTGGGCAGGGCGACACCCGTCGCCTCCTCGAACTCGCTCACCGCGCACCCGCCGTCGATCACGAACTGGGTGGGGCCGACCTGCCGGACCGGCGGGACCTCCCGGTCGAACTCGTCCTGGATCTCGCCGACCAGCTCTTCGATCACGTCTTCCAGCGTCAGCATGCCGAGGGTGCCGCCATGTTCGTCCAGAACGATGCCGAGGTGGACCCGGCGGGCCTGGAACTCCCGAAGGATCGTCTGCAGGGGCGTATGCTCCGGGAAGAACAGGATGCTCCTCTTCAGCTTACGGAGGTCCACCGGGTTCCCATTCGATTCCCGGACCGCCCGGTAGAGGTCCTTCACGTGGACGAAGCCGATCACCCGGTCGATGCTCCCGTCGCAGAGGGGGAACCGGGTGTATCCGCACCCTTCGGCGACCGAAAGATTCTCCTCCCCGTCGCTCTCCACGTTCAGGTGGATGACGTCCGGGCGGGGAACCATCACGTGGTGGGCCTCCCGGTCGTGGAAGTCGAGGACCTTCTCCATCATCTTCGTCTCGTGGTCGGTCAGCTCGCCCCCCGCCGCGGAGCGGTTGAAGAGGAGCCGAATCTCCGCTTCCGAGTGCACGTGATGGGCCGGATCCGAACCCGCGATTCCGATCAGCCGGAGCAGGAGCATCGCCGCCCCGTTGGTGAGGGCGATGAAAGGGTACAAGACCACGTAGAAGACGTGGAGGGGCAGCGCGGTCAGCAGAGTGACGTCGAGCGATCTCCGGATGGCGAACGACTTCGGGGCCATCTCGCCCACCACGATATGCAGGAACGTGATGGTCGTGAAGGCGATGATGAATGAGACCGTATGGAGAAGGGCCTCGGAATGAACGCCCACGTTGTGTAGGAGGGGAATCAGCAACCGGGCGAGGAAGGGCTCGCCGATCCAGCCGAGGGCGAGGCTCGCCAGGGTGATCCCCACCTGGCAACCCGACAGATAGGCGTCCAGGTGTCTCAGGATGTACCGCGCCACCCGCGCCCGCCGGTGGCCGGCCGCGGCCATTCCTTCGATCTTCATCGCCGGTGCCGTCACGATGGCGAACTCGGCCGCGACGAAGAAGCCGTTCAGGAAGACGAACAGGAGTACGACGAGTATTTTGGACAAGGGATCGTCCATTAGCGTGGATGGCTCCGTGCGCGGAAGCCAGCCCGGATCATGCATGAATCTCCGTCGCGAGGGCTCGCAGCCGGCGAGCCGGGGCCACGGTAGGAGATTGGTGCATGGTCCGGGCTATACCTCCTCCGGCGTCAAACCGATCGCCAGAATGCTGCAGGCGTTCATGGCGTTCAGGCCGAGGGCCTTCGCTTCCGCCATCAACTCGTCGCTTTCGGCGCCCGGATTGACATAGATCTCCCTGGCTTTCTTATCGGCGATATCCGGGAGCAGCCTCACCCCCACCGCCGCCGGAACGTAGAGAGAAACGATGTCCACGTTCCCCGGAATGTCCCGGATCGAGGGGTACGCCTTGAAGCCTTCCACCTCGTCCGCCTTCGGCGTCACGGGATAAACGGTGTAGCCTTTCATCGCCCAGGCCCGGACCGCCTTGTTCCCGTACTTCTCCCGATTCGTGGATGCGCCGATGATGGCGATGGTCTTGCTCTCGGCCGTCACGTCATCTCCCTCCCCGGGGCCGTCGCCCCCCTGAGAATGTAGCACAGGGAGTATGCCCGGGAAAGCCCTCCATCGCGGGGCCGGCGGTTAACCTCAGTCCACGGACGAGGATGAAGCCGCCTTGTCGCCGAAGACGTCCCTCGTCGTCACCCGGTTCCCGCTCACCGAAAGGCCCCGGTTCTCCACGGGGAACTCCTCCGACGGGCTCCACGAGCCGGGCGCGCCGCTGTTCGTGTACTTGTACTCGACGCGCGTCCCCGCGGGGAAATCGAGGAGAAGGGACCAGACGCCGTCCTCCGCCGCGGCGTCGCCGTGGCTCCCGTCGTCGTACATGGCGACTTCGTTCGGCGTCCAGTTCGCGAGCTCCGGTTGGTTTCCGACGACATAGATCGCCTTCGTCACCTTCTGCGCCGTGGCGTCGCACGTAAAGAGGACCGGCACCTTCTCGCCCGCGCCCATGGCCGTGGCGCCGCCCCCCGGCAACGGATCCTTCCGGCCTCCGCCGGAGAGGATCGAGGCCGGCACGTTCCCCTCGATCGCCGCGCCCGCTTCCTTCGCGTACCGGTAGACGTTGTTCACGTGGGTGAGGAAGGCAGCGTCGAAGGGATCGTCCCCGCCGGGGGCGTTTTGATCGTTCCCGTACCACCAGAGCCAGTCGGACCCTTCGGCGGCGTACATCTCCTCCCACGCCATGTAGGCCGCGTGGCCCGGTTCGCCCGGCCCGGGGGCCGGCGCTTCGAAGGGGGGCGCCGGGATCCCGGAGGCGGCGAGGGCCTCCCTGGTCTCTCCGAGCACGTCCCACGCCCGGTTCTCCTCCGGCTCGCCGATCCAGGTGGCGAAGTTCGCGTCGATCCAGCTTCCCGGCCAGAGACGGTCCAAGGAGGCCATCGCCTCCACGGGATGGGCGGGCACGCCCCGGTCCGGATTCCCCTCGATGTACTCGGTCATGGTGACGGTGACGATCTTCCTCTCGTCGTACAGCTTCGAGAGCTTCCGGTAAAGGGCGTGGAGGAAGTCCTTGCCGTCGTTGTCCCGGACGTACCACTCCCACGCGTTCTCGCCGTCCAGGATCACCGTGAGGAGATGGTCCTCGCCCCCCTTCTCCGGCGCCGCCGCCAAGACCTGACGGATGAAGTCGTCCGCCGCCTCCTCGCCGAAGAGGCGCTGGTAGCGGAATCCGATCCGGTCGGAGAGGGGCGTGTCCCGGAAGACCACCGCCACCGATCCGGTCCGCCCCCCTTCGGTCACTTCGACGCGGTAGGGCCTCGTGATCGGTTGTCCCGGCGGCGAGGAGCGCTGGAGCACGCGGTCCGCCGTCGCCATCCACCGGATGCCGTGGGCCGAGAGGACCGGCACGATCGCCTCCGAGACCGATCCCTCGCCGGGCCACATGCCCGCGGGGGCGCGGCCGAACAGGCTCTCGTAGAAGGGGACCGCCTTCGCCACCTGGGCCTCCGCGTCCTCGGGATGGGAGAAGCGCCGCGGCATGGCGTCGCCCGGCTGGCAGACGCGCGCCGCGTCGGTGTCGTAGACGAGAGGGAGGATCGGGTGGTAGTAGGGGGTGGTCATCACCTCGATCTGTCCGGAGCGGGTCTCGGGATCGTACATCAGCTTCTCGTGGATCGGCACCACCGAAGCGAGCACTTTGTATGTCTCCGCCACGATCCGGTTCGCGTCCTCCTCCCGGACCGCGTGGGTGAGGCGGAAGGAGCCGTTCTCGTCCTCCGCGACGAGATCGGAAAGGTCCACCGTCCACCCGCCGGGAAGTTTGACCGGCCCCCGGAGGAAGTCCGGATCGAACCAGGCGAGGTAGTGCCAGAACTTGATCGCCCGCTTCTCGTCCACCGAGAATCCCCCGCCTTTCGCCTTGAGCGCGGCGTACTGGGGGAACCGGGCGATGACCACGTCGGAGACGCCGAAGGCGTTCCAGGGGTTCTTCCAGAGAAGGGCGTCCTCGTCGGGGCCGAAGGACTCGGTCGGCCGGAGGGCCAGGTCGATCCACGGGTCCGTGCGCCCCCCCCACGCCTCGAGAAAGGGACTGGCATCGACCCGCCCCGCGCCGGCGTCGACGAAGGGGGCGAGCCTCTCGACGTAATACTTCTGGAGCTGGAAGAGAAGCACCGAAGTCAGGTTCACGTTGTAATGGACTTTCGGGTACGCCTCCAGGATGGCGGCCATGTCGTAGTAGTCCTTCGTGCCGTGGGCCCTCACCCAGGGCCCCTGGAGCTCGTCCCGGACGGGATCGAGGTAGAGAGGCTGGTGCTGGTGCCAGATGAGGTTCAAATAGATCCCGTCCCGGTCGGTCCCGTAATCGTCGGTGACCAGGAACTCCCGGTCCTCCTCGCGGAAGGAGACGGAGCCGTCCGCCTTCACCACCAGCAGCGAATTGAATCCGCCGTAGTTGTCGTCCACCTTGGTCGGGTTGTCCGGATCTTCCTTCCACTGGTTGCCGTCGACCACGAATTTGTACCGGTACATGCCCGGCTCGAGAGGAAGGACCACGGACCAGACGTCGCCGTGGCGCGCCATGGGGGTGGCGTCGGAAGACCAGGCGTTCATCTCGCCCGCGAGGTGAACGCTCGTGGCGCCGGGCGACCGGTAGCTGAACTTCACGCCCCCGGGGGCCGCCTCAGGCAGAGCGGAAGCGGCCCCCGCGAGCAAGGCGCCCGCGAACACCGCGGCGAACAAAGACCGGATTCTCATAGTTTCATTCCTCCTCGGCCGAAGAGCGGACCGCCCCGCAGCAGTCGCTTATTGTACTGCGAAACTCCCGCCGGGTGAACGGCGACGAGAAAAACCCGCCGCGGAAAAACGAAGAGAACGGGGAGAAAAAAAATCGCGTTTCCCCTTCATCTTCCGCTTGCACTATTCCGGCGGACTTTGTATCATATGCCTTGTCTCGAATCGGTGAATCCGGTGAGCGATCGGCTCGCCGATGGATTGGGGTGGTCTCCGGGTTGGTGTAAAAGGGGAACTCTTCCTCTTTCACCCAGCGGGCGTAGCCCGGGCCGCCCCATTTTTCTTTGGGTTCTCAAGGGTTGTGTGGTGGCACCGATTCATCCCCGCTCATCTCCCGGACGGGAGAAAACGACACACCGGCTCGTTCTCGCGGCGATCCTCCTCGCGACTCTCTTCCTCCGGCTCCTCTTCGTGTTTCATGTCGAACGATCGGAACTGACGGACGACATGGCGGGGGACGTCCGTCCTTACCGGGAGCGGGCGGGCGAAATCCTCCGGGGGGACCTGATCGGGAGCGAGGTCTTCTTCGATGCGCCCCTCTTCCCCTACTTCCTCGCCCTTTTCGGCGCCGGTCCCGGCGGCCCGGAAGCGCCCGCGAAGGCCGTGAACGCCCTCCTGGACACGGCGAGCGCCTTTCTCCTGTTTCTCCTGACACGGACGGCGTTCGGCGCCGGGGCCGGTCTCCTCGCCCCCCTGCTCTACGGGCTCTACGGCTTCGGTCTCTTCTACGACGGGCTTCTCCTGAAGCCCCCGCTCGCCATCTTCCTTCTGCTCCTCTCCGCCCGGAAAGTCCTGACCGGGCGGGGGCTTTCCGCGGGGATCTCCCTCGGTCTCGCGGCGCTCGTGCGGGGGAACTTCCTCCTCCTCGCGCCGGTCTGGCTGCTCGTCGCCGGCCGGTCTTCCCGGCGCTCCGCCGGCCGGCTCGCCATCGGCCTCCTCCTGCCGGTGCTCGCCGTGACGGTCCGGAACGGCGTTGTGGGGGGCGACTTCGTCCCCCTCACCTACCACGCCGGCCCGACCTTCTATCATGGCAACCACTCGGGGTCCCGGGGGATCTACGCGCCCATCGTTCCGGGCCGCCAGAATCCTCCATATGAAAAGGAAGACGCGGTTCGGATCGCCGAAGAGGAGGAAGGACGAAAACTGCGGCCGTCGGAGGTGAACCGCTTCTGGTTCCGTCGGGCCCTCTCCTTCATCGCCGAGGACCCGGCGCGGTTCCGGGCGCTCACGCTCCGGCGGGCCGGGCTCTTCTGGCGGGGGGAGGAAATCCCGGACACCTTCGATTTCCGGATCTACCGCCGGTATTTCCCCGAGCTATCCGCGGCGCTTCTCGGGTTCGGCGTGATCGCCCCGCTCGGGGTCCTCGGTTGGTTCTATCCCCGGAGGCTCCGGGGGGCGGATCTCCTCTTCCCCGGCTCCGTGCTCGTCTTCTTCCTGACCCTCTCCTTGCTCTTCGTCTTCGGCCGGTACCGGCTTCCGGTGGTCCCCTTTCTCATCCCCACCGCCGCCCGGTATCTCGCTCATGCCGGCGGCCTCGCGGCGGGCCGTCTTTGGCGGCCCCTCGCCCGCGCCGCCCTGCCGGCGGCGGCCCTGATCGTCCTCGCGAACGCCGGCGGCCCCGTCGTGGGCCCCGCGGGCGGCCTCTACAACATGGGAATACGCTTCGAGTCCCTCGGGCGGACGGAGGAGGCGGAGGCGATGTACAGGGAGGCGACGGAGGCGAGCCCCGGCTTCCCGTCGGCGTGGAACAACCTCGGCGGAATTCTCCTCGGGAAGGGGGACCGGGCCGGGGCCGCCGCCGCCTTCGATCGCGCGATCGAGGCGGATTCCGATCATGTCCGTGCCCGGCGGAACGCGGCGTTTCTCGCCCGGGACGAGGGTCGATTCGAGGATGCCCGGCGGCATCTCCTGCGGGCCCTCGCCGCGGAGAGGTCGGCGGAGAACCTGACCGATCTCGCCGTAATCGAGGAGGTCACGGGACACACGGAGGAGGCCGAATCCCTCTATCGTGAGGCGCTGGAGAAGGACCCCGGTCAGGGAGAAGGGGCGGCGAACCTCGGACGGCTTCTCGCGATCTCGGGACGGGCGGAGGAGGCGATCCCCCTCCTCGAGATCGGGGCCCGGCAACTCCCGGACGAGCCTTCCCCCCCCCTCTATCTCGCCCTCGCCCATGCCCAGACGGGCGATTTCGACGCGGCGGAAGAGGCATTGAAGCGGGCGGAAAGGGCCGGGGCGGACGTCCGGGCCCGGATTCTCGAGGGGCGGCTCCTCGCGGCCCGGGGGGACGCCGCGGGGGCCGCCGCCGTCCTCGCGCGGGCCCGGGCCGAGGGCCTCCCGGACGACGCCACGGTGCGCCTCTTTCTCGGCGTCTCCCTTCGATGGGACGGGCGCGGACGCTGATCGATGGGGGTTCCCCCCGTCTCGATTCCACGATATGATTGTACGGCTTTGGTCGAGGCGGCCCGTCCCCGGGCGGGGAGGGCTCTACTCAAGGAGATCGCCATGGACACGAGAGCGTACATCGAGCTGGAAGACCGGTACGGCGCCCACAATTACCATCCCCTCGACGTGGTCGTCGCGAAGGCCGAAGGCGTTTGGGTGTGGGATGTGGACGGGAAGAAGTACCTCGATTGCCTGGCCGCCTACTCGGCGGTGAACCAGGGGCACTGCCACCCCCGTTTGGTGAAGGTCATGAAGGAGCAGGCGGCGAAGGTCACTCTGACCTCGCGGGCGTTCCGGAACGACCAACTCGGCCTCCTGTACAAGGACATGGTCGGGATGACGGGGATGGAGAAGATGCTCCCCATGAACACCGGCGCCGAGGCGGTGGAGACCGCGATCAAGGCGGCCCGCAAATGGGGCTACACGGTTAAGGGGATCCCGGAGAACAAAGCGGAGATCATCGTCTGCACGGACAACTTCCACGGCCGGACGACCACGATCGTCGGCTTCTCGAGCGAGCGGCAGTACCGTGAAGGTTTCGGGCCGTTCACGCCGGGGTTCAAAATCATTCCCTACGGCGATCTCGCCGCCCTTGCCGGTGCGATCACGCCCAACACCTGCGCCTTTCTGGTCGAGCCGATCCAGGGGGAGGCGGGAATCATCATCCCCCGGGACGGTTACCTGAAAGAGGCGGAGACGCTCTGCCGGAAGAACACCGTCCTCCTGATCCTGGACGAGATCCAGTCCGGACTCGGCCGGACGGGCAAGCTCTTCGCCCACGAATGGGAGAACGTGAAGCCCGACGGGTTGATCATCGGCAAGGCCCTCTCCGGCGGGTTCTACCCCGTTTCGGCGTTCCTCTCCCGGGCGGACGTGATGGACGTCTTCCACCCGGGCGACCACGGCAGCACGTTCGGCGGCAATCCCCTCGGCTGCGCCGTGGCCCGGGAGGCCCTCGCCGTGATCCGGGAGGAGAAGCTCGTGGAGAACGCGGCGAAGGTCGGGCCGTACTTCATGGAGAAGCTCCGGGCCATCCGCTCCGATCGCCTGAAGGAAGTCCGGGGCCGGGGCCTCTGGATCGCCGTCGAGCTGGACCGGCCCGCCCGCCCCGACTGCGAAGCCCTCCAGGAGAGGGGGATGCTCTGCAAGGAGACCCACGCGAACGTGATCCGCATCGCGCCCCCCCTCACCATCACCAAGGAAGAGGTGGATTGGGCCGCCGGACGGATCAAAGAAGTCCTCGAGCAGCCCGCGACGGCCGTCGTCTAGCCGCCGCGAAACATGACGACCCTCCCGGGGCGGGGCCCGAAAGCCCGCCACGTCTTCCTTCTATTCCTCTAGGACAAGCGTTGCCACGCTCCACCCACAACCTCTTTTAACACAACCGGTTAGAACTCGGACGGGATGAAATCCGCGCTTGTCGCACTCCACAGGTCCGCGCGGCAAGTGTTGGTCACACACGCTCATTCACCTCTCCGCCCTCAGGGCCGACCATTCCTCTTGACTTCGAGCCACCGAGCGCCTATCATTCCATTGATTAATTGAACGATAGGAGAAACACCCCTATGCACAGCCGAGACTTCAAGGATGCGGTGTTCGAGCACTTCGCCCGAATGGCGCACGCGTTCGCGGCTCCGAAACGACTCGAAATCATTGATATCCTCGCCCAGGGGGAGAGAGACGTGGAGACTCTTGCCCGGGAAGCCCGCGCAACCGTCGCCAATACATCGCGCCACCTCCAGATTCTCAAGCAAGCCCGGCTTGTCGGCGCCCGCAAGGAAGGGCCTCGCGCATTCTATCGCTTGGCCGACCCGGCCGTCTTTCGCTGTTGGAAGCACCTGCAGGGCCTCGCGGAAAGCCAGCTTCCGGAAGTGCGGGACGCGATTCGCGACTATTCCGAGGATCGCGACCGGATGGAGCCGATTTCGCGGGACGAACTCCGAAGGAGGGTTCGCCGAGGCGAGGTCATCGTACTCGACGTAAGGCCGCCCGAGGAATTCAAAGCCGGCCACATACGCGGGGCCGTCTCCGTGCCGCTCTCCGAGATCACGCGGCGCCTCGGAGAGATTCCGACGGACCGCGAAGTCGTAGCCTACTGCCGGGGTCCTTACTGTGTCTTGTCCGTCGAAGCGGTCGCTCTCCTTCGGAAGGCCGGGCGCCGCGCCGTTCGCCTCGCGGACGGCCTCCCCGAGTGGCGAGAGGCCGGGCTTGCCGTCGAAACGGGAAGCGCAGAGGAGTGAAAACGGCTCTATGAGCAAGAAGACCCGCATCGTCATCCTCGGTGCGTCCTTTGGGGGCCTGACCGTGGCCCATGAACTGCGCCGCCTACTCCCATCCGGCGAACGGGAGATCACCGTAGTCGCCCGGGACGACCACTTCGTCTTCATCCCGTCGTTGCCATGGGTGGCCCTGGGGCGGAGGACCATGGCACAGATTTCATTCCCCGTTGCGCCCACTCTCAGATCTCGCGGTATCGACTTCGTATCGGGGGAAGTCGCTCGAATCGACCCCCAAGGACAGAAAGTCCATTTCGGCGAGAGCGCGCTGGACTACGACTTCGTCGTGATCGCGACCGGTCACCGAAGCGCCAATGAAGCCGTCCCCGGGCTCGGACCCTTCGACGGCCCGGGCCACTCCCTCATGTCCCCCCCCGAAACAGAGGAAGCGCGGGATGCGTGGTCGGCATTCCTCGAAGACCCGGGGCCCGTCGTCATCGGTTGCGCCGCCGGGGCGAGTTGCCTGGGCCCAGCATACGAGTTCGCCTTCGAGATCGATCACGCTCTCAAGAGACGAAAGATGCGCCACCGCGTGCCCATAACGTTCGTCACCCCGGAGCCGTTTCTCGGGCACTTCGGCGTGGGCGGCATGGGGCGTGCGCGGCAGTTCCTGGAAGGTGAATTCGAGCACCGGGACATCAACTATCTTACCTCGGTGGTGGTCTCGAAGATTACCGCTTCGTCCGTGGAGCTCGAAGACGGCACGGCCTTCGAATCCCGCTACTCGCTCATCATCCCCCCGCTGGCGGGCGTGAAGGCGGTCTCGGTGTCGACCGGGTTAGGCAATCCGAAGGGCTTCGTCCCCGTGAACGACGAGTATCGCCACGGGGAATTCGGCAACGTCTACGCGGTCGGGGTCGCCGTGGCGTATCCGCCGGTGGGCGAGACGCCCGTGCCGGTGAACTTCCCCAAGACCGGGCACATGACCGTGCAAATGGCCAGGGCCGCGGCGCGCAACATCGCGGCCGACATCCATGGCGGCGACCGTGTAGCGAGACCACCGTTCGTGCACTGCATCATGGACATGGGCGATACGGCGGCGCGCATGCGGGCCGACCCGGTGCGTCCGCCTCGAAACCACGTCGACATGAGCGTGGGCCGTCGCTGGCTCTGGGCGAAGAAGGCTTATGAGCGCTACTTTCTGTGGAAGATGATGACCGGAAGCACGTGGCTGCCATAGCTCACCCGAGGAGAAACCCACGAGGAGACGGTGCCCATGAAAACACTGATCGTTCTTAACGATCCCCCATACGGAACCGAGCGGAGCTACAACGGCCTCCGGCTTGCCGGCTCCCTCTCCAAGCGGGGAGGGGAAGAGGTCCGCGTGTTCCTCATCGGAGACGCGTCCCCCTGCGCCAAGCGCGGCCAGAAGGTGCCCAATGGGTACTACAGTCTGGAGCGCATGTTGCGACCCCTCGCCCGACGGCCGGGTGCGGTCGGCGTCTGTGGCTCCTGCATGGATGCCCGGGGCATGGCCGATTCCGAGCTCGTCGAGAATACGCATCGAAGCTCTATGGACGAGCTTACCGACTGGACACTCTGGGCAGATCGGGTGCTGGTCTTCTAATCAAAGGGGGTAAGAGATGACACGGATTCCGGTCAACACGCTCCTCGTTCTCGCTCTTCTCATCCCGATCGCCGCCTCAGCCTACCCGCCGGCAGTCGGCATCCTCGGGCCAAGTCGTTCCTGCACGGACTGTCACGCAAGCAATGGCCCATGGAAAGACGAGGCCGCAACGATCGTAGACGTCTTGGACGCCACGACGCGCCGCTCGCTCCTTCAGCCTGACGGCGGCTTCCTACTTCAGGTGGAGCGAGGAACGACCAAGAAGGTGATCACCGTCATTGGCCGCAAGGCAGGCGACAAGATCTCCCCGCCCATACGCAACGCATGGCTCTACGTGGACCCGATGCAGCTCGATACCGGAGCACTATCCAAGTTCGCGCCCGGCTGGGACGTAAACCTCCCGATGGCCTGCCGGATAGTGGGCGACGAGATCCCGGAGTACCCCGGCGCGGCCGTGACCGCCCTGCCCATGACGGTGCGAGCGGGAGATGCCTCGAGGAATGCCGAGTTGGAGCTCCAGGTGATGCTTACCCGCGGCGTTTCGGCCAAAGGAAACCCCGACGCCTGGCTCGAGGCCAACTACATGCTCAAGAAGCTGGTTCTGGAGGTAGTGGACCCGTAGGGGGAGCTTTTTCGCCATGATCGAGCGATTGACATGGTTCGCCATGGGCCGCCCGGAAACGACCTTGGGGATCGTGGTTCACGTGACCGTTGCGTTCGCGCACCAGTTCCCGAGGACCCACATCGACACCGAGACGCTCCGCCGCCGCCGATAAGACGGGCCGGTCGTGGAACTTGTCGTGGACTCGGGCGTCCCTGTTCTTGCAAAGGGCGGGCCGAGGGACTATACTGATGGTTGTGATAGGAAACCTCGAACCGCGAATTCACAAGGGCAGTATGATGGCACCACTCTGTAAGCTCCGCGCGTTCGTTCTTTTGGTCGCCATTGCCCTGGCCGTGGCTTCTGCTCCATCCGAAGCAGCAGGCGGGATTGGCGACTCCGCCCGGAGTGATACGTGTTGTGCTCATGGCGACGAACTTTCCGCACAGACCGCAAAGAGCCCAACCGGCACTCCTCTCGACGACGACTGTTGCCCGAATGGCTGCCATGGTTGCTCCCTGCCGTGTTGTGCCGGTCCGGTTTCCTTGCTCGCCCCGCCGGTAATCCTGGGTCCAAGCTCGGGCTCGGTCGGTTCCGTCGCCCATTACGACGGCAACTTCTCTTCGGCCCACCCCGGAGAGATTTTCCACCCCCCGCGCGCCTAGAATCCTCCGTCTCACCACAACAACGCCAATGACGCCGGCAGACAACGGTCTGCCGCGACGTTCCGTCTACGGAGGAATTCTGCATGGCGCGAAAGCTGCTCGCATTCTCGCTTCTTCTGCTGTTCGCCGCTCTGCCGGCCGCTCCCGCTCGAGGGGCCGCCGGTGGAGAAGCCGAAGAAGAAATCCGTTCGATTCTCGAGAAGGAAAAGGTCGGGCTGGCCGACCTCTTTCGGCTTGCGGAATTGGCCAGTCCCACGCTCGCGGCCGCCGAAAGCGGTCTTCGGGCCGAGGCGGGCCGGGCCAGGCAGGCGGGCCTGTACCCCAACCCCGTCATCGAGTTCGCGGTCGAGGAGCTCTCGACCAGCGACCCCGGTGACCGCAAAGACAAGGTATCGCTTGTCCAGTCCCTGGTCATCAGCGGGCGCCGAAGCGCGGCGGTCGCGGCCGCCCGCGCCGAACAGGAGGCGGCAGCCCAGACGCTCCTCAGCGCGCGCAGAGATGTCCTTCGACGTGTTCATACGCTCTGGGCCGAGCATCTCTACTTTCGTGAGGCCCATGCCGCGATTGAAGAGCTTCTCCGCATCGCGAACCACACTCTCGGAATCGCCCAGACTCGATTCGACGCCCGAGCAGCCCCTGAGTCTCAGGTGACCAAGGCTCTCCTCGAAGTATACGAACTCGAAGTCACCCGGCAACAGCTGGCGCAGGGGCACGCGATATCGTCGGCGGAGCTCTCCTCTCTGCTCGGCGGCGCGCGTGTTCCACTCGACCGACTCGTCGGCGTGCTCGATCCCGACGGCGACTCCACGAGCGGGCTCCTTCTCCCCGATGCCCTGAATGACCACCCGGCCTTTCAAGGGGCCCGGCGGGACATCGAAGCCGCAGAAGCGCTGCTGCGCGAAGCAAGGGCGGCCCGGATCCCCGATCTCGGTCTTTTTGTGGCCTACGGGAGGTATCGGGCCATAGACGAGGAGTTCGTGGAGGCGGGGCTCACCATGCCCTTGCCCATCCTTAATCGCAATCAGGGGCGGGTGGCCGAGACGGAATCGCTGGTTGCGCAGGCCAGGGACAATGCGCGCATCGTGCGCCTTGATCTCCAGGTCACTCTCGAAGTGGCCCGCCAGCGCTACATGGCCGCCCGCGAACAACTCCGCGGGGCCGCGGATCGTATCCTGCCGGCGGCGGACCGGGGGCTCCTTCAAGCCCAGGAAGGGTATCGCGTCGGACACCTTCCATTCTTGGAACTCATCGACGCACAGCGCACCTTCGCAAACGTCCGCCTACGAACACTGGAACTCAAGAGGGACGCTATCGTCGCCGAGGCAGAGCTTTTAAGCTTGGTCGGTACAGGTCCTTACGGAGAAAGATGATGAAGACAAGAGCCCTCACCGTACTCCTGGCCACGCTGGTCGTCTTCGGTGGTCTTGGTTGCGGTCAAGGCGCCTCGGATGAGGCCAAGCACACGAAGAAGTCCGACACCACTGCCTTCTGTGAGGAGCACCGAATCGCGGAGGCGCAGTGCCCGTTTTGCAACCCGAGTCTCATCGAATCATTGGGCTTCTGCGATGGCCACGGGGTTCCCGAGGCTTTCTGCTACCGGTGCAACCCCGCTTTGATCCCCGCCTTCCAATCCGTCGGGGATTGGTGCGCCGAGCACGACCGACCCGAATCCCAGTGCTCTATCTGCAATCCCGAACTCGACACGAGCCGAAAAGAGACGCCCGCGACGGAATCGTTCGATGCCGCACGCCCCCCGGATGATTCACGATCCACGAGTGCTGCTCCCGGCGGCTACGTCTCACGGGCGCAACGGCCGCCATCCGTGTATTGCTCGACGCAGAGCCTCGTCGTCCGCTTCGACAGTCCCGACATCGCCGGGCAAGCCGGTCTCCAGTTCGCCTCGGTCGAGTCGCGTCCAATAACCAAGATCGTTGAGTGCAACGCCGAGGTGGCCTATGACGGCGACCGGCATGCACTGATTTCGGCCCAGGTGCCGGGCATCGTTGCGGAGGTCATGAAAGACTTCGGAGACACCGTCGAACTCGGTGAACCGCTCGTCATCATCACCTCAACCCATCTCGGCGCGGCGAAGGCATCCTACCTCCAAGCCGTGGCCGCGGCCGCGCTCCGAGAACGGAGCTTCGCCCGGGAATCGGACCTCCTTGATCGCGGGGTTTCGACGGAGAAGGACCTGCTCGAGGCCGAGACCCGTCTGACCGAAAGTCGTATCTCGCTATCGGAAGCGGAGCAGGCGCTGCTCGGCTTCGGCCTCTCCAAGAAGCAGATCGAAGAGGTTCGCCGGACGGATGATACCAGCGCTCGCTACGCCGTTACGGCCCCGTTCTCTGCGATCGTCGTCGACCGCATGGCCGTCATCGGGGAAGTAGTCGACCCGTCGAGGCCGCTTCTTGCCGTCGCCGACGTTTCCCGAATGTGGGCACTCATTGACATCCATGAATCGGACTTGAGCGACATTCAACCGGGACAGCCGGTCGTCCTCCGGGTGGACGGCCTTCCGGGAGAGTCCTTTGGAAGCCGCATCACCTGGGTGAGTTCAGAGCTCAGCCCGCGGACCAGAACTCTCCGGGCCCGCGCGGACTTCGATAACGCCCGGGGCCTCCTACGCGCCCACATGTTCGCCCGAGCGAGCGTCTCCGTGCGAGACCGCCAGCAATCCCTTGTCGTACCAGAAGCGTCCGTACAGTGGGAGGGATGCTGCAACGTGGTTTTCGTCAAGAAATCCGAAACGGTGTACGAGCCACGCACAGTCCACCTGGGCATCGCAACCGGTACGGTCTACGAGGTTCTCGGCGGAGTTGAAGAGGGTGAAGAAGTCGTGACCCGGGGGAGCTTCCTGCTGAAGACCGGGATTCTCAAGGGAAGCATCGGCGCGGGGTGCTGCGAAGTCGACCCGGGAGCCTAGAGGGGAGGCAAATGCTAAACGCAATCATCACCTGGTCCCTCACCCACCGATTCCTGGTCATCGCGCTCACACTCGTGATGGTGGCCGCGGGGGTGAACGCGTTGATTCGGCTTCCGATCGATGCGTTCCCCGATACGACGCCGGTGCAGGTTCAAATCAACACGACTGCGCCCGCGCTTTCACCGCTCGAGATCGAGCAGCAGATCACCCTTCCGGTCGAGCAGGCGGTCGCCGGACTTCCGAACCTTCATGAGGTTCGTTCCATATCGAAGTTCGGGCTCTCTCAACTCACGGTCACGTTTGACGACGGAACCGACATCTACTTCGCCCGCCAGCTCGTGATGGAGCGCCTGCAGACCGTAGAACTACCCGAGGGTATCGGCCGTCCGGAGATGGGCCCCGTGGCCACAGGACTCGGTGAGATTTACCACTACGTCGTCACGAGCCCCAACCACACGCTCCAGGAGCTCACGACACTTCACGACTGGGTCATCAAACCCCGGCTCCGGTCCGTCCCCGGTGTCGCCGAGGTCAACACGTGGGGTGGCGAGCGGAAACAATACCATGTGCTAGCCGACCCGGCCCGGCTCGTGAAGTATGACCTCACCTTGGACGACGTGCTCCGAGCCCTTGCAACGAACAACCTGAACGTCGGCGGCGGGTACATTGTCCAAGCCGGCGAGATGCATCTGGTCCAGGGTGTCGGCCTCACCAGCAACCTCGAGGAGATCGGGAACATCGTCATCACCGCCTATGACGGCGTGCCCGTTCATATTCGAGATATCGGCGAGGTCCGTGAAGGCCACGAGATTCGCCGTGGCGCCACGACCGCCAACGGGCAAGGCGAGGTCGTGCTCGGACTCGGCTTCATGCTGATGGGAGAGAACAGCCACGAGGTGACGTCGCTTCTCCGGGAGCGTATGGCGGAAATCCGGGAAACACTGCCCGAGGGCGTGCGGGTCACCCCCGTATACGAACGCACCGTGTTGATCGACGAGGTGCTCCTGACTGTCAAGGAGAACCTGCTCGAAGGAGCGCTCTTGGTCATCGCGGTGCTTTTCGTCTTTCTGGGCAACCTGCGGGCCGGGCTCATCGTCGCAGCCGCGATTCCCCTCTCCATGCTCTTCGCCGCACATGGAATGATGCGCTTCGGAATTGCCGGAAGTCTCATGAGCCTGGGCGCAATCGATTTCGGGCTCATTGTGGATAGTTCCGTCATCATGATCGAGAACAGTGTCCGCCGACTGGACGCTCCCGGGCGCCGCGGCTCGGTCCTCGAAACGGTCAGGGATGCCGCCATCGAAGTGAGAAAGCCGACGATGTACGGCGAACTCATCATCGCGGTCGTGTTTCTTCCTGTTCTCACTCTCGAGGGCATTGAGGGAAGGCTCTTCCGTCCGATGGCGTTGACGCTGCTCTTTGCGCTCGCCGGCTCGCTCATGCTCTCGCTGACACTCATGCCGGTCCTCGCGAGCCTGTTTCTCAAAGGACATATAAGCCCGAGAGAGAACCGGTTCGTCCGTGCCACAAGACGCGCCTACGCACCGGTTGTGCGCTTCGCCATGCGCCGCAGGCGACAGGTCCTCGTGGGAGCCCTTGTCCTCCTTGCCGGCGGGGCCGCGCTCGGCACACTCATCGGGTCCGCCTTCATCCCCAGGCTGTCCGAGGGGGGGATCGTCATCAACACCGTGCGACTCTCGGGGGTGTCTCTCGAGGAATCGGTTCGTTATGGCTCCCGGCTCGAGGAGGTCATCCTCGGAAAGTACCCGGACGAAGTGCGGGATGTGTGGGTGCGAACCGGGACCGCGGAGGTCGCAACCGACCCGATGGGCATCGAGCTCTCGGACGTATTCATCACGCTGAACCCCCGCGGCGAGTGGACTCGTGCGAAAACCCAAGACGATCTCGTCGATCTCATGAGCAGGGAGCTTTCCGGACTTCCCGGGATGCGGCTCGTATTCACACAGCCGATCGAGATGCGCGTGAACGAAATGATCGCCGGGATCCGCACGGATCTCGGCATCAAGATTTTCGGCGACGATCTCGAGACCCTCCGAGACATCGCCGGCCGGGTGGGCGAGATCGTCGGCACGATTCCGGGAAACGCCGATGTCTACGTGGAGCAAATAACCGGACAACCGGTTCTTCAGGTGCGCGTAAACCAGGATGCCATCGCGCGCCATGGCGTGGCGGCCCGGCAAGTCCTCGAACTCGTCGAGGCCATCGGGGGGATTCCCGTCGGGGAGGTTCGTGAGGACCAGCGGCGGTTCGATCTGGTCGTGCGCCTTCCCGAGCGGTACCGAAGCGACCCGGAAGCGGTGCGAAAGATACTCGTCCTCACCGCAACCGGCGCCCGAATACCGCTCGAGCGGCTCGCCGACATCCGACAGATCGAAGGCCCGTCGACCATCACGCGCGAGTGGCAACGTAGGCGCATTGTTGTCCAGTGCAACGTAAGAGGGCGGGACGTCGGGGGTTTCGTAGAAGAAGCGCGGGAGCGCCTTGCAGACGAGGTGGCTTTGCCGCAGGGCTACTATGTGAGTTTCGCCGGACAATTCGAGCACATGGAGCGGGCTCGTCTTCGGCTCATGATCGTGGTTCCCGTCGCCCTGCTCCTTGTCTTCTTCCTCCTCTACACGAGCATGAATTCCGCCCGCGACGCTCTCATCATATTCACGGGCGCCCCGTTTGCCGCTCTCGGAGGCCTGGCGGCCCTCTTGGTTCGCGGCATGCCGTTTACGGTATCGGCCGGCGTCGGATTCGTCGCCGTGTCCGGAGTGGCCATGCTCGCCGGCCTGGTTCTCGTATCGACCATAAAGCGCCTTCTCGAGGAGGGTGCCTCGCTCGAACAGTCGATTGAAATGAGCGCCGTCACGAGGCTTCGTCCCATTCTCATGACGACCTTGGTCGCGGCGCTCGGATTCGCGCCGATGGCCATGAACACGGGAGTGGGCGCGGAGGTCCAGCGCCCACTGGCGACGGTCGTCATCGGCGGGGTATTGTCGGCGAACGCCCTCACGCTCGTGGTTCTTCCGGCCATTTACAGGATATTCGGGAGGGCCGGCGGGAACGGCGGTGGAGGGCCTGCATAGACATCCTCGGCAAAGAGACCGCGCGGCGCCGGGACGAAAGAAAAGGGGGCGACGGCGCCCCCCGATGATCATCTGGCGAGGTCATCCCCGCCTATTCGATCAGCACCTTCGCCTGGTCGAGGAACTTCTCCGCCTTGTCGAGAAGGGCCGAGGCGAACTCGGTGTTGTGGACCCCCGTGCTCCGGTCGTTCCGGATGATCTCGAGGTGGGCCTGGGCTTCGGTGCGGAGCTTCTCCGCTTGGCGGATCGAATCCGTCTTGAGGCCCCGGGAACGGGCGGTCGTTTCGAGCCGGCGGAAATCGGCGAGCTGTTCCTGGATCTCCTTCACCCGGGATCGCGTGTCGTCCTGCCAGGCGTCGACCATCTCGTCGTACCCCTCTTCGTGGCAGTCCACGCACGCGACGAGCGTCGCCTCCCGGTGGTTCCCGCCGTGAAGGTCCACGTGGCAATCGGCGCACCCCAGATCCGCCATGATCGCCGGCGTCTCCTCGAGACCGAACCCGCCGACACCCCGGATCATCTTCCTCTGAGTCGTGTGGCAGTCGGAGCACGCCCTCGACTCCTGGGTGTGGTGGCAGCCGATGCAGTTTTCCCGCTTCAGCTTCACCGCACCGTGCTCGTTCGAGTTGTCGTGACAGAACGTGCAGGCGAGGTTGTGCTTGTACACGTGGTCGTTGTGCGTCAGCTCGATGCCCTCGAAGCGCACGATCTTCGCCCTCTTGAGATTGGCGTGGCAGCTCTTCGTGCAGTTCCCCCGGAGGTCCTGCTCCGCGAAGGTGAGCGGCGTTCGTTCCCGCCAGGAGGGCCGGAGACCCGCGAGGACCTCGTTGTAGTCCTCCTGAATCTTCAGGAGCACGAGCTTGGTGTAGACCAGGTTGTGCTCTCCCCGGCCCTCGCGCAGAAAGCCCAGGTTCTTCTCGGCCCGCTCGTACTCCGCGCGGACGCGCTCTTTGGCCGCGCTCCCGGCGCCCCGCCAGGCGCCGCGCGCCTCGTCGGCGATCGTGTCGATGCGCCGGAGGTAGTCGTCCACCGACTCGCGCCACTCCTCGAGCATGACGTCGAAACCGCGGCCGTGGCACATGACGCACGCCTGGCCCGTCGCCTTCGCGATTTGCCCGCCGGGCGGAGCGGACGTCCCGCCCATCCCTTCCCGGTGGCAGCCGTCGCAGCCGACCTGGGCCTTGAACATCAGGCTCGGATAGGGGTCCACCCCCTCGGCGCCGATGCCCATGAAGATGTCCCGCTGCGGGTAGTGCTGGTTCCCGTGGCAGGACGCGCAGGAAGTCTCGAGGGAGCGCACCAGGGCCACGTCCCGGTGGCCGAGCGGCTCGTGGCAGTCGGCGCAATCCACCGAATGCTCCACCACGTGCTTCCGGTGCATGAAGAGCTCGTCTTCATACGCGCCGAGACGCGCGTTGTGGCACTTCATGCAAGTCGCCTTCGGCACCTCGCCCGTCCCGGGCGTCACGTTCACGTGGCACTCCTCGCAGACCACGCCCAGCGTGAGGTACTCGGCGTGTTTGAACCGGAAGCCCTCGTGAATGACGATGTCCTCGGGCGCGTCGTGACAGGCGCAGCCCGAAATCGCCTCGCCCCGTGGAAGCCCCTTGAAGTGACAGAGGAAGCAGGTCTCCTTGGTCACCTCCATGTGGGCTCCCTGCACGATCTGGGAGTGGCAGGAAGTGCAACGGAGGTTCATCCCCCGAAGCTCGGCGTTCATGTGGTGCCGGTGATCGAAGAGGATTCCCCTCACGAACTCGATCGGGCCCTCCAGAAGACGGGCCTCGTGGCATTGCAGGCAGTTCTCGTCGTCGATCTCGGCCCGGGGTAGCTTGGTGTGGGAACCCCACCAGTAGTTCCACGTCGCCCGCGCCGCCTGGAGCCCGCGCGTCATTTTGCCCGAGAACGAGTTCGGCATGTGGCAGTCGTTGCACTCCACGCCCGCGTGGCTCGAATTCTTCCAGCTCTCCACGTACGGCTCTTCGAAGTGGCAGTTGTCGCAGAATCCCGATTTCGTCGAGAAGTGGTATGACGCGAACATGCCGGCCACGCCGATCAGGCAGCAGAAGAGGAACGTGAGGAAGAGCCCCCGCCGGTAGCGCCCGACGAGCCGGAAGAACTCACGGAAGAAGTCGTTCATACCCCACCCCCTTCCGACCCGGCCCGGTGCGCCCGCGGGTGCATGGCCTGCCACTCGGGATGCTCCCGGAGGGCGCTCAGCGGGATCTCACCGGTCCTCACCCTCGCTTCCAGCTCCGCCGGGTGTTCGTGAATCATCTCTTCCACCGTCATGGTCCCGGAGAGGAACGTCCTGTTCATGGGAAACTTCTCGGGGTTGAAGTGGGCCCAGTACATGTGCCAAATCAGAAGGGCCAGGGAGGCCAGGAGCGCCTCGTCGGAGTGGATGAGCTTGGCGATCTCCATCGAATAGGGCCCGAGACCGTTCATGAAGTAGGTGTTGAAGGTCATGAGCGTCCCGGTGCCGAGCATGATGATGACGCCCCAGTAAACCGCCCAGTAGTCGAACTTCTCGATGAAATTGAACCGGGCGAACCGCGGCCTTTCCGTGGTCTTGCCCGCGAGGACCTTCACCATGCGGATGAAGTCCTTCACGTCCTGCAGGCGCGGGGCGAGGGCGACGAAATTCCGCCACCCGTCCCTCGTGAAAACGATCCAGTAGATATGGTAGAAGCTCGCCGCCGCCATCAGCGCCGCCGCCGCCCGGTGCAGGATCTTCAGAGAGTCCACCACGCCGAGGCTGCCCGCGAGCGACGCGACCCAACTGTCGTGGAACTTGATGGGGACGCCGCTGAAAATGAGCAGGAAGACGCTCGCCGCCATCATGGCGTGCTGGATCCGGAAGGAGAGGCTGAATCGCGGGACCGCAAGGAGCTTCGCCCGCTCCCTCGCGTGGATCTTCGCCAGGGACTTCCGGGCCCGCTTCACCAGCCGCCGGACGTTGTACTCGATCTCCTCGTTGCCCGCCTTCAAAACCTCGTCGACGATCATGCCGAGCTCGTACTCCGGGACCGTCCGGGCCTTGTCGCTCAGCTGCTTCGCCAGTTCCTCGGCGATACGGGAGGAGACGTAGTCTCGAAGCTCGGGTCTCGTCGTCGAATCAGTCATCGATCTCCGCCCCGTCGTCAAAAGTGCAGTTTCGACAGAAAGGCGTTCACCGCCTTCCACGTCAGCCAAAACGTGATCACCAGGGGGATCGTCGTGACGGCGAAGTACCGGACCCACCGGCCGCCGCGGCGCACCCAGTTGTCGAACAAATCAAACGCCATGTAGATGATCATGAAGAAGATCACCGTCGTGGTCAGTCCGATAAACGCGAGCTCTACGAAGTGAAAGACCCTTGCGAACGTGCGGTCCCTCCCCTCGTGCTTGAACTCCTCGGTCCCCTTGTGAAAGTCGACGTGCACCCGGCCCCGGGCGAATCCCGGTCCCGCCCCCTCGTGACACCTGGTGGCGCCGCACGTTTCGGGGAGGTTCGCCGGGTGGATGCTCGAACGCTCGTCGTCCCGGGCCCGGATGTCGTGGTGACGGTGGCACTCGACGCAGGTCGCCGTCGCCTCGGAGCCGAGCTTGTAGGCCACGCCGTGATAGCTCGACTTGTACTGCTCCACGTTCATCACCCGGTCGGCAAACATGCCCATTCGCTCGATGTCGGCGTGGCAGGCGGAGCAGGTGTTCACCACCTCGGACCGGGAGACGCTCGCGCCCTGCTCGCCGTGCCTCATGATCGAGTGCTCGCCGTGGCAGTCGGTGCAGACCGCCGCGTTCAGGTCCCCCTCCACGATAGCGCGGCCGTGGGCGCTCGCCTCGTAGATCCTCTCGATCTCCTCGTGGCAAGTCCCGCATGTTTCGGCGATGTGCAGCTTGTTGACGTGGGACGCCGTCTCCGCCGGCTGGAGCACGTCGTGGTCGCCGTGGCAGTTCTGGCAGCGAGGGGCCCGAGGGTCTCCCGCCGCGCCGAGCCGGCCGTGGACCGAGTTCTCGAACTCCCGGTAGCTCTTCAGCTGCGGAGCGCCCGCCTGGTTGTCCACCCGATGGCAGTTGCGGCACTCCACCGGGGGCAGGTCCTCGGCGTGGGGAATCGAGATTACCGTCCGGTGACAGCTCTCGCAGCGCTCCTTTCCGTGCACCGACGATCGGAACGTGTCCACGTCGACGCGCGGTCCCGTGCGCGTCCCCTCGGGCGGGTGAGGATTCATGTGGCAGTCGAAGCAGCGGGACCGGATCTCGATCGCGTCCGGCTGGGCGGACGCCGTCGCGGCCGCGAGAAGGACGGCGAAGAGCACACCCCAAAACGGCCGGATCGATCCAGCGCCTCGAGTTCGCCGGGGACTTCCGATCATTGCGCCTTTTCTCCCCCCTTGCCGCCCTCGGAACTCTCTCCCTTGTCGGTCAGTCCCTGAACGGCTTCGTCGAGCGGGTGTTCGTGGAGGTACATCTCCACGGGCATCTTGCCCGTGTACCACGATTGGTTCCCGGGGTAGACGCCCGGACTAAAGATGACGGAGTAGAAATGCCAGACGAGAATGGCGAGCGTCGCGAGCCACGCTTCGTAGTGGTGGATCACGAGCATCACGTCCAAAAGGCCCTTCGGAAGGTACCGGACCGCCACGTTGTCGAACCAGAGAAAGATTCCGGTGCCGATCATCACGAAACCGCCCCAGATCAGCGCCCAGTATTCCGCCTTCTCCACGTAGCTGAAGCGGCGGAAGCGCGGGCGCTCCTTCCGGTGGCCGAGATTGTAGGTGATCATCCTGAGGAACTGCACGAAGTCGAGCATCGTCGGCATCATGTCCTTCAGGAACCTCTTCCCGCCTCTCGTGCCGAACCAGACGACGTGCCAGAGGCTGCCGAAGATGAAGAGGGCGCCCGCCGCCCGGTGAATGAGTCCCCGGACGCTGAAGCCGCCGTCCCACCCGAACAACTTCTGGAATATCCACGCCTCCGAATAGACCAGGGCGAAGCCGCTGATCACGAGCACGGTAAACGAGATGGTAAGCACGCTGTGCTGGAAGACCGCGTTCGCGTCCATTCGGCGGATTTGAGGAAGACGATTCGAGTCCTTGACGTGCTTGAAGAAATCGAGGGCGGTGTAGAGGACCATCAGGCCGATGATCACGAAGATGATCACCAGGTAGATGTTCGTGATCAGCCGGGTCCAGCCGGTCCTCCGGCCGGCGCCGGTCTCGTGGATCTTGGTCCGCGCCAGGGCGGCCGACACGCCCGGGTGGCAGTGCCCGCAGGTCTTCTGAAGGTTGTTCTGGTGAATCGACGACTCCGGATCGTTGCTCGGGAGGATCCGGTGGGCGCCGTGACAGCTCGCGCAGTTCGCGACCGTCGGGTCCCCTGCGCGGCTCTTCAAACCATGATAGGAGTCGACGAACGACGCGAGGCGCCCCGCGGGGATGCCGTATTTCTCGTTCAGGAGCGCCGACTCGTGGCAGGGGGCGCATGTCGCTTCCGCGACGTGGGACGGGCTCACCCGGGACCGGTCGTCGTCGGTCCGGAGAATGCCGTGCTCGCCGTGGCAGTGGGTGCAGACCGGCGTGTCCACCTCGCCGCGGGCGGCGAGCTTTCCGTGGATGCCTTCCCAGTAGTCCTGCTCGATGTTGTTGTGGCACTTTCCGCACGTCTTCGGGATGTTGAAGTGGTTGATGCCCGACCGCGAGTCCCCGGGCCCGAAGATCTGGTGGGCCGTCCCTTCCGTGGAGTGACAATCGGTGCATGTGGCGGCGACGTAGATCCCCCCGAGGGTCGCCCGGCCGTGAACGCTCGACTCGTACACCTCGACGGGCCTCTTCAGCTTGATGTCGTGCTTCTTCGCGAGATCGATGTCCCGGTGGCAGATGCCGCACGTCGTCGGCAGGTGGATCGGGTGGACCGCCGACCCCTTGTCGCTCGAGGGAAGGATCTCGTGGGAGCCGTGGCAGTCGGCGCATCTCGGGAGGTCTTCCGTCGTGCCGACCTTGCCGCGGCCGTGCCACACGTACAACTCACTTTCGGCATCGTGGCACGCTTCGCAGGCGACCGGCCCGAGGGCGTCGGCGTGGGGGATCTCGGTAATGTCCGAGTGGCAATCGACACAAGGGAACCCGGCATGGGAAGAGTGGGCGAGCATCGAGTCGGAGACGGCCGGGATTTCCGGATCGCTGCCGTCGTGGCACATGGCGCAGTCACCGGACGTCAAGTCCTCCGCAAAGGCCGCCCCCCCGATGATCGCCGGGAAGAGCAGGAGGGCCCCAATCAGGGTGAGGTGCAGTCTCATGTTTCCTATCTCGGGGGGATTCGTTTCGAAAACGCGCACTCGAGAGATCTCCGGCTCCCCTTCGCCTGCAACTCGAGACGCTCACCTTTAGAACCGGTTTCACAACCTCCATTCTACTGCGATCGGCTGCAAGGCCCGGCGGCTGCGTACTCGGGTAAAAACGTCCTCAATGGCCTTCTTAGGCCACCTCCGGGCGTTTTCCCCCTTGATCCTTGCCGCCGGACCTTTCGCTCGATCTCGCGACGAAGGAGGTTGT
>JBDROZ010000062.1:0-7717 GCA_043809585.1 Candidatus Eiseniibacteriota bacterium
TCCGTCACGAGGGCTCGGATCGCCTGACGAGAAGCTGACTTGGACGAGCCGCCACCGGAGGCGTAGTCATGCACTACGTCGAGGAGGCGGCGACGGAAAGGAGGCTTCGCAGGCGGCGATCCGAGATCGCAGTAGGAGATTCGTGCATAATCCAGGCTAGGATGTAAGGAAGAGAGGCGGTTCGAAGAATGAGCGACAAGAAGGGGACGCGGATCGAGCGGGATTCCCTCGGCGAGGTGACGGTTCCGGGCGATGCGCTGTACGGCGCCCAGACCGTGC
Source organism: Candidatus Eiseniibacteriota bacterium (assembly GCA_043809585.1). Lineage (GTDB taxonomy): Bacteria > Orphanbacterota > Orphanbacteria > Orphanbacterales > Orphanbacteraceae > JBDROZ01. Next base: position 280 of record JBDROZ010000062.1, read on the forward strand.
GGGCGGCGCGGAACTTCCCCGTCTCCGGCCTCCGCCCGTGGCGCGCCTTCATCCGGTCCATGGCGTCGATCAAGCGGGCGGCGGCGGACGTGAACCGCGATCTCGGCCTCCTGGACCCGGAAAGGGCCGGCGCCATCGCGAAGGCGGCGGAAGAGGTGGAGGCCGGGATGTGGGACGACCAGTTCGTGGTCGACCCGTTCCAGGCGGGCGCCGGGACGAGCCATCACATGAACGTGAACGAAGTGATCGCCAACCGGGCGACGGTTCTCCTGGGCGGGAAGCCGGGCGAGTACCGGGTCCACCCGAACGATCACGTCAACATGGCCCAGTCGACGAACGACACGATCCCGACGGCGATCCGACTCGGCTGTCTCTGGCGGTTGGACGAACTGCTCGGCGCCCTGCGGAGGCTCGCCTCCGCCCTTCGCGAGAAGGCGGACGAGTTCGACGGCGTCGTGAAGTCGGGGCGCACCCACCTTCAGGACGCGGTGCCGGTCCGGCTCGGCCAGGAATTCGGCGCCTACGCCACGGCCGTGGAGCGGGACGCCGGGCGGATCGAGGCGGCGGCCGCCGGCCTCCGGCGCATCGGTATCGGCGGCACCGCCGCGGGGACCGGCCTGAACGCCCATCCCGAGTACCACGCCCGCATGGTGAAGCGCCTCGGCGAGATCACGGGGCTCGGGCTCCAGGAGTCCGACGACCTCTTCGAGTCGATGCAGTCCCTTGCCGACGCGGCCCACTTCAGCGCCTCCCTCCGCACCCTCGCCCTCACGCTGATCCGGATCGCGAACGACTTCCGCCTCCTCTCGAGCGGGCCCTCCACGGGCCTTGACGAGATCCGGCTTCCGGCGGTGCAGCCGGGTTCTTCCATCATGCCGGGCAAGGTGAACCCGGTCCTCGCGGAGATGCTCGACCAGGCCATGTTCCACGTCATCGGCTGCGATACGACGGTCGCCCTCGCCGCCCAGGCGGGGCAGCTCGAGCTGAACGTGATGATGCCGGTCCTCGCCCACAACCTTTTCGAGGCGATGCAGGTCGTGATCGGCTCGGTGAACGCCTTCACCGAGAAGTGCGTGAAGGGGGTCCGGGCGAACCGGGAGAAGGCGGAGGGGTGGCTTTCGAAGAACGCCGTCGTCGTCACCGCTCTCAATCCCCTCATCGGATACAAGCAGGGGGCGGAGCTCGTCAAGGAAGCGGTGGCGAAGAACCTCTCCATCCGTGACCTCGCCGTGAGCCGCGCGAAGGCCGGGGCATTGAAGCGCCTGGGCGAAGACCGCCCGGTCTCGGCGGAGGAAGTCGAGAACGCTCTGTCCGATCTCAGAAAACTGACGGACGGGGGAATCGTGGGAGAGTGGCCTTGATCCAGCACAAAATCGCGCGAGCGTCAGCGATTTGCACCGGGATTTTTTGCCGGATTAAGGTCAGTTACCCGCTCACCAACCTCCACACCTGGGCCACGAGAAACGTCATCACGAATCCCATCGCCACGGGCAGGAGCGTCGCGACGACGGTCCACCTGCGGCTCCCCGTCTCCTTGAAGATCGTGTAGATCGTCGTGCTGCACGGATTATGGAGGAGACTGAACAGCATCAGATTGACGGCGGTGAGCAGCGTCCACCCTCCCGCGTGGAAGAGGGCGAGGGTGTCCTGGCGCGAGTCGAGTTCGAACATGACACCCGCCCCCTGCCCCAAGTCGTGGGAGCCGGTGACGAGGACCGTGAGCATCAGGATCGTGGGCACGACGATCTCGTTCGCCGGGATCGCCACGATGTAGGCGACGAGGATCACGCCGTTCAATCCGAGGAAGAGCCCGAACGGATCGAGGGAGCCGACCAGGTGCCCGGCCAGGCTCTCCCCCCCGATCCGGATGTTGGAGATGAGCCAGATGACGCCCCCCGCCGGAAGGGCGAAGACGACCGCCCGCCAGAGAACGAAGAGAGTGCGGTCGATCAGGGATGTGTAGATCGTTCGGAGAATGCGCGGCGGCCGGTAGGGGGGCAGTTCGAGGCTGAACGTCGAAACCTGCCCCCGGAGCCATGTGCGCGAGAGGAACCACGACACGATCAGGCTGAAGATGACGCCGAGGAGCGCCACGGCCACCACCGAGAGGGCCGAGATCATGCCGGCGAGATGGGCGGGCACGAGGGCCCCCATGAAGAGGGAGGCGAGGAGGATCTGGGTCGGCCACCGGCCGTTGCAGAGGGCGAAGTTGTTCGTGATGATGGCGATCAACCGTTCCCTCTGGCTGTCGATGATGCGCGTCGCGATCACCCCCGCCGCGTTGCACCCGAACCCCATCATCATGCTGAGCGATTGCTTCCCGTGGGCGCCGACGCGCCGGAAGAAGTTGTCCAGGTTAAAGGCCACCCGCGGGAGGTAGCCGAAATCCTCGAGCAGCGTGAAGAGGGGGAAGAAGATCGCCATGGGGGGGAGCATGACGCTCACCACCCACGCCGTGGCGAGGTACATGCCGTCGACCAGGAGGCCCGAGAGCCACCAGGGGAAATGGGCCCCCTCCGCGAGCCCCTTCAGGAAGGGATGCCCCCGGTCGAGCAGGACCGACGCGATCCAAGCCGACGGGACGTTGGCCCCCGAGATGGTGACCCAGAACACGAGAGTGAAGAGCAGGAGCATGAGGGGGAAGCCCCAGAGCCGGCTCGTCACGAGGCGGTCGATGGTCCGGTCGAGGTCGAATCCCGGCTTCCCACCTCCCGCAGTGACGGCCCGTCCCGCGAGCCGGGCCGCCTCGGTGTAGACGGTTTCCATCAACTGCTCGTGAAAGTCGGCCCCCAGTTCCCAGCGCAGGTTCTCGGCGGTGGCGAGGACTTCCTCCCGGAGGTCGCGGCGGGGCGATTCCATCAATCGGCCCCCACGGACTCGCCCGGCGTGAGATCGCCCAGTTCACCGCTTCGCACCGCTTCGGCGATGCGCCGGTCACCGTCGAGGAGGCGTAGCGCCACCCATCGCGCGTTCGGCAGCCCGGGAAAAGCCGCCTCGACCTTCCCCGTGAGTTCCGAGATCACCCGTTTCATCACCTTCGGTTCGTTTCCCATCTTCCGCGGCTTCGGGGCGGTTTCGCCCGTGGCGACGGCGTGGATCTCCTTCAGGAGGCGGGGAATCCCTTCCCCGTACCGGGCGGTGGCGGGGACCACCGGGATCCCGAGGTCACGGGCGAGGCGCCGGTCGTCGACGACGAGCTTGTGGCGGCGCGCCTCGTCCATCAGGTTGACGCAAAGGACGACGCGGTCCGTGATCTCCGTGACTTGCAGGAGGAGGTTCAGGTTCCGCTCGAGACGGGTGCCGTCCACGACGACCACCGTCACGTCCGGACTGCCGAAGAGGATGAAGTCCCGGGCGATCTCCTCGTCCGTGCTCGTGGCGAGGAGCGAGTACGTCCCCGGCAGGTCGACGATCTTGAACCGCCGGCCGCCGAAGACGAATCCCCCCTCGGCGCGGCTCACCGTCTTGCCCGGCCAGTTGCCGGTGTGCTGCCGGAGCCCGGTGAGGGCGTTGAACACCGTGCTCTTCCCGACGTTCGGGTTGCCCGCGAGGGCGACCACGTAGTCCCAATCCTCCATGTTCACGCCGAGTTTCTCGAGGTTCCCCGCGTGGTGGGCCGCCGGGCACGCTTCGCATCCGGAGGCGCCGGAGCCCTTCGCCGATCGCTTCATCGCGCCGCCTCTTTCTCTTCCGTTTCATCCGCGCCCCCCCGGCGGACGTGGATTTGGACCGCCTGGTCGTCGCGGAGGGCGATGAGGGCGCCCCGGATCCGGTACGCCGAAGCGCCCCCCGAGGGGCTCGTGATCTCCCGGGTGATCCTGGTGCCGGGGAGCACCCCGAGATCCATCAGGCGGCGGCGCTCCGGACCGCGGCTCGCCCGGGCGATGCGGATCACCTCCGCCGTCTCCCCCCGGTCGATCGCCGAGAGGCGCTCTTCCCGGGCGAACTCCACTTCCTGTTCGTCCGGGAGGGGCGCCACGGCGATGTTCGCCGCCACGATCGGCGCGAGCACGTGCTCGTTCCCGTCCGCCCAGAAGCGGATGCGCTCCTTCGTCCTCTCCGTGACGAGCACGGTCATGCCCGGGCGGAGACCGATCGCCGCGATCTGGGCGTAGACCGTCTCCGGTTCGTCCTCGAGGTGAACGATCCGGAGGGGCCCGCCCGTGCTCACCGTGGTGAGGGGCCGGCCACCGTGGAAGACGAGGTCCCTGGTGGGGGTGGGGATCGGATCCCCGTGAGGATCGTGGGTCGGACTTCCGAGACGCCGGTCGAGTTCGTCCACCTCCGCCGGCGTGAGGCGGTGCTCCCGCCGCTCCGCCCGCTCGTGCCACTCCTCCTCGCGGTAACCGGTCTTCTCGGCGAGGAAATGCTCGTAAAGGCGGTGGGCGCGGATGATGTTCAGCGCGTACTGCCGGCCGTTGTCGGTGAGCCGAAAGTGCTGCCCGTCCTCGAAGAGCATCCGCCTCTCTTCGAGCTGCTGGAGAATCTCGGCCACGTCGTTGACCGAGGTATTCAAGTTGCCGGCGATGCCCTGCACGGTCGCCGGCTCCCCTTTCGCTTCGCACTTGCAGATGTACTTGAGGGCGTCCTCGGAAAGGACCCGCCTGTTCGCCCTCATACCCCTCCGCCACCGGGCAAAGAGACCCGTGCCGGGCCAGAAGAAGAAGATCCCGACGGCGGTCCCTCCCACCACCACGAGCAGGGAGGTCAACGGATCGGCCATGGTCGTCCTCCGCGCGGGCGCGAGCCTCTACGGCGCGTCCGGATCATCATCTTGAGCCTTCCCGGGATAAAGGTAAACCTTCGACGCGAGATTCCGGCCGAGGGCGTGCTCCTCTCCGTTCGCGGTCCGCACCGTGACCGGTCCATCGAAGGGTCCCCGGCCGACGACGGTCACCTCGGCGCCGGGGACGAGCCCGATCCCGCCGAGATAGCGGAAGACCTCCCGCTCCCCGTCCTTGACACGGGAGACGACGCCCGCGGCGCCGGGGTAGACGGAGATGAGGGCCACATCCCCGAGCTCCGGCAAGGAGCCGTCCTTCGCGGGAATCGGGTCGCCGTGAGGATCGACGGTCGGGTGGCCGAGCCTCTCGGCGATCCGGTCTTCGAGAGTCTCGGAGATGACATGTTCGAGATTCTCCGCCTCCTCGTGCACCTCGTCCCAGCCGAACCCGAGGACTTTGTGGAGGAAGAGTTCGATGAGCCGGTGGTGCCGAAGGGTCTCCAAGGCGCGGAGCCGGCCGGCCCCGGTCAGGGTGGCGCCCCGGTGCTTCTCGTAGTCGACCAAAGGCGGGTCGTGCGTCGAGAGTCGCCGGAGCATACCCGTCACCGACGCCGGGGAGAGCTCGAGAAGGGCGGCGATGCGACCGGTCGTCGGGACCTCTTCGTCCGCTTCGATCTTGTAAATTACTTTGAGATAATCATCTATGGACCGGGACCCGATCGGTCCGCTCACTATTTTCATCATGACTAAAATCTAATTTAGCCCGGCCGGAAAATCAAGCCCCCGATGACGGGGGAGAACAGCGGAGGGAACCTCGGGAGGATGGGGTGGGGCCGGGGCGCCGTGTTGGATATGTTCAAGGCGACGAGGGGAGAAGGGAATGACGAATCTCGACACCGGCGGAGATCCGGTGGAGCGCATCCTCCGATATCACGACCGGACGAAACACCACTTTCACGGTTTCGCCCGTTCCCTCGGATACATGGACTGGGCGAACGAGCCCGATCCCTTCCGAAGGTACGGCGGGACGCCTCTGGTTTCTCTCCCCCTGCCGGAGGGGGACAAGACGCCGCCCTACGACCGGATCTTCGAACCCCGATCGGCGCCGGATCGTCCCCTCGATCTCTCCTTCGTCTCCGAACTCCTCTTCGACAGTCTCGCGATCTCGGCTTGGAAGTCCTTCGGCGGAAACACGTGGGCCCTCCGGGTAAACCCGTCGAGCGGCAATCTCCATCCGACCGAGGGGTACCTGCTCGCTCCGGCGATCGAGGGGCTTCCGGGAGGGCCCGGGGTCTGGCACTACGCACCGAAGGAGCATGGGCTCGAAAGGCGGGCGGAGTGGACGGAAGAAACCTGGGGGGGGCTTACGGACGGCTTTCCGGAGGGGACGGTCTTCGTCGCCCTCACGTCGATTCTCTGGCGGGAGGCGTGGAAGTACGGTGAGCGGGCGTTCCGTTACTGCCAGCACGACATCGGCCACGCCCTCGCCGCGCTACGCATCGCCGCCGCCGCCCTCGGCCGGGATCTGCGCGTGTTGGACGGCCTCTCGGACGAAGAGATCGGCGCGCTGACCGGGGTGGACCGGGAGGCGGACTACGTGGGCGGGGAACGGGAGGAGCCGGATCTCGTCGCGGCGATCGTGCCCGCCGGCGAGGCGGCTCCCGCCCGGATGGCGGCGGAGGCCGCGGGGAGGGCGGCGAACGCCCATTGGACGGGAAAAGCGAACCGGCTCTCCGCGGAGAGGGCGGAGTGGCGGGTGATCGACGTGGCCGCGGAGGCGTGCCGGAAGAGGACGGAGACGCCTCTCTTCGATCGGGCCGGCACCGCCGCGGCCGAGGCCGCAAGCCCGATCGCCGCCGGGAAGTGCCGCCTCTTCACGACCCGGGGGATCGTGCGGCGCCGGAGGAGCGCCATGGCCATGGACGGGGAGACGTCGATCGATCGGGAGACCTTCGTTCGGATGCTTGCCCGAACCGTGCCCGCCCTCTGCCCGGTCCCGTGGGACTCGGCGGCCTGGCCCGTCTCCGTTCATCTCGGGCTCTTCGTTCATCGCGTGGATGGGCTCGACCCGGGACTCTACGTTCTCGCGAGAGACACGGGGGACGAGGGGGCTCTTCGTGAAGCGTTCCGGGAGGACTTCGCCTGGATGAGGCCGGAGGGAGTGCCCGGGGAACTGCCCCTCTTCCTCCTCGCCCCCCAGGATCTTCGCGCCCTCTCCGCTTCGGTCAGCTGCCGGCAGGCGATCGCCTCGGACGGCGCGTTCAGCCTCGCCATGCTCGCCCGTTTCGAGGAGCCGATCCGGGAGCGGGGCGCCCCCGTCTACCGGCGGCTTTTCTGGGAGACGGGAATGATCGGCCAGGTTCTCTATCTGGAGGCGGAAGCGGCGGGAATCCGGGGGACGGGCATCGGCTGCTATTTCGACGAGCCGGTCCACGAGATCTTCGGCCTCCGGGGACGCGCCTACCAGAGCCTCTATCACTTCACCGTCGGCGGCCCCGTCGAGGACCCCCGCCTCACCACCCTCCCCCCCTACGGGGACAGACAATAGAACCGCTTCCCTAACCTTAATCCGGCAAAAAATCCCGGTGCCAATCGCTGACGCTCGCGCGATAGCACGCCATCTGCCGCAGTGCTCGCATTCACCAATGCTCACATATCGTTGGATATGCTCCGCTTGGTGAATGCTCCGCGCTGCAGCATCTGACGCACTCTCGC
>JBDROZ010000063.1:0-9993 GCA_043809585.1 Candidatus Eiseniibacteriota bacterium
TGATCTTTACGGAGACAGTCGGAGTGACTATGGGGCGTCCTTCGAGGGTGCCAATGACGGCCCCGAGGAGTGGAAGCAGAAGAGTCTACAGGCCTTCAGCGCCAGGGTAAAGAACCACCTTAGCCCTGGTGTGTCGAAAGATCTCGACGACGAGATCCACGATGTGGGCACGAGACTGGTTGAGCAGTTCTGGCCTGAGATACTTTAGATATCGAGCCGGTGCTCTTCAGAGGTGCTTGGCAAGCTTTGTTGCCAGGTTTAATGGGCGGAACGGCCTCTGCCCACCGGGCTCGCGGGGCGAAGCGGCCAGCACAGCCTGCCGACCGGGCTCGCTGCCGGAGCGGCCAGCACATGCTGCCGACCGCACCTGCGCGGGTGGATGGGCGCGGCTACTTTGTAGTGATAAAGGAGGCAGCATGAAACCGCTTTCCAAAACATATGCACGATGGCTTGAGAAAACTGGCGACCGGCTTCAGAAAGGTTTTGCCGATCGCATTAGGGATCCCCGCATTCGATGGCTAGTTGACGAAGGTGCCTGGGAAACCGACACTTTAGGTTGGGGACTAACCTTGATCTTTCATAAAATCTCGAGAACAAACGCGTGAGAGTGCGTCAGATGCGGCAGCGCGCGGCATTCACCAAGCAGAGCATATCCAACGATATGCCGATTCCGGGGACACGATACCGGTTCCGAAGGGACCCGTAGGAGGACTCCACCGAGCCGAAGGTGCGCCCCTTCGTCCGCACGCGAGAAAGCGGCCGCCGGATCGTCCTCCGGCGGCCGTTGCGTGATGCAGTTCGCAGAACTCGTACGATCGCTCCTCAGCGGATCAGGACCATCTTCTTCGTGATTCTCACATCCCCCGCCTCGAGCCGGTAGAAGTAGACGCCGGAGGCGGTCTCGGTCCCCGCGCCGTTTCTCCCGTCCCACGCCGCCTCGTGCCGGCCGGGGTCCAGCCGCCCCTCGTCCATGAGTGTCCGCACCAGCCGGCCGCCGACATCGTAGACGCGGAGCCGGGCTTCGCCCGCCACCGCAAGATCAAACCGAATCGTCGTCGTCGGATTGAACGGGTTCGGCACGTTGGCGTAAAGAACCGGGGCCGACGGGACGGCGCCCCCGTCCGCCACGGACACTATGGAGGAGACGTCCTCGACGATTTCGATCGTCTGGTTTGCGGCCGGGGCGGAGATTACCTGACGGATCCCGCTCGGCCAGAAGACGACGATCGAGTCGATCTCCGTGGCGTAGCCAATGCCGAAGTGCGCCAGCAGGGGGGAGCCGCCGGTGCCCGCCCCGTGATCGCCCATCTCCTGCCGCTGCGTATGATAGCCGTTCAGGGTGTAGACGAAGATGCTCGCACCGATCCCGTCCCGGTTGGAGACGACCCCTTCCAGATCGACCTTCACCCAAGCCTGGAGGCCGCAGAGGTCGTTCCTTATGTACTGGTTGACACCCGAGCCGATGAAGCCGTTCGTCGCGACATAAAGATCGAGATCGCCGTCTTCGTCCGCATCCGCCCACGCCGCCGCACTCGTGTGATCCGCCGGCGAAAGGGGGGACGGGAAGATCTCGTACAGATTGTAGCCGGATCCGTAACTGCCGAAGAGACGATTTGAGCCGCCGAACTCGAAGGTGAAAAGCCCCGCGTTCCCGTTGTTGTCGTAGTCGACCCAGACGCCCCCCCTCGTGTCGGAGGGAAGGTCGAGTTCCGAAGGAGTCGCGTCCGAGAATACGAGTCCGCCGTCGTTTCGAAAGACGCGATTCGTTCCCGGATAGAAGTTCTCGTTGGCGAGGAACAGGTCGAAATCCCCGTCGTTGTCGTAATCCCTCGACGCCGCCTCGTAGCCGTCCCCCGAGTCGTTCAAGGGAGGCGTCGTCACGTCCGAAAAGGCTCCACCTCCGTCGTTCCGGAGTAGATGGTTCGGGCCCCCGCCGACGGCGTAGAGATCGAGATCTCCGTCGCCGTCGAAATCCGACCACTCGGCGCTACGGGTATGGATCGTGTCCATGATCGCGGGCGTCACGTCGGTGAACTGCCCGTCGCCGCTCCCCCGGAAGAGCCGGCTGTTGAAGCTGTTCGCGAGATAGAGGTCGAGGTAACCGTCGTTGTCGTAGTCGACCCAGCTGACGTCGAGACCGCCGTAGCTCGAGTCGAAGAGGGCGGGGGAGACGTCGCTGAAGCCGGCGCCGTTCTCGTTCCTAAAGAGGGAGAGACGGTTGTAATTGGCGGAGATCGCCACGTCCGGGTCGCCGTCGTTGTCGTAGTCCGCCCATCCCGCGTCCGGGTAGTTAAGAAAAGGGTCGAGGGCCGGCGGTGTCCCGTCGGAGAAGTTGCCGGACCCGTCGTTCACGAAGAGACGGTTCGGCTGATAGGAGTTCGTGACGTGCAGATCGAGGTCGCCGTCTCCGTCGTAGTCGACCCACGAGCAGCTCCGCCCATCGGCGACATTTTGGAGAAGTGTGTCCGCCGCGTCCTGGAACGTCTCCGTTACGAGGACTTCGTAAGTCGTGGATGATCCGTCGAAGTTGAGCACCCCGAGCCCGTGGTAGCCCGTCGAATCGGGAATGAACGTCTGGCAAAGCCCTCCGGGCGTCGGAATCCCCAACGAGAGGGCCATGGTTCCGTAGTTCACGTCCCGCCAGAAAAGCACCGGGTAGGGCATCGCCGACCCGGCCGCATCGAGCATCACATTGAAGGGCACGCGCCGGTTCAAGTAGATGTCCCAGACGTCGATCACGTCGGCGACGTCGAAGTCCCGGAGAACAGGCGTGTCGAAGAAGAGAAGGTCGGCGCCGTCGTCCCACTCGAAATATGCGCTGCTCGGGTCGGTCGAATCCGGATAGGCGTGGATGTAGTACTCGCCGAGACCGAGCCCCCCCGCGTTGAAGTCCAGTGCGGTGAATATGATCCATTGCCCATCATACCCGATGCCTTGGACCGACCATGGAGAGTCGGTGAAGCAGGTGGGCCAGGGACTCCCCGAAGGAGTGGCATAGGGGAAGAATCCCCACCGAGTGCCCGGAATGTCGGAGCGAATCGCGAGGCCGGCCCAGTAGCCCGTCTGCTGATCGAAGGAGAGGGAGTATTCGGCGTTCGGGAGGAAGAAGGGCGTATCGCTCACGAGCGCGATCGGTGTCGTGCAGGTGCCGGCCTCGAGCCGGTAGTCGGCGGTCCCGCCGTTCTCGTTCACGACGACGATGCCGCGCCATCCGTTGAACGAGGGCGTGAACGTCACGTAGTAGGTCGAATCCACGACGGCGCCGGTCCGCCCCGCGGAGTAGGGGATCCCCCCGGGGTTTTCGAAGAGAAGGAACCGGAGATCGGCCGCGCCGGTCCAGTATAGATGGATCCCGTACTCCACTCCGGCGTACAGATAGATGTCCCAGATCTCGAGAACGTCATCGGGGCCGGTGGTCCGGAAAACCGCGCCGCCGTTCGGGTACAGGATGTCCGCGCCGTCGTCCCATTCGATGACGGCGTCACCCGCCCCCGCCCACAGGTTCGCCTTCAAGTATCGCGCTTCCGGCGTCGCGAAGTTGAAATCGCCGACCACCACGTCCACGCCGCTCGAGAGATTCGAATAGGTGAGCAGCGTCTCCACGCACGCCGGGTCGGCTCCGACGTCGGCGTACATCTCGATGTCCCAGTCGTCTCCCGGTAGGGATCGTATCCCGACGGCGGTCCAGTACCCGTACGCTTGATTGGCGATGAAGAACTCGGGGGACGATGTCACCGCCTCGGAGATGCCGCTCGAGAGGCCGGTGTACGTGCACACCCGAGAGTCTTTGCCGGTCTCCGATTTCGCGTAACGGCTCCCCGGTCCGGAAATCGGATGAAGAACCGACGGAAGGGCGGGCGCATTGAAAACGGATGTCGAGAAGCGCGCCTTCTCCGGACCAGGCGCGGGGATGCCGGCCGGCGGATAGACGAAGGGCACTCCGGGCGACGGCTTCCCCACACCCGGCCGGATCACGATCTGACCCTCCCGGACATGGCTCGGATATTCACCTGCTGTTCGTGATTCGAATACCGGATCGGATCCGGTCGAGGCGAAGGCCATGACGGGTACGAGCACCCAGAGGAGTAGGGACTTCTTCATGATATTTCTCCGTGTTTTCGCTCGATCGTGGAGACGCCATTATCGGGAAAAGCAATGGAACAGCGATGCACTGCGAATGGATGAGTCACACCGGAATCCCACCCTGGTCCCCTCGGTGCTTCGAGGACCATGGTCGCATGAAAGGTCGAAATGGTGCTTAATCAGAAACGCATTATACCAGAACGAGTTGTCGATGTCAAACGAAGGATGTCCCCGAAGGTCTCCGGGGGGCAACGTCCCGGCGCGATCCACGCCTCGGGGACGAATCAGCCGCCCGGCCGGCTCAGGATGCGATCGTACAGATCGAGGTAGTCCCGGGAGACGCCCTCCCAGCTCATTTGCTCCGCCCGTTCCCTCGATCGTTCTCCGTGCCGGCGGAGGAGCTCCGGGTCCCGAAGGTACCGGCGGATGGCGTCGGCGATCGCGCCGGGATCGCTCCGGGGGACCACGAAACCGTTCTCGTCGAGGATTTCCGCCACGCCCGTGTCCGTCGTGATGATGGGGAGCCCGGAGGCCATCGCCTCGAGGGCGGCGTTGCTCATCGCCTCCTCGTGGGCGGGAAGAACGAAAAGGCTCGCCTCCCGGTAGATCTCGGGGAGACCGGACCAGTTCGTCGCCCCCCGGAACATGACCCGTTCCGCCACGCCCCGCCGCCGGGCGAGATCCTCGAGGGCGTTCCGGGCGGGCCCGTCGCCGACGATCACGAGCCGGGCGCCGCCTCTCTCCTCGCCGAGGGAGGCAAAGGCCTCGATGAGGTGATCCACTCCCTTGCGGTGGATGAGCCGGCCGACGAAGAGCACCGTGAACACTTCCGGATCGGGCCCGGGGTGGAAGACCGTCGTGTCCACACCGTTCGGGATCAGACGGAACTCGACGGACCGGTCCGTTCGTTCCGCGAGCGCCACCTGGCTCCGGCTCACGCACGTGACGGCGCTCGCGCTCCGCCAGATCCGGCGGGAGACGTGGCGGAAGAGGAGGGGGTCGAGAAGGCGGAGCCGGCTGCTGTACCCGGGGACGTCCGACCCCCGGAGGGCGATCAGATAGGGGAGCTTCCGGCGAAGGGTGTAACCGATGATTCCGGAGGGCCAGCCGGACCAGCAGTGGCAGAGATCGTAATCGCGCTCGGCGGCGAGGCGCCGGGAGAATCCGAGGGCGTGCCGGGACCAGGTCGCGAGCTCCCGGACCGTCCAGTACTGCCGTTTCGCCTTGCGCACCGGAATCTTGAAGAGGCCGACGTTTTCGCCGATCCGGCCCGTCTCGAGTCGATCCGAGGGGCCGCTCGTCACCAGGTCGACGCGGAGGCCCGCCTTCCTTCCGATCTCCCGGAGCATGTGAAACGTGGCGTTCGCCGACCCGCCGCCGAGGGGCGGAAACTCGTAGTTCACCATCAGAACCCGCGGTCGACGACTCAAAAAACTACCCTCCTGCCCGCGATTCCTCTCTAGTATACTCGGCGAGGTTCGAGGAGCGATAGCACTTCCACCACGCCCTCTCGACTCCTCGAAATCCGGCACGGACCGGGACGGGCGGCCGCCCGAAATCCGCCCGGAGGAGATGTCTTATGGGGCTCGTCGGAGACATCGTGATGTACGGGCGGTTCGCCCGCGGCCTCGGGAAATTCCTACGGGAACGGCTGACCCTCGAGGAGGCCCGGGAGATCGTCCGCCGCCGCCTCCGGGAGAGGGAGACCAACTTCCTCCTTCTGCTCGAGCGGGGCGTTTTCGGATACCCGAAGAGTCCCTACCTCCCCCTCCTGAAAGAGGCCGGGTGCGGGTTCGAGGATATCCGGAAGATGGTCGGCAGGGACGGTCTCGAGTCGACCCTGATCTCCCTCCGGGACGCCGGCGTCCGCGTCACCTTCGAGCAGTTCAAGGGCCGGGAGCCGATGAACGTCGGGGGGACGAGCCGCCTCGTGGACCCTCGGAGCTTCGACAACCCCTTTACGCGTGAGTGTTATCACGGCGAAACCGGCGGCAGCACCGGCGCCGGGACCCGAATCCTCCACGACTTGGACTACCTCCGGGCCCGGGCGCCCCAGAACATGATCTCCCAGCATACCCACGGCGTTCTCGACTTCCCGCGGGCCGTCTGGCGGGGGACCCTTCCCGACGCGGTGGGCGTGAACCACATGCTCGTCTCCGCGAGGATGGGCCGCGTGCCGGTGAAGTGGTTCTGCCCGACATCGAAGAAGGACAGAAAGAGGTCGCTCAAATTCCGCCTGGCGAACCGGTACGTCGTGGAGGTGGCGCGCCTTCACGGAGTACGGATTCCCCGTCCCGAGACGGTGCGTTTGGACGAAGCGGAGGTCATCGCCCGCTGGGCGAGGGAGACGGCGCGGCGGTCGGGAGGTGCCTTCCTCAGCACCTCGGCGAGCCTCGCCCTCAGGATCGCCGTGGCGGCGCTGGACGAGGGGATCGACCTGACCGGGCTTTTCGTCAGCGGCGGAGGGGAACCGCCGACGGACGCGAAGGTGAACACGATTCGGAAATCCGGGGCGCGGACCGTGCCGAGTTACTACTTCGCCGAAGTGGGCCCCGTCGGTCACGGCTGCGCCAACCCGATCGGGTACAACGACCATCATTTCATGAGGGACCACCTCGCCCTCATCCAGGGGCCGCGAACCGTGCCCGGGATGGACATCACCGTCGAGGCCTTCACCTTCACGACCTTGCTCTCCACGGCGCCGAAGCTTCTCCTGAACGTGGAGATCGACGACTACGGAGTTCTCGAGACGCGCTCCTGCGGCTGCCCGTGGGAAAAGCTCGGCTTCGACCTCCACGTCCGGGACATCCGGAGTTACCGGAAGCTGACGGGCGAGGGCATGACCCTCGTCGGGAGCGACATGGAGCGCATCCTCGGGGAGCGGCTCCCGGCGAGGTTCGGCGGCTCCGCGCTCGATTACCAACTCATGGAGGAGGAAGACGAGCGGGGATTCACCAAGATGAGCATCATCGTCAGCCCCCGCATCGTCATCGAGGACGAATCCGATGTGGTCCGGGAAGTGCTGGAAGGGCTCCGCCGGGGCACCCACTGCGCCGAGGGGGCCCGTTCGATCTGGTCCCAGGCGGAATCGCTCCGGGTGAAGAGGATGGAGCCGATCTGGACCGCCCGGGGGAAACTGCTCCCCCTGCATCTGGTGAAGCGGATTCCCGAGGCGGAGAAGAGCGGCGCGGCCGGAGGGAGAAAGTCATGAGACTCCGGACTCCGGCCCTCCTTCTCTTCGCGATCCTCGCCGGCGCGGCGCCGGTTCTCGCGGAAGGCCGTCCCGTCAAGGTGGTGATCGCCCCGTTCCTCTCCTTCGCGCCGATCCTGATCGCCGACGAAGAGGGGTTCTTCACTGGGCGGGGGCTGGACATCGAGTTCGTCAAGCTGAACATGACCGCCGAGGCTTTCCCCGTCCTCGCCCAGGGGAAGATCGACGTTCTCGCCGGGCACATGGCCCCGAGCCCGATGAACCTCATCGCCCGGGGGGGGCGGGTCCGCATCGTCGCGGACAAGGGGCGGCACGATCCGGAAGGGTGCACGTACGCGGCGCTCATGGCGTCGAAGGAGCTGCTCGCTTCGGGGCGGTTGAACGAGCCGGGCGGCCTCCGGGGCCTCCGGTTCACGACCGAGCGAACGGACCCGAGCTTCTACATGATCGGCACCGTGCTCCGGAGGGCGGGGCTCGGGATCGAGGACATCCGGATCCTCGATGTCCCCCAGGTCGCGAAGCGGAAGGCCTTCGAAGACGGGGCGATCGACGTGGCGAGCGCCTCCGAGCCTTGGCTCACGATCATCGCCGACGGAGGGCGCGCCGCCCCGTGGAAGCCGAACCGGGAGATCCTGCCCGGCTTTCAGATGGGCGTCGTCATCTTCGGTCCGACCCTGCTCGACGAAGACCCGGAGACGGGCGTCCGGTTCATGACCGCCTACCTGGAAGGGGTCCGGCGGTATCACGAGGGGAAGACGGAGAGGAATGTGGAGATCCTCGCCCGCCGAACCGGTCTCGACCCGGAGCTCGTGCGCCGGACCTGCTGGATTTCGGTCCGGGAGGACGGAATGATCGACGGGGAGAGCATCGTCGCTTATCAGGAGTGGGCGTTCGAAGAAGGGCTCGTCGACCGGGTCGTTCCCGTTTCGGAGTTCTGGGAGCCCCGGTTCGCCCGGGAGGCCGCGGCCCGTCTCGACCGGGGGGACGGGGTCGCCGGAGAGGGACGATGAGTTTCGAGTGCCGGAATCTGGGGGTCACCTACACGACGCGCCGGGGGGAGACCCGCGCCCTCCGGGAGATCACCTTCTCCGTGGAGGAGGAGGAGTTCGTCTGCATCGTGGGGCCGAGCGGCTGCGGCAAGACGACGCTCCTCAAGATCGTCGCCGGCCTTATCGAGCCCACGTCGGGGGAGATCCTCTTCCGCCGGGGAAAGGGAAACGGACAGGGGCTCCATGCGATGGTCTTTCAGGAGCACGGAGTCTTCCCCTGGATGACGGTGCTCGAGAACGTCTCCTTCGGACTGGAGATGGGCGGCGTCCCCCGCCTGGTGCGACACGAGCGGGCGAAGGTCTTCATCGACCAGGTCGGTCTCGGCGGGTTCGCGAAGAGTTACCCCCACGAGCTTTCGGTCGGCATGCGGCAGCGGGTGAGCATCGCGAGGGCCTTCGCCTCGAACCCGGGAATCCTCCTCATGGACGAGCCCTTCGGTTCCCTCGACGCGATGACCAAGCTGATCCTCCAGGAAGAGCTGCTGAAGATCTGGCGGGAGCATCGGAAGCTCGTGCTCTACGTCACCCATGACATCGGAGAGGCGATCGTCCTCGGTGACCGGATCCTCGTCATGACCGGGCACCCGGGCCGGATCCGGGAGGAGATCCCCGTCCCCCTCGGACGCCCGCGGAACCTGATCGACCGGGACCATCCGGAAATCCTGAAGATCAAGGAGCACGTCTGGTCGATCTTGGAGGACGAGGTCCGCCTGACCTTGGAGGGAAAGGCGTGAGAGGCCGCCGGAGATTGGACGAAAAGAAGCGATGGCGCCTCGCGCCGCTCGCGATCCTGTTCACTCTTCTCGCGATCGGTGAGGGGGCGTCCCGGAGCGGGCTCATCCCGGCGCTCTTCTTTCCGGCGCCCACCACCGTCCTGGCGACCATCCTTCGCCTCGTCGAGAGCGGGGAGATGGGAACGCACATCGGCGCGACGCTCGGCCGGGTGCTCGCCGGCGTACTTCTCGGCGGCGTGCCGGGCGTCCTGTTCGGGTGGATCATGGGGTGGTCCCGCCCGCTCCGGCGCCTCCTCGATCCCTTCGTCGCCGCCGCCCACCCGATTCCGAAAATCTCGATCTTCCCTCTCGTCCTGATCATCTTCGGCATCGGCGCCTTCTCGAAGGTCCTCGTGGTGGCGATCGCGGTCTTCTTCCCCCTCCTCATCAACACCATGACCGGCGTTCGCCAGATCCATCCGATCTACTTCGAGGTGGCGAACAACTACGGCGCCGGGAGGAGGAAGACCTTTTTCCGGGTCGTCGTCCCTGGTAGTCTTCCGCTGGTGATGGCGGGCCTGCGCATTGCCCTCAACGTGGCGCTCACGCTGACCATCGCCGTCGAATTGATCACCGCCCAGGAAGGGCTCGGAGCCATGATCTGGCTTTCCTGGCAAACCCTGCGGACGGAGAACCTTTACGCCGGTATCGTCATGACCGCCCTCCTCGGTATCGGGTTTCGGTACCTGGTCCATTACATGACGGTTCGTTTCGTGCCGTGGCAAACGGAAGCGTCTCACTAGTGAGTAACGCATAAATAAAGTCCTATTGAGAGGAAAAAAAGAGTCCGGTTCGATGCAAGAAGGAACGGAGGAGTCCCTGATCCCCTTGGATCTTTTGCGTGGAAGAGCGTGCCCGGCGACTGAGTTCGATCGCA
>JBDROZ010000064.1:0-66392 GCA_043809585.1 Candidatus Eiseniibacteriota bacterium
CGAAGCCTCCTTTCCTTCGCCGCCTCCTCGACGGGGCCCGTCGGGCGCTTGGACTTATCGCGACGGCTAGGAGCGATAAGTGGTAACGCCCGGGGGGAGGCTCTTATGACTACGCCTCCGGTGGCGGAAGTCCGACCGCGCCGGGGTACCCGCCGGAGCGAAGCGTCGGCGGGTCGGCGCCGGGAGTACCCGGAGCGCGGCAGCGCGAAGGGTGAAAGTCGGCTTCTCGTCAGGCGATCCGAGCCCTCGTGAAGGAGATTCATGCATAATCCAGGCTAGCCGAACCTCTTCTGGTAATCTCCCCAATAATTTGATAAGATTGCAGTTGACTACATTGCCCCTGCTCCGCTACGCTGCATCGGGCACGAGGGAGGCACCATGAGAGAGCCGCCGGTCCAGAGAAATCCGACTCCTCCGCCGGAGGAGAAGCACGGCTGCGAGCATTGCCTTTGCTGCGCTTGCGAACGGACTTGCACCCGGTGCCACAACTGCTCGCCCATGAACAGCCGGTACATCCCCTTGATCGGCTGCAACGACTTCATCGACATGAGGAAGCTCGAGCCCCTCCGTTACATCTACTTCGCCGACCGTTCCGTGGAATACAAGCTCCATCTGAAGCTCCCCTAGAACTCGTTTCAGTGTCGCGTCCCGGGAGTGCCTTGCCCATCCGGGGGGGCGATCGTGGTTCCCGGGTTCTACCCCGCACGGATTCGTTCCGAACTGTGCTTTGCGCGGTTCTTTGTGTACCATATGGTTCGCCTTGGGACTTCGGATCCGGGGCCCCACGAGAGACGGTTCCGGCTCAAGCCCGTATTTCCATATGACGAAAAGAGATAATGGAGAGGTCCCGGGGCGGCCCGCCTGGCATGCCCCTTGCGGTTTCCTCGGGGTGAGGAGGAGGAGAAGTCGATGGCCGAAGACGGGAAGTTCCCCTCGATTCCGCGAATCGAGGTGCGCTTCACCCTTGGCCTCGTGCTGATCACCCTCCTCGGAATCAACGTGGGGGGCTGGGTCTTCTACGGGGAAGCGAGGGAGTACATGGAAGGGCTCTCCAGGAAGCGTCTCGTCACGGTCGCCCAAGCGGTCTCCGCCCAGATCGACCGGGACCGGGTGCTCGGGTTCCTCCCCGGCGACGAGGGGGGGGAGGCGTACGAGGAGGAGCGGGACCGCCTGATTCGGCTCAGGGATGAGGCGGAGCTGGACCGCGTTTTTCTCGTGGCCCCTTACCTGGGGAGCCTCCTCGACACGAGGGGGGAGACCCCCGTGGGAGAGGACGATCCCCACGTCGACATGAACGCGGAATCGATGGCGCCCCTCTGGGAAGGGCGGCCGGTCGGCCTCCCGGTCTACGAGATCGAGGGGGAGCGGTTCCAGACCGCCTTCGCTCCCGTTCTCGCCGAGAACGAGCTCCGGGCGGTGGTGGGGGTCGACGCGAGCGCCCGGTTCCTGGCGGACCTCGAGATCCTCCGCCGGGGCCTCTTCGCGACCGCCCTCCTCAGCCTCGTGATCGCCTCGGGGCTCGGCTGGTTCGTCCACCGGAACACGCGGCGCGTCGTCGCCCTCCAGGGGGAAATCAAGAACGCGGAGAAACTCGCCGCCCTCGGCACGCTCACCGCCGGACTCGCCCACGAGATCCGGAACCCCCTCGCCATCATTCGCGCTTCGGCGGAACTTCTGGACGAAGAGGAGGGGGAGCCCGGTGGCGGCCGGGGCTACGGCGCACCGATCATCGAAGAGGTCGACCGGCTCGGCGCCCTCCTGACCCACTTCCTCGAATTCGCGAAACCCTACGGCCGGGGCGGGCCGGGGCGGGAGGACCTGAACCGGGTGGTCCGGGAGACGACGGAGCGGGCCGAGCCGGAGTTCCGGGAGCGGGGGATCCGACTCGAGCGGCGCATTCCGGCGGGGGAAACGATGGTGGTGATGGACCTGGGGCGGATCGCCCAGGCCCTCCTCAACCTGCTCTGGAACGCGCGGGACGCGGCGGCCGCCGGGGGAGGAAAGGTGGAAGTTTCCGTCGCGACCCGCAGGCGCGTTCCCCCCTCGGCGAGGCTCCTGGCGGAGAAGCCGAACCGCCGGGGCTACGCCGAAGTGCGGGTGGCCGACGACGGCGGGGGGATTCCGGAGGGGATCCGGGACAAGCTCTTCGACCCGTTCTTCACGACGAAGGAGAGGGGAACGGGGCTCGGCTTGTCGATCGTTCACGGAATCGTGCGGAGTCACGAAGGGTACGTTCTCGTCGAGAACGGCCAGGGCCGCGGAGCCGTGATCGGCTTCGGAATCCCCCGGTAGGAGATCGCAACGATGCGCATTCTTGTCGTCGACGATGAACCGAAAATGCGGGACCTGATTGCGCGGGCTTTGGAGAAGGACGGGAACCAGGTGGATCTCGCCGCCTCGCTCGCGGAGTCCCGGGGGCGGATCGCGGCGGACACCTACGACCTCGTCGTCACGGACCTGAAAATGGAGACCGACGAGGCGGGTCTCGGCGTACTCGAAGCGGCGAAGGAAAAAGACCCGTCCACGGAGGTGATCCTGGTGACCGGGTTCGCGACGATCGAGGTGGGAGCCCGGGCGATCGACCGGGGGGCCTACGACTATCTGATCAAGCCGTTGAAGATCGGCGATCTCCGGGGGCGCGTCGCGGCGATCGCCCGGAAACGGACCGATCCCGCGGGGGCCGCGGCGGCCGAGAGGCCCCCCGAGGGCCCGGTCGTCTTCGACGACATCGTGGTCGGCGGCAGCGCGGGCATGCAGAAGGTGTACGAGACGCTCCCCCGGGTGGTGGGCTCGTCTTCCACGATCTTGATCCGGGGGGAGAGCGGGACGGGCAAGGAGCTCATCGCCCGGGCCATCCACCGCGCGAGCCCGCGCAAGAACGGACCCTTCGTGGAGGTGAACTGCGCGGCCCTTGTCGACTCCCTCCTCGAGAGCGAACTCTTCGGCATCGAGAAGCGGGTCGCCACCGGCGTCGACCGGCGGGAGGGGAAATTCGAAACCGCGTCGGGAGGGACCCTCTTCCTGGACGAAGTGGGGGACATGAGCCTCGCCACCCAGGCGAAGGTCCTCCGGGCGATGCAGGAGAGGAAGATCGAGCGGGTCGGCGGCCGCGAGGCGGTCCCCGTGGACGTCCGCATCGTGGCGGCCACGAACGTCGATCTCGAGGAAGCAGTCCGGGAAGGCCGTTTCCGGGAGGACCTCTTCTACCGCCTGAACGTGATCACCATCGCGATCCCGCCGCTCCGCGAGAGGATCGAGGACATCCCCCACTTCGTGGAGCACTTCCTCGGCAAGTTCAACCGGGCTTTCTCCCGCCGCATCGACGGAGTCGATCCGGCGGCGATGGAGGCCCTCGGCCGCTATTCGTGGCCGGGGAACGTACGGGAGCTCGAGAACGCCATGGAGCGGGCCTTCCTGATGAGCCGGGACTCGGTGATTCGCCCCGAAGACCTCCCGGAGAAGATCGGAGGGGCCGCGCCCGCCGCGCGGGGCGGCTATCTGTTCACCCTGCCCGAGTCGAGCATCCGGCTCGAAGAGGTGGAGCGGGACTTCATCGTCCAGGCCCTCGAGAGAACGGGCGGCAACCGGACCCGGGCGGCGAAGCTGCTCGGCCTGACGCGGCGGATCCTCGGCTACCGGATGGAGAAGTACAAGATCGAGGGGGACGAGGACCCCAAGAACCGATGAGGCGGACCACCATGAACGGGCGACGGGCCATCACGATCTCGCTCCTCGGGCTGGCGCTGCTCTCCCTCCCCGCGGGGGTGGCGGGGGGGGGCGACTCCCCGGAGGACCGGATCCTCGCGTCCCTGCCTATGGACGACATGACACCCCGGGAGCGGGAGCGGGTCGGCGAGGCGGTCCGGAGGCTTTACCGCCTCCACGCCGCGGCCGGCGACGGCGGGGGGGGGGGAAGTGGGGGCGTACGTAAAAGTGGTGGAAGAGCTTGCCCGGTACCTGAAAAGGGAAACCGTCGAAGAGAGCCGAAGGCTGCTCGGCGAGGCCGCCCTCGCTTTCGAGCGGGTCGACCGCCGGTGGATCGACCGCGCCTTCGTGATCACGGGCGAAAACGACTTCCCCGTGAACGAACAGAGCCTCGGGATCCTCCGGGACCAATCCGAGGCGCTCCGCGCGGTGGGCACCCTCCTGAAAGAGGAACAGGGGATCCTGGCCCGCCAGAAGGGCCTCGCCTCCGGGGCAGAGCGTCGCTATCGGGACATCCTCCGTCTGCAGCAGGAGGCCCATCGCGCGTTCGATTCCATCGGACACGAGGGCATCAAGTCCGCGATCCGCTGGCTCGTGGACGAAATCGACCGGACCCACGCGAGCGTCGTCCGCCCGGCCCACGACCGGCAAGAGAGGCTTCTCGCCCTCTTCGATCAGGTGGTGCGATCGACCGGTTCGAGTTCGGCGGGGGCCCTGGTCAAGGACTTTCGCGAGTACAGCTCCAAGATCCGCGTCATCGAGCAGAGGGTCCATCGGGCCGCCGGCCGCGCGGCGGGTTCGGAGTGACTTGACGCGCACCGCTCTGCCGCCTACCATCGGGGAGAAACGGGGAGGGAAGATCCGTGGCGAAACCGAAGAAGAAGGAGAAGTCGGGCCTGCCCGTGGACGCCCCGCGGAAGGGGCCGAGGGATGACGGGGACGACATCGATTTTCCGACCGTGGTCTGGTCTCTCGTGATCCTGGCGGTTCTCGTGCTCGTCCACCGTCTCGTCTGGGGCGGGTAAGGCTGCGCTCATGCACTCGAGTCGATCGGCGGCGTTCTCTCTCGCCCTGGCCATTCTGGTCGCAGCGGCCTGCTCCCGGGGTCCCTCCTTCGAGGAGCGGAGGGCGGAGGGCATCGCGGCGTTCCAGGAGGGCCGGTTCGACAAGGCGATCATCACGCTCGACGCCCTCTCCCTGGAAAACCCGCGGGACTTCGAGACCCGGTACTACCTCGCCCGCTCTCTCGAATCGGACCAGCGACTCCCCGCCGCCCTCCGGGAGTGGGACGACGTCCTCCGGCTCCGTCCCTCCCTGGTGGAGGGCCACTACCGGCGCGGGAACGTCCTCGCCATCATGAAGGATACGCAGGGTGCGATCGACGCCTGGAACCGGGCGCTCGAAATCGATCCCACGTTTCACAAGGCCTATTTCAATCTGGCCAACGCCTATGAGGAAATGGAGATGTGGGACGAGGCGGTTCGGCACTACCTGCTGACCATCGAGGCCGATTCGAGTTTCGTTCCCGGCTATCTCAACCTCGCGCTTCTGCTCCAGCGGGCCGAGCAGTGGGACTTCGCCCTCGACATGTTCGACCGCGCCATCGAACTCGATCCTGACTACGCGCCCCCTTACATGAATCGCATCAACATCCTCGCCGCCACGGGCCGCGGGGAGGAGGCGACCGCCCGCGTCGACGAGCTCCTCGCCATGGAGAACCTCGACTCTACCCTGGCCGACTCCCTCCGCGCCCTGCGGGGACGGATCGAGTAGAAGCCTCGGATCGTCTCTCAACTCGCTCTTGTTCTCGAATCCCCTCCTATTCTCCGTCCACCTCGTTTCCGCCGGACCGAGGACCGAACACGACGGAAGGAGGGGCCCGCGTGCCGCGATCCGAGATCGCAGTAGGAGATTTGTGCATAATCCAGGCTAGAAGTCTCTTCCGATTCGAAAATAGCCGGAGAGAGGACCGAGGTTCCGGCGTCCGTCGCTCATCTGCGGGAAGTCGAGCATGAGTTGGAAGGGCCCGAAGAACGCGCGGATTCCGGGGCCGTAGGCGATGCGGGGACGCTCTTCGCCCGCGAAGTACCCCGCGTCGGCGAAGAGCACGCCCCGGATGCCGCCGAAGGTGATCGGGAAGGGCCATCCGAGACGGAGGGCATCGACGAGGGGGAAGCGGACTTCCGCACTCTGCACGGCGTAACCCCGTTCCCGGTCGGTGAGGTCGGGAAACCCGCGGACCAGGCTCCGGAAACCTAAACCGAAGACCGGCCCCCCCGCCCCGGCCGAACGGCCGGCGACGGTCCGCGACGCGATCACCACCCGTTCCCCCGCAGGCTCGTAGAACCGGGCGTCGACCCGGGCCCACCCGCCGCCTTCCCCTTCCATGACGAGGGGCTCCAGGGAGAGGCGGAGGCGGCGGCCTCGGCGCGGGCCGTGCCACGACCACCGCGCGTTGTCGTGCACATAGGCGATCTCGGCGCCGGCGAAGAGAGAGGTCTCCCCCTCGCCCAGATCGCGGAGCACTTCGTCGTTTCCTTCGCCGATCCGCCCCCCCCACTCGAAACGCCGGTACCGGTCGAGAGGGTAGAGCAGCCGGAACCGAAGACCCCGGTAAAGCGCCTCCCGTCTCACCCCGTTCCAATCGACGAGGGCCCGCCGGAACTGGAAGACCGATGCTTCGTACTCGGTCCGCCCCACACGGTTCTTGTACGCGGCGAACAGGTCGGAATTCCCCATGGAACCGTAGATCCCGAAGGCGACCTCCATGCGATGGCCTCCGAGGAGATCGGAGAAGTAGATCGAAGAACCCGAGGAGAAGCCTCCGTCCGGTCCCGCCCCCGCGCCGGCCGCGCGAACGTCCGCCGTGAGCCGAGCCCGGTACGGGAGAACCCGGTAGGGGGGGAGGTAACCGGCGCCCTCCGGCGGCGTGCCCGAGGCGAGGGCGAGGGCCGGACCCATGAGATCCCCCGGGGGGAGCGAGGGATCGCCCGGCGCGTAGCCGGGATCGGGCATGACGTGCACGGTCCAGCTCTGTCGCCGGAACGAGACGAAAGAAAAGTCGCCGCTCTCCCGGCTCCAGGAGAGGACGGGGGATTCGGACAGGAGGCCGGCCGCTCCCCCCTCGAGCCGCGTGATTCGCCGGACCGACGCGGCGGCGAGGTCGTGAAGGTAGACGTCCGGCGTTCCCGCCCGGTCCGAGACGAAGAGGATCCGGTTCCCCTCGGGGGACCAGACGGGGGAGTGGTTGTTCCCTTCCTGGCCGGGCAGAACGGTCCAGCGGCCGGTCCGCAAGTCGAGCACGCCGATCCGGAGGGTGCGATCGGGAGGGGCCGCCTCGCCGTCGACGATCCGGTCCGTGGCGCAGACCACCCGATTCCCGTCCGGCGACCAATCGGGATGAATGTACAGGAACCGGTCGGCGGTCAAGGGGGCGGCCTCTCCGGTCTTCCCGTCCACACGGTAGAGATCGGTCCGCCCGTCGGCGAGTCCCGCGGCGATCAGCCGACTTCCGTCGGGCGACCACGACACGCCCCGGATCTCCTCGAATCCGGGGCGGAGGGTGCGGATTCGGTCTCCCGACCGGGCGTCCAGGACGTGGATCACGTCGCCCCCCGAACCCTGGGCCGGGAGAGCGACGAGGCCGCCGTCCGGCGACCAGCGGCCGCCGCCGTGATAAGGCCGGAGGGAAACGAGGTCCCCCGAGCCCCCCTCGCGGGCGAGGAGCCGGCCCTTCCCCCCCCCCGCTTTCACGGGATCGCGGTAGAGGCCGAATCCGCCCTCCCGGTCGGAAAGGACGAGCAGCTCGGCGCCGTCCGGAGAGAGGTCGGCCCCCACATTCACACGACCCTCCGCGTCCACCGGCTCGGCCACGCGGCCCGCCCGATTGAGGCGGACCACCTCGGGCAGATACTCCCGGCGAAGGGCGTCCGCCCATTCCTCCGAGAGCTCCTCGTGCTCCCTGCCGAACACCATGCGCATCGCCTTTTCCGCGTCCCGGGAGAGAGCGAGGGCGCGCAGGAAATCCCCCGCCGAAGACTCGCCGCGCTCCGAAGCGAGCCAGGCCCAGGCGGCCTGGCCGAAGCGGTAGATGCGCACGTCCCCCATCCGCGAAAGGCCGGAGAACGACGGGGGCGGGCCGTCGAGCAGAGAGTCCCTGAGCCACATCCGGGTGAAGGGATCGACCCCTCCCCGCGAGAGGTACTCCGCCATCCCCTCGATCATCCAGAGGGGAACCGTGGTCCCGTTCAGTCCGGCCGTTCCCTCGGGATCGAGGATGTCGATCTGGAAGGCGTGAACCAGCTCGTGGTGAAGGACGTGGCGGAATTCCTCCCGGGATCCGGGATAGGGGAGGAAGACGCGACGCTTCAGGAACTCCGTGATCCCGCCGGTCCCCTCGTCGATCACGTAGGGGGTGATCGGCGTGCTCTGGAACTCCGGATGGGACCCGTAAAGGACGACGGGCACGGGCCGGGCGATCTCGTGATCGAGGCGGGCCGAAAGATCCTCGTAGATCGCTTCGGCGAGAGCGACCGTTTCGAGCGCCAGGTCTTCCTCCTCCCGGTAGAAGTGGATCCGGAAGTGGGCGGTCTCGAGGACCCTCCATTCCCGGTCATGATAGCGGACCTTGTTCTGGCCAAAGTACGACGCTTTCGCCGGCGGGGCGGCCGCGAGGCAGAAGAGGACCGTGAGAAGTGCGGTTCGCTTCATGGGATGGGGTGCCGGGAGTGGAGATCTCAATCGACTCGAGAAGTTCATTATACCGGATCTCTTGCGCCATCTCAAGAACGGAAAGACGAGAAGTCGTTTTCATCGGCAACGGGAGCGAGGCAGAGGGGGCGTGAGGGGGCGAGGGACCTCTCTCGCCTCCTCGCGGTTTGTTCCGGGCGGTCCCGGCGGGGCCGATCGCCCGACCCGCCGCGGGGAGGTCCGGTGGCGGGGAAGGTGGCGGGGCATGGCCCTTGCACCGGAGGAGGGGAGGAGGACCGATGGGAGATCCCGTGACGATCATCAGTGGCGATCCCGGTTTCCGGCTCGTCCTCGAGGAAGCGGACCGGGTGGCGCCGACCCCGGTCCCGGTTCTTCTCGAAGGGGAGTCGGGGACGGGTAAGGAGCTCGTCGCCCTCCGGATCCACGAGCGGAGCGACCGTTCGGACCGGCCCTTTTCGGCGGTCAACTGCGCGGCCCTCTGTGAGACCCTCGCCGAGAGCGAGCTGTTCGGCCACGTGGAAGGGGCATTCACCGGCGCCGTGAGGGACCGGAAGGGGATCTTCGAGGAGGCCGGAGGGGGAACCCTGTTCCTCGATGAGATCGGGGACCTCTCCCCGTCGATCCAGGCGAAGCTTCTCCGGGTCTTGCAGGAGGGAGTGGTGCGGCGCGTCGGTGAGTCGATCCCCCGGCCGGTCCGGTTCCGGCTCCTGGCGGCCAGCCACAGGGATCTCACGAAGGAAAAGGACGAGGGAAGGTTCCGGGAGGACCTGTTCTACCGCGTGCACGTCGTCCGTCTGCGCATTCCGCCCCTGCGGGAGCGGGAAGGGGACATCCCCCTTCTGGTGGGACGGCTCCTTCCCCGCCTGGCCCGTCTCTACGGCAAGCGGATCGCGGGCGTCCGGGTGGGGGTCACCCGAATTCTCGAGCGCTACGCCTGGCCGGGCAACGTCAGGGAACTCGAGAACGAACTGAAGCGTCTCGTCGCCCTCGCGGAAGAGGACGGCTGGATCGAGCGCCACCATCTCTCCGAGACGATCCGCACGGAAACCTCGGAACCGAATTGGGAGCCGGTAACCCTCCAGGAGAAGATCGACCGGCTGGAACGCTCCGAGATACTCCGTATGCTCGATCGCAGTCAGGGGAACAAGACTCGAGCCGCCCGGGAACTCGGTCTCTCCCGGCAAGGTCTCAAGAACAAACTCGCCCGCCACGGGCTCGGGGAAGAAGGATATGAGAAAAGCAACGAGGTAATCTCTGTAGAGCGTTGAAAACAAAAAAAAAGCCCCGCTGAAAGCGTTTCACTCACTCCGGCAAACCAGAGATTCCTCCGGTCAAGAGCGCCAGAAACGCGAGGTCACGGCAGTCGCAGGGCTTGTATCCACCTTCTTGGATTGACGAATATAACGCCCTTCGCCCCCAAAGTCAAGTGGGGGTTATAAATCGTTGTGAATAAAAGCATTAAACAGAGCCTCGGGGAAGCGAATCGAGGAGGGAAGCGTGGGGTGGCCGGAGGGTCCGGATCCCCGGAGTCGCCCCGCTCGATTCGCCCGCTCCGGCCGTTCCGACGGGAGGTGTTCCTGAGAGCTTCCGGCCTGCACCCGAACCGGCTGCGAACCACCCTCGGTATGCCGGCCCGACACTGAGGAGGAGCCGTCCGATCGAACCGGAACGGCCATGCCACGCCCCCGCAGGCGTTGCGTGGGAGGAATGAGGGTTCGGGCTCCGGGCAAAGCGACGCAACTCTGTCAACGAATCAGCGTCATCCGCCGGGAGATGATCCCATCGGGCGTCGGCCACCGGAGGAAGTACATTCCCGCCGGCGCCAAAACCCCTCGGGAATCGCGACCGTCCCATTCCGCAAATACCGGTCCGCCGCCGGCAGATGCGCCGAGATCCTTAACCCGGCGTCCTCTCGTGTCGAACACGGCCACGCTGCCCGCGGAAGCACCCCGGGAAGGCCCCGTGAGCCGGAACCGCACCGCGCCGCGGCTCGGGTTGGGGACGGGGGGGCCGATCTCCCAGGCCAAGGGCGGGCGGTCGTCGCGAACGCCGGTGGCCTCGTCGACGAAGACGACGCCGTTCGACCAGATCAGCGGATCGAGGGGAACGCGGTCCCGGTCGGTGACGACCGCCGAGACGAACTCGACCACCGACACGCCGAGAGAGAGCGCCTCGAAGCGGATCCGGGCGAGCTCCCCCGGCGCGACCACGTACGCCTGGCCGTGGAGGATCACGTCGAAAACCTCCCACGTGCCCAACGACTCTTCTTCGACGTGAAACCAGGTCGGAAGTCCGGTCTCCACGTAGAGAGACCCTTCCAGAGCCTGCAGGAACTCGATGATCGACGGGTCGAACCGGAAGATTACCTGGAAGTTCGCGAACGTGTCCGCCTCCTCGTTGATTCGGAGGGCGAACTCGAACTCGTCCCCCGGCGCCACGAGCACCGAAGCGGGAGCCAGACTGACCGTGGGCGCCCCGTGGGCGGGAAGAACGTTCGAGGTCCATAGGACCGAGGCGAACACGATCGGAAGGCCGACCGCCCGGATTCGGATTCTCCGGAGAGAAACGATCTTCGTCATCACATCTGCCTCCCTTCCGGGCGGCCGGCGGAAGTCGCAAGGCCCGCCCCGGCCCGCGTCCCCCTTACTTCAGAAGCAACAGCTTCGATGTCTTCACGTAGTCTCCCGCCTCCAGGCGCACGAAGTAGACACCGCTCGAGAGGGTCCGTCCCCTCTCGTCCCGGCCGTCCCACAGGGCCTCTCCCGCCCCCGCCTCGCGCTGGCCGTCGAGCAGGGTTCTCACGAGCCGGCCCTTAGGATCGTAGACGCGCAGAGACAGATGGCTCGGCCGCTCCAGCTCGAAACTCACTTTCGTGACCGGGTTGAACGGGTTGGGCCAGGCCCCGGCGAGGCGGGTCGCCGCGGAGCGGGGCGCCGGGGATCCGCCCTCCCTTGCCTGGATCGCCACTCCGAGGGGCTCGTTGGCGGCTCCCCGAAGATCGGCGGAGGCGATGCGAAGATCACCGGTCTCGTCGCCCGTCATTCGGAAGCGGAGCCGAGCGATCTCCCCGTTTCCTTCGACCGTGGCCCCGATGCCTAGGGCCGCGAAGTCGAACCAGCATTGCCCCCTTCCCTCCCGGCCCGCGAGGAAGAAGAGGGTCCCCGATTCGGACCAATCCGCCCCCCGGTCGGTCCCGAGCCACTCGAGGCGGTCCGGATCGTAGTCGATCCGCACGCCCGCGCCTTTCAGTTCGCCGGCGTTCCCCCCGATGCGGCAGCAGACGAGCAGATCCCGCTCCCCGCCGATGCCCTCCTCCACGATTCGGAGGCCGAGCCGGGGGGGACCCGCTTCCGCTCCTCCCGCGAGCCGGACGGGCCCCTTCTTCGTCGTGGGCGACAGGTCGTTGAAGCTGAGCGCCGTGATCATCAGCTCTTCGAAGTCCACCAAGTCGTCCGGCACGGGAATGCCGAAACGTCTCCCGTCGCTCGTGGGGGCGAAATCGAGTTCGTTGAACGGCGGCGGAGGGGGATTACTCCAGGGGCTGAACAGGTGGTAGCCCGAGCTGAGGCGGTTCACGTCGAAGAAGTCGACGTACCCGTCCCGGCCCCCGCCGGGCGCATCGATATCGGCCAGGAAGTAGTCCGTGGCCCGGTCCTTCGATCCCGTGCCTGCCGCGCTGTAGTTGCCCGCCTCGTCCACGGCCCACACCGTGTAGTAATACACGTCCCGGTTCGCATTGTCGTTCGGGAAGTCGTCGTCGTAAGCAGCCCCGGGCGCGAGGACGAGACCGACGTAGTCCGTCTCACCGGGCCCCGGCGTTCCAGGATAGGCGGGCCCGGGAGGCGCGTACTCGGGGTAGTCGTTCCACCGGTTCCGATGGATCTCGATCCCCTTCAGGACCCCCCACGAATCGGCGGGCGCGCTCCAGGCCAGGTTCACGCGATGAAAATGGGGAGTGGCGTCGAGGTCCGAGACCTCCGCCGGGGGCGTGTTGTCCGCAACGATGTCGTCCGACCCTGCGCCGGAGTTCCCCACGGCGTCGGTCACGTCGACGTCGACCGTCACCGTCCCGTTCGACGGCGAACACACGGCGGCGCCCAGGGGGACCGTCCAGGTGTAGGTCGGGTAGGCGCCGGAGGCCGGAGAATCCGCGTCGTGCCCCGAGCCGCCGTAGAAGCCGTTCAGGTCCGCCGTGACGGTCATCCCGTCGCCGGAAACGTAGTCTGCGTCGCTGACCGTGGCGACGATCTCTACTTCGTCTCCATCCTTCACCCAGACCGTGCTCCCGATCGCCGTGTCTGTGATGGTCACGTCCGTGACGGCGGGGGCGTTCAGGTTGACCACCAGAAGACCGTCATCGGGAACGAAACCGGTGAGCTCCTGGTTCGCGTTGTCCCGGACGTTTACCACCGTGAGCGCCACCGGGCTCGTCCCGTAGGCCACGCCCGTGAATTCGATGGAGAACATGGTCCCCGGCCCGCTAACCCCGGGCTGGACTCCGAGAAGGACGCAATCGACGATGATCGTGTCCGTTCCCGTCTCGTGCACCTCGAACCAGGTCAGCCCCTGGTCGGAGAGGAGGTTCCCCTCCGTGACCGCCGCCGTCGACGTGGACGCCACCGAGGAGTCCCAGGTAAACCGGATCGAAAACCCGTAAAGGAGCCCGGACCCGCCGCCGAGGTAGTCGACGTTCACCGTCTGCACGTCTCCGGGAGAGGCGGACAAGGTCTGCGGGCTCGGATCACATACGATATTGGCGCCCAGGGCGGCTCCGGCCGCCGCGAGCGTCGCGAATCCGACGAGGAGCGCGGCGGACGCCGCGGAATCCCATCGGCTCCTCCACCATTTTCTCATACCCGTTCTCCTCTCTGAGCGGCGAAACCGGCCCGCCGTTCCTGCGACTATCGAATGCGGACGACGCGCCGGACTGCGGACCCTCCCTCGTGGTCCCACCGGAGGAAATAAACTCCGGGGGGGACGGGCCGGCCCCGAGAATCGGTCCCGTTCCAAATGCATTCCGCCGATCCACCGGCGCCTTCCGCAGGAATCGTCGTCATGCGCCTGCCCCGGGCATCATAAACCTCCACGACGGCGCCTCCCGCTCCGTCCCCCCGAAGCCCGAACCGCACCGAATGGCGGAAGGGATGGGGCCGCGGGAAGTCGATGCCTCGGAGGGGCGCTCCGATGAGGTCACCGTCCACCCCCGTCGGGACGTCGCCCACCCAAACGTACCCGTCGATCCACGAGACGTCCGGCACCGGATCCCGGCCGATGTCTTTCAGATTCACGGCCCCGAAACGGATGCCCGAATATCCGTCCGCGAGCGCCTGGAATCGGAGCCTCGCGAGCTCACCGGGGGGGAGGATGAAACTGAGGGCGGGGAAAATGACGTCGAAAACCTCGAGGCTTCCGGGAACAATCTCCTCGAAATAGAACCAGGTCTGATTCCCCGATGCCGTGTAGAGGGAACCTTCGAGCGCAACGTCGAACCGAATCACGGCCGGATCGAACTCCACGAAGACTTGAAAATTAGAGATGGTGTCGACGCCGTCGTCGATCCGGAGACCCACTTCGAAGTAGTCGGACGGATCGGCGAAAGTCGCTCTCGGTTCGACGAATACGGATGGGCCCGCCGGGGCGGGCTGAACAGTGCCGATCACGAGCGCCGTGGAGACTAATAGCGCCGCGGCCCCAGCGGGAGTCCGTAATTTCATTATTCACCTTTCAGACTGAAGGGAGCGCCGGGGGGGGCGGTGCATCGCCCCCCCGAGGCGTGACAAAGGAGCTATCGGAGCATCACCACCTTGGCGCTCCGCGAGTAGTCGCCGGCGACCATCCGGACGAAGTAAACGCCGCTGCCGGCGCTATGTCCCCGATCGTCCCGACCATCCCAGACCGCGTCGAACGCGCCCGCGCTCTTGCTCTCGTCCACCAAGGTCCGAACCATCCGACCCTGGGCGTCGTAGATCACCACCGACACGTGGCTCGGCACGTTCATCTCGAACCGGATCGTCGTGGTCGGGTTGAACGGGTTCGGCGCCGCGCCGACGAGGCGGGTCACCGAGGGAATCGTCCCCGGAAGGACACCCGTCGCGTTGTCGGTCTGGAAGTCCACATTTCCGTTTTCGGCGTCCCGGAGGATCACGTCACCGAAGCGAAGGTCCCCGTCCCCCTCGGCCCGCCGCGTGAACGACAGAACCGCCAGGTCCCCGGAACCATGGATCGACCGCTCCGTACCGAGAGCCGCCAGGTCGATCGTCACCCGGCCCGAAGAACGTTCCTCGGAGATGAAGAAGACCTGTCCCGAGGAGAGGTCCTGAGAAGGAACGGCCGAGACGAACTCCAGGACCGATGCGTCGAAGAGGAGTTCCACGCTCGCCCCCTTCACCTCGCCGTCGTTCCCCTCGAGAACCAGGCGGACCGGAAGGTCGGCGGTCCCCTCGTCCGCGGGGAGAAGCCGGAGCGTAGGCGAGGAGGCCTTGGACGCTCCCGCCAGCACCACCGGAGGCGAGGCCTTGCCCGAAGGATCGACCACGTTGAAGTTCATGGCGAAGATCAGGAGGTCCTCGAAGTCGACCACGTCGTCCGGACGCGGGATGCCGAGACGGCTCCAGTTGTCCGTCGGGCCCACGTCGCACTCGCCGTTCCAGTCGAGGCTCCCGTCCACTTCCCAGTACGTGTCGGAGAGATCGTTGATGTCGGCGAACTTCACCTCGCCGTCGTACGGGGAGGCCACGTCGCCGAGCCAGTAGTTCGTCGCCCGGTCCCCCTGGGCGAACGAACCGAGAATCGGATCGCCCGGAGGGGTTCCGCCGCTGTAGTTGTCCGCACAGTCGTACGTGAAAGCCCGGTAGAACCAGATCGAACGGTCGGTCAGGGGATCGTCGTCAAAAGACGAGGCCGTTCCACTGTAGACCGTGACCCCGTCCGACGGGTCCGCCGGATAGGAAGGGCTTCCCAGGTAGTCCGGATAGCCGTAGGGGCTCGAAGCGTCCCACGCCTTCCGCACCACCACCACGTGGTCGAAGTCGTCGGAGACCGGATTGGTCCACGAGAGGTGAACCTTGCCGTTCCCCGGCGCCGCGTCGAACGCCGTCGCCACCGGGGGGGCCACTGTGTCCTTCGTGAAGGTCCAGGAGACGGTCGCGCTCGAGTCCCCGAAGTCGTCGGTGCAGTAGAAATCGACCGTGTGCTCCCCTTCACCGAGGCCCGCGAAGCCGGGAAGGGTCCACGTCGCGTTGGTCCACGCCACCCCGGCGTAGTCCGTGAAGAGACCGGCGTCCGCCGTCCACGCACCGCCGTCGACCCGATAGAACGCGTCGTCCAGATCCCCGCACGCCTCCGAAGCCTCGAGGTCGAGGACCGGAGCCGCTGCGTAGCACTCGCCGACCGCCGGGCCGTTCACCGTGAAGACCGGCGCCGTCAGGTCGACGTAGATCGCCCCGTCGTCCGCGTAGAAGCCGGAGAGGGGCTGGTTGTTGTTGTCACGCACCGCCACCACCGTCAGGTCGATGACGCTCGTGTCGCAGGAGACCCCGTCGAACTCGACGGAGAACATCGTTCCCGGACCGCTCACTCCCGGCTGGGCACCGAGGAGTACGCAGTTCACCGTGATCGTGCTCCCCACCTGGTTCGCGAAGAACTGGGTCGTCCCCTGATCGGAGAGGAGGTTCCCCTGAGTCACCTGGCCGACGCTGGTCGAGACAGACGGGTCCCAGGAGAAGGTCATGTTGTAGCCGTAGACCAGGCCACTGCCGCCGCCGAGGTAGTTCACGTCGATCGTCTTCGTCGGCGACGCAACGGTTAGGACCTCCGGATCCGGGTCGCAGACGATGTTTTCACCGCCCTCTTTCCCGATCCACGGATCGACGGCGACGTTGCCGGTCACGTTGTCGCCCGAACCCCGCTTCGCCACGTTCGGGCCCGAGCTGTCTCCCCACCAGTTGAAGCGCGCGTCCACCGTATCCGAAGCGCCGTCCTCGCGGACACCGAAAGTGGTGTTGCCGACGATGCTGTTGTACGATAACGTTACTCGCTTGGTGTCGATCACGTGATACCCCACATCAACACCGATGTCGTTGTCCTCGATGATATTGTTCTCGATGTCGATGTCTTGTCCCTTGACATTGACGCCGGCCGAGGAACATCCCGTCAGTTGGTTGCCCGCAATGGTGATGAACGTCGTGGCGCCCCAGAAGTTCACACCCTTGCGGCACGAGGCGAACTCGTTGCCCAGAACCTGCACATTGGTCAGGTTGCTGCCGCCGACACCGTTGCCGCCGGGAAAACCGTTCGCTACGTTTCCGGAGACCTCAATCGCCGTACATCCCGTCATATAGATGCCGGAAGCGTCCGAGGCCGGCCCCGTGCCGGGAATCAGGTGATTGCCGGCAATCACGCAGCCATCGTACGTCCCAGGCTGGAAGGTCACCCCAACCTTGTTGATGGTCATCCGGTTCCGGAGTACGTCGATTCCGCTACCGCCCTTATGAAGGAGGGCGAAGTAGCCGTCGATGATGTTGTCGGCGACTGTCAGATCGTTCCCCCAGGCACGGACCACCGTCTCATCCGCGTAGTGGGACGTCGGGGAGCCGATCAGGGTGAATCCCGCGATCGAAGCTCCGTCCACGCCGCCCAGAACCTCGACGGCCACGTTCGGATTCGTGACGGGAAGACCCGTAATGTCGACAATGGACTCGGCGCCCGAGTCCGTTCGGGCTCCCAAAGTGGTTGGGTCCACCCCGTACTGGGCTCCCCGGAGATCGACGGCTTTGTGGACCGACAAGCGCTCCTCATAGGTGCCCGCCGCAACGTTCACCGTGCTGCCATCGACGAGATCGATCCCTTCCTGGATTCGACCGCCGGCACCGGTCTGCGGGCTGTCGTCGTCGACCCACAGTTCGGAGAGGTCGATTTCGAAGCCCTTCGTGAAAACCGTTCCGCCCACGGCCCAGGGCGTGTAGTCGACCGGTCCGTCGATGAGGGCCGCCACCGCCGCGGGCGCGACGACACCGTAGAAGTTCCACGACGCGTCGACGATGTCCGCCAGCGTCGACGAAGCGACAACGGCGTAGGTACTGGAGGTGAAGCTGTTGCCGTGGAGCTCCGCGGAGATCGGTCCACCGTAATCATAGGCATAGAAGCCCGTGTCCCAGTCCAAGAAACGGCAACCGGTCACGGTGATGTCCACCGCGTCGGGGGATGTAGAGAAGGCGCCCATCCCCCAACTGTATTCGAGGTCCGTTCCGAAGAAGTCACAGTTGTCGACCGTGACGGCCATGGATGCCTTCGCGCCCCCCCCGAGTCCCTCGTCGATGGGGGAGGGGAGTGGACGGTCGAAGTCGGACTTCTTCGCCGAGGCATTGTAGGCGTAGAAGCCGTCGCCTTCCGGATTCGTGACCGTCCCTTCCGAGAAGGAACCGCTCATGCTGATCCAGTAAACGCTCGTCTGATTCCCGTCGAGCGCCATCCCCGTCACGGTGATCGGGGCCCCGTCGGAGGGGAGAAAACCGCTCGCCGTATAGGTCTCCCCGGTGTACGAGTTCCCGGAAATGTCGCAGTCCGCGATCGTTCCGCCGGAACCGTAGCCGACCTGAATCCCGTTCTGGGCGGTCACACCCGTGGCGCCTTGGCCGACCGTGGTCACCCGGGTGAGGTCGACGGTCAACCCGTCGCCGAGGAGGGCGACGCCCGTCTTCTGGTAGTCGTCGACGAGGACGTCCGTCATCGTGATCGTATACGGTCCTCCCGTGTCGTTGTACGAATAGACCCCGACCCCGTGCTGGGCGCCGCTGAAGGCGCTGTCCATGACGTTCAGCACCTCCATGTCGGTCATGGATCCGTCACCGTTCCAGAAGCCGACGCCGACGAACCGGTAGTTCGTGTCTCCCTGGTTCGCCCCGTCCACGGTGAGGTCGGCGAGGGCCACCCCCGTCGCCCCGTCGATGAAGACTACCGGGTAATTGTCGTCGCTGCTCGTGAAGAACTCGGTGAGGGTCACCGGCGACTCGATTACCGTGAGGCCCGTCCCCGCGCCCGCCAGTGACAGGTTGCTCTTCGTCACGTGGACCTGCTCGACATACGTTCCCTCCGCGATGTCCACCGATCCGCCGGCGAGGACGCCGTCGACGCCCCCCTGGATCGTCCCGAAGGCATCGTAACCCCAGACGTAGTTCGTGGCGTTGGCCGTGTTGTAGGCGTCCACATCCGCCTGGCTCGTGAAGTCGTCGTCCACGAGGACCGTGGTCACGGCGTTGGTGGTGAAGGAGAGACCGCCGCCGAGCTCGCCGCACTCCTCGGGATAGTGGTTGCCGGAGCCGTAGAGCCAGCCGCCGCTCGCGTCCTGGGTGGCGCCCGCCCAGTATCCCATGTGGTTGATCTCGGTCTGGTAGGTCGCCTGATCGAGATTGCCGAGGGTCATCATGGCGTACGCGGTGGATTGCCAATCCGCGTCGTCGTCGTTCGCCCCGTAGCTGAAGCTGATCGCGCCCCCCGTGTACTGGCCGTCGAGGAGCCTCGTCACGAGCCCCGCGATCTCGGAGGTATGGACGCCCGCCGATGAAAAGGCGTCGATGAGCCCCGTGATGCCGAGGTTGTACCAGTAGTAATCGAGATTCGAGTAGGTCGGATCCCATCCCGCGTCGTCGACGATATCGAAGTAGCCGGGATTGTCGTTGAACGAGTCCTCCCAGAGGACCTCCGCGATGTCGTCCGCATCGGTGTCGTACCCGTTCCCCGAATACCGGTCGTCGAGCATCGCCGCCGCCCGGGCCCACGCCCCGACGTCCCACGCGATGATCCCGTTTTCGTATCCCTGACCCGCTCGTACGTCACGGATGTGCTTCGCCAGAGAGTCGGCCGAACCGTAGATGGCCATCCGGCCTTCGTACTTGGCTCGGGCCGAATCGGCGTACGTCGTTCCGCTCACGGCCGGAAGGTCGTCATACAGCATGAGAAAGATCAGATCGCCCGCCGAGCGGATGTCCGCGTCAGCGATCATCACGTCCGCCGCGTCGGTGAGGGCGGTGAATAGGCCGGCGTCCCCCGACTCCATGTAGGCGTAGAGGAGGCCGATCCCGGTCGCCCCGTAGATGTTCTTCGGGCTCGCCGACGTGGAGTGAAAGAACGGGTCGGCCGGTGAGTTCCGCACCCAATCCCAGCCGCCGTCGTCCGGATCGTCCGGCGACTCGTCGACGCCGTCCGTTCCGTTCCCGGCGTTGTCCTCGGTCACGTCCGCCGCCATCTGCTGCAGATAGGAGCCGAGGGATTGAAGTGCCTGGTCCAGGTCGACCGGGTCTCCGACCGCGCGGAGGGGCACGCGGATCTCCTCCCGCACCGGCGGCCGGAGGGGAATATTCTCGTCCAGCGGCTGGGCCTGGTTCGCCAGGATCGCTCCGGCGCCGAGGGCCAGGAGCGCCAGCACTTGAATCAGTCGTTTCATGGGAGCCTCCTTCGAGAGAAAGGAACTCGACGTTTCGATCGTTGGAGGGTCAGGACGGGCGCCGCCCGGGCGCCCGGATTCGGCCGTCGCCTTGCCGTGGGTCGCCCCGGGGTCACCGGTCCCGGGCGTGGGCGTTCCCCCGGCGCGGCGGCCGGTGGGGAGCGGTCATGGGTACCTCCTCCTGTTCGGCTAAACGGGGGCGACCCCGAAGAAGTCCGGGGGAACCTTCATGTCTGGGCCCGCCCGGGGCCGCCCTTCATGTTTGATGCTCCGGACGGGGGGAACACCCCGTCCGGGGCCCCGGAGCCGCTCACGCACCTCCGGAATCGTGGCCCAAAAAGAAGAGGCGCCGAGTCTCGATGCTCGACGCCGAACCGTTCGGGCCGCTCCCCGCATCCACGACTCCGGGGCCGGCATCGCGGGGGCATCGATCTCGATCTTGGTATGCTTCTTCTCTCATTGGCAATTCCGAAGCTTCAGCGGATCGGACGCCCACGACGAGTGTGTCCGAACCTGCAAACAAGGCTTACCGCCCCGTTCTGATCGATTAGGATCGAAACATGGAGAATTCGGCTATTCGTACGGCATTCACACGCGTTCTGTCCATCAATAAATCAATGGACGGCGCGCAAGAATTCCATCATATTGTGGTATTGATGTCAAGACAATTGCATTGCATCTGCATTACTCGCTACCGAATCTTCTAACTATTGATGATACAGATCTTTCTGGCATGCTCTTCGAGTCGTTTCAACATGACGACGGTTGCGCCGTCTCTTCCGGCGGGTTACGATGTTCGTGGCGGCCCTCCGAATCCCGGGGGGCCGGAGCGCTACGAGCCGCAGTCGGAGATCGAGGCCATGGCCGGACAGGGCAAGAAGACCGCCCGCTTCCTCGGGACGCTCTGTCTCGCGGCGCTGATCACGACGGGCTGCGGGGGGGGCGGAGGGCGTCCCGCCGGCCTCGGGGACGGGGGGGGGCGGGCCACCATCGAACCGGACGGGCCCGTCGTCGTCGGATCCCGGGGCACCTGGACGGTCCGGTACGTGGCCGGCGACGAGGGGGTCGCCCGGGGGGGAGGAGTGGTCGTCCACTGCCCCGTCTTCTGGGAGTGGTCGGAGCCCCAAACCGTCTCTCCCGGATACCCGGGGTATTGCACCGTGGCCGTCTCGAACCGGCGGGTCCGTCTCGGTGTGTACGCCCATCCGGAGCTCCACTATCTCAGCGCCAAGGTGGAGGACGGGTTCCTCTCCCCGGGGGACTCGATCCGGTTCGTTTACGGGGATACACTCGGCGGTGACGCCCCCGAGGGGAGGGCTCGGGCCGATTCCTATGCCGAGAGGGTCCAGGAGTTCCTCGTCAAGGTAGACGGCGATGGGGACGGGGTCTTCGCCGAGATCGCCGAATCACCCGATCTCACCCTGGTCCCCGGCCCGGCGGCCGCCCTCCGCATCTACGTCCGCGCCGAAGCGGACCTGAACGACTCCACCCGCGTCACCGTCGCCGCCCTGGACCGGTTCGGCAACCGGGCCCGGGGCTATGCCGGGACCATCCGCTTCTCCCACAAGTGGGACGTGCTCGACGCACCGATCAGCTACGCCTTCGAGCCTGAAGACTCGGGGGCGGCGGCGTTCACGGTCCGATTCACCGCCCCCGGGTTCCAGACGCTCGGCGTGGTGGAGGAGGGGGGAACCCTTCAGAGCCAATCCAATCCGATCCGCGTCCGCCCCCCCGGGGACGGGACGCCCTACCAGGTTCTGTGGGGCGATCTGCACATGCACTCCCGCCTTTCCGACGGCACGGGAGAACCGGACGACCTCTATCGGTACGCCCGGGACGTGGGGAACCTCGACGTGGCGGCCGTCACCGACCACGACCACCACGGTCTCCGTCCCCTCGGGGCCGAATCGTGGAAGGCCATGGAGGAGTGGGCCGCCGAGTTCTACGAGCCCGGGCTCCTGGTGACCCTCCTCGGGTACGAGTGGACGAATTGGGTGTACGGCCACCGCAACGTGTACTACGGGGGCCCCTCGGGCCCGCTCCATTCCACCGCGGACTCCGCCACGAACACGCCGGAAGAGCTCTGGGCCGCTCTCGAGGGGGGTTCGGCCATGACCATCGCCCATCACACCGGCGGGGGACCGGTGCCCACCGACTGGAGCGTGCCCCCCCCCGCGGAGTGGGAAACCCTCGTCGAGATCAGCTCGATTCACGGCTCCTCCGAGCAGATCGGAGGTCTCAAAGAGATCTACGACCCGGCGCCGGGATCCTTCGTCCGGGACGCCCTCGCTCTCGGATACCGCCTCGGCTTCATCGGATCGGGCGACGGCCATGTCGGCCATCCGGGGGAGACCGAGTCCCCGTCGGGGGGGCTCGCGGGGATTCTCGCCGAGGAACGGACCCGCGAGTCGGTGTGGGAAGCCCTCCGGGCCCGCCGCACCTACGCCACGTCCGGAGAGCGCATTTGGCTCCGATTCCGGCTCGGCGAACATTGGATGGGGGAAGAGGTGGTCGGAGGAGAGTTGCCCGACCGTCTCTCCTTCCACCTGGAGGCGGGGGGGACGGCCCCGATCGACGTGGCCGAGCTGATCGGCAACGGGACGACCCTCGACACGCTTTTCGGATCGGAAGAGACCCTCGAAGGAACATTGGAGGCGGACAATAATCGATCCGAATCTTCCTATTACTACGTCCGTGTCCTCCAGATGGACGGCGGGATCGCCTGGTCCAGCCCGATCTGGATCAATCCCTGAGAATGATAGATCCCCGCCCGGAGAGCGAGACCCCGGACTTCGCACCTTGATTCCGCTCCGTTGCAAAAGGCCAGTAGCCTCCGGATCGCCGCGGGGCGGCGCCTGACAACTCTTTCGCGAACAATCTGTTGCGCCTGAGGTCCCTTTCCGCTTTGCTGGTACGACTCTTGCGGAGTTGGAATCGGCGGTCGGTTCATTCGAGGGAGAACGGGGTCCATGTCGCTCTACGCCGCGGAAACGCACGCCCGGACATCAAGGGAAGAAGTGCTCCTCTCCCGCCTTTTCGGCACTCTCGACCTGCTCGACCGGGATGCCTACCTCGGCGGCCTGCTTCGAGAAGCCTCGGTCGACATCGCCTCCGGCGATCTCCCGTCCGCCCAGATCCAGTTCTGGCCCGAGCTCGGGACCTGCCGGCCCGATGTGGTGATCGAGAGCGATTCGCTTCTCCTCTTCGTCGTCGGACGGGGGCGGAACGAGATCGATGCCGATGCACTCCTGCTCCTCGCGGAGCGGGGTTGGAAATTCTCCCCACGGTTCAACCTTCTCGTGATTACGGACGGCAACGATTCGCCTCCGGAGCTCGAGACCATGGCGACACGGTTTCCGCAAAAGAAGGAACCGCCCCTCCGCTGGATCTCCTGGTCCTCGGTTTACCGGGTTCTCCACCGGCGGCTCCGGGAAACCGGCGCCGGGCCGCCGACGCGGGAGGTGCTCCAGGACCTGCTCGGTCTCCTCGCCGCGGAGGGGCTTGCCCCGTTCGTCGGCTTCGATCCGTCCGTGCTGCGCGCCTACCGGGAGTCGCTGCCCGCTTTCGACCGCCTCCACGGGTCGGCCCGCCTCTTCGTCTCGGATCTCGAGGCGCGGCTCCAGGCGGCGGGGATCCGGCGAATCTCGATGAGAGGGGAGGGGGACGGCGACCTGTCCGCCCAGGCGCCCCGGGAGGTGGACCTCGACTTCGTCGACGAATCATGGAATCCGGGCATCGTCTCCGTGGGGGGGCTCTTCGTGCACGTCGATTACATGCTCGGCGAAGTGCGGGCCGGTTTCCGGGCGAATCTCGCCGACTCCTCCGCGAAGGCGCTGCTCGTCGAGGGGCGGAGCCGGATCGCCGAGGTGTTTCGGGAGAACGAAGAGGTCTTCATCCGCATGACGGGGGAAGAGGCTTCCCCGGTGCCGGGACGGGACCCGTCCCTGCTCGCCCGCCTCGAAACCAGAAACGGCGCGGGAAGGCTCGAGCGGGTCGAGCTCCTTTCCACCTTCGACGGGTCCGAGGTCGACGTGACCGAACGAGTGGTCGGAGCCCTCGTCGCCTTCCGGGACATCGCCGTGAACGTCCCCCTTCTTCCTATCCACCGCATCGACGGCGAGAGCCCCTTCGTCGTTGCCGGCCAATAACGAACCCGCGGCCCCTCATCGAAATCGATTGCGGCCGAAAATCGCGGGCTGCGAGGCCCCCTTTCCTTCGTCGCTTCCTCACCGTAGCTTCGGCTACGCCTCCGGGAGTTCCTCGTCCAAGGGGGCCTCTCGCCACGCTCCCTGACGGCCTCATGACGATTTCGAATCGGGTCCGCGGGTTCATCGGACGGAGGGACCGAATCTCATCGCTTCAACCGCGCCAGGCGCAGCAACGAGTCCTTGTCGGTGGCGGTGAGGGGGCCGAAGCGCCAGAGGAGGAGGGCGGCGGGGAAGAAATAGAGGACCGAGCCGAGGGCGAGCAGGGGGAAGGGGCCGAGGGGGAGCCGGGCGAGGGCGACGAGGGGGAGGGCGGGGAGAAGGGCGAGGCCGAGAAGCCGCCCGGCGCCTCCCCAAGGGAAGACGCTCCGCCAGGGGACGCCGAGGAGTTTCGACGTCACCACGAGATAAAAGATCGCCTGGGCGTAGGTGGCGATCACCGTGGCGATGGCCGGTCCGAGGTAGGAAAACCGGGGGATCAGCAGGATGGAGAGCCCGAGGTTCGCGAGCACGTCGACGAGGGCGACCGCCGCCACGAGCTTCGACCGCCCGAGAGCGAGAAGGACCGGCGTGTAGGTGGCGCTCCGGAGGGGGAGGAGCAGGAGGTAGACCCGGAAGGGCCCCGCGCTGTCGGCGTAGGCGCTCGAAAAGAGAAAAACGAGAAAGGGAACGGCGAGCACCATGAGGAAGGCGAAGAGGGGGATCAGGATGGCCCCTGCCTTCAGGATCGCCCGGTGCCAGAGGGCGAGCATCTCCTCCTTCTTCCCCTCTTCGGAGAGCCGGGAAAACTCCGGGATCACCACCGACGAAATCGCGCCGGCGAGAACGTTGACGAAGGGGATCTCCACGGCGCCGTTCGCGTAGATCGCGAAGGTCTCCGGATTGAAGAAGGCGGAGACGATGTTCTTGTCGAGCCATCGCGCGAGAATGCGGAGGAGATCGTTGAGCGCCACCGGAAGGGAATAGCCGACGAAGGCCCGGAGGAGCCCCGGCTTCGTCTCCGCGGCGACCCCCGCCACCGTATGCGCCGAGGCGCCGAGGAGCAGACCCGCCCGTACGAGGCCGTAGCCGACCAGGGACCAGAGAATCGCCGAAAGGGCGAGCCCGAGGAGGGCGGGAAGGAAGACGGCCGCGACGAGCACCGCCGAATGGGCGATCGTCACGACACCGAGAAGACGGTGCCGGTTTTGGGTGATGAGAAACGCGTCCATCGGCATGCCCGGCACGACGAACAGCGCGTAGAGGGCGAAGGTCCGGAGCGTCCCCAAGAGCATCGGGTTCCGGAACGTCCGGGCCACGAAAGGGGCGCCGAGAAAGAGCCCGAGGGCGAGAAGGGCGCCGACCAGGGCGAGGAGCGCCGTCACCCGGATCAGGAATCCCTTCCGCTCCCCCGGTGTCAGCTTCGGCCCGAAATAGAGAATGCCCACGGGAAAACCGAGGAGGGCGATCTCGATGCACATGTTGGTGAAGAACCAGGTCTGCTGGAACGTGCCGTAGAGCGCCCGGTCGAGGTGGCGGGAGAGGAACATGCTCACCACGAGCACGGTGACCGAGGTGGCGACCAGTCGGGAAGATCCTATGATCCCGACCTTCTTGGTGAGTCCGCCGTTCAACGGTCCCCGCCGTCCGCTTTCTCGTCGAGCCCGCGGATCACCTTGGCCGGATTGCCGCCGATGACGCACCGTCCCTCGGGAAAGCTCTTGGTGACCACCGCCCCGGCGCCCACGATCGTTCGGTCCCCGAGCTCCACGCCGGGAAGGAGGACGGCGTTCATGCCGATCCAGCAACGGTTGCCGATCCGAATCGGTGGAGCGGGCAGGTGGCGCGTGTTGTCGTCGAGATCGTGGTTCGCGCTGATGAGGCCGACGCCGGGCGCCATGTTGACGTCGTCGCCGATTTCGATCCCGTTCAGCGCCTGGATGTAGGTCCCCGGCGAATCGCCCGGGTAATTCGGGCCCTTCCCGAATCGGATCTTGTCCGGGTGGTGGATGGTGCTCGTGAAGTGCACGGGCC
The DNA here is from genome assembly GCA_043809585.1 of Candidatus Eiseniibacteriota bacterium. GTDB lineage: Bacteria > Orphanbacterota > Orphanbacteria > Orphanbacterales > Orphanbacteraceae > JBDROZ01. The sequence goes on from JBDROZ010000064.1 coordinate 26,074, forward strand.
AGGGAACGGAGGAGTTGATCCGGAGGATCTTCTTCGCCCACCAGTTCATCCACCAGAACGAGAGGGGGACGCCGGGGGGCACCCGGAAGAGGGCGAGTATCGAGCGCCGGAGAAGGGATCTCATCGGGTCCTTCCGTTCTTCCGGGGCCGGAGGGAGAGGACGATCTCCGCGCCCGTCCCCGCGTCCCGGATCGACACGCGGGGCCCCGCCGGACCGGCGAAGACCTCCGCCTTCAGGCCCTCCGCCGATTCGATCCGAATATCGGACGCCGTGGGTGCCGGGGTGAGGGTCGCCGCGGCCACCCCCTCTTCGAACCGGTGGCGGACGAAAGTCCTCCCCGCCGCCCGCCACGCGCCGGCGGAGGCGGCCCGCCGCCGTGCGTTCCACCAGGCGGCGACCTCGTCGAGGGTGGCGATCCAGGCTTCCCCCCGCCATCCGGCCATCCACGCGAGCAACCCCCGGAGCTGGTGCTCCCGTTCCTCTCCCAGGTCGGTATCCGTGAAGTAAGGGTGCCAGAGGATGTCGAGAAGTCCTCCCACCCGCCGGGCCGGCGCGGACCAGATGTCCCACGCGCCGTGGTTCGTGATTCCCTCCGCCACGAGGGCCCGGTCCATCCCGTGGAGAGGAATCTCGACGAAGTCTTCGATTCCGAAGGGGGAGAAGGGGAAGCTCGTCCCCCCCCGGAAGCCGGGCGTGTCCGGATACCCGAGGGAGGCATCGTAGCGGAAGCCGGCCTGCCGCTGGGCGGCCCAGGTCTCCGGCACCCGGAGGCGGATATAATGCTGACGCACCCCGGCGATCTCCCTTCCCACCGATTCCTCCACCTTGGCCCGCTCCCTCCGGAGCGTGTCGGCGGAGAGATACGAGTCGAGGCCGCCGTGGAGACCGACGGCGAAACCCCTCTCGGCGAGGTCCCGGAGGAACCGCCGGAAAGGGGGGGATTCGACGCGGTAACGCCGGTCGAAGCGGTCCTTATCTACGGCGAGGAAGAAGAAGGTCGAGCGAATGTCGTGGTCCCCTTCCCACCGGAGAATCCGTTCCGAGAGCAACGTGGGGGAGACGGCGCCGTCCCGGAGGTCCCTGAGGGCGAGGCGGAGGCCTTTCCGGCGCCCCCCCGTCCCCCCACGGAGCGCCTGAAGGCCGTGCCGGGCGAGACGGCGTTCCCAGCGAAGCGACTGGTCCTGGTCATGGCTGAGGGAGACGGCGAACTGCTCCCCCCGGGGCCAGGGGAGGAGGCGGACCATGGCCATGCCCGCGCCGACGAGGGCGGACTCGATGGCGGCCCGAAGCATCGACCCGAGCCGGTCCACCACCGGTTCCCCGAAAAGGTCCCATTCGGCGAGCCAGGAACTCTCGGGCCTGTAACGGTCGAGAATGTCCCGAGGCCCTTCCTTCTCCTCCCGGCGCGAGAGCAGGCGGCGCGCCGGCAGCGCCAGGTCGAAGGCGAAGCGGACCCGGTTCGGCCACGCCCCCTCGCGGACCGCCGCCACGCCCCCCCGGCGGTCCCGCCAGAGCGCCTCCCCGTGGGGTAGGGCGTCGAAGGGGGGAAAGGCGAGAAACGTGTCCCCGTCCCGGTCGTACACTTCCACCGGGTCGGGGAGCCGTCCTCCCTCGCTCGCCGCCCGCTCGTGTTTCGGGATGAAGACGAGGGGGGCCCCGCCGGGCGCGTCCGCTCCTTCGGCGCCGTAGGCGATGGAGAGGTACGGCTCGTCCCCCTCGGGGCGCCCGCCTACGGCGAGGCCGAGGACTTGGAGCATTTGACCGAGGACCCAGCGGGATTGTTCGTCCCGGGGGTCCGTGCCGTGGGCGGTGAGGACGACTCTCAAGGCACCTTCCCGCGCGTGAGGAGTTTGTCGCGCCGGAGTGTACTCCCCCGTTCCCGGGCGTGTCAACGCGGCGCACCGTGGAAGGGTTTACCGCGGGGGATGGAGACTGATATCCTTGCCGGAGCCGCGGCGCGGGCCGCAAGGAGGCGATGGTGAAGATCCTCGTCTACGGAGCGGGGGCGATCGGGTCCCTTTTCGGCGGGCTCCTTTCCCGGTCCCACGACGTCACGCTCGTCGGACGACGCCCCCACGTGGAGGCGATCACCCGGGAGGGACTGGTCGTCGCCTCCGAATCGGGCGAAGAGACTTACCACCCCCGCGTTTCGGAGCGGATCCCGTCCGGACGATCGTGGGACCTGGTCGCGGTCGCCGTGAAGGTTTTCGACCTCGAAGAGGCCGGGCTCACGCTCGCCGGTCTCGATCCGGCTCCGGAGTCGGTCCTTCTCCTTCAGAACGGCATCGGAAACGAAGAGGTCCTCCGGGCCCACGTCCCGGCGGAGAAGATCGTGCGCGCCGTCGTCTATCACGGCGTGAGCGTGGCGAATCCCGGCCGTCTTCTCTGGTTCGGCCGGGGCATGACGCTCCTCGGGCGCCCCCTCGTGGCGGGGCCCGCGGGCCCCCGGACCGAAGGGTACGCCCGTAGCTTCACGGACTCCGGGTTCCCCTCCCGGATCGCGGAAGACATGGAACGGGAGATCTGGCGGAAACTCGCCGTCAACGCCGGCATCAATCCCCTCGGCGCGATCACGGGCCTCGCGAATGGCGAACTCCTCCGGTCCCCCTTCCTTCTCCGGCTGCTCCGGTCCGTGGATCAGGAGGTGGAGGCGGTCGCCCGGGCGGTCACGGGCCGGCCGGTGGAGACGGCCGGCAAGGCGGAGGAGATCGCGGAGAACACCGCGGGGAACCGAAACTCGATGCTCGTCGATCTCGAAGAGGGACGGCGGACGGAGATCGATTTCCTCTCCGGCGCCGTCGTCCGGCACGCCGACGTACATGGCATCCCCGTACCCGTCAACCAGGTCCTCGAGGGCCTGGTGAAGGGGAAGGAAGAGGCGATGAGGAGGAGGATGGGGAAGGGGTAGACTGCCCGAAGCGGCTATCTTCCTCGGACCCCTCTTCTGCACTCGGGAACTGTCGTGCTCGACTCTTTTCGGTACCAGATTCTCCCGGAGCGAAGCAAAGGGGTATCTGGTTCCGAAAGGCCGATATTCGGGGGACACAATACCTAATTCGATATTCGGGGGACACAATACCTAATCGATATTCGGGGGACACAATACCTAATCGATATTCGGTATTGTGTCCCCCAAACCGCGCAGGTAGGACAAGGGACCTGCCCCCGTTCGTCCTGAGTGCCGCCCGGTCCTCCGGGCGGTGTATCGAAGCCTGTCCTGAGTAGGACCGAAGGTCCGTATCGAAGGGGATGAACAGAGGAAGCGCAGCCCGTGATCCGGATCCGCAGCAGAATCGACCCGAACATCGCGGGCTAGAAGCGATAACCGACGCTGAGCAGGTAGTCATTCATCTTCCGCTCTTCCGAGTACGGTGCGTTCACCGGATCCTCGGTCACCCGCTCGTAGCTCCCCGTCTGCCACGTGAAATCGACGGCGAGTACCTGGTCGAACAGATACCCCGCGCCGAGGGAGAAGTACTGCCGCTCCCGGTCGATGGAGATGTCGATCTCCGACGGGTCCCGGCCGTTCTCCACGGTCAGGGCCGACTCGTTCGGGATGTAGGTGAGTTGGAAGGGGGCCGGATCGTACCGGTACCCTCCCCGGAACCGGAGCGGGAACCAGGGGAGCAGCGTCTCGGCCCCCACGGCGAACGAAGTGCCGTCTCGGTAGTAGGGCCGATAGTAGAACTCCTCGCCGTCTACCTCGCTTTCCAACTTCTGCCAATCAGTCTGCCGGATATCAGCCGCCAAAATCAGTCCCTGGATGGAATACGAAAGGCCAAAGCCGATCCACCAAGGGTAAGTGATCTTGTCGTTCGTAATGACCGGATCACCAGGATCGACAGATGGTGATCCGTCATCGAGACGATCCCGGAGTTGAAGACGGCGATAGGAGTCAAGCGAAAGATATCGCGGCGCACCGAGCACACCACCGAAGCGAACGCGAGGAGACGCCTTATAGAGGATGCCAAGTGAACCGGTCCATCCGGTTACCGTGGCGTCCCAAAGATAGAAGTCCTCGTAAGAAGCATAGACCGGGCTCGTCCCGAAGAGGTCCTCGGTCTTGAACGACTGCTCGTCGTAGAGATCCCCTCGCAGATACGAAAGGCCAACGCCGAGGGAGAGGCGGGCCGTCACGTCCCAACCCACGGCGCCGGTGTAAGCAGAGAGCTTGCCGTCCCGAAGATGGGTGTCCGTGAGCAGGGCCGACCCGTTCGAGTCGTCGGGGAATTCGATGTCGCCGTCCTGCCCGCTTCGCTCGTATCGCGTGGTGTAGTCCTGAAGCCGGTCGACGCCGAAACCGATGACCAGGGAACCCCGGTATGTCGGAAACGGGTAGAGAAAGTGCAGGCTACCGATCTGGTTCTCGAAGGTTCCCCGGTCGGCGCCGCTGCCGTGCCAGACCGTCTCCACCTCCCGGTCTCCCCGGGCGATCGTCGTCGAGAGCTCGATCCGCCGCACGTTGACGAGTCCCGCCGGGTTCCAGAGGAGCGCGGACGCGTCCTCGGCGACGGCGATGTGGGCGCCTCCCATTCCAAGGGCCCGGGCGTGGGAGCCGGTCAACTCCGCAACGGGAAGTTCCAATTCTGTGTATGGGTGACCTGCGCCGAAGGCGGCGCCGGCCGCGGCCAGGACGGACACAGTACCGAACAGGATGTTCCTCATCGTTCGCTCCGCCTCCGGGCTCGGGGTTAGTCTCTATCTTCGGGGCTTCTTCTTCTGGTCAGAGGGGGCCGGTTCCTTCGAGTCCTTCGAGTCCTTCGAGTCCGACGATTCAGCAGACGGCGCCGCGGGCGTTCCCGGGTTCGATCCGCCCGGAGACGCACCCGGGTAGACGCCGCCGCTCGGCGCGTCGCTCGGGCTCTCCCCCCGGCGGAGGCCCCGCTTGTCCCAGACGGACCGGCCCGATCCGGTCGGCGAGGATTCATCGTACCGGCCGTAGTCGATCCAGTAGTCCTCGTACCACCAGGGGCGCCGGTAGTAGTCGTCCCACCAGGTGTAACCGTCGTAGGCGACCATGCCGGGCCACCCCCAGATCAGCGGATGATCGAAGGCGCCGAACCACTCGCTTTCGTAGTGGCAATCGCCGCACGGAATGGCGTCCGATCCTTCGTCGTGGATCACCGCCAGAGGGACGCCGGAAGGATGATGGAAAACCGTGTAGCATCCCGGAAGAAGAAGGGAGACGAGCGCGATCAATCCCAAAGTCGTCGCCGTCGTACGCATGATCGCTCCTCGCTGGGGGTTTCACGAATCCCATTCAATGTACTCGATCGGGCCGTTGCCGTCAACGATTGTCCCGGACGAGGTTACGCCCCCCGGCCCCCGGCAGGGGTCCGTCGTTTCCCCCGGCCCGTCCCTGTGCTAAGGTTCGGGATCGGCACCGGATTCCGATAGCCCGAACGTTCGGAGAGAGTGAAGTCAGCGGAGGGAAGTTCCCAGGGGGCGCCGGCATCCCGGGGGAGGCCTCCGCGAGAGGGAGACGATGGGAAAGGACGGCACGATTCCAAGGGCGATCTTCCCGCTCCTCCTCGCTCTACTCTCCGCCTGCGCCGGGCCGCCCCCCCCGGGAGACCCTTTCGATGACCTCCGGTTCGAGGAGAGGTCGGACGACGACGGGGCCCGGGCGTACACGCTCTACCTCCGCGCCCGGTTCCAGGAGCAGTCGGGGGACGAGGAGGGCGCCATCGAGAGCTACCGGGAGGTGGTGAAGCTCGACCCGGAAGCGGTCGACGCCTATGCCCGCCTCGCCCAGATCCACTTCGACCGGCTCGAGTTCGAAGCGGCGGCCCGGTACGCGAAGGAAGCCGTCGACCGCGACCCGACCCGGGAGGAGGCGCTGACGGTCCTCGCCAGGGCGTACATGGAGACCGGCGAGACGGACCGCGCGGTCGCCCGGTTCGAGAGCCTCGCCGCCTCGGAGTCGGAAGGGGGGACGGCCCACTACTTTCTCTCTCTCCTCTACAGGGCCCGGGGCGAGGAAGGAAAGGCGGTCGCGGCGCTCGAGCGGGCCGTCGCCGTCGCCCCCGAGAACCCCTTCTATCGTTACCGCCTCGCCGAAACCTACAAAGACGCCGAGGACTTCGACCGGGCCGAGCGGGAGTACCTCAAGGCCGCCTCCCTCGCCCCCGACGACGGTCCTATCCTGTACGCCCTCGCCCGGCTCTACACCTCCCTCCAGCGGTGGGACCGGGCGGCGGAAGTTCTGGAAGAGCTCGCCGGCCGGGGATTCCGTCCCCGGGACGTCCATTACCGTTTGGTCGGGATCTACCTCCAGCTCGGCGCCCCCGAGGACGCGGTGCGCCACGCGGAAGCCCTCAAGGAGCTGGACCCGACGAATCTGAAGATGCGGGGCGAGGTGGCCGACCTCTTCCTCCGTCTCGGCCGGGAAGAGGAGGGGGTGGAGGAGCTGAACATGATGTGGAAGGCGGCGCCAGACAATCCGGCCCCCGCCCGCCGGCTCGCCGAGTTCTACTTCTCCCGAAATCGCCTCGGCGAAGGGGAGAGTGTGGTTCGCCGGGTGCTCGCCGGCGACCCCGGAAGTGTCTGGGCGTGGACATCCCTCTCGTACGTCCAGTTCCGGCGAGGGGATTACGCGGGATCCGTCGCTTCCCTGGAAACGGCCCTCTCCCAGGACCCCGAGAACGGGGAGATCCTCTATCTCCTCGGCGCCTCCTGGCTCGCCGCGGACCGGGAGGAGGAAGCCCTCCGCCGCTACCGGGAGGCGTACGAGAAGGGATTCCACCCCTCGGACCTGCTCTTTCGTTTGAGCGAGCTCGAGGAGAGGAGTGGGGACCCGGACCGGGCGGTGGAGCTCCTCCGGGAGCTCGTTCGCGCGGAGCCGGAGAATCCCCAGGCCCTGAACACCCTCGGGTACCTGCTCGCCGAGAGGTCGAGGGACTTGGATGAGGCGGAGGAGCTCGTGCTCCGCGCTCTCGGCGCCCAACCGGACAATCCCTTCTACCGGGACAGCCTCGGTTGGGTCTACTACAAGAGAGGCGAGTTCGACGACGCGATCCGGGAGCTGGAGAGGGCCCACGCCGGCCGCCCCGAGGACCCGGTCATTGCCGACCATCTCGCCGGCGCCTACACCGCGGCGGGACGCCCATCGGACGCCGCACGGATCTACCGGAGGCTCCTCCGCGGGGAAGCGGAGATCGACCGGGAGCGGATCGAGGAGAAGCTGAGATCCTTGGAGACGAACTGATGGTCCGCCCCCCGCGGATCGCCCTCGCCCTCCTCTTGGCCGCCGGATGCGCCGCTACCCGGTCGGGGGAGGCTCCGGACCCCGGCGCCGTCGATCCCGGACCCGCCCTCGACTCGCTCCGGGTGCGGTCGGAGGAGACGGGCGCCGCCCTCCTCGCGGGGACCATCCTCCTCGCGCTCCCGGCGGAAAAGCACTTCCTCCATTTCGAAGCGGCGCTCCTCATGCCCGACCGCTTCCGTTTCGACGTGGATCTCTCGGGACCGCTGGGATTCGGGAAGGGGCGGCTCACCGTCGTCCGCCGGGGGGAGACGATCGAGGCCCTCCGGCCCGATGGCGAGATTCCGATCCGGGGGGGGGAGGGGGACGAGGAGTTCAGGTTTCTCGACGCCTACGGACTCACCCCCTCGACCGCCCCTTATCTGGTGGCGCCCTACGGGGGGCCCGTCGATCTCTTCCGGGAGGACCGTGTGGTGGCCTCCGGCATCGACGCCAGGAGCGGCGCCCACCGCCTGATCCTCCGGCGGGAGGACGGCCGCCGGGAAGTTCTCATGCTCGAGCCCTCCGGCGGGGACCTTCTCGAGCGCCGGGTCGTTGAACCGGGGGGCGAAGTCCACCTCGTCTGCGAATACCGGTACGACGACGAGGATGAAGGCCGGAGGCTCGCCCGGGAGGTGAAGACCCGGGTCGTCGCGGAAGATGCCTATCTGACCGTCCGGTTCTCCCGGCGGGAGAGAGACGTCCCCATCCACGCGGGTCTGTTCTTCATCGAGAGTCCCTGAGCGGGAGCGGGCGGTCCTTGCGGCGAGGCGCCCGGGTGACTACCATGCGGAAGACGGCGTCCCGGCGGGCGGGGGGCCCGTGGGGGAGAGGGACCGATGAGTCCGAAGGGCGAGAGCGGGCCGGTGGGGGAGCGTACGGACGAGGAGCTCATGTTCCTCTACCGGGACGGGGTGGAGGAAGCCTTCACCGAGCTCGTCCGGCGCTACAGGAACAAGATCGTGAGCACCGCCTACCGGGTGGTCGGGGACTACGCCAAAGCGGAGGATGTGGCCCAGGAGACCTTTCTCCGTGTCCACCGGAACGCGGACCGGTACCGCTCCATCGCCAAATTCTCCACTTGGATCTATACGATCGCCCTCAACGTCGCCCGCAACGAGCTTCGGAACACGAAACGAAAGCGGCTCGTCTCCTTGGAGGCCTTCGGACGCGATTCCGATTCCGAGCCGGGCACCTACGACATCCCCGACGAAACATCCCGGCCCGATCAGGACGTGGAAGTCCGGGAGCTGAGGCGGATCTTCAACGCCGCCATCAAGAAGCTCCCACCCCGGTACCGGACCGTCTTCGTTCTCCGCGACGTCCAAGGGCTGACCTACGAAGAAATGGCGGAAATCCTCAAGGTGCCGAAAGGAACGGTGAAGTCCCGCATGAACCGGGCGAGGCTAAAATTCAGGGAACTCATCGAACCGATCCTGGGTGAAAGCCCTGTGGATCGTTGAGCAACCTCGTTGGTGGGTAGGAGCGCGATGAATACGAAGTTCTGCGGTAAAGCGAAGGAGTGGTTTTCTCCCTATTTCGACGGGATCCTTGACCGGGACGACTGTTCGAAACTGGAAGAGCATTTCCATGTATGCTCTTATTGCAAAATCGATTACGATAAGTTCAAGTCTCTGTTCGAGCAGGTGCGGTCCCTGCCGGAGGTGCCGGCGTCGGAGATGTTCGAGGCCCGGCTCCGGGCCCGCATCCGGAGGGAGGGGGCCCCGACCCGCCGCTCCTGGTGGCAGGACTTTTCCAGGATCCCTCTCCCCGTCCCCCTCGGCGCGGCCGCGGTTCTTCTCGTCGCGGTATTCGCCTACACCCGTTCCGGTAACGAAGGGGGCCCGGCCCGTGCTCTCCCCGAGCCCGCCCGGACGGCGGAGGTATCCGACACGATCCGGACCCGGACGAACACTCTTCCCAGTTTCCTCGAAGGGACGGGTCCGAACGGCGGCGTCGGCCGCGTCGCCTCCGCCGGGGGGGGGCTCGCTCCCGTGCGGCACCACCTCGTCGACATGAACGGCGTCCCCCTCGAGGGCCCCTACTTCGAAACGGAAAGCCCCCCGGTTCCCCGGGGGGGCGGCAGTTCCGTTGACACCTCCCGCGGGCGGTAGTACGGTTCCGGCGCCGGGATGCCCCCGGTTCCCGATGCGATGCCGTCCGTGAGGGAGGGTCCCGTGCGCGCTCGGAATGGAATTCACGCCCTTCTCGTTCCCCTTCTTCTCCTCGCCGGCGTCGCCGCTCTCTCCTGCGATAGCCTGATGCCCGCCATGGGCTCGTACGACGAGATCTTCGTCGTCTCCGACAGAGGTCCCGGGGAGGAGCTGATGGCCCCCCTCCGGGGTTGTTTCGAAATCGCCTTCGAGACGGTCCAGGAGGAGACGCTCTTCCATCTCGTCCCGCTCAGCGTCCGGCAGCTCAAGGAAGCGCAGAACCGGAAGAACTACCTCGTCCTCGTCGACCTCTCCGACCGGAACGCCACGTTCGACATGGCGACGAAGCTTCTCGGCCGGGCGACCATGAACGAGGCCCTCCGGGCGGGGAAGCCGGCGGCGTATTTCGTCGACAACGCCTACTCCCACCAGCAGGTTCACGCCTTTCTGCTCGCGCCCCGGAGCAGCGCGTTCCCGAAGGCGATCGGCGACCAGGGACCGTCCATCCGGAACCAGTTCCTCCAGGCGAACCGGAGGCGCATTCTCGAGTTTCTTCTCTTCCGGGGAGAGAAGAGGACCCTGGCCCGGAACATCTACGAGCGGTTCGGCTGGTCGATCCGCATCCCCTCCGGATTCACACCGACCCTGGACCATCTGGGGGGCGACTTCTTCTCCATGATGATGGACCGCCCCGGAAGGCGCTTCTTCGTCTGGTGGAAGGACTCCGTCGAGACGCTCCCCGAACCGGGGGAGGTGATGGCCCTCCGGGATAGTCTCGGGCGGCTCTACTACGAGGAGGACTTCGTCGAGCCGAGCCGAACGACAACGACCCGCGCCGACTTCCAGGGGCGGGAGGCGGTCCGCGTGACGGGACTCTGGCAGAACGATCCCAAAGTCATCGGCGGGCCCTTCCGCTCGATCGCGTTCGTGGACGCCGCGAAGAGGCGCCTCTACCTGCTCGACTACGCGGTGTATGCGCCGGGTTTTACGAAGAAGTACTACCTCTGGGAGTTGGAGTCGGTCCTCGGGACGTTCAGCCTCGAGCCCCCTCCGGACCAGGAGGAAGGCTCTTGAAAGAGGTTCTCGTCCGTCTCGGGAACCGGTCCTATCCGATTCTCGTCTCCCCCGGCATCCTCGATCGGGCGGGCGGGGAGATCGCGGCCCGGGTCGGCGCGGAACGCCTCTTCGTCGTCACCGACGAGCACGTGGATTCCCTCTACGGACCGCGGGTCTCCCGCTCCCTTCGCCGTGCGGGCTTCCGGGTCCACCGTTTCGTGATGAAACCGGGCGAAGCCCGCAAGTCCCTCGCCACGATCCGGAGAGTGTACGATGCCCTTGCCGCCGCCGGGGCGGACCGCTCCACGGCGGTGGTCGCGCTCGGGGGGGGCGTGGTCGGAGACGCCGCCGGGTTCGCCGCCGCCACATGGCACCGGGGAATCCCCCTCGTCCAGATCCCGACGACCCTTCTCGCCCAAGTCGATTCCTCGGTGGGGGGGAAGACGGGGGTGAACCTGCCGTCGGGAAAGAACCTCGTCGGCGCCTTCCACCAACCCGCCCTGGTTCTCGCCGATCCCGATTGCCTCCGCACCCTGGCGGACCGCGAGTACGCCTCCGGCCTCGGCGAGGTGGTGAAGTACGGGATGATCCGGGACGAGCCGTTCTTCCGCCGTCTCGAGAGGCATTCGGCGGCCGTCCTCGCCCGGGACCCGGAGGAGATGGGCCGGGTGGTGGAGCGCTGCTGCCTTCGGAAGGCGGAATACGTGGTCGCCGACGAACTCGACCTCTCCGGGCGCCGGGCCCACCTGAACTACGGACACACCTTCGGCCACGCCGTGGAGAGCGCCACCGGATACCGCCGCTACAGGCACGGCGAGGCGGTCGCCCTCGGGATGACCGCCGCGAGCCGGGTCTCGGTTCTTCTCGGCGATCTCGCCGGCGAGGAGCGGGAGCGTCTCGTCGGGCTGCTCCGTTTCTTCCGGCTTCCCACGAGCGGCGTACCCGTCCGACCCGCCGACCTCCTCGCCCGGTTCCGGAAGGACAAGAAGAGCCGCTCGGGACGAGTAAGAATCGTATTGACAAAGGGTATCGGCTCCGCTATCGTCTCCGAATCGGTACCGAGACCGCTGCTTCTCCGCGGCCTGCGGGAGATCTGTGCTCCCCTCCGGGGCTAGCCCGGGCTACGGCCACGGGGGTATATCCATACAGCGCCAGGGGGTCGTGTTGGGCGAGAACACCGCTGTGGATCGTCTGCGAAAAGCCGTAGCCGATGACGCGGGATCACTCTCGTTCGTCGCGCTGGCCCACGTCCTCCTCGAACGGGGGGAGCCGGACGAGGCGATCCGGATCTGCGAAGAGGGGCTCCAGAGACACCCCAACCACTCGACGGGGCACCTGATCCTCGGCCTCGCCCTCGAGGGGGCCGACCGGGAGGAGGATGCCGTCCGGTCCCTCCAGGAGGTGCTGAATCTCGATCCCGGAAACCGGATCGCGGTGAAGAGGCTCGGCGAGGCGTACAGGCGCCGGAACAAGAAGTCCCCCCCCGGAAAGAAGAAGGAGAGCGAGTTCCCTCCGGAGGAGGGGGAAGAGGCGGTGGAGGTCGATCTCGGCCAGGAGATCGCCTTCTTCACGTTCTCCATGGCCGAGGTGTACGAAAAGCAGGGCTTCTTCGAGAAGGCCCTCGCCATCTACCGCAGGGTTCTCACGATCCAACCGGGCCGCGACGAGGTGCGCGACCGGATTCAGGAACTCAAGCGGAAGATGAGCGCCGCTTAGGCGGGGGAGAGCATTGACCGAGCCGGGAACCCGTCGTATCACCGTTCTCCACGGGCCGAACCTCGATCTCCTCGGTACGAGAGAGCCCGAGATCTACGGCCGGGACACGCTGGAGACCATCGACCGGGAGATCCGGGATCTCGCCCGCTCTCTCGGATGGGAAGCCGAGACGCACCAAACCAACGACGAAGGGGAGATGATCGGGCTCCTTCACCGGGCCGGCGAGGAGGCCGCGGGCATCATACTGAACGCGGGGGCGTGGACGCACACGAGCTACGCCCTCCGGGACGCGGTCGCGTCGGCGCGGCCGCCGGTGATCGAAGTCCATCTGTCCAACGTCTACGCCCGAGAGGAATTCCGCCACCGCTCGGTGATCGAAGACCTGGTGGCGGGGAAGATCCTCGGGTTCGGCAAGGAGAGCTACCTGCTCGCCGTGCGGGCCATCGTCGCTCTTCTCGGGAGGAACGGTCAGGGGCCATGATCGGAGCGATGGAACTGAAAACGGGGAACGTGATCCGTCTCGAGGGGGAGCTCTGGACCGTCATCGAGCGGAATCACGTGAAGCCCGGCAAGGGGGGCGCTTTCGTCCGCATGAAGCTGCGCCAGGTGAAATCCGGAGCAGTAGTGGACAAGACGTTCCGGGGGGGCGAGAAGTTCGACGACGTCCGCCTCGAGCGCGTCAAGATGCAGTTCCTCTACGAGTCGGGGGACGAATACCACTTCATGAACAATCAGACCTACGATCAGGTCGCACTGACCCGGGATTTCATCGGCGAGGACGTTCAGTACCTCAAGGAGAACCTGGAGATCGAGGTCCTCATGCACGAAGGCAATCCGGTCAGCTGCGAGATCCCGAACTTCGTGATCCTCAAGATCGTGAAGACCGACCCCGGCCTGAAGGGCGACACCGCTTCGGGGGGCTCCAAACCGGCAACCCTCGAGTCGGGCGCCGTGGTGCAGGTTCCCCTCTTCATCCAGGAGGGGGAGGTCATCAAGGTGGACACCCGGTCCGGTACCTATGTGGAGAGGGCCTCAAGTTAAGGAGCGCGCCGTGAGGAGCGACGAAGTCCGAGAGCTGATTCGCATCGTCGAAGAGAGCGAGATCGAGGAGATCGAGATCTCCTCCTGGGGCAGGAAGATCCGGATCTCCAAACGGGCGGCCCCCCAGGTCCTCGCTGCGGCCGCTCCGGTGGCGATTCCGGCCGCCCCTGCGGCAGCGCCCCTCTCGGCCGATAAGAGGGATGGGGAGACCTCCGCCTCCGCCGGGGAGGACGTCACCGACCTCGTACCGATCAAGTCCCCCATGGTGGGCACGTTCTACGCCGCCCCCGCCCCGGACTCCGATCGGTACGTGAAGGTGGGCGACCACATCTCGAAGGGGGCCGTGGTTTGCATCGTCGAAGCGATGAAGCTCATGAACGAGATCCGTTCCGAGTCGGACGGCCGTCTCGTCAAGGTCCTCGTGGAAAACGGCCAGCCCGTCGAGTACGGGCAGACCATGTTCTTGCTCACACCGGCCTAAGGCCCCCCGGCGACCGACGCGGGCGGCCGAGGCCGCGCGCGGGAGGTACGGCGTGATTGATCTGAAGGCGTTGCTCAAGGAGATGACCCAGCTGAGGGCTTCGGACCTCCACGTGAAGGCGGGCTCCCCGCCCATTTACAGAATCGACGGCGATCTGAGAAGAACGGACCTCGAGGAACTGACGCCGGAGGACATGCTCGCCCTCGCCGACCAGGTCCTCATGCCCGCCCAGAAGGACATCCTGAACGACGAGATGCAGGTCGACTTCGCGGTCAGCCTGAAGGGCGTGGGGCGGTTTCGGGCGAACTTCCATTCCCAGCGGGGGAGCCTCGCCATGACCTTCCGGCTGGTTCCCTTCGAGATCGCGTCGACGGCCGACCTGAACCTGCCGCCCGTCGTGGGAGAGATCGCCGACAAGCCCCGGGGGCTGGTGCTCGTGACCGGCACCGTGGGGAGCGGAAAATCGACCACCCTCGCCGCCATGATCGACCGCATCAACCGGGAGCGGAACGCCAAGATCATCACCATCGAGGATCCGATCGAGTTCATCCACGAGGATCGGAAGGGGCTGATCATCCAGCGGGAGGTCGGAGAGGACACGCGCACGTTCGAGGCCGCGCTCCGCCACGTACTCCGGCAGGACCCGAACGTGATCCTCATCGGCGAGATCCGCGACGTGACGACCATGATGGTGGCCCTTACCGCGGCGAACACGGGCCATCTGGTGCTCACCACGCTCCACACCATCGACGCCATGCAGACGATCAACCGGGTGATCTCGTTCTTTCCGCCCCACCAGCACAGGGAGATCCGGTTCCTGCTCGCCTCGAGCCTGCAGGCGATCGTCTCCCAGAGGCTCGTGAGGCGGAAGGAATCGGAGGGGCGGATTCCCGCCGTGGAGGTGCTGCTTTGCACCGCCACGATCCGCGACTTCATCCTGGATCCGGAGAAGACGCCGTTGATCCGACAGGCCATCCAAGAGGGATTCACCGAGTACGGGATGCAGACGTTCGACCAGTCCCTCATGCAGCTTCATAAAGAGGACCGGATCACCTTCGAGGAGGCGCTCCGCCATTCGTCGAACCCGAGCGAGTTCGACCTCAGGGTGCGGGGGATCGAGTCGGCATCCGACAAGACCTGGGATTTCTTCGAGGGAAGAAGCGAGGAAGGCGAACTCGCCGAGGGAAGCGCCCTGCCCCTCCGTGGAGGCGACGGGGGCTGATCCCCTTCCACGAGCCGCGCCCGGTTCTCTCGAAAGCCGTTCGAAAGACCAAGTCCGCCCGGCGGGATTCCGGCGGGACGGTTTCCGGAGCGCGCCGCGCGCTGGGGAAAGGAGAGCACCGTGTTCCGCAAGGTGCTGATCGCCAACCGGGGGGAGATCGCCCTCCGCGTCATACGGGCCTGCCGGGAGCTCGGCGTTCGGACCGTCGCGGTTTACTCCGAGGCGGACCAGGACTCGCTCCACGTGCGTTTCGCCGACGAAGATGTCTGCGTCGGCGGCGCGGCGAGCACGGAAAGCTACCTGAACATCCCCCGCATCATCGCGGCGGCGGAAGTCTCCGGCGCCGACGCCATCCACCCGGGCTACGGGTTCCTCGCCGAGAACCCGCGGTTCTCGGAAATCTGCGAGTCGAGCGACATCACTTTCATCGGACCGACGGCGGAAGTGATCCGGCGGATGGGGAACAAGGCCGCCGCCCGCCGCACCATGATGGAGGCCGGCGTCCCCGTGGTCCCCGGGAGCGAGGGACTCATTCAGTCGGAACCGGACGCGCTCCGCATCGCCCGGGAAATCGGTTATCCCGTGATGATCAAGGCGAGTGCCGGCGGCGGCGGGAAGGGCATGCGCGTGGCCCGGGACGACGCCTCCCTCCGGGAAGGTCTCAAGATGGCCCGGAACGAGGCGGAGTCCGCCTTCGGCGACTCGAGCGTCTACCTCGAGAGGATGATTATGACGGCCAAGCACGTCGAATTCCAGATCATGGCCGACGACTACGGCAACGTGGTGCACCTCGGGGAACGGGACTGTTCCGTTCAGCGGCGCCACCAGAAGCTGATCGAGGAGTCCCCCTGTCCTACCCTCGACGACCGCACCCGGCGGGAGATGGGCGAGGCGGCGGTTCGCGGGGCGAGGGGGGTCGACTACCGCGGCGCAGGCACCATCGAGTTCCTGCTCGAACCCTCGGGCAACTACTACTTCATGGAGATGAACACCAGGATCCAAGTGGAACATCCCGTGACCGAAGAGGTCACCGGATTGGACCTCGTGAAGACGCAGATCCTCGTCGCCGCCGGCGAGCGGCTCCGTTTCACTCAGGAAGACGTGAATCTGGTAGGGCACGCCATCGAGTGCCGGATCAACGCCGAGGATCCGGATAACGGTTTCATTCCCTCGCCCGGGACGATCGAGACCTTTCACGTTCCCGGGGGCCCGGGCGTTCGCGTCGATTCCCACGCCCACGCCGGCTTCGTCGTCTCGCCCCATTACGACTCCCTGCTGGGGAAACTGATCACCCGCGGCTCGGACCGGGACGAGGCGATCGCACGCATGCGCCGCGCCCTCTCCGAGTTCATCATCGAGGGGGTCCGGACCACCATTCCCTTCCACCTTCGCATACTGGATCACGAGCGATTCCAGGCGGGCGACACGGACGTCCGTTTCGTGGAGACCATGGGTGAGGCCGAGGCGATGAAGGAGAGCCGGGTTTCATGAGCGACGGGAAGACCCGGTTCCACGTCTTCTTTACTCCCCACGAACTCGGCGACGCCTCCGTCAAGGGGAAGGGCGTCGTCGTGGTCGACGTGCTCCGATTCGGGACGACCCTCGCCAGGGCTTTCGAAATGGGCGCGGATCTCGTCATTCCCGTCGCCTCCACCGAGGACGTGACCCGCCTCGCCTCCACTCTCGACCGGAAGCAAATCGTCCTCTGCGGGGAACGGGACGGCGTGCGAATCGAGGGATACGGCCTCGGCAACTCCCCGGAGGCGTACTCGGAGGAGGCCGTGATGGGGAAGACCCTCGTCATGACCACCACGAACGGCACCGCCTCCGTCGCCCGCGCCGAAGGGGCGAAGGAGATCCTCGTCGCGTCCCTCGTCAATCTCCACGCCGTGGTGAGCGTTCTCACGGCCGACCTCGAGTGGATCGTCCTCTGCTCCGGACGGCGGGGCCGGTTCGCCCTCGAGGATGCCCTTTGCGCCGGCGCGATCGTTGCCGGACTGCGCGAGCGGGGCATCAAGCCCTCCCTGAACGACGCGGGCCGCAGCGCCGAGTTCCTCTTTCGCTCCGCCGGGGATGACCTGCCCCGCATTCTCGCCGGAACCGAATCCGGCGAGCTTCTCCACGATCTCGGGTGCGCGGACGACATCGCTTTCTGCGCGCGCGTCGACTCGATCCCCATCGTGCCCCGCGTGCAGGACGGGAGAATTCCGCGGCCGGAGTAGGGTCACCTCCGAAGTTCCTGTTCTCCTCCGACTCCTCCTCTGCACCTCGGAGCAGTCGTGCCCGCTCATTCCAAAGTCCGAGCCTGGAATTTGCACAAACCTCCTACTGCGATCTCGGATCGCCGCCTGCCATTAAGAAGCTTGACCTAAGCGAAGTGACCGGATAGAATTCCTTATGGATAGTCTATGGATAGTGAATCATGATAAATAAAGGTGATAGTCATGGCTATAATTTCCCCTGAACAATATGATCGTGAATTAAAGGATGAAGCAGCAAGAAGGTCGCTTGAAGCTGAGGTAAATGCAACTTCTGGAACATTAAGGGAAGCGATCGTGCCCCAGACAGATGGGATTGTTCCGGTTTATGAAGGGTTCAGCGATCCTAACGCTACAGGAAAAGAGCCTGTCCGGCCAAATACTGGCGTAAGGCCGATAGGGTCAAGAGGTGGAAGGATTGCTGTTGTTGGATCTGCTGCTTTAATGGCATTAGCGCCTTTCTTACTTGCCTCAGATGCAGAAGGGAAAACATACATTGTCCCAGCTGGAGGCGATGTTCAAGCTTATATTGACAGCACGACCGGGAGCGTTGGGGACACTATAGAACTTGGACCGAATGTTTATACTGGCGCTGGGTTGAAGATTGATCCGACTGGAGCGATCTCGGGAGGAAACCCAAGAGGTGGATTAGATTTACTAATAACCGGATCAGGTCCAGATTTAACTGAATACCAAGGAAATGGATTATCTTCTGCATTAAGAGCGTATAGAGCAGGAAATATAATCATATCTGGAATTTCTTTAAATAATCAATTATCAATGGATTTTCCAGTAATTTTAATCGATTATGACACTCCATCATTAGTAAATTGTAAATTAGTGAATAGTGGGGCTGGTGCTTATATTCGTACAACTAATGAAGGTACAAGAATGACTCATTGCATTGTAACTAATGTCGATATTGCAGGAGTTGTAAATTACCATGCAGTCGGCGACACATTACCCCATCTCCAAATCGACTCGACCTCAATCAGCAGAGGGACGGCATATCCTGCATTGGGACCGTGGATAGCTTATCTCAAAGGCTGGAACAACGCTGTGCTCACCGGCGAGGGCAACACCTTCGGCGAAGGTGATGGCGAGCTGTTTGCGGGCAAGACCGCAACTGATTTACCGATACTTATAGACTACAACAGCAACCGCGACGCAGAGTTCAGGCTGGGCGACAACACATATGCCGAGCCCTACTTGTCAGAAATAATAGCTCACGGTGACAGCTGGAACCACGCGTTCGTCAAGGACGCATTGGACGGGCAGGGCACTGGAAGGTATCTGGTTGCGAGCCCTCTGACATGGGTCGAGGAAGGCGGCAGAGCAAGACCGGTAGCCTCGGGTAGATTAGTAACTCCGGTGAGCGATGGCCAGCTGAGGTTTGCGAAGGACGCTCCTCCGCAGGAAGCCCTGGTAGCGATCTACGGCGTGAACGGCAGGCAGTACCTCGAGCAGCAGGTCCGGCCAGGGCAAGTGATAGACCTGGGCGGGCTCCCTCCGGGAGGCTATCTCGCCAGGATCCTTGTTCCGGGACAGGAGCCCGTGATGCAGAAGTTCGTCAACGTCAACTGATGATTTTTCCACCATTAGAAGATATCTTATGAGTCAATCCCATTCCTAGTTGAAAATCTCCACGGCTCATGACTGGCTAAGCGACCTTCCTCTTCGACGACTTCTCTTCGATCTTCCGTTCTTGCTTCAAGGCTTCGCGGAGCTTGGGGAGGTGGCGGTAGGAAAGACGGGGGACACGAAACGAGTTCATGTCCCCCGCATTCCGCCCGAGGCCTGTCCTGAGTAGGACCGAACGTCCGTATCGAAGGGCTCGAGCGGAACCAGTCCCCCGCTCACTCCGAAGCTCTAATCGCGGTTTGACTGATGAGGAGCCCACGGGCCCAAGCGGGCGGACGCCTTCCCTTCCCCCTCTCGAATTCCATGGGCGCCCATGCCTACCGCTCCCCGGTTCATCCTTCGATACACCACCTCGCTTCGCTCGGCGGCACTCAGGACGAACGGGAGAAGGTATTCCATCGGTAGTCCTTGCCGATCATTCCCAGCCACGGGCGGGTGGCCGGGGTGTTGGGTGGGGGGATGAAGCGGCGAGTTGCCGGGAGCGCCGGTGAGCCTCGAGCCGGACGTCGGAAGATCGAGTAGGCGCGGACGGCATGTTTGAGCCGCCATCCCTCCACCCACGCCCCGGGCGGGTGGCGCCGGCGGGGGCCCGCGAGGAGCGCAGGCACCAAGCGCCAGATCCCGACGAACAGGAACCAAACCGAGAGCGAAAGGTGCGGTTCTCGCCCTGCAGAACCCCTCAGGACAAGGCGCGACTGCCGAGCACTGCAGCGGGCGGCCGGCGACAGGTCCCGCCCGTACGAGGACCGGGCGACCGCCCTCATTCCCGTATTGCGGAAGTCCTGCGGCCGGAGTACCATGCACCCATGAAATTCGACCCCACCCTCCTCGCCATTGTCGACGCCGCCCACGTTCCCCCGGACCGCCTCGAAGAAGGGATTCTTCGAGCCGTGCGGGGGGGCGTCACCTGGATCCAGGTGCGCGCGAAAGACCTTGCGACCGCGGAGATCATCGGCTACGCTCGCGCCGCGGGCTCTGCAGCGCGCAAAGCCGGCGTTCCTTTTCTCGTCAACGACCGGGCCGACGTGGCGATCCTCGCGGGCGCCGACGGCGTTCACATCGGGGCGGACGACCTCCCGGTCGCCGAGGCGCGCCGGCTCCTCGGCCCCCGCGCACTGATCGGGGCGACCGCGCGGGATCCCGGGAGGGCACGCCGGGCCGAGGCGGACGGCGCCGACTACCTCGGCGTCGGCCCCCAGTTCGCGAGTCCGGTGAAGCCGGAGCTCGTCCCCCTGCCCGAGGGGAGGTCGGCGGAGATCGGACGGGCCGTTTCTCTCCCCCTCGTCGGCATCGGGGGCATCCACGCCGGAAACGCGGGGCGCGTCGCCGCCCGGGGCCTTCAAGGCATGGCGGTCATCTCCGCCCTCTGGCGATCGCCGGACCCCGAGGAAGCGGCACGGAACCTGGTGCGGGCCTTTCGCCGAGGAGAAACCGAGTGAAGCGGGGAGCATCGAAGAGGGCGAACGGGGCGGAGAGGGTGGACCGGGAGCAGCGCATTCTCGGCATCCTGCTTCTCTCCCTCGGCCTTCTCATCGCCCTCGGCCTCGTCCAGCACCGGGGGGACGCCGCGGAGGACATCCGCCGCTTCAACCGCCTCCTCTCACGCACCCTTCGCGACTCTCTCGGCGCGGGGGCCTGGCTCGTACCGGTCTTCCTGCTTCGCGTGGGATGGAACCGCCTCTACGCCGGCTCTCTCCGGAACCTCGCCCGGGCCCTTCTCCTCTTCGCCGCACTGCTGCTCACCTTTTCGGTGCTCGTCTTTTCGACCGGGCTCTTCGGTATCGGACGAAGCCTCGATCTCGGCGGGGCCCTCGGCGCGATCCTCTTCACCTTCACGGAGCGCTATTTCGGCGCCCTCGGAAGCACGCTGATCGCCTTCACCTTTCTCGCCGTCGTCGTGACCGCCCTCTACGATCTCTCCCTGCCCCGGCTCACCCTCCCCGGCCTCGACGCCTTCCTCCGCCGCCTGCCGGTCCTCCTCGCCGCGGGCCTTCGCGCCGCGGGGAGCGTGATCGGGGAGAAGGTCGCCGAAGGGAGGGAGCGCCTGAGGACCTGGATGGCGGAATACGCCGAGGCTCGGGAGGACCGCCGGGCCGAGCGGGAAGAGGAGGCGGAGGCGGAAGCGGCCGCCGCGGAAGTGGTGGAGACCATCGTCGTGGCGGACCGGGAGACGACGCCGGTCGCCGAGAACGAAGAAGAAGAAGAATACGAAGGAGAAGAAGAAGAGGAGAGGGGGGAGGAAGGGGACGAAGAAGAGGAGGGGCCCGAGCCCGGCGGACCCCGGATCTACTCCGCCGCCGAGGTGAAGAGGACGAGCGACGGGGTGCCGAAGAAGAGGAAGGGGGGACGGGGGGAGAAGACCTACCTCTTTCCTCCGATCACGCTCCTGAAGGATCCGGCGGAGAGGGAGCCGGGCGTGGAGGAGGAGTACCTCCGGGAGCAGTCGGCCCGCCTCGAGGAGGCGCTCACCCACTTCGGCGTAAGGGCGAGGGTGAAAGAAGTGCACCCCGGCCCGGTCATCACCCGCTTCGAGCTCGAACCCGCCCCCGGAGTCAA
The DNA here is from genome assembly GCA_043809585.1 of Candidatus Eiseniibacteriota bacterium. Classification (GTDB taxonomy): domain Bacteria; phylum Orphanbacterota; class Orphanbacteria; order Orphanbacterales; family Orphanbacteraceae; genus JBDROZ01. Next base: position 47,442 of record JBDROZ010000064.1, read on the forward strand.
GGTCCAGCAAATCGCCGGCCTCTCCGACGACCTCGCCCTCGCCCTCCGGGCGAAGCGCATCCGGATCGTCGCCCCGATCCCCGGCAAGGGGGCCGTGGGGATCGAGATCCCGAACCCCGAGAGCCGCACGGTCTACCTGAAGGAGGTGCTCACCTCCACGGAGTACGCGAACCGGAAGAGCGTGCTCACCATCGCCCTCGGCAAAGACATCTCGGGCGCCCCCTTCTGCACGTCCCTCGAGTCGATGCCCCACCTGCTGCTCGCGGGGGCCACCGGCGCGGGGAAGAGCGTTTGCATCCACGCGATCCTGACGAGCCTCCTCTACGGCGCGACGCCGGAGGAGGTGCACCTCCTCATGATCGATCCGAAGATGCTCGAGATGACCACCTACAACGGCATTCCCCACCTCCTGACGCCGGTGGTGACCGACGCCAAGGAGGCGGCCCGGGTGCTCCGCTGGGGCGTCTTCGAGATGGAGCGGCGCTACAAGCTCCTCGCCCGGGTCGGCGTCCGGAACATCCTCGACTACAACCGCCAGCTCCCGAAGCTGAGGGCAAGCCGGGATATCCAGGAAGAGGGGCTGGTGCTCGAGCCCCTGCCGTACCTGGTGATCGTGATCGACGAGTTCGCCGACCTCATCCTGACCGCGCCGAACGAGATCGAGGATTCCGTGGCCCGCCTCGCCCAGATGGCCCGGGCCGTCGGCATCCACCTCGTCATCGCGACCCAGCGGCCGTCGGTGAACGTCATCACCGGCGTCATCAAGGCGAACTTCCCCTCCCGGATCGCGTTCCAGGTGGCGTCGAAGATCGACTCCCGGACCATCATCGACGCGAACGGCGCCGAGAAACTCCTCGGCAACGGGGACATGCTCTTCGTCTTCTCCGGTCGCCCCGAGGTGCACCGGGTCCACGGCGCGTTCATTTCCACGGAAGAGACAAACGAAATTGTTTCGTTCCTAAAAGAGCAGGGGTACCAGCCGAAAGACCGGCGCACGGTGCTCCTCGAAGCCGAGGGGGAGGGGGGAATGGACAACGGCGTCGACATCGACATGAGCGACGAGCTCTTCGACGAGGCGGCGAAGATCGTGATCCGCTCCGAGCAGGGCTCGGTCTCGCTGTTACAGAGGCGCCTCCGGGTCGGCTACTCCCGGGCGGCGCGGCTCGTCGACCTTCTCGAGGACGCCGGCGTGGTCGGCCCGTTCGAGGGGTCGAAGGCGCGGGAGGTGCTCGTCGGCGAGGAGTGGATCGAGGCCCGGGAGGCGGAGAAGGCCGGAGGGTAGGCCCAGGTGCGGGCGAAGGCGGTGCTCCTCGACATCGACGGCGTCCTCTTCTTCAACGGCGAGCCGATCCCCGGGGCCGCGGAGGCGATTCGTGGCCTTCAGGAGCGAAACCTCCCCTTCAAGCTGGTGACGAACATCACCCGCCACACCCGGGCGGCGATCGCCGGCCGGCTTCGGGAGGCGGAGATCGTCGTCGAACCGGAAGTCATTCACACGGCCCTCGCCGCCGCGGCGGAGACGCTCCGCTCCCGGAACGCGAAACCCCTCTACCTCATCACGCCGATCGCCCTGGCCGATCTCCCCCCCGAGGCTTCGGAAGACGAAGCGGACACGGTCTTCGTCGGCGACGTGGGGAAGGACTTCGGCATGGACGACCTGAACCGGGCCTTCCGCGTTCTCCACCGGGGGGCGTCCCTCCTCGCCGGGCATAAGAACCGGTTCTGGATCACCCACGGCCTCCCTACGGTCGATGCCGGAGCCCTGGTCGCCGCCCTCGAGTACTGCTCGGGAGTGGAGGCGGAGCTGATCGGGAAGCCCGAGCCCGGCTTCTTCCGCACCGCCGCCCGGTCCCTTCTCCCCGAAGGCGCCACGCTCGGCGACGCCGTTATGGTCGGCGACCGATGGGAGAGCGACGTCGAAGGCGCCCGCGCGGCCGGCCTCCGGGGCGTGCTCGTCCGGACCGGGCTGTATCAAGAGGGGGATGAGACGAACGGATCACCCGACGGCGTGCTCGATTCCATCGCGGGGTTGATGGATTGGTTGGAAGGGGATTAAGCCTCCGCCCGAAGTTTTATCTTCCTTGGACTCCTCTTCTGCACCCTGGAACGGTCGTGCTCGCGCGCGATATCCGTCCGGAGGGGCTTGAGGGTCCTCCGAGGAATGGGGGGACGGGAAACGAGCTCAGCGGAATGGGGGGGACACGAAACGAGTTCATGTCCCCCCCATTCCGCCCGTCAAGAACTCCCCGGTCGTGCCCCGCCCCCTCCCGATGCCGACCCCCTGACCCGCCGGTTTTCTATCGGGAGCGCATGTGCGCACACGCGCTCCCCCCCATCATTCCGCTTCCCCTCCTTCCGGCGGGGCGGGGGATCGGAGGAGGGAGGGGGATGGGGCAGGCTGGAACGCTCGTCGTGGTGCGGGAGAAAGCCCTCCCATTCTCCGGACTCGCGGAGGCAGCGTTGCGGAAGCCATCAAGAACTCCCCGGTCATGCCCCGCCCCCTCCCGATGCCGATCCCCGTCCCGCCGGCCAGCTTTCAGGAGTGCGTGTGCACGCACGCGCTCCCCCCGATCATTCCGGACTTCTATCCCTCTTGACCCCTCCTGCACTCCGGAATATTGATCGTAGATGGTTGTATCCGTCCGGACGGGGACAGACACCGCTGAGAAATGGGGGGGACACGAAACAAGTTCATGTCCCCCCCATTCCTCCGGAGGCTCGGGGGGTGCATGTCCCCCGCCCACTCCGAGGTGGCCGTCTTCCTCCGTCTGCTCTTTCGTGCGGTCCTCTACCGTGATACCCTGATTTCAGGAGGTTCCTTTTCCATGGGCGCAATGCGCAAAGTCTACATCCACACTCTCGGATGTCCCAAGAACGAGGTGGACAGCGAGGTGATGGCCGGCATCCTCGCCCGCCGGGGCCTCGAGACCACCGACTCCATCGACGAGGCGGACCTCCTCCTCGTCAACACCTGCACCTTCATCGACGACGCCAAAGAAGAGTCGATCCAGGCGATCCTCGAGGCGGGGGAGGCGAAGGGGAAGCGGAAGCTCCTCGTCACCGGCTGCCTCGCCGAGCGCTACGGCAACGAACTCCGCAAAGAGATCCCCGAGATCGACGGCCTCGTCGGTGTCCGCTCCCTCCACCGGGTGGGGGAAGAAGCGGAACGGCTCCTCGGCGGCCTCCCCGTCTGCGACCCGGCCGAAGCCTCGGGAGACGAGAACCGCCTCGGCCCCGGACGCTCCCTCCTCGGCCCCGTCCACACGGCGTACCTCAAAGTCGCCGAGGGGTGCGACCGCCCCTGCGCCTTCTGCTCCATCCCTTCCTTCCGGGGGGGGCTCGCGAGCCGCACCTTGGATTCCTTGGAAAGGGAAGCCCGGGGTCTCGCCCTCCGGGGGGCGAAGGAGATCGTCATCGTCGGGCAGGAGACCACCGCCTACGGGAAGGATCTCGGCGAAGACGCCTCCCTCGCCACGCTTCTCGACCGGCTTCACCCGATCGAAGGGCTCCGGTGGGTGCGCATCCTCTATGCCTACCCGACCGCCGTAGAGGACGACCTGATCGAGCGCCTCGCCGCGGGCAAAGCGTGCCGCTACATCGACGTCCCGATCCAGCACGTCAGCGACTCCCTGCTCCGAGCCATGCGCCGCGGAACCTCGGGGAAAGGCGTGCGGGAGACGATCCGCCGCCTCCGGGAAGGGGTCCCCTGCATCGCGATCCGGACGAGCCTCCTCGTCGGATTTCCCGGCGAGAGCTCCGAGGACTTCGACGAGCTCCGGCGCTACGTCGAGGAGACCGCCTTCGACCGGCTCGGCGTTTTCCGCTTCTCCCCCCAGGAGGGGACCGTCGCGGCGACCCTCCCCGATCCGGTGCCCGAGGAGGTCGCCCTCGAGCGGCAGCAGATCCTGACGGACCTTCAGGAGGCGATCGCCGACGAGCGGGGCCGGGCCCTCGTCGGAACCCGGACCGAGATCCTCGTCGACGAAGCGGACGAGAAGGGCGTCTGGGGACGGACCGAGTCGGACGCGCCGGAGATCGACGGCGCCGTCTTCCTTCCCGGCGTCACCGCGAAGCCCGGCGACTTCCTTCACGTGCGCATCACCGAGGCGGGCGGATCGACCCTGATCGCCGAACCACTGGAGCGCCAGCCATGGCCAAGCGCCTCTTCCTGATCGACGGCTCGGCCCTCGTCTTCCGCTCCTTCTATGCCTTCATCCGGAACCCGCTCCGGACGTCGAAGGGGGAGGAGACGAGCGCCGTCTTCGGCGTGGTCTCGGCCCTCATCCGGGTTCTGAAGGAGCGGAGGCCCGACTACATCGCCTTCGTTCTCGACACCGCGGCCCCCACGTTCCGGAAGGAGATGTACCCCGAGTACAAGGCGAACCGGATCGAAATGCCGAAGGAGCTCGCCGAACAGTACCCGCGCATCATGGAAACGGTGAAGGCCCTCTCCGTGCCCCTCCTCATGAAGGAAGGATGGGAGGCGGACGACCTGATCGGAACCCTCGCCCTCCGGGGGGCGGAAATGGGCCTGGAGGTCGAAATCTACTCGGGGGACAAGGACTTTCTCCAGCTCGTCCGGCCGGGCGTGAAGCTCGTCATCCCCGGCAAGGCGGGGGACGACACGGAAGCCGCCACGGGCGAGGATGTGATCGCCCGGGCCGGCGTCCCGCCGGAACGGATCGTCGACCTCATGGCCCTCACCGGCGACTCCAGCGACAACGTGCCCGGCATTCCCGGCGTCGGCCCCAAGACGGCGCGGAAGCTTCTCGAGGAGCACGGCACCCTCGACGATCTCTACGAACACCTGGACGAGGTGGGAGGGAAGCTCGGCGAGAGGTTGAAGGAGAACAGAGAGAGCGCCTACCTCTCGAAGGATCTCGTCACGATCCGAACCGACGTGGAGATGGACGAGGGGATCGAAGACCTCGTCCGCCGGGAGATCGACATCGAGACCCTCGCGCCGCTCCTTCGGGAACTCGAGTTTCACAGCCTCCTCACCGAAGTCGGCCGGGGGGGTGAGAAGGAGGCGGAGGCGGCCTACCGGGTGGCGCGGACGAAGAAGGACCTCGAGGACCTCGCCTCCCGATTGAAAGGGGCGAAGCGGTTCGCCTTCGACACGGAGACCACCTCCACGGAGCCGATGCGGGCGGTGCTCGTCGGTCTCTCGGTGGCGGCGGCGGCGGGGGAGGCGTGGTACGTTCCGGTCCGTCACGCCGACAAGAACAACGCGGACCTCGGCGACGTGAAGGAGATCCTCGGGCCCCTTCTCGAGAACCCGTCGATCCCGAAGATCGCCCAGAACGCCAAGTACGACATCCTCGTCCTCCGCCGGGCGGGCATCGAGGTGGCGGGCCTCGCCTTCGACCCGATGATCGCCTCCTATCTCATCGACCCCGGGCAGCGATCCCACGGCCTCGACCATCTCGCCCTCGTCCACCTGAACCACAAGATGATCCCCATCGAGCGGGTGATCGGCGCCGGGCGGACCCAGAAGACCATGGACAAGGTGACGACGGAGGAGGCGTACGAGTACGCCTGCGAGGACGCGGACATGACGCTCCGCCTCGCCGATCGCCTCGCGCCGCGGCTCGAGGAGGGGAAGCTGACGAAGCTGATGGACGAGGTCGAGATTCCCCTCGTCGGCGTGCTCGCCCGGATGGAGGAGGCGGGCGTCTCGGTGGACGTGGAGTTTCTCGGGGAGATGTCCGTGGAGCTCGCCTCCGAAATCGAACGCATGACCGTCGAGATCCAGGAGATCGCGGGTGTTCCGTTCAACCTGAACTCGCCGAAACAGCTCGCCGAGATCCTCTTCGACCGGATCGGCCTGAAGCCGGTCCGGAAGACGAAGACCGGCTTCTCGACGGACACGAACGTACTGCAGGAACTCGCCCCCCGTCACCCGCTCCCGGCGCGCATCCTCGAATACCGCCAGCTCGAGAAGCTCCGGGGGACCTACGTCGACGCCCTGCCGAAGATGATCCACCCGGAGACGGGCCGCATCCACACATCATTCAACCAGACCGTGGCGGCCACGGGGCGCCTCTCCTCGTCGGACCCGAACCTCCAGAACATCCCGATCCGGACCGAGATCGGGCGGCGTATCCGGAAGGCCTTCGTCGCGGGGGGGAGAAATCGGTCCCTCCTCTCTCTCGACTACTCCCAGATCGAGCTCCGCCTCGTCGCCCATCTCTCGGAAGACGAGGCGCTCATTCGCGACTTCGGCGAGGGGACCGACATTCACCGCCGGACGGCGGCGACCCTCTTCGGCCTGAAGGAGGACGAGGTGACCGGCGAGATGCGTTCCCGGGCGAAGGCGGTGAACTTCGGCATCATTTACGGCATGGGCGCCTTCGGCCTCGCCGGCCGCCTCGAGATCCCGCAGTCGGAAGCCCAGCAGTTCATCGACGAGTACTTCGCCGCCTACCCCGGCGTGAAGGCGTACCTCGACGGCACCATCGAAGAGGGCCGGGAGAAGGGCTACGTGGAGACCATGCTCGGCCGCCGCCGCTACCTGCCGGAGCTGACGAGCAAGAACGGGAGGCTCCGCTCCTTCGCGGAGAGAACGGCGGTGAACACACCGATCCAGGGCTCGGCGGCGGACCTGATCAAGCTCGCCATGATCGCCGTGGACGAGGAACTCTTGCGAAGCGGTCTCCGGGCTCATATGATTCTCCAGGTTCACGACGAGCTGGTCTTCGAGGGGCCCGACGACGAACTCGGCCGGGTCGAGAAGATGGCCCGGAAGATCATGGAGAGCCGGATGGAACTCCGGGTTCCCCTCGTGGTCGATGCGGGCCGGGGGAAGAACTGGCTCGAAGCCCACGGCATGGAGGGGGCCTCGTGATCGTCGCCGTCACGGGGAACACCGGAAGCGGCAAGACGGAGGTGGCGGAGCGCTTCGTCCGCTGGGGCGGCCGGCTCATCGACGCCGACCGGATCGGCCGGGCCGTGTGGGAGGAGGACCCCCTCGTCCGCTCCGAGATCGTCCGTGAACTCGGAGCGGATGTCGTGGGGGCCGACGGGGAGATCGACCGCGCCCGGCTCGGCGCGGCGGTCTTCGGCGACCCCCGGAAGCTCGCCGCCTTCGACCGGATCGTGCAGCCCCGGCTCCGGGCGAGGATGGCGGACGAAATCCTCCGGGCCCGCCGGGAACCGGAAACGACCTGGGTCCTCGACGCGGCACTCCTCTTCGAGTGGGGTCTCGAGGGGCAGGTGGACCTCGTGGTCGCCGTGACCGCCCCCGAAGAGATCCGGGCCGCCCGGATCGCCGGGCGCCACGGCCTCTCGGCGGAGGAATCGAACCGCCGCGTGGCGAGCCAATCGAGAGAAGGCGAAAAGGCCCGGCGGGCCGACCGGGTCATCGTGAACGACGGGTCCCTCCGGGACCTCGACAAGAAAGCCCGCGCCCTCTGGGACGAAATCGAAGGCGGTACCGGGCGCCGCCCCCAAGGAGAAGAATCATGATCGACGTCAAGGAGATCAACCAGACCCTCGAAGAGAACCGCCGCCGCATCGACGAGCTCGAGGGGTATCTTTGACATCGCCGGGCGGCGGAAGAAGATCGAAGAGCTGGAAAACAAGATGTCCACGCGCGACTTCTGGGACGACCGGAAGGTGGCGGAGGAGACGACCCGGGCCCTCTCGGTCGAAAAGCGCGTGATCGAGGGGTTTCGCAAGGTGCGCACCGCCGAGGAAGAGGCGGGCGTCCTTCTCGACATGGCCCGGGACGCCGGGGAAGACGAGGAGATCGCCTCGGAACTGAAGAACGGGATGAAGAACCTCGCCCGGCTCGTCTCGGACCTCGAGGTCCGGTCGCTCATGAACGAGCCGGAGGACTCGGGCGACGCGATCCTCACCATCCATCCCGGCGCGGGGGGGACCGAATCCCAGGACTGGGCGGAGATGCTCCTCCGCATGTATACGCGGTGGGCGGAGCGCCACGATTTCGGCCGGGAAATGCTCGACTACCTGGCCGGCGAGGAGGCGGGTCTGAAGAGCGTCACCCTCGAGATCCGCGGGGAGTACGCCTACGGCCAGCTGAAAGCGGAGATCGGCGTCCACCGCCTCGTGCGGATCTCCCCCTTCGACGCCGCCCACCGGCGCCACACCTCGTTCGCGAGCGTCTTCGTCTTTCCCGAGACGGAGGAGATCGAGGAGGTCGAGGTGAAGGAGTCGGAGATACGGGTCGACACGTTCCGGGCGAGCGGCGCGGGGGGCCAGCACGTGAACAAGACCGACTCGGCGGTCCGGATCACCCACGAACCGTCGGGCATCGTGGTGAGCTGTCAGAGCGAGCGTTCCCAGCACCGGAACCGGGCGAACGCGATGAAGGTGCTGAAGGCCCGGCTCGTGGCGGCCCGCCTCGAAGAGGAGCGGGAGAAGCGGGCGGAGAAGGAAGAGGAGAAGAAGGAGATCGCCTGGGGGAACCAGATCCGGAGCTACGTCTTCCACCCGTACAGCCTCGTGAAGGATCACCGGACGGGCCGGGAGACGGGCAACGTGCAGGCCGTGATGGACGGCGCCATCGACGACTTCGTCGATGCCTGGCTCCGGTCCCGATGAGGGACCCGCTCATCGGGACAATGCGGAATCCTACTTACGGGAAGTCGTTGTAAAAAAAAGGATTTCGCGGGCGGCCTTCCTTGACGGGGGGCCGCCCGGCCCGTATTATTGAGGACCATCGACGGCCCGAACCCACCCGCGGAGGAGACCGGTTTGGCGGAAGACAAGGCCCTGTTCCAGGTTCGACTCGACAAACGCCTGGCCCTCGAGGAGAAGGGGGTCGATCCGTATCCGACCCGCTTCGACAGGCGTCACGACGCGGCGGAAGTCGCCGGGCGGTTCGACGAATTGAACGCGGGGGGGGAAGAGGTCTCCCTCGCCGGGCGGCTGATGACGGTCCGCCGCATGGGGAAGGCCTCCTTCGCCCATCTGCAAGACCGTTCCGGCAGGATCCAACTCTACTTCCGGAAGGACATCGTCGGCGAGGACGCCTACGACACGTGGAAGAAGATCGAACCGGGCGACCTCGTCGGCGTCCGGGGTGTGCCCCTCCTCACGAAGACCGGGGAGAAGTCGATCGAAGTCCGTTCCTTCGAAGTGCTCGCCAAGTCGCTCCGGCCGCTGCCGGAGAAGTGGCACGGCCTGACCAACAAGGAGACCCGCTACCGCCAGCGATACGTCGACCTGATCGTGAACCCCGACGTGGCGGAGGTCTTCGCCCGGCGGGCCGCGCTGGTCCGCTCGATCCGGGCCTTCCTCGATCGCAGGGGCTTCCTCGAGGTGGAGACGCCCGTGCTCCAGCCGATCTACGGCGGCGCCTCGGCGCGCCCCTTCGTCACCCACCACAACGCCCTCGACATGAAGCTCTATCTCCGCATCGCGGACGAGCTCTATCTCAAGCGCCTCATCGTCGGCGGCCTCGAGAAGGTGTACGAGATCGGCAAGGACTTCCGGAACGAGGGCATCGACCGGACCCACAACCCCGAGTTCACCCAGCTCGAACTCTACCAGGCGTACACCGATTTCCGCGGAATGATGGAGCTCTTCGCCGAGATGCTCCGTACCGCCGCGATGGACCTCCACGGGAAGACGGAGATCACCTTCGGCGGCCGGACGGCGGACCTCGGCAATCCGTGGAAGGAGCTCTCCTTCGTCGATGCCCTGTCGGAGCGGCTCGGGGCCGACGTGATGGCCATGGAGGAGGGAGCCCTCCGGGCCGCCTGCGCGGAGCGAGATATCGATGTTCCTGGCGACGCCTCGAGGGGGGCGATGATGAACGAGCTCTTCGAGACCCTCGTGGAGCCGTCGATCGACTCGCCCACCTTCGTCACCGATTACCCGAAGGAGATCTCGCCCCTCGCGAAGGAGAACCCCCGCCGGGCGGGGGTCGTGGAGCGGTTCGAGCCGTTCCTCTTCGGCATGGAGGTCGGTAACGCCTTCTCGGAGCTGAACGATCCTCTCGAGCAGCGGGCCCGCTTCGAGGCCCAGCAGGAGCTTCGGGGGGCCGAGAGGGAGGAGGCCCAACAGGTCGACGAGGACTATCTCCGGGCCCTCGAGTTCGGGATGCCGCCGACGGGCGGTCTCGGCATGGGCATCGACCGGATCGCCATGATTCTCACGGACCAGCCTTCCATCCGGGACGTGCTGCTCTTCCCCCAGCTCCGCCCGGAGACGACGGAGCCGTAAACCATGGGATACGAGCTCTTCATCGCCCGGCGCCATCTTCAATCGAAGAGCGCCCTGGGCTTCGTGCCGATCATCAGCCTCATTTCGGTGCTCGGCGTCTTCGTCGGCGTCATGGCCCTACTCGTGGTGCTCGCCGTGATGAACGGCTTCGAGCAGGAAGTGAAGTCCCGCATCATCGGGACCAACGCCCACGTCATCCTGCTCCGCTACGGGAACGAGCCGTTCGAGCCGACCGAGGAGCTTCTCGAGAAGGTGCGGGGCACCGAGGGAGTCCTCGGCCTCTCGCCCTTCGTCTACACGAAGACCATGATCCAGATCGGCGACAGCCAGGACGGCATCGTCCTCAAAGGGATCGATCCGGAGCGGGAGAACGAGGTGTCCGACCTGCTCAAGAGGACGATTCCCGCCGACGCGGATCTCGCGTGGGAGGAGGGGATGGCACCGCCCCTTCTCCTCGGCACCGAACTCGGCCTCGATCTAGGCGCCCTCTCGGGGGAGACGGTGGTGCTCGCCTCCTTCACGAACACCGCCCGCACGCCGTTCGGCACGGTGCCGAAGATGCGGCGCTTCCGGGTGGCCGGGACCTTCGATTCGGGCATGTACGAGTACAACTCGACCATGGCCCTCGCGCCCCTCCGGGCGGCCCAGGAGTTCCTCGGGATGGGAGAGAACGTGACGGGCGTCGCGATCCGGGTGGACGACGCGTACCGGGCGCCGGAGATCGCCGACCGGATCCTCGCGAGGGTGGGGCACCCGCCCTACCGGGCGAACAACTGGATCTTTCTGAACCGGACCCTCTTCTCCTGGATGAGCACGGAGAAGCGGGTCATGTTCGTGATCCTCGCCCTCGTGGTCCTCGTGGCGGCGTTCAACATCGCGAGCACCCTCATCATGGTGGTGATGGAAAAGACGCGGGAGATCGGCGTGCTGAAGTCGATGGGGGCGAGCATCCGGAGCGTCCTCACCATCTTCGTGCTCGAGGGACTCACCATCGGCGCCGTCGGCACGGCACTCGGCCTCGCCGGCGGCTACCTCCTCTGCTGGCTCCTCGAGAAGTACAAGTTCATCCCGCTCCCCGGCGACATCTACTTCATCGATTCCCTGCCGGTCCGGATGGAGGCGATCGATTTCGTGCAGGTGGCCGTGGCGGCGATGGTGATCTGTCTGGTCGCGACGCTTTATCCGGCGTGGAAGGCGTCCCGCCTCGAACCGGTGCGGGCGATCCGGTACGAGTGATGCGATGAACGGCGAGAAGAGAATCGTCCTGAAGACGGAGGGGCTCGAGAAGAGCTTCCCCTCGGGGAGGGAGGAGCTTCGGGTCCTCCGCGGCGTGGATCTCGAGATCGAGGCGGGGGAGATCGTCTCGATCGTCGGCGCTTCGGGGGCGGGAAAGAGCACCCTTCTCCACATCGCCGGCGGCCTCCTCCGGCCGACGGCCGGGCGGGTCTGGATTTCGGGGGAGGAGCTCTTTCATCTCGGCGACCAGGCGCTCTCGCGGCTCCGGAACCAGAGGGTCGGCTTCGTCTTTCAGTTCCACCACCTCCTGCCGGAACTGACGGCCGAGGAGAACGTGATGATGCCGCTGCTCATCGGGAACGGGGGGCGGCGGGAGGCGGCGGCGCGGGCGAAAAGTCTGCTCGCGGAGGTCGGTGTTTCCGGGCGGGCCCACCATCATCCCCACGAGCTCTCCGGGGGGGAGCAGCAGCGGATCGCGGTTGCCCGGGCGGTCGCGGCCCGGCCGGAGATCGTTCTCGCCGACGAGCCATCGGGGAACCTGGACGACCGGAACAGCGAGGAGCTCCACAGGCTCCTCTGGAGCCTGCGGGAGGAAGAAGGCCAGGCCTTCGCCATCGTCACCCACGACGACCGTCTCGCGAACCGGGCGGACCGGAAGCTCCGTCTCCACGAGGGGCGGCTGATTGACGACACCGGGGGGGCACCCCGGGGGAGCGGCGTGTCATGAAATGCGACGGCTGCGGCCAGCGGGAGGCGACCGTTCACTACAAGGAAATCAAGGACGACCGGGTGAAGGAGATGCACCTTTGCCAGGAGTGCGCCGAGGAACGGGGCTTCGGGGGGGTCGCCGGGCCGGCTTCGAACCCCCAGTTCTCGATCCCCGAGTTTCTCGGGGGCATGGCCGACTCCCCGGAGGAGCGCGAGGGGAAGGGAGAAGGGGCCCCGGCGGCCTGTCCCCGGTGCGGCCTCACATACGCCGAGTTCAAGGCCGCGGGGAGGCTCGGCTGCTCCGAGTGTTACGAAGCGCTGAGGAAGCCTCTTGTCCCGCTCTTGAAGCAGATCCACGGGAGCGAGCGGCACGCCGGCAAGATGCCCGAGGGCCCCGGAGAGGAGCACCGCCGGAAACAGCATGTGCGCATGCTGAAGCGCCGCCTCGCGCGCCTCGTCGAGCGGGAGGCGTACGAGGAGGCCGCCCGTCTCCGGGACGAGATCCGGAGCCTGGAGAACCCCGATGAGTGAGCTCCCCCTTCTCACCCATCCGGGCTGGTTGGACGCCTCGGGGCCGGAGGCGGAGATCGTGCTTTCGAGCCGGATCCGCCTCGCCCGGAACCTGACCGGCCTCCCCTTCGCCCACCGGGCGAACCCGGACGAGCGGGCCCAGGTCTTCGAGCAGATCAAGGAGGCGATCGGGCGGTCGGCCCTTCTCGGAAAAGCGCGGGTCGTCCGGATCGACCGGACGTCCTCGGTGGATCGCCAGTATTTGACCGAGCGTCACCTGATCTCTCCCGATCTGGCGAACGGGAGCGGGCCCCGGGGCGTCGTGATCGGCGACGGGGAGACGCTCAGCGTGATGATCAACGAGGAGGACCATGTCCGGATCCAGTCGGTCTTCTCCGGGTTCAACCCCCTCGAGGCGTGGCGCATCGCGGACAAGGCGGACGACGAGATGGCCCGGGAGATGGAGATCGCCTGGTCCGAGGAATGGGGCTATCTGACCACATGCCCCACCAACACCGGCACGGGGCTCCGCGCGTCGGTCCTCATCCACCTTCCCGCCCTGGTGCTCACCAAGCAGATCGCCAAAGTGCTCCGGGGCATCACCCAGGTGGGTCTCGCCGTCCGGGGGATGTTCGGCGAGGGGAGCGAGGTGATGGGCAACTTCTTTCAGATCTCCAACCAGACCACCCTCGGCCTTTCCGAGGGGGACACCCTCGATTCCCTCTCCCGGGTGACGCGGCAGATCATCGACCACGAGCGAAGCGCCTCGGAGGTGCTCCTCAAGAACGCGCGGCTCCAGGTGGAGGACAAGGTCTTCCGGTCCTGGGGCCTCCTCACTCACTGCCGGGTCGTTTCCTCCCAGGAGGTCCTCAGCCTCGTGTCGGCGGTCCGCTTCGGCCGCACCATCGGACTCCTCGGAGACGTCGGCTACGATGTCCTGAACCGGGCCATGATCGAAACCCTCCCCGCCCACCTCCAGAAGGGGGCGGGGGAGAGGCTCGACCAGGCGGAACGGGACTACCGGCGGGCCAGGCTCGTCCGGGAACTTCTCGGCGAAAAGACCTCCTGAGGGGTGGCGAAAACGGGTGATTCGGCCGATCTTAGGAGGGCGGGGAAGGCCCGGCGAGCTTCCCCGTCTCCGGCCCCCGGTGGGGTGGCGCCCCGACGGACGGACCGGCGCAATACCGGTTAATTGATTAGCCCGATAGGGATTAGGTCTGCAAGCCCCGTTCGAGGGGGCCATAAGCCCGGGAGGCGACGACATGCACGATCGATTCACGGAACGGGTGCGAAAGGTGATGTACCTCGCCCGCGAGGAGGCGGGGCGCCTTCAGCACGACTACATCGGGACCGAGCATCTTCTCCTCGGGATCGTCCGCGAAGGGGAGGGGATCGCCGCCACGGTGCTCAACAACCTGGGCCTCGATCTCGACCAGATCCGCCAGGCCGTGGAGAACATGGTCTCCGGCAGCGGCGGCACCCTCACGATCGGGGAGATCCCCTTCACGCCCCGGGCGAAGAGGGTGCTCGAACTGGCGGTGGAGGAGGCCCGTCTTCTCGGCCACAACTACGTGGGGACCGAGCATCTCCTCCTCGGTTTGATCCGGGAAGGGGAAGGCGTCGCCGCCCGGGTCCTGATCGACCTCGGCGCGGACAAGAAGAAGGTCCGGGAGGAGACGCTGAAGCTTCTCGGCGGCCATCCCGTGGGTAGCACCCAGACAGCCACGACGCAGAAGAGCGAGACGCCGGCCCTCGACCAGTTCGGCCGGGACCTGACGACCCTCGCCCGGGAGGGCAAGCTCGACCCGGTGATCGGCCGGAACGACGAGATCGAGCGGGTCGTTCAGGTGCTCTGCCGGCGCAAGAAGAACAACCCGGCCCTGATCGGGGAGCCCGGCGTCGGCAAGACCGCCATCGCCGAGGGGCTCGCCGAACGGATCGCCGAGCACCGGGTGCCCCACATCCTGATGAACAAGCGGCTCGTCACCCTCGACCTCGCGTCGATCGTGGCGGGCACCAAGTACCGGGGCCAGTTCGAGGAGCGGCTGAAGGCGGTGATGAACGAGATCCGGGAGTCGGACAACGTCATCATCTTCATCGACGAGCTACACACCATCGTCGGAGCCGGCGGCGCCGAGGGGGCCATCGACGCGTCGAACATGCTGAAGCCGGCCCTGGCGCGGGGCGAGCTGCAGTGCATCGGCGCCACCACCCTCGACGAGTACCGGAAGCACATCGAGAAGGACGGCGCCCTCGAGCGCCGGTTCCAGCCGATTACGATCAACCCCCCCTCCACGGCGGAGACGATCGAGATCATCCGGGGCCTTCGGGACAAGTACGAAGCCCATCACCGGGCCGAGATCACCGACGAGGCGATCGTGGCGGCGGTGAACCTGTCGGACCGGTACATCAGCGACCGGTTCCTCCCGGACAAGGCGATCGACATCATCGACGAGGCGGGCTCGCGGGCGCGCCTCTCGGTTTCCGCGATCCCGAGCGACCTGAACGAGCTCGAGCAGAAGCTGGCGAAGACGACCCAGGAAAAGGAAGCGGCCATCTTCAACCAGGAGTTCGAGAAGGCCGCCGCACTCCGGGATCAGGAGAAGAAGATCCGGCAGGAGCTCCAGTCGTTCCGCAAGGACTGGGACGTGCAGAAGAAGGAAGACAAGGCGGTGGTCGACGCCGAAGCCGTGGCGGCCGTGGTCTCCTCCATCACCGGCGTGCCGGTGAAGAAGCTCGAGCAGGCGGAGGCGGAGAAGCTCCTCCACATGGAGGACGAGATCCAAAAGAAGATCGTAGGCCAGGAGCCCGCGGTGGTCGCCATCTCCAAGGCGATCCGGCGGAACCGGGCCGGCATGGGCGACCCGAACCGCCCGACGGGGTCGTTCCTCTTCCTCGGCCCCACGGGGGTCGGGAAGACGGAGCTCGCCCGGGTTCTCGCCGAGTTCCTCTTCGACGACCGGGACGCCCTGATCCGGATCGACATGTCCGAGTTCATGGAGAAGTTCGCCGTCTCCCGCCTCGTGGGGGCCCCTCCGGGCTACGTGGGTCACGAGGAGGGGGGACAACTGACCGAGAAGGTGCGGCGGAAACCGTACTCGATCGTCCTCCTCGACGAGATCGAGAAGGCCCACCCTGACGTCTACAACATCCTCCTGCAGGTGCTCGAGGACGGCCAGCTGACCGACAGCTTCGGGCGGCGGGCGAACTTCCGGAACACGGTCATCATCATGACTTCGAACCTCGGAACCCGCCAGATCAAGCAGGGGGGCGTGCTCGGCTTCCAGAAGGCGGACGAGGCCTCCCGACACACCCAAATGACCAACAAGATCATGGACGAGGTGAAGAAGACCTTCAATCCCGAGTTCATGAACCGGGTCGACGAGACGGTCATCTTCCGCTCCCTCGACCGGAACGACATGTTCGAAATCGTGGACATTCTGATCCGGGAAGTGCAGAATCGCCTGATCGATCGTGACTTCTACCTGCGCCTGACGGCGGCGGGGAAAGAAGTGATCGTGGACAAGGGGTTCGATCCGTCCTTCGGGGCCCGGCCGCTCCGCCGGACCATCCGCCAGTTGGTCGAGGATCCTCTCTCGGAGGAGATCCTGGCGGCCAAGTTCCGGGCGGGCGACGAGGTGCTCGTGGACGGAGAGAACGGCGAAGTGGTGTTCAAGAAGGGAACCCTGAAGAAGAAAAAGGCGTCCAAAGAAGAGGAAGTGGGCGCCGCGCCATCCCCCGCGAAGGAGGAGTCCTCCGAAAGCTAGGGAGCGCGGCTCCCTTCGATCCGCGGAGGTCCCCCGAGGACGCCCCTGACCGGGAAGGCCATGGTTCCGACAAGGCCCTTTACAAAAACCACGGTCTCCGTGAATCCGAAGAGAGGGGGGAGGCGTCTCCTTCCCCCTCTCTTGCTTCTCCTTTCCCTCCTGCTCCTTGCGCCCGCCGCGGGGGCGGAAACGATCACCGGCATCGAGGTCCGCGGCGGCGACCGGATCGGCGACCCGTCGGTCCTGAGGACCTTCGCCGTCCGGCCCGGCGACGTCTACGATCCCTTCGAGATCGCCGAGGGCATCCGGAACCTCTACGCCACCGACCAGTACGCGAGCATCGAGGTCTCAGGTGGCGCCGCCGAGGACGGGATCAAGCTGATCCTCACGGTGCGGGAGCACCCGCTCCTCGGGGACTGGACCACCCAAGGGAACCAGAAGGTCAAGGAGAAGGACCTCTTCCAGGATACCTATCTCAAGAAGAACCTCGTCGTCACCCCCCGCACCCTCTTCCGGGAGAAACGCCGCATCATCGACCTCTACGAGGAGAAGGGCTACCGAAACGCCGAACTCGAGTACGCCTTCGCCGACGACGACTCCCTGGGACGAAAGGTCGTGTCCTTCCGCGTGACGGAGGGCCAGAAGGTCAAGGTGAAGAAGATCGAGTTCGTCGGCGCCGAGAAGATCAAGGAGAAGAAGCTGCGGGGGGCGATGAAGACGAAGCCGGACTCGTGGATCCGGAGCGGCGACTTCAAGAAGGGCGAATTCGAGGAGGATCAGGAGAAGATCCTGAGTGAGTACCGGAAGAACGGATTCCTCGACGCCCGGATCGACTCGACGGACGTATCGGTCGGGGCGAACGGCCGGGACATGACGGTGACCGTCCACGTCACCGAGGGGGACCGGTACTTCGCGGGCGAGGTCTCCTTCGACGGCAACGAACGGTTCGGCGACGGGACGCTCGCCGCCGCGGTGACCCTCGAGCCGGGGCACGTTTTCGATCAGGGGAAGTACGACGAGACGGTGGGCAACCTCTACTCGGTCTACACCGAGGAGGGGTACATCTTCGCGAACATCGTCCCGGAGAGGAAGGTGCGGGACGGGGACCGCGTCGAACTCGTCTTCCACATCGTGGAGGGAGAGCCGGCCAAGATCGGCCGGGTCAACATCACGGGCAACCAGAGGACCAAGGAACGCACGATCCGGCGGGAGCTGGTCGTGGCGCCCGGCGATCTCTTCCAGCGGTCCCGGATCATCCGCTCCCAGCGGGAGCTCCTCCAGCTCGGGTTCTTCCAGGACATCCGGTTCGACTACCGCCCGGTCCGGGGGACCGACGACATCGACATCACCTTCGACGTGCTCGAGCGCCAAACCGGCGAGGCCCAGGCCGGGGTGGGCTTCAGCTCCATGAACGGCGCCACCGGCTTTCTTCGCCTCGGCCAGGTGAACCTCTTCGGCGGGGGGGAGAGGGCCAATCTGATGTGGGAGTTCGGCAACTTCGACCAACTCGAACTATCCTACACCGAACCGTGGCTCTTCGACACGCCGACGGCGGCCGGCTTCGACATCACCGTGGTCCGCCGGAATTGGGACTCGTACTACGACAAACGGAAGGGGGCGGGCGTGCGGCTCGGGCGGCGTCTCCCCTGGCTCGACTACTCGAGGCTCGACTGGCGTTACCGTATCGAGGAGCGGGAGATCGAGCCGCGGTCGAACGCGAGCGCCGCCGTGATCGCCGCCGCGGGAACCCGGACCCTCTCGAGCACGCGGCTCACCTTCACGAGAAACTCGACGGACCGTCTCTTCCATCCGACCACGGGCTCCGTCGCGATCCTGGCGGGCGAGTGGGCCGGCGGCCCCCTGCAGGGGTCTACGGAATACCAAGAGTACGAGGTGGAAACGCGGTGGTACTTCCCGAGCTTCTGGAAGTTCTTCCTCGGCCTCCGGGCCCGGCTCGGGGTGGTGGACGGACTGAAGAGCCCCTCCACCGTCCCGATCTACCAGCTCTATCGGCTCGGCGGCACCGGAATCTGGGGGCTCCGGGGCTACGACGACCGGGACGTGGTGCCCGAGGGGAACTCGTTCGACTACGGCGGGCGCTCCATGCTCCTCCTCTCGGGGGAGTACAAGTTCCCCTTCGTGGAGCAGATCTTCGGCCTCTTCTTCTTCGACGCCGGGAACACGTGGAACAGCTTCCGGGAGATCCGCCCGAACGAGCTGAAGCGGGGGGTGGGATTCGGCGTGCGCTTCGAGATCCCCATGCTCGGCCAGATGGGCTTCGATTTCGGCTATGGGCTCGACCGGGAGGGGGGGGGCGGATGGGAGCCCCACTTCCAACTCGGATCCCAATTCTAGCCTGTGGGTGGCACGGAATCTCTGCTGCGGACTCGGCTCACGGCCTGCGAGGCCTCCTTTCCATCGCCGCTTCCTCGACTTTGGTTCGGCTAGGCCTCGGGGAGCGGCTCGTCCATGTCGGCCTCTCGCCTCGTGTGCCGACCCCTCGCGACTTGTTCCCGTGCCACCCACAGGCCAGGGGGCA
>JBDROZ010000065.1:0-5209 GCA_043809585.1 Candidatus Eiseniibacteriota bacterium
CTGCCCACCCCGTTCCAGTCGCCAGATTGCCGGTAAGAACGCAGGAGTCGAGGTCACCTTTCCCGTACTCCCAGGGGAAGGCTGTACCCCCACCCCTGTTCGCAGTGTTTCCAGAAACCACACATCTGCGCAGGTAAGCAATTGCCTCGGGCCATCCACCCAGGCAGACCCCCCCTCCAACCTCCGCGGTATTGTTCACAAGCCAGCAGTCGAGCGCCCTTGGCCTTCCAGATCTGATCCACATTCCCCCGCCGTACGTCGCGTTCCCGTTTCGGACCGTGAAGCCCTGGATAACCGTTGCTTCGTCTTCGGAGTTGTGAATGTAGAAGCCTCGACCGGATCCCTCGCAATCGATGATCGTGCCCTCAGGGCCGTTCTGGGACCGGACGACGAGGCTCTTGCCGTTGAAGTCGAGGTCCTTGTTGCCGAGCCCGGTGTACGTTCCGTCATGCACGAGCACCGTATCGCCCGCCGCCGCCGAGTCGATCCCCGCCTGGATCGTCGGGGCGTCGCCGGAGCCGTCGGGGAGAATGTGCCAGGTGCGGGCGAGGGGGGAGGAGGCGAAGAGGAGGAGGGCGGCCGCGACCATGGGGATTCGACTCACGATTGCCTCCTTCTCACCGAACGAGGATGACGCGCTTCGTGTCGGTGAACGCCCGGTCGGAGACGCGGACGAAGTAGACGCCGGGGCCGACGTCGCGTCCCGAGGCGTCCTTCCCGTCCCAGAGGGCGTTCCCTTCTCTGCCCGGCGCGGCCAGCACGCGCACCAAGCGCCCCGCGATGTCGAACACCTGGATCGTCGATGGCCCGGTCGCCGCGCGCCCGTACCGAATCGTTAACGCTCCGCCGCTCGGGTTCGGGGAGATCGCGAGTCCCGGCTGGCTGATCACATCGCCCAGCGCCACGGAGGTGTAGATATCGCACCCCTGACCGTAGGCTCCGATGAGATAACCACCGGTCTGAGCCGGAAGGCAGGGAGACGCTGCATCGAGAGAGTAGTCTCCCTCTGCTCTCGGGGCCCCGGAGCAGTCCATGGGTTCGCAGAAGAGAGGATCCGTATCGATGCATTCCCAGAAGATGGCGTTACCCAGTACTTCCGATGCATCCACATCACACCATAGGAAGTCAGCCCAAGGTGCTTCTACAACTCCCTGGGCACCCCAGAGGGCACAGTTGCCCCAAATGATCGATCGCTGGAACATGGCGATCCCCTCGTGCAGCCAGATCCCTCCCCCCATCTCGCTGGCGCGATTCCCCGCTACCGTCGAGTTGTACACGTCCACATGGCCCGTTTCGCTCGCGTATCCAGCGTACAGCCCTCCGGCGTGCAAAGTGGAGAGGTTTCCGGCAACCAGACAGCTGTCCACTCGGAGGTAGTATCCTGGATCTCCATAGCAACCGATGCCCCCTCCGAAACGGCCCGTGTTCGAGGAAACCACCGACCGTCGGACGTAGATCACGGACGGTGACAAGCCACAGATCCCCCCTCCCACCTGAGGGCAGGAGTTGCCGACGATCAGACATTCATCGATTCGGACCTCCTCGGACCAGACGATGATCCCGCCACCACTGTTGTAGGCAGTATTGTCAAGGATCCAGCATTCACGGATGGTGGCCTGGTCATCGACCCGAATGCCGCCCCCATTCCCCGCAACCCCATTCCGAATCGTGAAGCCCTCGACCATGGCTTCGTATCCCTCACCGCCATGCAGCCAAATCCCGCGGCCCGTCTCTTCGCAGTCAATCACAGTCGATGCAGGTCCAGAAGCGGACTTCAGGACAATGTTCTTGCCGTGGAATTCGAGCTCCTTGTTGCCGGGCCCGGTGTACGTTCCGTCATGCACGAGGACCGTGTCGCCCACCGCAGCCGAATCGATCCCAGCCTGGATCGTCGGGGCGTCGCCGGAGCCGTCGACGGTCACGTGCCACGTCCGCGCATCGGCCGTCCGGCAAGCGAAGAGAACGAAGAGAGCGGAAAGAAGCAAGGTCGAACGGGAAGCACGCATCGCCTACCTCCGAAACTCCGCCGGGGCGGAACGGAACCCTCATCCTTGCTCGTCGGTGGAGATCTCCGATGCGTGATTAGTTTACCCCGGCGCCTCGGGCAAGTCAGTCCTTTTTTTTCAACCAGTTACCGGATCAGGACGAGGCGGCGGGTCTCTTCGAGGCCATCGAATTGGAGGCGATAGAGATAGACACCGGAGGCGGCCCGGCGGCCGTTCGCGTCGGTCCCGTCCCAGACCGCTTCGCCGGAGCCTTCCGGCGCGTCGTTGTCGAGAAGAACCCGGACGAGCGCGCCGGAGAGGTCGTGGACGGCGAGCCGCGCGCGCCCCGGACGGGGGAGGGTGAACGAGATCCGCGTCGTGCCGTTGAAGGGATTCGGTGCATTCCGCCCGAGAAGGAACCGGGGGGGCGGCGCGCCGTCCCCTGGGATCGCGGTCGTCTCGGCGACCGCGGCGATTCGTACGATGCGCGGGTCCCCCGTCGTCCCCCCCTCGGCGGCGTAGAGGTTCCCGAGCCCGTCGAAGGAGATGCAGTCGGGCCCCTCCAGGCTTACGAACCCGCTCGCGAAGATCGAGACCGCTCCGGCCGGCCCGACGCGCACGATCTCCTGGCGCGCGGGGTTCGCGACGAAGAGGTCGCCGCCGAAGGCGCCCCGATCGTCGAACGCGAGGGCGGTGGCGCCGGAGAGGAGGGTCGCGTCGTCGGCGAAAGTGCTCGCCGCGCCGGTCGTGTCGATCCGGAAGACCTTGTGGTCGCCTCCGGTCGCGTAGAGGGCGCGCCCGAAGGAGCCGCCGCTTGCGAACGCGAGGCCGCGGACGCCGGAGAACGTCCCGGCGAACGGGGTCTTGGTCCCGGCGCCGTCGACCGAGTAGATCGAGTCCCTCACCGGGGCGCCGGCGAACGCGAGGCCGCCGAAGGCCCCGGTCGTGTCGACCGCGACCGCCCAGCCGCTCGTCGCGCTCGGGAAGGCGGCGATCTGCCGAACGAGCCCGGCGTTCGATCCGTCTAGGGCGAGGCGGAAGATTCGCGAGCGATCGGAGACGAGGAGATCCCCGCCGAACGCGCCCCCCGCGCGGTCCCGCGCGAGGGCGTCCGGCCTTCCGATTAGCGAATCGACGAGGAGCGTCTCGACGAAGCCCCGGTCGTTCCAGAGGAAGACGCGGTCCCTCGTCCGGTCGCCCACGATCATCCTCCCGTTCGGGCCGCGCTCGAGGGAGACCGGGCGCTCGAGATCGCCGTTCGGGAGCGCCTCCGCGTAGAAGCCGGAGGGGACCGCGACCGGCCCCGTCCCGGCGTCGGTCCGGAAGAAGGTCGTGAACCCCGCGCCGAGCGAGTCGCCGGAGAGAGAGCGCGCGCTCCCCCCGATCGCGAGCGTGTAGGTCGCGTGGTCGGCGAGGTCGGCGGCGGGGAGGAGAAGGAGCGTGCTCCCGATCCAGGACGCGGCGTATGCCGCGGCGGGGGAGAGGTCGAGCGCCGCCTCGACCGATGCGTGGTCCATCGGCTCGGTGAAGGTGATCTCGATCCGCGGGCGGAGGGTGGAGACGTCCGCGTCGTGCGGCGGCCACACCGCCTCCACCCACGGGGCGGGGGCCGGTGGGGAAGCCGCGAGAAGCGCCGCCGAAAGGCCGCCGATCACGATCTCGACGATGCCGGTCGAGGGAATCGTGAAGCTCCTCTCCGAGAGAAGGTCGTAGACCGTTCCCCCCGGGAGGTCCGGATCGACGGAGAGCGTGTCCGCCTCCCCCTTCGTGTTGAGAAGGACGAGGACGGTCGTTTCACCCGTCAGCTTTCGATAGTAGGAGTAAATCCCCGCTTCCTGCGCGTTCGCGATCTCGGTCTGGCCGCCGCGACGGAGGGCGGGGAACTGCCGGCGGAGCCCGTTCAGCCTCCGCACCCAACGATAGAGAGGGGCCGTCTGATCGAAGTTGTCCCCCTCCGAAGGCCCGAAGTCCCACGATCCGTCCCACATGTCCTCGCGGTTCCAGGGGTCGCCGCCGCCGTCGAACTCCTGCTCGGTCCCGTAGTAGAGGCAGGGGACGCCGACCGAAGTGTAGAGCCACGCGAGGGCGACCTTCGCCTTCGCCTCGTCCTCCGCGGCGGAGGAGCCGAAGCCCATGAAGCGGGCGACGTCGTGGTTGTCGAGGAAGAGGACGAGGCGGTTCCGGGCGGCCGGGTCGTAGTAGACCGAGTCGGCGTACTGCCCGGAGAGCCACTCGGTCGCGCCCCCGTCCCGAAAGACCGGGTTCGTCGTGAAGTGCATCGGGAAGCGGAGGACCGAGTCGAGCGCGTAGGGCCCACCGGCCATCGTCCCTGTGTAGATCCCGTTCTTCCAGTTCGAGCCGTCGAAGATTTCACCGTAAAGGAAAAAGCGGTCCTTGCCGAGCGAGTCGGCGGCGAAGGAGTGGACCGCCGGGGCGAACTCCTGCCAGAAGGAGAGCTCGACGTGCTTCACCGTGTCGATGCGGAAGCCGTCCGCGTCGGTCCGCTCGATGAGCCACTGGTGGGCCTCGGCGAGAGCGTCGCGGACCGCCGGCTCCTCGGTGCGGAAGTCGTCGAGGCCGAAAAGCTCGCCGAGGATCTGCTCAGGATCGACCCAGTCGTTGATGTGCCCGTTGTTGTGGTACCAGGAGAGGTCATCGAAGGGGGGGGCGGCCTTGTTCGAGGTGTTCTTCCAGCGGAGCACGTAGTCGCCCGGGTCGTGGAAGTCCGGGTAGTCCGGGTCGGCCGAGTCGATCAGGTCGCCGCCGTGGTTCGCGATGACGTCGAGGATCATGTAGAGGCCGTGCGCGTGCGCCTCGTCGATGAGCGAGACGAGGTCGCCCTCGCCGCCGAAGTGCGGGGCGAACTGATGGAAGTCCTGGATGTGGTATCCGTGGTAGGCGGCGAAGGCGTTCTTCTGGACCGGCGAGATCCAGATCGAGGTGGCGCCGAGGCCGCGGATGTAGTCGAGCTTCTCTTCGATCCCCGCCCAGTCGCCGCCGTGGATGCGGGCGCCGTCCGAGGGGTCGTAGTACCCCTCGAGGGCGTTGTTCGAGGGGTCGCCGTCGAAGAAGCGGTCGGTCAGGATCTGGTAGATCGATTGGTCGCGCCAGTCGTTCGGCGAGGGGGTCGCCGCCCGGAGGGGGGGCGCGAGGACGAAGAGGCCCGCTAGAAGTAGGCCCAAAGCTCGCACGTGTTTCCTTCCTGTGGGGAGCAGGCCAAGGTC
>JBDROZ010000066.1:0-44134 GCA_043809585.1 Candidatus Eiseniibacteriota bacterium
CAGGGCAACCAGGATCAGACGTCCCATCCGATCACGCATCTTCTGGCCCTCCTTGTGACGGGTGGCATCCCTGCCCCCTCGAGGTTTCGCGAAACACCAGGAAAGCGGTAAAACGCTTCTCTTGCCGTTCTCCACTTCGAATCCTCCTGTATTTACTGCTCTTAACAAACCCGTGCAATCGACTCATTTTTCTCCGCAAGCACACAAATAGATACGGTCTCTCGATCTCCCCTCCCGGGGCCCGAAAGACGGCAACCATTTCAGCTACAAGAAATTTTCTCGCCTAAGTCCTTGTGCGTCCCTCTTCTCCTTGAAGAACTCACTCTCTGAAAAATCGCGCACACTATGTCATTTGCCCTCGGGCATGTCAATAAAAAAAGCCCGCCGCCGGCTACGGCCCTACATTCGGCGCCTTCCGCAAAACATTGAGGTTTTTTTTCGCTTTTTCGCCGGTTCGGCGGGATCCTGTCCATGCGGTTCCGGGCTCCCCTGCGCGAGAGTCGGTTCGGGTCGGTCTCCGCGCGATTCTCCGCAAGTGTTTGGAATACGTGCAATTTCGGCCCCGCCTCCGCTCGGGTGTTAAAACGGAGCAAACCTAGCAAAGGCCCCCTGAGGGTGTCAAGACTTTTTGCCGGCGATTTTTCCGTCTGATTTTCTTGAAGTTGCGGCGCGTCGCCCCCCGCGTCGTCGGGGCATCCGTCATCGTCGCGGACGCCGTCGAAGTCCTCCGGTTCATCGGGACAGAAGTCCTCGACGTCGGGAAGCCCGTCGCCGTCGTTATCGAGGTCGGGTGCGCCGTCGTCGTCCTCGAAGCCATCGTAGTCCTCCGGGTCGTTCGGCGCCTTGTCCCAGTCGTCGGGAACGCCGTCCCGGTCGTTGTCCGGGTCGGGGCAGCCGTCCTCGTCCCGGTAGCCGTCATAGTCCTCCGGCGCGCCCGGACACTCGTCGTACGCATCCTCGACACCGTCGTCGTCCCGGTCCTCCCCGCCGAGCATGCCGGTCAGGTGGAGGGCGAGGGAGAAGCGCCAATCGGGGAAGAGCAGCTCCGGGGCCTCCAGGGCCATCGTCGTAGGATCGTCCCGGGAGAGGTTGAACGCGCCGTGAGCGGAGAGATGCCACCCCCTCCTGAGCCGCACCCTCACCCCGGGAATCACCTCCCGGGGGGCCTCGCGGGCGGAGAGCTGATCCGTCCCGGGGAAGCGGTCCGCGACGATCTCCGCCATCAGATCGACGCGCCCCTTCGTGAATTCGACGCCCCCCCTCAGGATCCAGGCATCGTTTTCCGTATCGTCCGCGCCGGGGGGCGTTTTAGGGTAGAAAAGGGGATAAAGAAGGGCCCCCTTCTCGTGATTCTGGTTAAGTCTATATCCTGTATTGAGATGGACTCGAAAACCCTCTCCGTGCCATGAGAGTCCTAATATTGCGCCCCCGTCGGTGGATTCGGTGGAGAAGCCCTTGTCCGGATTGCCCGTGGGAAGGGTCATGAACCCTTCCACGGAGGCGGCGAGGCGGCGGTCGAGGGACGGGAGTGCCAGCCGAAGGCCGAGTCGGGCGTCCCCCACGTCGCCCGTGGAGGTCGAGGGAGGCGCCTCCCGGCCTTCCGCGTCGGCGGGAGTGAACCGAGAGCCCCGGAAGTCGATCGCCGTGTAGAGGTCCGCCCTTCCTCCGAGGAGGCCGTATGCGAAAATGAGACGCCCCGCGGCCGTCTCCTCACGGTCCGAGACGGGGAGGCCCTCCACGGGCCGGTAGAGGCGATAGTAGCCGAAGCGGAAGTGGATCGCGTATTCCCTGCCGAGAAGGACCGAGGCGTCCCGGATCCGGTCGAGCCGGAGACCGCCGAGACGGGGACCGTCCCCCGCGCCCGGGTTCGCCCCCGCCGCCGTGAATCCGGCCAGCAACAAGAGAAAAGGGACCGCCCCGAGCCGTATCACCGGTCCTCCGTCCCCTCTTCCGGCGTTCCGGCCCGACCTTCCCCTTTTCTCTCCTCCCCCGCCCCCTTCGCCGCTTCCAGGGCTTCGACGTAACGAAGACGAAGATCGGAAAGAAGGCGATCGAGGTGCTCCTCTTCCGTCTTGGAGAGATTGTCTTCGGTCTTGACCCGGATCGTCGCCAGAAAGTCGATGTACGCCTGGGCCTTCACGAGCTCCGGCTCCCTCTCGCCCTCTTCCGGTCCCCCGGCGTCTCCCAAGAAGGTGCGGGCCGCGCCGTAGAACGAATCGACGAGAGCGAAGAAACGGATGGTGTGGATGTCCGGCTTCGAATCGTCCATGGGCTTCTCCTTTCCGATCGAGAATGCCCGCGCCGCGGAGGCGCGCACCGCCGGGCGGCCCCCTCGGATCGGGGACGGCGCAGAGTACCACCCGGCTCGGAGGGGTGTCAAGGAAGGGGAACGCAATGAAACGCGGCGGCCCCGAAGGGCCGCCGCGCGGGCAGGAGGAACGTCGGCGGAGTTCTTCTTACCGGAACTTCCGCTTGATCGCTCCCCACGATTCGCTCTCGGTCGACGTGAACCCGCAGCCCACCGTTTCGGCGCCGATGAGGCCGCAGTGCTCGTTGCTCACGGCCGGGCTCGACCCGCTCACCGTCACGTCGCAGCCGGCCGTGTCGCAGAACTCGGGATCGGCGAAGACCTCGTTCGCCCCGAGCACCAGGCTGAGGAAATGGCCGCCCGGATTGCCCCACCAGATGTTGCAGTCCGAGCCGACCTCGCAGCCGCTATTGTAGTAACCGTAGCCGCCCGTGTTGCCGGCGATGATGTTGTTCGTGAAGGTGACGAAGGAGCTGGCGCTCGTGATCCCCGCCCCGTAGGTCATGCCGGTCGAGTTGTTGATGATGGTGTTGTTCTCCACCACCGCCGCGTACGCGTAGGCGATGTGGATGCCGCCGCCGCTGATGTCGGCGTGGTTTCCGCAGATCACGTTCCACCGGATCGTCGGGTTCGAGGTCTGGGTGAAGATGCCCCCCCCCTCGTCCGCGTCGTTCCCAATGATGCGGCAGAACTCGATGATCGGCTCGCCCATGTTGTCGGCGTAGATTCCGCCCCCCCGAACACCGGCGTGGTTCCCCTCGATCCAGCAGTTCGAGATGGTCGGCGACGAACCCGCCTGGACGCGGACACCGCCGCCGGTCAGGTTGTTCCCGTTCCGAATCGTGAAGCCCTCGAGGCGGGTGCTGGGCGTCGCCCCGACCGGAATGGTCACGGTCGTGTAGAGACCGCTCCCGTCGATCACCGTCGAGGCGGGGCCCGCGCCGATCAGCTGCACGCCCTTCTTCATCGCCACGTTCTCGTAGTACGTCCCGGCGCTCACGGAGACCACGTCCCCCGAGGACGAGGCGTTCACGGCGCCCTGGATCGTCGCGAACGAGCCCGGAACGAAATGAGTGGCCCCCTGGGCGGGGATCGCGACGGCGAGAACCGCCAGAACCGTGAGGACCAGAGTTCTTTGCCGAATCATCATGATGTCACACCTCCTGCCGGCCGGTCCCCCACCTTCCCTTCGGCGGATCGGCTCCCAGTCCCTTCTTCGCCCGGTTCCTCTCTCGGGACGCGATTCGCGTCCGACCGGTCATGCCCGACAGGGGGGAGAGCCGGTCCGAGGGGCCACACGGGCCTGCGCTGCGATCATGGGGAGCAAGGGATATGCCAGAGAGCGTGGGGAAGACTGATGGAGTAGAGGTGGGCAACTGACTGATATTAATACACTAATGGAATCAGAATCCGCCGCCCCCTCCAGAACCCGCCGGAGCATCGCCGGCGGTCGTGCAAAAGTCAGTACGTGCCGTTGAATCCCGCAATGTGTCGTATCGACACGTCCTTGCAGGACCCGCCGTATCCGCCGACCCGGAGACCACTCTCCGGAGAGGACCGGCGGCGGCGGAATCGCGGGGAGAAATGAAAAAAGCCGGACGGCACCGTCCGGCTCGATCGTTCGTGGCGGGGCCGACGGGGCTCGAACCCGCGACCTTCGGCTTGACAGGCCGATGTGCTAACCAACTGCACCACGACCCCGCACGCTGTTTTCAAGCACTACGAAATGTAGCAGAGGCCCCGGTTTCTGTCAACGAGATGCAAGAGGCAAACGCCCTTCGGGGAGTTTTTCTCCGAGCAGAATCCGAAAGAGGGCCTCCAGGGTGGGCGGCCGGAAATCGAAGGTGAAGAGCCTCTCTTCGGGAAGATCCAACACCGGGTGCGGATCGAGAAGGGCGACCACGATCCGCCGGCCGGGGCGGCGGGCCGCCTCGGCCAGCATGCGCCGTTGTCCCTCGGGGAGATCCCCCCGGGTAAGCGTCCCGAGAACGAGGGTCTCCGTCGCGGGGACACGGGCGAGGGCCCTCCGGCGGGCCGGAGCGTCCGGATCGAAGGGAATCGGGATGACGCGGCGGCGGAGGAAAGACTCTCCCCAGGGGGCGACGGCGACCCGGAGGCCGACGGGGAGGGAAAGGCGGCCGCCGAGGCGGGCGGGGACGAGCATGCGCCACCCCCCCGCTCCCGGAGGGCGCCAACGGCCCCGGCCGAGGCGGACGATCCCCTCCCACGGGCGTTCCGGCGGAGGGGGGGCCTCCCTCGACTTCCGGGGGCGGCCCCGGAGGAGCGTTTCGACGCGGGCGGCGCTCTCCTCCGCTCTCCTCTCCGCCCGGCGGTCCCCGCGGATCGAACGGGCGAGGCGCCGCGCCACCCGGACCCCCTGGGCGAGGGAGCGGGCGGCGCAGAAGAGATCGATCCCGGCGGCGAGGGCGGCGGGGACCGCCTCCTCGCCGGGGAAACCCTCCATCTCGAGAGCGTCGGAGAGAACGACCCCGCCGAAGCCGAGGCGGCTTCGAAGAAACCCCTCGATCACCTCCGGCGAGAGAGACGCGGGACGGGACCCGGTGCCGAGCCCGGGGTAGGCGACGTGGGCGATCATGACGGCGGGGAGCCCCGCGGCGATCGCCGCCCGGGAGGGGGCCGAAGCGGCGGCGAGCATCTCCCGGCGGGACCGGCGGTCGACCGGGAGCCCGACGTGGGAATCGGCCCGCACCCCGCCGTGATCGGGGAAGTGCTTCCCCACGGGGATCGCCCCTCCCGAGAGCGAGCCCCGAACCGCCGCGGCGCCGAGCCGGGCGATGAGCCCCGGGCCGCCGCCGAAAGAACGGGTGCCGATCACCCGGCTTCCGGCGCGGGCCTGGACGTCGAGCACCGGGGCGAGGACCATGTCCACTCCGAGGGCGCGGAGACGGGAGGCCTGGGAGCGGGCCCACGCCTCCACGGCCCCCTCATCCCGGCGGGCCCCGAGATGCATCGGCGAGGGGGCGCTGCCGATCACCGCCGAAGCCACGGAGATGATGCCCCCCTCCTGATCGGCGGCGACGAGCATGGGCGCTCCGGCCCGCGCACGGGCCCCGGCGACGAGGGCGATCGTCTCCTCCCGGCTCCGGAAGCTCCGCCGGAAGAGGATCAAGTGTCCCACCCTCCCCTCGTCCAGAATGCGCCCCTCCCCCTCCGAGAGGGCCGCCCCCGCCGGGGCGGCCATGACGAGGCGGGAGGCGAGGCGGTCGGCGCCGTCGGGCTTCATCGCCCACGGTCTCCGGGCCGGGTCTTGACCGTACGGAGACGGACCCCCGGGTAGTAGTGGCGGAGGATCTCGTCGTACCGGTACCCCTCGTCCGCCATCCCCATCGCCCCCCACTGGCACATCCCGATGCCGTGGCCGAAACCACGCCCCTCCGCCCTGATTTCGACGACCCGCCCCCCCGATCGCTTGACGTCCAGCGTGAACCAGGTGCTCCGGAGGATGCCGCCGCCGGATCGCCGGAGGACCCAGCGCACCCGGTCGCCGGCGAGGCGGACCTCGGCGTGCTCTCCTTCGAAGAGCGTGCTCTTCACCCTTCCCGACCGCCCAACCTCCTCGATCCGGACGTTTTCGAGCCGTCCGACGCGGGCCGGGTCGACCCCCTGCTCCGCGGCGAGGGCCCGCACGATTTCATCGATCGCCGCCTCGCCGCTCCAGGTCTCGGACCAGGAGAAATGAGGGGACTTCCGGCAGAAGGCGCGGGATTCGTGGGTCGAGCCGCCCGGGCCGTCTCCCCCCCCCCGGAGGTAGGGCGCCCCTTCCCGGTCGAACCAGACCTCACCGAGGTCCGACCGGATCCCGCCGCAGGTCGACGAGTAATAGGTGCGAAGAAATTCGCCGCCGTAGGTGGCCACGACCCCCGCCGTCTCCCGGATCGCCCGGTCGACCACGGGGTCGGTCCTCGTGAGCCCCATGTAGACCTGGTCGCTCTCGGTGGCCACCAGGTCCCACCCCTCCCCCCCGCCGCCGATCCGTGTGAGGGCGTAGGTGCGGGCGGCCACCGCCTGGGCCTCGAGCGCCTCGATCCTCTCCTCGGGAAGCCACCCGATCTCCCAGGGGACCACGCCCCGGAGATACTCCTCGAGGCCGATGACGTTCACCGCGGTGAGGCCCTTCGGGCCCGGCCGGGCCAGGAGCGCGCCCCCGTAGGGCGTCTCTCCGAGTACGAAGGTTCCCCCCCGGTTCGGGAGGAGAGTGACCGGTCCCGTGAAGGTCCGGGCGCCGCCCCCCGGATCGGCGGTCAGACGGTCCTCCCCGGCGGCCGCGAACCGCACGCCCCCCCCGGGGGGCACGGGAATCTCCTCTCCCTCCCCGAGGAGCGCCCCCCCTTCCTTCACGATCACCCCGAGCTCGGGGACATCGATCCGGAGCGCCACCCGGAGCGGGCCGATCTCCCGCTCCCACTCCGGCGCCCGCTCCGCCTCCCGGCCCGGCCGCTCTTCCCGAGGCCGGCGGTCCGGCCGCTCCGAAGGGGGAAGGGGAGGCCGCGGGGAGCAGGCGGCGAGGAGAAGAAGGATGAAGGGGAGGGCGAGGGCGATTACGGCCGCGGTTCTTCGAAGAAGGGGAGCGGGCCTCATCGGCTGATCCCTCCCCCCGCCGGGGAAATCCGATAGGGGCGGGGTCCCGGAGCAAGGACGCCGAGAGGGGCGACCCCGCGGGCTCCCGTGATCCGTTCCATGTCATAGTGCCGGCCGTCCATGAACTCCACGGCGAGAAGGGCGAAGCCGACCGCCTCCCGGGCGTCCGCCGGAATCCCGAGGTCGTCGACGGGGAGAAGGGACCGGGGGGCGATCTCCTCTCCGATCATCCGGGCGAGAGTCCTGTTCTTCGCTCCGCCTCCGCAAAGGTAGACCACGCCGTCCTCCGGCGCCCACCGCCGGATCTCCCGGCCCGCGGTGCGGGCGGTGAAGGCGGTCGCCGTCGCGAGCATGTCTTCCGGGCTCCGTCTCCGGCGCGCTCCTTCCGAGAGGATGCGGCGGGCCATGTCGTCGCCGAAGGTCGAGGTACCGGTCGACTTCGGTCCCCGCCGCCGGAAGAAGGGATGGCGTTCGAGTTCGCGGAGAAGGGCGCCGTCCGGGATCCCCCGGGCCGCCATTCGCCCGTCCCGGTCGAAGCGCGCCCGCCCGCCCGTGACGAGAGAGGCGAGGCGGTCGAGGATTCCGTTCCCCGGCCCCGTGTCGTAGGCCGTGGTATCCTCCCACGCCCCGCCGGCCGGCAGGACCGTCAGGTTCCCGATGCCGCCGAGATTGAGGAGGACCCGCGTCACCCGGCGGGAACGGAAGAGAAGGTAGTCGGCCAGCGGGAGGAGGGGCGCCCCCTCCCCCCCGGCGGCGATGTCGGCGGATCGGAAGTCGTACACCGTGGGCACGCCGGTTCTCGCGGCGATCACGGCGCCGCACCCGATCTGCACCGAGGCCCCCTCCCGGCGGGCCGGGCGGTGGAGCAGCGTCTGCCCGTGGCTTCCGATCAGGTCGACGCGGCCGAGCCCCCCCTCCGGTTCCGCGACCCGGCGGGCGCCTCTCGCGAGGATTTCGCCCATCCTCACGTGGAGCCTCGCCCTCTCCTCGGCCTCCTTGGGCCCCGGTCCCGCCATGGCGGCCAGCCTCTCCCGGTCGTTCTTCGAGAAGGGGAAGGTGCGGAACGCTTCGAGTTCCACCCGCGCCCGAAGCCCTCCGCCGCGTACGGAGACGAGGGCCGCGTCGACGCCGTCCATGGAGGTGCCGGAGAGAAGGCCGATGACCCGCCGGGGCTTCGTCGTCGTCGTCATTCGCTCCACGACTCCCGGTGAAGGGTCCGGAAGATGAGCACGCCGCCGGAGGCCGCCCCCGCGAGGAGGGCGGCGCCGAACGCGGGCCGTCCGAGTATCAGGAAGCCGCCGCCGAAGAGAAAGGCGTAGAGGACCGCCGTGGCGCCGAGCCAGAGAACGATCCACCGGAGGAGGGAATCGTCGCTTCTCTCCCTGCGGTAAGGACCCCACCTCCCGAGGGGCCGGACCCGGTCGCAGAACGCCCGGAGCCGTTCCTCGCTCGCCGGGGGGGTGAGGAAGGTCACCGGGACCCAAACCAGGGCCGAAATCCCGACGATCCACGGCAGGGTGTAGGGGAACTCGATCTGGGGGGCCCACGCCCGGAGCGCCGCGTTCGCCGCGAACGACGCGGTCATGGCGGAGATCTCGGACCACGCGTTGATGCGCCACCAGAACCAGCGAAGAATGTAGACCAGCCCCGCGCCGGCGCCGAGGGAGATCGTCAGGATCCAGGCTCCGGTGATCGTCTTGTACTGAAGGGCCACCAGGGAGGCGAGGCCCATGAGAAGCACCGTGGCGACCCGCGACACCGCCACGAGCCGTTTCTCCGACGCGCCGGGGTTCACGAAGCGCCGGTAGAGGTCGTTCACCATGTACGAGGCGCCCCAGTTCAGATGGGTGTCGATAGTGGACATGAACGCCGCGAGAAGGGAGGCCACCAGGATGCCCCGCCAGACCGGCGGCAGCACGAGGAAGGCCGTCTCGGGATAGGCCGCCTTGTGGTCGGTCATTTCCGGGAAGAGGACGAGGGAGGCGAGGGCGACGAGCACCCACGGCCAGGTGCGCACGCCGTAGTGCATCACCTGGTACCAGAGGCACGCCCGCACCGCCTCCCGCTCGTCCTTCGAGGCGGACATGCGCTGCACCGAGATGCCGCCGCCGTCGGCGCTGTCGGAGCACCACCAGAGCATGGTGAGGTAAAGAACGAACGCCGAGCCCGGAAGCCACGACTCGCCGAAGCCGGGAAGGGGCTCCAAAAGGGCGGCGGTCTTCTCGGGGCCGAGGGCGGCGGTCAGCCCATCGAGGCCGCCGATGGCCCGCCAGCCGAACCAGCCCGCGGCGGCTGCCCCCGCGAGGGCGAGGGCGAACTGGGCGAAATCGGTAATGACGACCCCCCAGAACCCGCCCATCACCGCGTAGGAGAGGGCCACGGCGCAGGAGATCGCCACCGCCGCGGTCTTGTCGACCCCCGGGAAGAGGGCGCCCACGATGGTCGCCATCGCGAGGATCACCCACCCCATGACGAGGCAGTTCTTCACCGTCGAGAAGTAGATCCCCCGGAACGCGCGGAGCGCCGCGGCGCTACGGCCGGAGTAGCGGATTTCGGTCACCTCCGCGTCGGTCACCACCCGTGCCCGGCGCCAGAAGCGGGCGAAGAGAAAGACGGACATCATGCCGCCGAAGGCGTAGGTCCACCAGAACCAGTTGCCGGCGACGCCGTGGGTGCGAACCATCTCGGTGACGGCGAGGGGCGTGTCGGAGGCGAAAGAGGTGGCCGCCATGGAAGTGCCGGCCAGCCACCAGGGGAGGGAGCGGCCGGAGAGGAAGTACTCCTCCATCCCCTTCCCCGCCCGACGGGCGAGGACCACCCCGACGCCGAGGGCGAAGAGGAGATAGGCGGCCACGATGGCCCAATCCACGGCTTCCAGGCGCACGATCCGTTCTCCCGGAGCGAGGGGCGGTCGAAACGGACGACCGGGTCGGGGCGCATTGTAGCACGAGGGGGTAGAGGCGGAGGAGATCGATCCCCGACCAGGCAATGATCAAGTTTCTTCCACATTATTATAATGGGACCTACGGCCTCGCGATCACCGCCTTGCCGATCACTTCGGTCGTCTCCCCTCCCCTTCCCGCGACGACCTTGTAGAGATAGACGCCGCTCGCCACCTCGTCTCCGTCCTGGTCTTCGCCGTTCCACGCTCCGGCGTTCGCGTTGTAGCCGATCCGTCCGCCGAGCCCCTCGACGATCCGGATCCTCTTCCCCGAGACGGTGTAGATCTCGGCCCGGACCCGGTCCGCCGCGTCGGTGAGGTGGTAGTAGAAGCCCGTGGACCCTTCGCTCGGATTCGGGTAGTTCAGGAGGTCGACGATGCGGAAGCGGTCCTCCACCCGGAACCGGTAGATCTTCTCGAGGCCCTGGACGGCGATGACGAGGGTGTGCTCCCCGGCGGCGAGCCGGGGTTTGGCCGCCGCGATCCACTGGAAGCCGTCGAGCTGCCGGAGCGTGTCGGTCCGGACGGACGCCCCGTCGATCCGGAACTCGATGTCGGTATCGTTGACCGGCACGGGGGTCGTGATGGTCGCCCGGATCTCCGGCTCGGCGGGGACATAGTCGCCATCCAGAATCGACCGGCCGTTGAAGGTGATCGCGACTTCCACCACCACCCGGAGCGTGAAGGTCCCCTCCCGCCCGGCGCCGTCGACCGCCCGGAGGAGAATGTCGTACTCGCCGAAGCGGATCTCCGGCTCGTAGGTGATGACCCACGCCCGGCCGTTGTCGGCGAGCGACGTGTCCCGGGCCACGGTGAAGAGGGAGCGCTCGACCTCCTCGCCCCCCTCGGTGATGCCGAGGGAGAGGGAATCCACGAGCACCTCGTCGTGGATCCGAGCCTCGATGCTCACCGGAGTGCCGTCCGCCTTTCCTCTCAGGCGGCCGCCGTCCTCCGCCGGCGCGCCGTCCACGGTCACCTCGAAGGCGGGCGGGCGGGCGTCGACGGTGAGAGCCGGATCGCCGAAGAGAATGTACCGCTGGATCACGTCGACCCCTTCGTGCTCGACCGCCACGAAGTCGTTCATCCCGAGGTAGAACATCTCCCCGAGGGTCCACCGGGGGATGCCTCCGTACCAGGGGGGGAGGCTCCCGGCGTCCGCGCCGGGCACGACGCCGGGGGTCTGATAGAAGTACTTCAGCACCGACTCGTTCAAGATGAGATTGACGCGGAGGTATTCGATCGCCGTGGAGCCGAAGACGGCGATCGCGCCCCCTTCTTCGAAGATCATCATCTCCTCGGGGAGGGAACGATAAGGAACGAGGAGACTGGCGGGGAGGAACCTCTCGAACTCGCTGATCGAACACCCGTAGCCCATGAAGATGTACGGCCGGCCTTCGTTCTTCGATCGCTCCCGGATGTCCAGGCTGGAGTTCCCCCGATAGTCGGAGCCCGAGCGCAGGATGAGTTCATGGGTCAAAACGTTCCGGTTTCCGTGCCCCTGGAAGTTGATCAGCCCCGCCCCTTCGCCGTTGATCACGTCGAAGATCGCGCCGGTCGCGCCGTCCCGGCAGAGCCTGATCGTGCAGTCCACGTCGGCCACGTTCGGATTGGTCGGGTCGGGCCCGTACGGGCAGAGAGGATGGGCGACATCGCTGAACCGGGAGAGGAAGACGTTGACCGTGTCGATTCCCCGGGCGGCGGTCTCCTTCAGCTCCCGGGCCCAGAGGGCCGATTTCACCTCGAATGCGGTCTGTCCCAGGTTCTTGATCGGGCCCGACTCGTAGGTCCACGCGTCGTCGGCGAGGAAGACCGCCCGGCTCCGCCAGCGATCGTCATCCTTGAAGGTCTCGTAGGCGATCGTCTTCTCCGCCATCCTCACCGCTTCCTCGGCCGTCATGGCGGGGAACCGCCCGATCAGGATTTCCGGGAGCGGGTCCTGGTCTCCGTCGAAGGTGACGTACGCGAGATCGCTCACGTCCCAGTGGTCGCCACTCCCCTCGACGCTCCCCCGGTAGGTCGGCCAGGCGGGCACGTAGTCGAACTCGCCGCTGAGGGAGTTCGTCCCGACGCCCCGGTAGTCTTCGTAGCCGTCCCCCACGAGGAGTGCGGCAGAGGGGGGCTCGGACCAGCGGAGGAAGGCGTATTGCAGGTAGTTGCGTATCGCCCGGACATCCTTCGGGCCGCCCTGAAACTCGTTGTAAATGTCGCTTAGGGCGACCACTCTCGCCGTCCGCCCCCCCGACGACCGATGTTCGGCGAGAGGCGCCATGGCCCCCGCGAAGTCGTCGTGGGCGATGATCAAGTAGTCCGCCTCTTCCTCGGCGATCGTCGTGGGGGGGGCCGCATCGACGGAGTGGGACGGCAGCGCCCGGAGGCCGCTCCCGGAGGCGGCGGCGTACCGCTTCGGCCCGGAGACCGAGTCCTGGAAGACCACGGTCCACGCCCCCCCCTCCGCGCGGACCGAGTCGGCAAGCACGCGGACCGGCGCGTAGGGGTCCGTGAGATCGAAGAGGAGCACATCCCGCGTCGTGAATCCCCGGAGCTCCATTTGCACGGGCCCGCCGGTCTCGCCGTTCGAGAAGACCAGATAGTCGCCGCGCGCCGCGTAGAGAAAACCGGCGTGCACCTCGTACCAATCGAGAAAGCCCCCCGCGCCGTCCACGTTCGTGTTCTCCGGAGAGTCGCCGCGAAAACCGTAATAGTAGAATCGGTTCACCCCCCCGCGGAGGACCGAGCCGTCGAGATCTCGGTCGGTTTTCACGAGGGCGCCCCGTTCCCCCTTCACCACCAAGTTCAGCACCGTGTCGCCGTTCGCCTCGTTGGTCAGAAGATACCGGTGATAGTCCCGGCCCACCGTGGCCCCCACGGTCATCGCCTTGATCGCGTAGGGGGCCGACGGGTCGACCGCCGGCAGGTCGATCTCGGTGCTTCGGCTCGGCGGCGTGATCTCCCCCATGGAGAAGTAGAGATCGAGGGTCTCGGCCGGGGCCTTGATGTTGTAGTACGAGTCCACCTCCCACCGGACCGAGTCGGGGAACGAGGGGAGAGGCGAGAGGCCCTCGTGGCCGAGCATGGCGGGCCGGGTTTCCATCTCCCGCCTCGATCCTTCGACGGAAAGGAAGTAGACCGAGCGGTCGTCGTACCGGTCGTCCCAGTCGGCCCTCATCCGGTCCTCCCGGAAGCCGGGGAGCCAGGCGGCGAGGGCTTCGCCTGCCCCGAAGAGCCCGTCGCCGTTCCCGTCGAGAATGTGGAAGGGGATCGACACCTCGGTGAACGGATCGCCCCCCGACCGGAGGGCGTCGTCGTCGAACCCCCGGCGGTAGAGGGCGAGGGAGGAGAACGGCGCCCTCTCGGGAAAGCCGGCGCTCCGGAGGTCTTCGAAGCGGATGCGGTAGAGCCCCCCCCCCTTCACCCGGATCTTGTACTCGTCGGCGAGCCTCATCGACTTCCGGAGAGGGGCCGCCGGGCGGACCGCCCGGCTCCGGAAGCCCCGCCCCTGGTCGTAGTTCACCACCGTACCCCGGTAGAGCCGCTCGAAACCTCCCCCATCCCCCGCGGGCTCGCGGGCGATCTCCGCCCTCTTCGACCGATCGGGCACGAAGGTGACTTCGATGTCGAGGCTTCGGTAGACCCGGAGATCCCCGGTGGCCGGATTGACCTGGAAGAAGGAGACCCGGAGGGGCACGAGATCCTGATGGCGGAGCCGGGCGGGCCGGCCCACCGTCACACGCTCCTCCGGCCACGGAATCGAGCGGCCGTAGAAGCCACGGTCCAGGGCCGGTACTTGGAGGGGCGTCCCGTTCCGCATCGTGTCCCGGCGGGCGGGCTCGACCGGCGCTCCCGGAAGGTCTTCGTGCTCCTCCCCCACGACCCGGGCCGTCGCCGTGTGGCCCGGCGGAACGGCGACCCAGAAACCCTGCACGGGAAGATCGGGGCGGCCGGGCTCTCCGGCGCGGCCGGTTCCGAAGCTCTCGATCCGCCTCCAAACGCGCCCCTCCTCCTCGATTTCACTCACCGCGAATCGGGCCGGCGTCACCCTGAGGTGGAGGCCCCTGTCCTCCAGGGAGGTCACTTCCGCGGCGGGGCCCGGCGAGGCGCCGAGGGCCAGTAAGAGGGCCGCCGCCGGGATGGACGCCCAACCTGTTATCCAAAAACGAGATAGAAAGGGCATTCGACTTTCCTTCGGGGAAAGGGTCCTCACGCCGCGGATGGGGAACCGCGGATTCCGGTCTCTTCTTTCCAAAATAGCAATCTCGGGGCCGGACGGTCAATTCCGTCGACTTCACCGCGTCCGGACCGGAGGGGACGGGATCTTCGGTTTGACCCCCCTCCCATCCCCTGCTACGATTCGCCCGGTCGGCATGCGCCCTAAGGAGACGGGACCATGAAGATTCACATCTCGCTCGCCCTCGCCCTCACCCTCGCCGCCCCTTCGGCGGCCGCGGTGAAGCACGATCTTCAGTACGCCGAGAAGGCGGTTCTCTTCGGGGAGTCCCGGGGGGACCAACTCGGCCACGCCGTTGCTTCGGGCGACTTCGACGGGGACGGCATCGACGATCTGGTCGTGGGCGCGCCCGGTGCGGACGGGAGAGCGACGGAAGCGCGGGACCTGGGCAAAGTCTACCTCTTCTTCGGGGGGCCGGAGCGCACCCTCGCCGCCGGGGCACCCGCCCTGTCGGAGGCGGGCGTGGTCTTCGTCGGCGAGGACCCGAAGGAAAACCTCGGCCGCCGCCTGGCCGTGACGGACATGGACGGTGACGGACGGGACGATCTCGTGATCGGCACCATGTACGGGAACGGCCCCGACGACGACCGGAGCGGGTGCGGCGAAGCGCGGGTCGTCTTCGGGCGGACCCGGAGCACATTCCCCCCCCTCTGGGACTTCGCCGTGCTCGACGCGGACCTGATCGTCTACGGGGCGGAGACCAACGACTACCTGACGGGCGAAATGGCCGCCGGGGACCTCGACGGGGACGGCCGCGGGGACCTCTTCCTCGGCGCGTTCTACGGGGACGGACCGGAGGACGACCGGCACCACGCGGGCGAAGTTTCGATCTTGTTCGGCGGCCCCCGGGAACGGCTTCCGGGGTCGGTCGACCTCGCGCGCACCCCCCTCCCTACGATCTACGGCCGGGAGGCTTCCGACACTTTCGGCCGGGGGATCGCGTCGGGCGACTTCGACGGCGACGGGCGGGACGACCTCCTCGTGGGCGCCTACTACGGGGACGGACCGGAGAACACGCGCATCAACGGAGGGGAGGCGTATGTTCTCTTCGGCGGTCCCCGGAGCCGTTTCTCCGGCGTCATCGACCTCGCCGCCGGCGCCCCCCACGTCATCTACGGCGAGCAGGACGGGGACGTGGCCGGGCGGTCCGTGGCGGCGGCGGACATGAACGGCGACGGGCGGGCGGACATCGTCATCAGCGGCCACGGCGCCTCCCCCGAGGGGGAGGGGAACCCATCGAGCAACGGCGGAGTCCTCTACATCGTCTATGGGCGCCCCGCGGAGGACCTTCCCCCCGTGCTCGATCTCCGGGAGGACGGGGACGTCAAAATCCTCGGGCGCTGGGACGAAGACAACTTGGGTTGGCCGGTCCGCCGGGGGCGCTGGGGCCCGGACCGGGACGCTCTCCTCGTGATGGCGAAACGTTCCGACGGCGGAGACGTGGGCCGGCGAGCGGCGGGCGAAGCGTTTCTCATCCCCTCCCCCCGACCCCGGGCTTTCCGGCCCGTGGAGCCCGTGGACGACGCCGCCCTCTTCTCTCTCGTCGGGATGGACGAGAACGACCACCTCGGATTCGACGGCGCGATCTTCGACTGGAACGGCGACGGCCGCCCGGAGATCGCCGTGGGCGCCAAGGAGGCGGGTGGACCGCGCAACCAGGAGGCCCGGACCGGAGAAGTGATCGTCTACTTCGGTCAATAGCGGGCTACTTGCCCTGCCGCTTCTTGCGCGCTTCCTCCACGTCGGGAAAGGTCCACCCTTCTCCCCCCTCGGTCTTGGCGGGCACCTCTTCCCCCTTCTCCAAGTAGAAGAGATAGTGGCTCGCTTCCTTCGCCTCCCAGCCGTAGGGGGCCATGGCGATCACTTTGTTCCACGTTTCCGCCGACTTCTCCTGGTCGCCCCGCCGGTAGAGGATCCGGGCGAGATCGACCCATCCGAGAAGGTAGTCCGGGTCGACATCGAGGGACCTCCGAACGTACTCCTCCGCCTTGGCGAGGTCTCCCTTGTCCTTGTAGCTCATCCCGAGATTGCGCCAGGCGAGCTGGTTCAATTCGCCGTGGCGGAGGGCGGTCTCGTAGACGCGGATGGCGTCGTCACTCTCCCCCCGGGTCCGGTGTAGGATGCCGAGCTGCATGTACGCCTCGACGAATTCGGGGTCGAGGAAGGCGGCGAGCTCGAGGATCTTCCGCCCGAAGTGGTACTGGTCGGTCCCCCGGCACTGGATCCCGACGTAGAGGAGCCGGTCCAGATATCCCGGGTCCACCTCGAGGGTCCGCGCCCGGAGCCGCTCCGATTCCTCGACGTCGCCCGTCTCCCGAAGAACGAGGGCGAGCACGGAGAGCAGCTCCGGGTCGTCGCCGAGATCGTCCCGGAGATCCGAGAGAACCGACGCCGCTTCCTCCCCCCTCCCCTCGAAGGCGAGTGTGGTCCCGAGCTCCAGGCCGATCAGGGGATCGTTGGGGTCCAGCTCGTGGGCCCGGCGGAGTTCCGCCATCTCCTTCTCCACGTCCCGGCGCGCCCGGTAGGCGAGCCCGAGATAGAGATGGGCCTTGGCACGGTTCGGATCGAGGGAGACCGCCTTTTCCAGCACGCCGACGGCGTCCCGGGGACGGTACGCCTCGAGCAAGACCCGGCCGTATTCCTCCCATCCCCGGGCGAAGTCCTCGTTTCTCTCAAGAAACTCGTCGAACGCCTTGTACTGGAGCAGCGAGCGGGTGAGCAGGGTGATCTCCGCGATCCGGACCGCCCGGTTCCCGGGATTCGCGGCGGCTTTCTCCTCGTACTCCGCACGGACTCTCTCCCTCTCGCCGAGGAGGGCCCGGAATTGAGTGAAAGCGATGTGGGCGTCCACGCTCTCCGGTTCGTCGGAGATCCAACGCTCCAGGAGGGCCCGCGCCTCCGCGACGTTTCCGTCTCGATAGAGGGCGGCCGCCCGGCGCCCGGTCTCCTCGGATGCGTGGGCGGCGGCGAGATAGAGGGGGATTCCGAGAATCGCGACGAGGGTACTGGCTCTCCGGAACATCAGCGAATTCCTCCTGTCTGAGCACGGGCGGCCCGGACGTTTTCGGCGGCCGTGCGGGCGCTCGCCGAGTTCGGCTCCGCCCGGACCGCGTTCTCCCAAGCCTCGATCGCCCGGGACATCTCTCCCAAAGCGGCGTAGGCGACGCCGAGATTCAGGTACGTATCGGTATGGGCGGGCGCGTACCGGAGGGCGAGGCGGTACTGCTCCACCGCCTGCGGGAGCATTCCCTCCTCCCGGAGCAGGTTCCCCATCCCGTAGTAGCCCATCGCGAACCGGGGATTCTGCGCGATCCCCCGGCGGAGAAAATCGGCGGCCGCGCTCCGCTGGCCGTGCTGCTTCGCCTGCAACGCCAGATTGTAGTACGCCTCGAGGAGATTCGGGTCCGCCTCGATCGCCTTCCGGTAGTAGCCGACCGCCTTCTCCAGTTGCCCCGTCTCGCCGTAGAGATTGCCCAGATTGTAATAGGCCTCGGCGTAGTCGGGCCTGAGTTCGACCGCCTT
The DNA here is from genome assembly GCA_043809585.1 of Candidatus Eiseniibacteriota bacterium. Taxonomy (GTDB): domain Bacteria; phylum Orphanbacterota; class Orphanbacteria; order Orphanbacterales; family Orphanbacteraceae; genus JBDROZ01. Next base: position 17,596 of record JBDROZ010000066.1, read on the forward strand.
CAGGTAGTACTTGCCCGCTTCGCTCAGCCTCTTCCCGGTCCTGTAGATCTTGCCGAGCCCGTTGTACGCCACCGGCGATTCGGGATAGATCTCGAGCTCTTTCTGGTACTCCTCGGTCGCCCGTTCGATTTCCCCCTTCAGGAACAGCGCCTCGGCGATACGGGCGTGGCCGCTCTCGAACTTCGGGTCCACCTCGAGAACGGCCCGGAGGATCTCGAGGGCTTCGTCCGCCCGCCCCTGTTGGAGCAGGGCGAATCCGAGGTTGCTCCGGGCGCTGAGATCGTTCGGGAGCATGGTGATCGCCGCGGCATAGGTGCTCTCGGCCCCCGCGTACTCCTTGAGGCCGAGACGGGCATCGCCGAGGGAGACCCTCACCCGGGGGTTGCCCGGCTCCCGCTCCGCCAGCTTCCGGAGCACTTCGAGCCCTTCGACGAGGCGTCCCCGGCCGACGAGGGACCGTCCCAAGAAGTACTCCCGGATCGTGTCGATGCGGTCCTTCGGATCGGGGAGGTCTTCCCACGGCGCGTCCGAGGGGGCCTCCTCGATGCCGCCGACATATCCGAGGGCCTCGAGACGCTCCCGGCCTTCCGCGTCGATTTCGATGAGGGCCGTTTCGGAAGATCGTTTTTCGTCCTCCGCGATCCGCTCGTCCAGCATCGACCGGAAACGGGCCGCCACCTCCCGCTCCCGCTCCGCCAAGTTGTTCCGCTCCGCCGGGTCGGCCCGGAGATCGTACAGCTCCTCCTTCGGGAGCAGGATGTACTTCCAGTCGTCGGTGCTGATCGAGCGGACCTCGCTCCAACCGTAGTCCTCCCGGGTGGAGAAGGACTCGGCGTAGTTCACGAGATCGAGCGGCGTCTCCGGGTCCGAGAGGAGGGGCGCGAGGCTCCTCCCCTCCACGCCCGGCATCGGCGGAAGGCCGAGGAGGTCGAGGACCGTCGGCGCGATGTCCACTTGCCGCGCCTGGGAGGAAATCACGGCCCCCCTCCGGAGCCCGGCGTCCCGGAAGGGCGGGCGATCGGGCCACCGAACGAGAAGAGGAACCCGGATGGTGGAGGCGTATGTGAAGATCGAGTGGGTCTCTTCGCCGTGTTCTCCGAGGCTCTCTCCGTGATCTCCGGTGAGGACCACCAGGGTGCGGTCCGCGAGCCCGAGCCGGTCGAGCTCGTCGAGGAGACGCCCCACTTCGCCGTCGACGAAGGCGATCTCCCCGTCGTACGGATTCTCGTAGGCCGATGCGAACGGTTCGGGGGGCGCGTAGGGCCAGTGGGGATCGAAGAAGTGGACGAAGAGGAAGAACGGCTTGTCCCTCTTTTCGCGGAGCCACCCCACGGCCCGGTCGACCACATCGTCCGCCGTCCGCTCCGCCACGTCCGTGTTGCTCCCCACCCGCCGCGGCGGGAACCGGTCGTCGTAAAGGTCGAAGCCCTGGTCCAGTCCGAAGCGGCCGTCGAGGGGGAAGGAGCCGGGAAAGGCGGCGGTCCCGTAGCCTTGGTCTTTGAGCCACTCGGCCAGCGTCAGCTTCTCCTCCGCCAGACGGTAGGTGCCGTTGTTCCGGATGCGGTGACGATAGGGGAACTCGGCCGTGAGCAGGCTCGCGTGGGAGGGAAGGGTGATCGGGCAGACGGCGACGGCCCGGTCGAAGCGGGCGCCCTTCGCGGCGACGGCGTCGATGCGGGGCGTATCGACGTTCCCGCCGTAGCAACCGAATCGATCGGGACGGCACGTGTCGATCGAGATCAGGAGGAGCGAGGCCCCGCTCCGCGAGAACCGTCCCTCCCCCGGAACCGACTCCCCGGCCGCCCCGCCGGGCCGCTCCTCGGCGATCCCCCGCTCTTCCCCCTTTCCGCCGCAGGCGGCGGCGAGGGCGAGAAGCAGGGACCCCACGAAAAGACAGCGCCTCTTCCCCGTCGTCCTCATCGCTTCGACTCCAGCGCCTCTTCGGCCATGCGCACGTTTTGGATCACCGGGCTCTTCGAATCGTAGGCGAGGATCTTCCGCCACGTCTCGAGGGCTTCCTCGATCTTCCCCTGATGATAGAGGAGAAGACCGATGTCGTTCCACGCGACCGAGTATCGAGGGTCGATCTCGACGGAGCGGCGGTACTCGGCCATCGCCTCCTCCTCCCGGCCCTGCTTCTCCAGAAGGTCGCCGAGCCGGTCCCGGAGCTCCGCCTCCCGGCCGATCCGGCCCAGGCCCTCCCGCACGGCCTTCTCCGCCGCGGCGAGATCGCCCATCCGCTCGTACGCGTTCGCCAGGTTTCTCACGATGTTGACGTCCTTCGGTTCCATGGACGCGGCCAGTTCGTACTGGCCCGCCGCCTCGTCGTAGCGCTCCAGATCCTGCAGCGCATTGCCCAGATTGTACCGGGCGGGCCAGTAGTCCGGTCGGAGGCGGACCGCCTCCCGGTACTCCACCACCGCCCGTTCGTTCTCTCCGAGAGCCCGGTGGACGACGCCGAGGTTCATGTACGCTTCGGCGAATGTCGGGATTTCCCGGACCGCCGCACGGTAGCGCTCGGAGGCTTCCCGGAGCCTCCCCTCGGCCTGATAGAGACGGCCGAGGTTGAACTCCGCCGTGGCGTGCCCCGGCAGCAGCCGGAGGGCGTCCAGAAACGCCGCCTCCGCCTCGTCCCGGTCCCCCGCCTCGTGAAGGGCGTTCCCGAGGTGCGTGAGGGAGAAGGCCCGGGCCGCCGCGTGGTCCGGCCCGAGCAGGTCGTGATTGATCAGGACGAAGAGGAGGGCGAGCGCCCCCACGAGCCAGATCCGGCCGGACCAGCGCCAACGGCGAAGAGCGTGAACGAGGGTGACGAGGCCGAGCGCCGCCGGGGCGGCAAGGGCCGCGGCGAAGGGCATCCGGTACCGGGAGTGGATGTAGAAGAGCAGCACCGAGAGGAACTGGGCCCCCAGGAAGAGCAGGAGCGGCGCCCCCCGGCGCTCGCGGAAGAGCCTCACCATCCCGAGGATGCCGAGCGGAGCGAGCAGCCCGAACATGATCGGGAAGGCCCGGAGCGTGCGCACCCGTTCCTGATGGAAGTAGAGGTCGGCGTTGTCCGGAATCTCGATGCCGTTCCAGAAGAGCACGGTCTTCCGGGCGAGAAGTTCGACGTATCCCGCCGGGTCGCCGGCGATCCACGAGAGCCCCCGCTTGGTCCAGTACCAGGAGACCTCCGACGGCTTCAGCCTCCGGCCCGTCCTCTCCTCCGCGATCCGCTTCGAATCGTGGATGTTGATGTTCTCCGGCGTGAGAACGATCTCCTCTTCCGGGAAGGCGAAGACGCCGGACGCGGAGGCGTTGTTCCCCATGTAGAAGTTCACGCCCCCGTGGGAGGAGACGAGCACCAGGTCTTTTCCGAGGACCATGTTTCGGGCCGTCACGGGAAGGACGGGGATCAGGAACCCGGCGACGAGGAGAAGCACCGGCAGGGCCCGCTTCCCCTTCCGTTCGGTGAAGAGGAGCCATCCGATCAGGAAGGGGAGGAGGAGGATCAGGTTCCCCTGGACGAGCGCGCCGAGGCCGAGGAGAAGGCCGGGAACGAGAAGCCCCCGCGCCGGACCGCCCGGCCGGCGGGCAAGCAGACGATCGAGGAGGAAGAGGTCGATGAAGACCCCCGCCGCCGTGGGGAGAAGAAAGCCTTCGAAGAAGACTTCCGGACGGTAGAGCCCGAAGAGAAGAAGGGCCAAGGACCCCGCGAGAAATCCGCCGATCCGCCGGCCGATCCGGTAGAGAAGGAACGCGCTCGCTCCGCCGAGAAGCAGCTGGAAGAAAACGACCGGGTAGACCGCGCTCCCGAGGAGCGCGTAGAACGCCGCGAGGAAGTAGGGATAGAAGGGGTTCGTGGCGAAGACGGAGAGGGGATAACCCTCCCCCCCGGCGATCCGCCGTGCGAGCCCGTCGTACACCTGGGCGTCGACGAGGGGGTGAAGGAAGAGGGGGCGGTCCTTCACTTCGGCGAGGAAGAGGAGGCGGAGGGCTACCACGAGGAGCAGCAGGGCCCCGACGGCGATCGCCCGTTTCGACGGGCGGCTCACCTTCCGATCCTCCGGAGGGGGGGCTCGCCGGGGGGGGGCGTTTCGCCGCAAAGCGCCGTGTAGCAGCCGGCCGCCCCCCCCTCGAGACAGGGGGAGCCGGCCCGGAGACGGTAGTCGCCGTCCGCCTCGTCACAGAGGAGGGGATCGAGGAAGCGGGCGGTCCGGTCCGCCTCCGCCGCCCCCGTACCCTCCGCCCGGCCCGCGGCATGGATGACATTGCCCGAGGCGGCCAACTTCGCCGGGCCTTCGTGAAAGAGCCAGGGACCGTTGGCTCTGACCACCAGGTTCGATTCGAGATCGGCCGAGCCGTCGTGGTCGACCCGGAATCCGCCGTTCGCGGGGCCGTAGTTCCGGACCATCGTGTTCCGGTTCGCATGGAGAAAGGCCCGCCAGGCGTAGATCGCTCCCCCCATGTAGCCGCATTCGTTCCGGGCGATCAGGTTCCCGGTCACGGTCCCCTCGATGCCCTGGAAGAAGGAGATCGCGCCCCCCCGTTTGATCGCGAAGTTCTCCTCGAACCGGTTGTTTCGGACGTCGATGACGCAGTTCCGGAGCGCCGCGAGACCGCCCCCCGAATCGGAGACCACGCGCCCCCGGAGAAAGACGTTGCCCGCCACCTCCACCCGCGCCCCGTCGAGAAGGCAGAGACCGCCGCCGTGGAACACCGCGGAGTTCCCGTCGAAGAGGTTGTTCTCGACCCGCCCCGAAGCGCCCCGGAAGTAGCAGACGCCTCCGCCGTGATAGCGCGCGTAGTTGTCCAAGAAGCGGTTCTCCCGGAGCACGACGTAAGCCTGGCCGTTGACGAAGAGTCCCCCGCCGTTCCCGTCGACCCAGCCGTTCCGGATGGTGAAACCCTCGATCCACACCTCTTCCCCCTGCCGGCCGAGGATCGTGACGACCGACTGCTCCACGCCGATCCCGTCGAGGATCGTCCGGAAACGCTCCGGGTCCCGCTCCCGAAAGTCTCGATCCCACCCCCCGAGGAGAGTGAGCGGCTTCCGGATCATGATGTTCACTTTGTAGAGTCCCTCGGCGACGAGGATCGAGTCCCCGGGGCCGGCCCTCCCGATCGCGGAGGCGAGGGTGGCCTGGCCTGCGGAGACGCGGATCGTCGCCGCCGCGGCGGGGCCCGCGGCGAGGAGCCCGAGAGCAGAAAGAGCGAGGAGGAGACGGTAAGCCATGGTCCCGGGATTATATCCCGAACCCCCGGGGCCGGGCAAGGAGGGGGACCTGGTTCCGATCCCTAACAATATGAAGAAGGGGCCTCCCGAGTCGGAAGCCCCCTCCGGAAAGGAGTCGAATCTAGAACTCTCGTCCCCGGCCGTTACCGGAAGAGCTTCTTCACCGAGCCCCAGGACTTACTCTCGGTCGGGGCCAGTTGGATGGTGTTGCAGGTCTGCCCCACGCCGGAGAAGTCGCCGGAAATGAAGTTCAGATCGAGCCAGCCGCAGAGGGTGCCGTCGAGGAGCCAGTAGATCGGACCTTCGGCGGCGATTTGAAACTGAGCGGTGCCGATAGCCGCCGGGAGGGTCATGGGATTACCGAAGGTGAAGTCCGTGGACTGGGCGAGCCAGCACTTGATGTTGGGATAAAGGGCCGTGAGAGCCGGGCTGATCGGAACGGAGCCCGGACTGTCCACCGAGTTCTGCAGAGTGGCGTCCGTCCATCCGGTCGGGGAAGTGTAGGTGAAGCCGACGCCCGTGACGAGGGAAGGCTCGGTCACGCAAAACGAACATCCGTAGGAGAGGAGGGGGTCGAGGCCCGACATGAAGGCATTGAAAGTGTGAATCGTTCCCACGTCACCGGGACCCCACACCTGGCCGCCATCGATCGCCGAGAGGCACTGCGAGTCCCCGTCCGCGTCGAGCCCGACGAACTGGGCGCTCCACGCACCCGCCGCCGGCAGAAGACCGAGCAGAGAGCAACCCACCAAGATACCGTACCAACGCTTCCGCATCGCTCCACTCCTTTCCTAGCCGCCCCTCCCCTTGCAGGGCGGGCGGACATTTCCCTCCCAACGTACCAAGGATGACGCGGCTACTATAGTCAGCCCCCGCCCGGGCTGTCAACACGAAACTGACCGCCCCGGCGTCAAAAAGCGGTGAGGGGACAACACTTTCCGGGAGGGGATGAGAAAGGGCGGGAAAGAGCCGGGGGGGGAAAGGAAGAGGGGCGGTTCGCTTCCGAACCGCCCCTCGAGAATCCAGACGTTGATCCGGGCTCGTTCCTAGCGGAACAGACCCTTCACAGCGCCCCAGCTCGACTCTTCGGTCGATTGGGGAATGTCGCCGATCTTGACCGTGCCGGCGAGAGTGTTCGCGTTGTCCATCACGCCCGAAATGAAGTTAATGTCGAGCCAGCCCGCATCACCGAAGGTGATGTCGTCGATCGACTGATCGACGGCGGCGTGGAACGTGAACGTTCCGACCAACCACGGCAGAGGCATCGGGGCCGTGAAGCTGAAGTCCGTCGCCTGAACCGTGATGCATCCGTCGGCACCGACCTGAACCGCAGCGTTGGTCCACCCGGCCGGCGTGCTGTAGACGAAGCCCTGGAACTCGAGCGACCCATCGAAGTTGCAAACGATGCAGCCCCAGCTGAAGAGCATGTTCGGGCCGTAGATCCAGAGGTCACCCGTGACGTAGTCGCTGACCATCACCTCGATGAAGTCAGGACCATCGCCCTGGACGCCGTTCAGATCCAGCTCGACGGTGTACTGAGCGTGGGCCACTGCCGCAAACGCGAGCATGGCGACCACAGCAAAAGCCTTCTTCATGCGTGTAAGCTCCTTTCTTCCCTAATCGGAAGGTTTAAACCTGGCTTTCACTGATGCGCCGCAAGCCGGTCCGGGGACCCACTCCCATCTCGGCCGCATGATCCGATCGTCCCTGACGCGCTTCCCAACGCGAATTACGATCGGACGCACATCCCTTGAAAGCACCTCGAATTCTACCAGGAGCGGACCATCGGTGTCAACCAGAAACTAACGAAAACCGGTCGAACCGATCAATTCCCCTCCCCGGTGAGAATTTCCGAACCTCCTGAGAACCAATCCCTAACGATCCATGAAGCCGTTTCCACGGCCCCGGGGAACTCTCCCCCCTAGTATCGGCCGGAAGGGCTAATACCTTTGACCGTGGAGGCTTCGAACGTTCGCTCCGGGGCGGACGAGCCGCCCCGGCGGTAAGGCCGACACCCTACCCATCCTGCGATGGTAGCCTTGACGCTTTCTAAGCACCACCTCCTCCGGTCCGGGTAATTGTCTGAACCGATAACAGGATACCACAAAGAAGGATGGCCTGTCAATCGCCACGTGGGGGCGTCCCGGGGGCTCCCTCCCCCCATGGCACCTAATGAACTGTAGTCCAGGAAGTTATGAGGCGCAAGCCGATCTGTATCAAGATTGACCAGGAGCGTCTGAGCGGAGGAGGGTCCCGAACGGGAAGTGTTCACCAAAGGCAAGTCTTTGTTTTCTATCAAGATAGCCCGGTAGCTCCTTCTTCGGCCGGAAAGCCGGCGCGCGAGGACTGCAACGGACCGTCCGTGGGGAGAAACGAGAACCGGCCCCCTCGGAAACCGAGAGGGCCGGCCGGATTCTAATGACGATTCAAAACCTAGAAGATCGTGTCGCATTCCAGCACGTTGTTGACCTTGGTCAGGTTGAATCCTTCCACGCAGGAATCGCCGTTGTTGAGGCGCGGCAAGTACCTGAAGGTGTCGAAGAAGTTGATGCCGTTCGCCGTGCTGCACTGGGCGAAGTCGGACGAGTAGCCGACGCCCGCGTTCAGCGCCGGCAGGTACTTGAACGTGTCGAAGAAGTTGATGCCCGTATCGCCGTTGTAGTTGTACGACTTCGCGCAGAGCGTGTCGGAGTTCGCGCAGAGAGGGACTTCCGGATCCGCGCACTGGGCGGTCACGGTCCAGTTGAGAAAGACGGCGCCGGCCCCGCCCCCGCTGATGTTGAACGCGACCGCGCCGTTCGCGTTGGTCGCGGCGATCCGAGTGGCGGTGCCGCAGATTCTCCCGTTGAAGTTGGCCGCGTTGGTCGGATCAACGTCGACGTTCGAGTCGAAGGAGCCGCTGAGGTCGAGACGGACATCGCAGGCCTCGACCGGATTCTCCAGGCAGTCGCGGACGGTCACGCGGATCACGATGTAATCCGCGAGTTGACTGGACGTCCAGACCATGTCGGCCGTGCCGCAGCCGACGACGTTCTGGATCGACAGATTGCACGCCGAGTAGGCCGCACAGGGCAGACCCGCGAAGGCGGTCCCGGCGAACCCGAGAAGGGCCACCACACCTAACACCAACCCTTTTTTCATTTGTACCTCCTGCAGGAATAGCTAGCTGGAACGATCGTCCCTTTCCCCGCTCTTCGAGGAAATGTGACCTAACGTTGATGGCCCGGATAGTCCGAACCATTAGGACCTTTCCAAATGAAAGCTTCCCCACACCTCCTTTCGGCAAACCAGTAGGTATAGGCAAGGGAGAACTCAATCGCGAGAGCGGTAGCGCCCTTACTATACCAAAGTCGTTCTCGGCCTGTCAACTCGAAAAGCCTCATTGCCTTCAAGTTACGGTCGGCAGGCCTGCTCCCTCTCATACGGTCAAAACTTTACCAGAAACCGGCTACAAAGTCAATGGCTCAGTCAGGTTAAGCGTATATTACGCATGAAAATCGGAGATTGAGTCTCCATGGGGGCCGGATTCGGTGAATCAATCGAGGATTGGTCGATCTTCCGAATGGGCGAAACAGGGTTCGAACCTGTGACCTCCTGCTTGTAAGGCAGGCGCTCTGACCAGCTGAGCTATCCGCCCCCCCAAGCCGTCGACCTAAGCTATTGAAAAAACTACTTTAAGGCGATCGCCAGGGGGATGATCACACAGTAGCCCGCCACGAGGAGAATCGGGGCGAGGGTGATCGAGTTCCGGCTCAGGAAGAAGAATCCGAGCAAGATCGCGAAGATCCCCACCGCGAAGAGAATGTAGTTCTTCCGGTGGAAGGGCAGGGCGTTTTCCGTCTTCGCCCCTCCCCGTCCGGGCCGGACGTTCCGGCGTTTCGGCCCCCGGGCCGGCTTGGCAATCAGTTTCGCCATGGTCTTATCCTCCGGGAGCGCACTCCCTCCCCGACGCATTAAACCCGTTTACGGCCCTCTCGGTCAAGGGCTTTCGCGCCGGGCGCTAGCCCGGCTCTTCGCCAGGTCGTGAGCCTCCCGGCTGCTCGAGAAGATGTGCCGCCCCCCTTCGCCGGAGGCGACGAAATAGAGATCTCGAGAGCCGGGAAGCGGCTCGAGTGCGGCCCGGATCGACGCCCTCCCCGGTGAACAGATCGGACCGGGCGGAAGGCCCCCCACCACGTAGGTGTTGTAGGGGGACTCCAGCTCGAGGTGCTTCCGGAGCAGCCGCTCCCTGGTCCCTCGGGCGAACTGCACGGTCGGGTCCGCCTGGAGCTTCATCCCGATCCGGAGACGGTTGTGAAAGACCGCCGAGATGCGGGGCCGTTCCTCCCCCACCGCCGCCTCCGCCTCGATGATCGAAGCGAGGGTCACCGCTTCCCGGGGGGTCAGGCCGAGCCCCGCGGCCCGCGCCCGCGCCTCCTCGTCGAACTCGTCCCGGAAGCGACCGGTCATGCGCCGGAGGACCGACTCGACCGGATCGTCCCAGAAGAACCGATACGTCTCCGGAAACAGATACCCCTCGAGAGTGGGGCCGGGAATACCGTACTTCTCCGCCGCCTCCGGGTCCCGGGCGGCGGCGAGAAAGGCCTCTTCCTCGAAGGCGAGATTCGCCGCCACGATCCGGGCCGTCTCGTCGACCCGGAGCCCCTCGGGTACGGTCACCCGGATCACTTCGTTCCCGCCCCTCTGGAGCATGCGGAGCACCCGGCCGGCGGGCGTTCCCGACACGATCCGGTACCGCCCCGCCCGGATCTGCCGCTCCGCCCCCCCGACACGCCCCACGAGATAGAGCCCGTTCGTGTTCTTCACCACCCCTTCGCGGCGGAGGATTCGGCAGACCTCGCCGAAACCGGTCCCCTCGGGGATCGAGAAGAGCACCTCCGCCGCCCCCGGCGGAGGCGGCCCGTGGAAGAAGCGGTGCGCCCCGAGACCGAGCCCGAGAAGAAACAGGGTGAACAGCGGGAGCAGAACGAGGTAGACGAGCTTCTTCATCCGGTCCCCCCTCCCCGCCGATCGAGCCACGATTGCAGGATGATCACCGCCGCGATCCGGTCCACCCGGGACTTCTCCTTCCGTTTCTTGGGAGTCCCGCCCCTCCGCCGGGGCCGCCGGTCCCCCGGACGGGACGGCCCGGACTCCGCGTCCCGGATCAGCCGCTCCGCCTCCGCCGAGCTGAGCCGCTCGTCCCACGTCTCCACCGGCACGGTCAGAACCTCCGCGAGAAGATCCCGGAACCGGAGGGCCGCCTCCGCCACGGGGCCGAGGGTGCCGTCCATGTTGCGGGGCAGGCCGACCACGATCCTCTCCGCCCCCCGTTCCCGGGCGAGGGCCGCGATCTCCGCCGCGACGGCTTTCGGATCGCTCCCGTCGAGCACGCCGAGGGAGAGGGCGACGATCCCCTCCGGGTCGCTCACGGCGACGCCCACCCGCCGCTCCCCCCAGTCGATGCCGAGAACGACCGCCACTTCAATGGTCCCTCCGGCGAAAGATGAAGTGGGCCCCCCCCGCGAAGAGGGCGGTCCAGACGGCCGCCACGGGGAGCGAGGCCGCGTCGAAACGGGGGAAGACCGGTTTCCCGAGGGCGACGTCGAGGCCGACGGAGAGGACGTTGCCGATCGGCGGCCCGTATCGGGAGGCGCCGCGGGCGAGGGCCGCCGCGAGACCGACCGGCTCCCCCTGAAGATAGGGCATGAGGAACGGCAGCCACCACGCCCCCCCCTCCCGGGGGACGGGGACGTCGAAGAGGTAGCTCTCCACGAGATCGAAGGAGAGCACGCCGCTCGCGACGAGGACGAGGACACCGGCCATGGCGCCCCACCCCGCCCCGAGGTAGAGCCGGAAGAGGACGAGCATCGCCGCGAAAAGGACGTGGGCGAGCAGGAAGACGAGGGCCCCCGACGCGAGGGCGGGCCTCACGAAACCGAACCGGGCGAGGAGGGCCGCTTCGAATCCGGCGATCGCCACGGCCCAGATCACGACGAGGATCGAGAGCAGCCCGATCCCCCGGGCGGCGAGATAGGTCCCCCGGGAGACGGGCGCGGTCAGATCGAAAACGGCGCTCCCCCGCTCCCCGTCCCGGAGCACGAGCCCCGTCCCCTGGAAAAGCAGAAAGAGCACGACCACGAAGCTGACGGCCCGGAGGCCGAATCCGAGGGAGAAGTCGACCAGCGTCCCGTCCTCGAGCGCCACGGGCCGGCCGTTCACGACCAGGTTGCCTTCGGCCCGCAGGGCGGCGAAGAAGAGGAGCCCCACCCCGGCGAGAAGCACGAGCAGGAAGGGGAGCCCGCCGCTCCGCCGGAAGGCGATCCAGACCGACCGGAAGAGGGGGCTCACGTCCGCACCTCCCCGAGGGCGTCCCGGAGCGACGCGGGGCGGAAGAGGCTCTCCGCCGGGATGTGCCCCGCCGCCTCGAGATCGGCGGCCACCGCGTTCCCGTCCTCCCGGTCCCGCACGAAGACGCGGACCCGCCGCGCTTCGGGGCTCAACACGTAGGACCGCCCCCCGAGAAAAAGGCCGGCCCCCTCCGGCGACGCCGGAAAGGTCAGATCGAGGATGAACGGGGCCGGGAGAAGCTCGGCGGGGCGGGCGGTTTTCTCGAGCCGTCCCTTCCCGATGATGCCGACCCGGTCGCAGACCCTCTCCACTTCGGAGAGGATGTGGGAGGAGAGGAAAAACGCCGCGCCCCGGGACCGCGCCTCGAAAACGATGTTCTCCACCATCTCCCGGCCGGCCACGTCGAGGTCGGCGGTCGGCTCGTCGAGAAGCCACACCTCCGGATCCTGGACGAGAAGGAGCGTGAGCGCCGCCCGGCGCCGCATCCCCTTCGAGAAGCCGGCGAGGTCGTCCTTCAATCGCCCGGAGAGGCCGGTCCGCTCCGCCATCCTCCCGATGCGCCCCGGGTCGGCGCCCCGGAGATCGGTCTGCACCCGGAGCCACTCGCCGAGGCGGAACCCCTTCGGGAAGCGGAGGTCCTCGGGAAGGTAGCCCACTCCGACGCGGCTCTCGGGACGGGCGGCGGGGACGCCCCGGAGAAGAACCTCCCCTCCGTCCGGTCTCGCCAGCCCGGCGGCGATCTTGATCGCCGTGCTCTTCCCCGCGCCGTTCGGGCCGAGAAACCCGAACACTTCCCCGGGGGCGATCTCGAGCCCGAGATCGTCGAGAGCCTGGACGGCCCCGTACCTTTTCGAAACGCCCCGCCATGCGATCGCGGCCGTGCCTTCGATCAAAGCGATACCCCCTCGCCTGCCCGGAGGACGATCAGCGTGAAGTCGTCCCCGAACCGTTCCCGCCCGGCGAACCGGGAGACCTCCTCCCGGACCGCCTCGACGATCGCCGCCGCCGGCTCGGAGCGGTGGCGCCGGACCGTGTCGATCAGCCGCTCCTCCCCGAACTGCTCGTCGTCCTCCCGGGCCTCTTCGGTCACTCCGTCGGAATAGAAGACGAGCAGGTCCTCGGCGTTCACGTCCACCCGGCCCTCTTCGTATCTTGCCGAGGACGTGAAGCCGAGGACGAGGCCCCCCTCGACGAGGCACTCGACGGAACCGTTCTTCCGGAGGAGCACCGGGAAGTTGTGGCCGCCGTTCGTGAAGCGGAGCCGCGACGCCCCCCGATCATACACGCCGAAGAAGAAAGTGGCGAATTGCTCCGGCGATGTCGAGTCGTACAGGATCCGATTCAGGCGCGACATGAGGAGCGCCGGTTCCGGGTTGCCGTTCATCTGCACGTGGAGGGCGGCGTGGAGCATCGACATGAGGAGGGCCGCCGGGATCCCCTTCCCGGAAACATCCCCGACCGCCACGGCGAGGGCTCCGCCCGGGAGGGGGATCAGATCGTAGTAGTCCCCCCCCATCTGGCGGCTCGGCAGGTTGAGCGCCGCCACGTCGAGCCCGGGAAACTCGGGTCTCCGCCGGGGGACGATCGATTCCTGGATTGCCCGGGCCATGGCGAGTTCTTCGTCTACCAGGGCCCTTTCGAGGGCCTCTTCGTGGAGCCTGGCGTTCCGCACGGCGAACCCGATCTGCTGGGAGAGAATGGAGAGCAGCCCGACCTCCTCCGCGTGAAAGCGGCTCCCCGTCGCCTTCGGGCCGATGGTGAGGAAGCCGTGACACCCCCCCCCGTCCGACACATGGATCGGCACGACGATGCGGGCGTGACGGCGGGCGAGAAACTCCGCCGCCTCCCGCCGCTCCTCGGGGCGCACCAGCTCTTCCACGAGGTCGCCCGCCGTCACCGAATCGAGGGTCTCCCCGATGGGCCCGAAGAGGGGGTGTTTCTCTTCCAGAACGAACGGCTCCCCCTCCCCGTTCGATCCGGCCTCGGCGAAGGCCCGGCCCGTGCGGTCCCGGAGGAAGAGATGGACCCGGTCGACGCCGAGGGACTCCTTCAGGGAGCGGACGATCTCGTCCGAGAGGGGGCGGAGGTCGAGGATCGCCGTCATCTCCCGGCCGAGCCGCCGGAGCATCTCCCGGTTCGCCACCCGATCCCCCGCGAGCACCCGGTCGATGGTCTCCTCGAGGCGGCCGAGTGCCGGATGAAAGAAGAGGATGGCGAGCAGGGCGAAGAGGCCCTGGCAGAGGGGCATCCCGAAGCCGAGCTGACCTTCCAGGATCCCGTCGAGCCATCGGGCGAGGAAGAAGAGGCCGAGGACGAGGGCGCCCGCCGCTCCGGAGAGGAGAAAGGCGCGGCGGAAAACGGTCCCCACGTCGAGGAAGCTCGCCCGGACCACGGCGAAGGCGATGGAGCCGGTGCCGAGAAGGAGGGCGGCCGTGAGCAGGGTCAGCCTCGCCCCCGCCGGAACGGCGTGGGAGATCAGGGTCGGGCCGGGAACGGCGAGGGCGTAGAGGCCGACGCACGGACCGAGGCCGAAGAGCACCGCTCGGAGCTGGCGCCGGAGCCGGGGGGACTCGAGCCGGCGATAGCTCTGGCGGAGAAGGAGGATCGCCGCCCCGATGAAGAGAAGGTCGACCAGCGAGAAGAACCGGACATGGAAGCGGGCGAGGAGCCGGAGGGTCAGTCCGATCAAGCTCCCGCCGACGCGGAACACGTCCCCCACGCTCCCCCCGATGCCGAAGGGGGCGGGGATCTCGAAGCCGGCGAGGGACGATCCGATCCGTCCCAGAAAGAAGAGAAGGACGAGGTGGAAGAAGTAGGGAAAGTAGAGAAGAACGCCGGCGCGGGGGAACCGGCCGAGGAGGGGATGCTCGGTCGGGAAGAGGAGCGCGAAGAGAAGGAGGGAGGGGAAGAAGAGCTCCCAGGCGTAGCCGAGGGTGGTCGCCGCGTCGGTGCCGAGGAAGGCGACCGCCTCGGGCCCCCGGCGGGCGAGGATCATTCCGGCCCCCCCCACGATCGGGCCGAGACCGCCGAAGAACATCATCGCCGCCGCGGTCCGCCTGAGGCGGTCGCCCGGCGCCTCGCGGAGGACGAGCAGCCCGAGAAGGATGACCGCGCCCCCGCAGGCGAGATAGAGGAATGCTCCGAGGAGGGTCAGATCCATGCCTTCGCCCGGAAGGGGTGGGGGTCGCGCCGCGTGAACGATTTCCACCGGAGACTACGCCGGCCCGGGCGGTTCAGTTTCCGTTCCGGCCCGGCTTCCCGGAGAGACGCTTCACCATCCAGACCGTGGTGCCCCAGTCGGGGCCGAACTCGTATCGGACTTCGTCCATGAACGCCCGGAGGATGAAGATGCCCCGCCCCCTCTCCCGCATGAGGTTTTCCGGAGTTCTCGGATCCTGGATTCCCTGCGGGTCGAAGCCCTCGCCCTGGTCGGAGACCCCGATCTCGATCCTTCCCGGCGCCGTGCGGAACCGGACCAGGACATTCTTCGATCGGTCCAACTTGTTCCCGTGCTCGATGGCGTTCGTGCATGCCTCGACGACCGAGTTGCTGACGGCGTCCCGCTCTTCCTCGTCGAGGCCGAGATGGTCCCCGATCTCCTCCGTGACGGCGTTGACCAGCCCGATGTAGTCGAGAAGGCTCGGAAAGGTGAGATCCACCTTGTCCAAGTCGTTCGTTTCCGCCATGTCTCTACTCGCCGCCGAAGGTGACCAGCGCCTCTTCCTCGCTCGGATAGGTCTCGAAGACGGTCGCGAGCTTGGTGATCATCAGGATCGACTCGATCCGCTCCGCCACGTTGGCGAGCTTCAAGACGCCCCCGGCGTTCTTCACCGACGTGTATCCGGAGATGAGAATACCGAGGCCTGTCGAGTTGATCCAGCTGAGCTGGCCGAGGTTGATGACGATCTTCTTCCGGCCCTCGCCGAGAAGGTCCTTCACCAGATTCTGGAACGTCGCCGCGTCCTGTCCGCCCATCAGCTTGCCCGACAACTCGAGCACCGTGACATCGCGAATGTCCCGTCGCTTGATGTTCACCGTTTCCCCCTCTTTGCGGGTCGATATTGATCGCGGGACCGCTCCGCCCTATGGGCCGGAACGGGCCTCGCCGCGTAGGAACTCCAACAGGTTCCCCATGTCTTCGGGCGGTTCCGCCTCGAAGGCGAGAGATTCCCCCGTCCGAGGATGAAGGAACTCGAGGCGCCACGCGTGCAGCGCCTGCCGTCCCATGATCGCCAGGGCCCGCGCCGCCGCCCGCCGCCGCTCCGGGGAGATGCCCCGGAGGGCCTTTTGCCGGCCGCCGTAGGTCGGGTCCCCGAAGACCGGATGGCCCCGGTGGGCGAAGTGGACCCGGATCTGATGGGTCCGCCCCGTTTCGAGGGCGACCTCCGCCAGGCAGGCGAAGGGGAACCTCTCCCTCAGTATATACCGGGAACGGGCTCCTTTCCCATCGGCGGTTACGGCCATCTTCTTCCGGTCCCGCCGGGAACGCCCGACGGGGGCGTCGATCACCCCCTCGTCCGGAGGCCCGCCCCACAGGACGGCGAGGTAGCGCCGCGCCACCTCCCGCCTCTCGATGGCCGCGGCGAGCCGCCCGTGGGCCTCCCGGTTCCGGGCGGCCACCATCAGGCCCGACGTCTCCTTGTCGAGACGGTGCACGATCCCGGGGCGCTCCGGGGCGCCGAGATCGGGCATCGACCCGAAACGTCCGAGCAGGGCGTGCACGAGGGTCCCGCTCCGGACGCCCGCGCCGGGGTGGACCACCATCCCGGGGGGCTTGTTCACGACGACGATATCCCCGTCTTCGTAGCGGACGTCGAGAGGAATCGCCTCGGGGATCAGCCAGGGCGGCTCGGGGGGCGGGACCTCCGCCTCGATCCGCTCGCCCGGCTCGACCCGGTGGCTCGCCCGGACCGGCCTCCCGTCCACCGTGACCCGGCCCTCCCGGATCAGCTTCTGGACGAAGGCGCGGGACGGCATTCCCTCCCGCCCGGTCAGCCAGACGTCAAGCCGGACCGCCGCCGACTCCGGAGGCACGGTCCAACTCATCCTCTCCCCCGCCGGTGTCGCCGGCTCCTTCACCATCCGGCCCACCGCCTTTCCACGAGACGAGGAGAAAGAGGCCGACTCCGACGACCACCGCCACGTCCGCCACGTTGAAGACGGGCCAGCGGAGGTCGCCGAAACCGACGTCGAAGAAATCGACCACCCGGCTCGTTCGGATCCGGTCGATCAGGTTCCCCACGGCGCCGCCGAGCACGAGACCGAGGGCGATCCGCATCCCCGTGGCCCGGGCCGGATAACGGCGCACGGTCCAGAAGAGAAAGATCACCGCGGCGACGGAGAGGAAGGTGAACAGGGAGCCGGAATCGCGGAAGAGCCCGAAAGCGCCCCCCGGGTTCTGCACGTGAGTGAACCGGAAGACGTCTCCGACCAAGGGGACCGACTCGCCCCGCGCGAGGGTACGCCCCACGATCCACTTCGTCCCCTGATCGGCGGCGACCACCGCCGCCCCGAGGAGGAGGGGCCGCGCCATGGGGAGGTTCGTGGCGTCCCTCACCGCTTGGTCTTCTCCTCCAGCTCCTTGCACGCCTGGCAGAGGCGCGCGTGGGGGACGGCTTCGAGGCGGGCGCGGGCGATCACCCCGCCGCACTCCTCGCAATCGCCGTACTCCCCCCGGTGCAGGCGGTCGAGGGCCTGGTCGATGTGGTACAGGAGCCTCGTGTCCCGGGACGCGAAATGGAAGCTCTTTTCCCGCTCCATGGCGTCCGTCGCGAGATCGGCCATGTGGAACGAATAGGCGGAGAGATCGCCCGAAGCGTCCCGCTGCGTGGGCCCGGCGGACGCCTCGTGCCGCTCCATGTCGGCGATGACCTTTCCCCGCTCCTCGAGCAGACGCTCCTCGAAGTGCTTCATTTCCTTCTTGTCCAAACGATCACCTACGCTTTCTGTCCGCCGTGGGCGGCGGGAGCGACCCGCACGATGGCAATCCTCGTCGGCTCCCCGTTCAGTTCCCAATCCCGGGCGCCGTCCCATTCCGGTTTTCCCCGGTCGAGGGCGTCGGCGAGCGTGTCCGAACGGATCTGATCGGCGAAACGCAGAACGGACCGGGCGACGAGGTCGCTCCCTTCGAAGACCACCCGGATCCGGTCGACCACGTCGAAGCCCGATTCTTTTCGCATGAATTGGATCTTGTTGACCATCTCCCGGGCGAAGCCCTCCTCCCGGAGATCGTCGTCGAGTTCGGTATCGAGGAACACCGTGGCGTTCTCTCCCCGCTCCATCTCGAACGGGCCCGCCCCTCCCTCGGCGATCTCGAGGAGTTCGGGCTCGAGGACGACCGTCTCGCCGTTCACTTCGATCTCGGCCCGCCCGTTCGCGGACACATTCCGGATCGTCTCGGTGGAAAGCTCCCGGATGGCGTTCCCCACGGCGCCGGCGTTCTTTCCGAACCGAGGGCCGAGCACGGAAAAGACGGGCTTCGCCGTGAGAGACGTGTAGGCGTCGCCGTCGGCGGTCACCTCCACCTCCCGAGCGTTCAACTCCTCCCGGATGACGTCCGCGACCCGTTCGAGCCGCTCCCGGTCCCTCCCCTCCCCCGCCACGACCGCCACGATGCGGCGGACCGGCTGGCGGGTTTTCAGGGAGACCCGGGTCCGGATCGCCCGGCCGAGAATGACCACCTCCCGGCCGAGGGCCATGGTCGCCTCGAGTTCTTCGTCGATGACCGACTCGTCCGCGTCCGGGTAGGGGGCGAGGTGCACCGACTCGGGTAGGTCGGGAAAGAAGGGGGGCACCAAGGCGCGATACACCTCCTCCGCGAGGAAGGGTGTGACCGGCGCGGCGAGCCTCGCCGTCGTGACGAGGGACTCGTACAGGGTCTCGAAGGCGGCCCGCTTGTCGGCGTCCATCTCCCCTTTCCAGAACCGTTTCCGGTTTCGCCGGACGTACCAGTTCGAGAGGTCGTCGAGTACGAACTCCTGGATCGCCCGCGCCCCCCGGGTCAGGTCGTACCGGTCGAAGCACTCCCGGCACTCCTTCGCCGTCGAGTGGAGCCGGGAGCGGATCCACCGGTCGAGCTCGCTCCGGTCCTCCTCATTCACCGGCGCCCCGCCCGGCTCGAAGCGGTCGAGGGAGGCGTAGAGAATGAAGAAGGAGAGCGTGTTCCGGAAAGTGTCCAGGAACTTGTTCCCCGATTCGCGGAGGCCGTCGACGCTGAACTTCCGCGGGAGCCAGAGGGGGGCGGCCCACACGAGGTACCACCGGACGGCGTCGGCGCCGTAGTCCCGGAGGATCTCCCATGGGTCGACCACGTTCCCCTTCGACTTCGACATCTTCTTCCCCTCCTCGTCGAGGATGAGGCCGATGCCGTAGCAGCTCTTGTAGGACGCGCGGCCCGCCACGTGGGTGGAGATGGCAAGCAGCGAGTGGAACCAGCCGCGGGTCTGCTCCGTCCCTTCGCTGATGAAGTCGGCGGGAAACTGGTCGTCGAATTTCTTCTCCTCGTCGAAGGGCCAATGGTACTGGGCGAAGGGCATGCACCCCGAATCGAACCAGACGTCGATCACCTCCGGGACGCGCTTCATCTCCCCTTCGCAGCCGAAGCAGCGGAGCACGACGTCGTCCGCCCAGGGGCGATGGAGATCGATCGGCTCCGGGAGGGGCGACGTCGAAAGCGCGCGAAGCTCCTCGATGCTCCCGACGCACTTCGTCCCGCCGCACGAGGTGCAGCGCCAGATGTTCAGCGGCGTCCCCCAGAAGCGGTTCCGCGAAAGGGCCCAGTCCACGTTGTTCTCGAGCCACTTGCCGAACCGGTTCCGGCCGAGCTCGGGCGGGAACCACCGGATGCCGGCGTTCTCCTCGACGAGCCGGTCCCGGATCGCCGTGGTCCGGATGAACCAGCTTTCCCGGGCGAAATAGAGGAGGGGCGTCGAGCAGCGCCAGCAGTGGGGGTAGCTGTGCTCGATCTCGGCCAGATCGAAGAGCAGCCCCCGTTCCCGGAGGTGTTCGATGATCTCCGGGTCCGCCTCCTTCACGGGGCGGCCCTTCCATTCGGTCACGTCGTCCGTGAAGCGTCCCCCCTCGTCCACCAGGTGGATGACGGGGAGGCCGCGCTCCTGACCGACCCGGTAGTCGTCCTCGCCGTAGGCGGGGGCGATGTGCACGATACCGGTCCCTTCGTCCAAGGAGACGAAGTCGCCGCCGATCACGTGCCACGCTTTCTCGTGCTCCGGGGCGTAGGGGAAGAGCCGCTCGTACGGCCGGCCGACCAGCTCCCGGCCGGGGAAACGGCGGGTCACCTCGGGCGCTCCCTTCGGAAAGACCGCGGGGATCCTGGCCTCGGCGAGAATGAAGGTTTCCCCCTTCCACGACACCTCGGCGTAGATCTCTTCCGGCGCCACGGCGATCGCGGCGTTCGACGGGAGCGTCCACGGGGTCGTCGTCCAGACGAGGAAGCTCTTCTTCTCCTCTCCCGGGATCCGCATGCGCACGGTGATCGACGGATCCTTGACGTCCTGGTATCCCTGGGAGACCTCGTGGCTCGAGAGGGGCGTGCCGCACCGGGGGCAGTAGGGGATCACCTTGTGCCCCTCGTAGATCAATCCGGCGTCCCAGAACTTCTTCAGCACGCTCCAGACCGACTCGATGTAGTCGTTATTACAGGTGATGTAGGGATCGCTCATGTCGACCCAGTACCCGATCCGGTCGGACATGCGCTCCCACTCTTCCTTGAATCGAAAGACCCGCTCCCGGCACTTCTTGTTGAACTCGGCGATTCCGTACTCTTCGATCTGCCCCTTGTGGGTGAAGCCGAGTTCCTTCTCGACTTCGATCTCGACGGGAAGACCGTGGGCGTCCCATCCCCCCTTCCGGACGACCCGGCAGCCCCTCATGGTCCGGTAGCGGCAGACCAGATCTTTCACGATTCTCGCGGCGGCGTGATGGATGCCGGGCATGGCGTTCGCCGTCGGCGGGCCCTCGTAGAAGACGAAGATCTCCGCCGCCGGGAGATCGAGGCTCTTTCGGAAGATGTCGTTTTCCTGCCAGAAACGCAGAATCCCGGCCTCCCGCTGGGGGACCGGCGCCGCGTCAGGCTTGACGAAATGTCGCGTATCGCTCATCGCGCTCCGTGGGGCTTCCCCCCCGCCCGACCGACCGGCGGGACCGTGTGCGGAAGCTCAATCGGTTTGCTGGGTGATTCGATGCTCGGAGGTGTCGTCCCCGCTCCCGTCCGCCTCGCCGGGAGAGCCGTCCGCGCTCTCCTCCCGAGAGGGCGCCGGCCCTTCCCGTTCCACGGTCCGGATGATCTCCTCCGCGGGGGGCTCGAAGGAGGGCACGGGCGAGCGTCCGGCGACGGCCTCGGAGACGGAGAGAGGCTCGTCGAAGAGGGCCCGCTGGATCTCCTCGAGCCGGCGCATGTCCTCTTCTCCTTCGTACTCGACGCGCTTCAGGTCGAGCATCTTGAGCTGGGTCTCGACCATGAGGCGGAATCGGGCGAGAAAATCCCGGCGCTGCTTGGTCAGATCCACCGTGTCCGAGCGCACGCCCTCCAGGATCGCCCGGGCCGACTGGACGGCGCGCCGGGCCTTCAGGTCCGCGTCCTTGAGGAGGATTTCGACCTCCTGGTCCGCGTTCCGTTTCGTGTCCCGGGCGACCTTTTCCGCCGTGATGAGGGCGTTCCTGAGCGCCTCCTCGATGCGGCGGTAGTTCTCGAGCTGGACCTCGGCGGTGGCGAACCTGTCCTTCAGGTCCCGGTTTTCCTGGAGCAGCCCCTCGACCAGGTCGGCGACCATCTCGAGAAACGAGACGACCTCCTGCTCGTCCAGGCCGCGGAGACCCTTGCGGAAAGTCTGCTTTCGGATGTCGAGGGGAGAGATCTTCATGGGACGTTCCCTCCTGCCGGATACGACGTTAAGATGAGAAGAGTAGGATAGTCGATCGGGGCCGTCAGGCCAAGGAAAAACGGGGCTCCGGGACGCGTCCCCTACCCCCCGATGAGGAGGGACCGGATCGCGTTCTTCAGGAACTGGAGCAGGAAGAAGAGGATGATCGGCGACAGGTCGAACATGCCCAGCGGCGGGATGATCCCCCGGAAGATGGCGAGCGCGGGCTCCGTGACGTCGTACACGAACCGGGTCACCCGTCCCCCCGCGTTGTAACCGATCCGGATCCAGGAAAAGATGATCCGGAGCACGAGGAGCGCAACGAAGACCGAGACCGCCCCGTACGCGAGGAACCCGATCGCCGGGATGACCGCCCCCCGGGAGAGGGCCGCGAAGAAACCCGCGAGAGAACCGAGAACGTCGTCGATCAAAGCGAGACCGAAATACGAAAGGAGAAGGGCCGCCACGATGGCGAGGATCGGGCCGACGGCGAGGGAGGTCCCCGGCGGCAGGGCCGACTGGATCGGGAGGACGAGCCAGTCCGTGGCACGGCCGAGGCGGAACAAGAGCGAACCGGTGCCGTAACGGAAGCGGTTCGGGGGAACGGCGATGCGGATCACGAGGAGGGCGATCAGGGCGAACGCCCCGTACTGGACCGCCCCGTGCACGAGAGTGCGGAAAGCGAGAAAGCTCATCGTTCGTTCCTTCCGTTCCGAATCAAGCGGGGGGCCGGGGCCCGAAGAGGGCGGTTCCGAGCCGCACCATGGTCGCCCCCTCCTCCACGGCGATCTCGTAGTCCCCCGTCATCCCCATGGAGAGGTGGCGCATCTCCGTGCCCGCGACCGGCCTCGCGCGGAGCCCCTCGAAGATCTCCCGGAGCTCCCGGAAGGCGCGGCGGATCCTCTCCGGGTCCTCCGTCAGGGGGCCGATCGTCATGAGGCCGTCGACGGCGATTCCGGGGAGCCGGGCAATCTCCTCGATCAAGGATCGCACGGCCCCCGGCGCGACCCCCGCTTTCGAATCCTCGCCGGAGACGTTCACCTCCACGAGGACCGGGATCCTCTTCCCCGCCGCTTCGGCCCTGCGCGAGACGGCCGCGGCGAGCTTCTCCCCGTCGATCGACTGGATCCGGTCGAAGAGGTCCGCCGCCTTGCCCGCCTTGTTTCTCTGGAGGCGGCCGACCAGATGGCGCTCCGGGCCCGGGAGGAGGTCCGGCCACTTCGCCTCCGCCTCCTGCACCCGGTTCTCGCCGATCGCCTTCACGCCCGCTTCGATCGCCTCGTTGATCCGCCCGGCGGGAATCCGCTTCGTGACGGCGACCAGCAGCACCTCATCGGAGCTCCGGCCCGCCCGGCGGGCGGCCGCGGCGATCCTCTCCTCCACGCGGGCGATTCTGTCGGGGATGTTCACGGGACCGTCGCCTCCGAGGCGGCAGCGTACCACGAGGAAAAACGGGGAGACAATAACCAATTCGGGGGGCGGGGGGGGCGGGCGTCACGGATTCCGTCCTTTCCGGGAACCGCCCCCCCCGGGGAGGGGTGACAGGCGCGTACCCATGGAGGAGACAGAGAACCGCTTCTGAGGTATTCTTGCCGACGTGGACATGACGACCGCCCAACCTCTCGTGCCTGCCGCGTCGGGCCCCGACCTGTACGGGGTCCACCCGTTTCTGGATCCGAAGCTCCCGAGCCGGCGGCCGGCGATCGCGCGCCTCTGGCTTTCCACCTACCGCAAGATCCTGAAGGACCCCGGTTACTACGCCGCCATGCTCCACGCCTACGCCCAGCCGGCGGGGCGGGACGCGGACTCGTTCCAGGCCCTCCATCGCTGCTTTCGCGACGCCGACACCTATCTCGACGACCTCCTCCGGCTCGTCCCGGAAGGGCTCGCCGACCAAATGGCGCCCCAATCCCGGACGCGCCGGACCAACGACACGCGGAAGCTCCTGAAGCTCACCTTCGAGGGCACGGACTCCCGGAGCCGCTACGAGGCGCAGCGGAAGCTCTACCTCGCGAAGCTCCTCTTCGACGTCGACCACTGCAAGACGGTCCAGGACGGGCCCCGGCACAAGCGGAGCTTCGAAGCGCTCCTGCAGCAACATCTCTGGCGGGAGCTGGCGGGAGGCCGGAGCATCGAGGTCTGTTGCCGGTTCGACGATCCCGAGGGGAGCGAGGAGAGCGGCTTCGTGGTCGGCGTCCCCCCCGAGAAGGGGGCGGTCTGCTGGCGCTTCCAGGTGCGGAAGCTCCCGGCGAAGAACGGCGATCCGGAGATCGAGATCTACCACTACCGCTCCCGGTTCAAGCGGGAGGCGAATCCGGCGCCGGGGGAGAAGACGGAGAACGGGTTCCTCACGCTCCGGGAGCAGCCCCGGTGGCCCGGCCTCGGCCGGCGGAGCGGGTCGATCGTGAGCAAGATGCTCCGCCGGGGCATCGGCGATCCGCGCATGGTCCAGGACCTGCTCGGCGCGATGTTCATCGTCGGGAACCGGCGCCAGGCCTACGCCCTCGAGCGGCGGCTGATCCACACCCTCGGCGGGCCGCTCCGCTGGCGGGACCGGGTCGACACGCTCGCGGGGGAAAAGGAGAGGGATCGCCTGAACGTGCGGTCCGTGAGCGGCTTCCGGGTGCTCAAGGGGATCGTCGACGTGCTCACCGACGACCCGCCCAATCCCGAGCCGTATTTCTTCTCCGTGGAGGTGCAGATCTTCCCGCTCGAGAACTACATCCGCACCCTGCACGCCCGGCACTTCGCGAGCCACTACGCCTACAAGAAGCGCCAGTTTCTTCACGATCTCCTGCCCATGCTCTTCCCGAGCGAGATCTACGGCAAGGAGACCGCCCACCTCGCGGCGGAATCCCGGTAGCCTGGATCATGCACAAAACTCCTGCTGCGTCCACGGATCGCCGGCTGCGAGGCGGAGCCGCAGTAGGAGCCTGGTGAGAAAGCCGGGCCAGCCTTAATCCGGCAAAAAATCCCGGTGCCAACCGCTGACGCTCGCGCGATAGCACGCCATCTGCCGCAGTGCTCGCATTCACCAATGCTCACATATCGTTGGATATGCTCCGCTTGGTGAATGCTCCGCGCTGCAGCATCTGACGCACTCTCGCGCGTCTTCACTCGCGATTTTTTGCCGGATCAAGGCTAGAGTTCCTCCAGCCTCTCCATGTCCCGGTCGATCAGTGCGGGGGGGAAAACGCCCCCGTCCTCGAAGACGCTCCGGAACTCGCCCAGGGCGAAACTGACGTCCTCGAAACTCCGCGGCACGGGCTGCATGGTCCGCCGGTCGTCGTCGCCCCCCGTCGAGGCGGTCGCGGTGAGGAGCCGGTCGATCTCCTTCGTCTCCGCCCCCCGGATCACGGCCTGGGCCACGCCGGCGAGCAGCAGATAGGGGTGGGCCGAACCGTCCGGAAGCCGGAACTCGATGGTCGGCGGGGAGACGAGCCGCCCCTCGGCGGTGACGGCGGAGATCGGGATCCGGATGAGCGCCCGCCGGTCCGCCTCCCCCCACATCACGGCGTGGGGCGCTTCCTTCCCCTGGGAGAGGCGGGCGAAGGAGCCGCTCGACCGGTTGCCGAAGGCCATGAGCGCGGCGCCAAGCTGGACGAGCCCGCCGATCAGCCACTTCGCCGGCTCCTGGAACTCCCGGCCCTCCGGGCGGTGCGCCGCATGCTCCCCGTTCACGACGGGCGAGAAGTGGAAGTGGAGGCCGCTCCCGGCGTGCCCCTTCCGCATGATCGGCTCGAAGCTGCACCGCATGCCCCCCCGGTGGGCGAGGTTCCGGAGCACCCACTGGGCGAGGGCCACCGCCTCCGCCGCCTGGGGGAGCGCCATCAGGGCGAGCTCGATCTCGTGCTGCTCCCAGATCACGTCGTCCGTGTCCCGGGCACCGATGTAGCCGACCTCGCTGTGGCCGTACTTGATCGGCAGGCCGATCTCGGCGAGCGCCTCGAGGGCATGGCGCCGGTGCCCCTCGCCGAAGACGAAGGGCGAACTCGCGTGGTACCCCCGGTCGTCGGCGCCGTAGACGTCGTTCTCCTCCGGCTTCTTCCCGAGGAAGTACTCCACCTCGCCGAGGGCCATCAGGTCGACGCCGGTCTTCTCCTTCAACCTCCGATGGGCGGCCCGGACGATGGTGTCCGGCGATTCGGGCAGGGGTTTCCCGTCTCGCCCGAAGTGGCCGCAGAGGACGATCAGCGTCGGCAGGGAGGCGAAGGGATCGAGGAAGGCGCTCTCCAGGCGGGGCCGGAGGACGATGTCGGAGCGCCCCACCCCGATCCCGGTCCCCCGGAAGAGGCTCGAGCCGTCCGCCCGCTCCCCCCCTTCCAGAATGTCCCGGAGGTGGCCGTCGCTCCGGGGGACGAAGTCGAGGGTCTTCAGCCAGCCGTCGCCGCCGACGTGCATCAGGCTGACGAGGCGGAGGCCCTGCTCCTTGAAGAGGTGGATCAGGTCGTCCACGGTCCATTGGTCCGGGGACTTTCCGATGAGGCCGACGAGGCGGGTCGGCGGGAAGGGCTTCGGGTGGGCGCCGGCCGCGGCGCGTCCGTCCCGGGGGGCGTCTCCGCCCGGGTCACGGTGGTTCCGCTTCATGAGGTTCCTCTCCCTCGCTCCGGGTTCGGGCGTTCCCGGAAAGTTTATCAGAAAGAGGGCACGGGGAATACGGGGAGCGTCGGGCTCCCCCTTGCGGAAATCCCCGATCCGAGCGATACTGTCTACGGATAGGCCAACGGCCTTCCGTCGGTTCACGCATCGAAAAGGGGGCGAATGGATTCGACGGGGGCGTAGTAAGCGATGGCCGCGTGCCGAGGATCTCGTCGACCTCGTAAAAACGGCGGGAAAATTGAATTGCCAACGACAACTTGGCTCTGGCTGCCTAAAAACAGGTAGTCCGTTCCGTCCGTCTCCCGCCCGTGGGGGATGGTCTGGAGCGTCGATTCTCACGGGCTAGCCTCGAACCTCGCCCGCGGAGAGAGGCGAAATCTCAGGGCTGGCCTCGCGTCGATCCTGCCGGTCGGAGCTTCGCAGAGGCGAGAATCAAACGACCAGGCTACGCACGTAGACTCCTTCGTCGAACCGTTCTCGGACGCGGGTTCGATTCCCGCCGCCTCCACCAGCCTTC
>JBDROZ010000067.1:0-27836 GCA_043809585.1 Candidatus Eiseniibacteriota bacterium
GCAAGGCCCGGCGGCTGCGTACTCGGGTAAAAACGTCCTCAATGGCCTTCTTAGGCCACCTCCGGGCGTTTTCCCCCTTGATCCTTGCCGCCGGACCTTTCGCTCGATCTCGCGACGAAGGAGGTTGTGAAACCGATTCTAATCTCAAGCGGTCAATCTTCCGAAAAGGGGAAAGAACCTCCGGTTTCGTTCGAAAGAGGATTCAGAAGAGGATTCATGAGCATCTCGGATTCGCTGAAGGTCGATCTTCCCCTTCTCCTCGCCACCATCGAGGACGACCCGAGCTTCGCGGGAATGATCCTGCGCAATCTTGTCGCCTCGGGCTGGGAGACCTGTTCCTCGCCGCCGGGGGAGGGTGCGGTGATGGCGGGGTCCGTCCACAGGGCGATGACGGGCCTCCTCCGCCTCCTTGCCCGGCGGACGGGTGCGACTCACACCTTCGCCGGGTTCGGCGGGGAATCGGAGGGGCTCCGGTTCGTTTGGACCCACGGATTCCCGAACCCCGAGGTGGGGGGGGAGTGGATCCGCGAGCGTTGGCCCCGTCTCGCGGCGTCCCTCGACGGGGAAGGGGCCTTCGAGGGAGCGGAGGAAGCGCCATCCGCCGAAAACGGCGGCTCCGAAAAGGTGGCCCTCCGCGCGGTGCCGATCCGGGCGGGAGAGAATGGGGTCGGCGTCCTCGGCGCGGTCTGGCCCGGTCCCGGCGCTCCCCCCCGGGAAGAGAACGGCTGCTCCCTCCGGAACGCCGCTTTTCTCCTCGGTCACACGGTCACGGAGATTTGGGAGAAGAACCGGACCCACGGCATTCTCTACTCCATGATCCAATCCCTCGCCGCCGCCCTCGACGCGCGGGACGCCTACACCCGCGGCCATTCGGACCGCGTGGCCATCTACGCCATGGCGGTGGCGAACGAGATGGGGATCGACGAAGCTTCGGATCGGCCTTTCGGGTTCCGGGACCAACTCCGCCTCGGCGCCTTGCTCCACGACATCGGGAAGGTGGGGATCCCGGACGAGATTCTCCGGAAGCCCTCGAAGCTCACGATCGACGAAATCCGGGCGGTCAAGGAGCACCCCGTACTCGGCGCGGAGATCGTACGATCCTCGGGCAGCCTGGACCACATCATCCCCGGCATCCTCCTTCACCACGAGCGGCTCGACGGTTCGGGATATCCCATGGGGCTCGTGGGGGACGAGATTCCCCTCGAGGCGCGGATCATCGGCATCGCCGACGTATTCGACGCCCTGACGAGCGGGCGCCCTTACCGGGACGGTCTCGCCCACGGAGACGCCGTGGACATCATCAGCAAGGGGAGCGGCACCGAGTTCGATCCGGAGGTCGTGGAGGCGCTGGTCCGGACCTTCCGGAAGGGCGTGCTCACCGCCGTGCGCGTCACCACCACCGCCGTGACCGGCCACATGACCCGGGAGAGGGAGCGGATCGAGCGGGAGCGGCCCGGGCTCGGCGATCGAGTACCTTCGGCTCCCGTCATTCTCCACCGGGTGACGCAGATCATCCGGGATCCGAACAGCTCGGTGAGCGACATCGCCCACGTGATTTCCGCCGACGAAGGCCTCGTGGTCCGCCTCCTCAAGGTGGCCAACTCCGCCTTCTACGCGCTCCCCGGCCGGGTCGGCACGATCCCCATGGCGGTCACCCTGCTCGGCATGAACACGCTGAAGAACATCGTCATCGGGACCGCCATGTCCGACGTGGCCCGGTCGTTCCTCGGCACGGGCGAAGAGTCCCTCCGCCTGTGGGACCACGGCATCCGGGTCGGTGTCTGGTGCCGCGCCCTCGCCCGAGCGGTCGGAAGCCTCGACGGGGAGGAGGCATTCACGGCCGGGCTCCTCCACGATCTCGGCAAGGGGGTCGTCCTCCGGGAGCTTCCGAAATCCCAATCCCGCCTCCGGAACCTGATCCTCGAGCGGCGGGAGTGCCGGATCCTCGAGAAGGAGGCGATCGGATTCGATCACGCCCAGCTGGGGGCGTGGGCCCTCGGCCGGTGGAGGCTTCCCGAATCGCTCGTCCTCGCCGTGCGGTACCACCACGAGCCGCGGGCGGCGGAGGAGACTTCGGAGGAGGTGACCCGCCTCGTCTGGGTGACCCACGTCGCGGACGTGATCGCCCACGAGGAGGGGGATGACCCGGAACGGATCCGGGAGGTCGTCGCCCGCCACGCCGATCCTCTCGTCGCCCACTACCTTCCGCTCGGGGACGGGCGGCTCTTCGACGACCTCCGGCCGCGGGTCCGGGACGACCTCGAAGTCGCCCGCCGCGTTTTCGCCGAAACCGAGACCTCTCCCGTCCGCTGACACCGATCCGACTCATGGTCACTTTGGAAATTCCCGACACCCCTTCGGAGTGAACGCGTTTCCCCTCCCTCAATCCCCGGCCGATTCCTGCCGAAGCTCGGACTGCGAGGGCGATCCCCCGACATCGAAAGGGAGCGTGTCCATGGCCTTGTGGAAAACGGAGCGGGAGATCAAGTACCCGATCTATCCGACCCGCACGTGGCTCGAGAAGATCATCCTGAAGACCGGCGTCGGCGTGGCCCGGTGCGTCGTTTGCGGGTCGCTGGCGGCCATCAGGCCCGTGGAGGAGAACCTCCGCGAGAGTTGCCGCTGCTCGAGGTGCTCGGCCACGAACCGGCAGAGACAACTCGCGTACGTCCTTTGCGGGGCGGCGTCGTCGATGACCGGGCGCCGCGTGGCCTCCCTCCCCGAGCTGGCGCGGCTCGACCACCTGGCCGTTTACAACACCGAAGCCCGAGGGGCCGTGCACGGCCGCCTCCGGGCGATGAAGGGATACGTCTGCAGCGAGTACTTCGGCGACCGGTATGAGCCGGGCGCTCTCGTGAACGGGGTCCGTCACGAGGACCTTCAGGCCCTCTCCCTGGAAGACGGCACGATCGATCTCGTCCTCTCGTCCGACGTGTTCGAGCACATTCCGGAGCCCTACGAAGCCCACGCCGAGGTCTACCGGGTCCTGAAACCGGGCGGCCGCCACGTCTTTACCGTCCCCTTCTACCAGACCGAGTTCCTCGACGAGGCGCGGACCGGCACCGACGACGAGGGGAACATGGTCCACCTGATGGAACCCCAGTACCACGGCGACCCGATCCGCGAAGAGGGGGCCCTCGTTCACACGATCTTCTCCCTCGAGATGCTGGTCGAGCTCCGGCGAATCGGGTTCCGGCCGAACCTCTATCACCTCTATCGCCCGGCCCTCGGCATCGTGGGGCCGAACGCGATCGTCTTCGAGGCGATCAAGGACTGATGGAGGGAGGGGGCGGAGGGAACCGCCCCGGAAGACGGCACCGGAAGGATGTTCCCTCCGCCGGCACCGGCTCCAAGCAAAGCCGCGGGGAGCGCGGATCGGCATAACTCCATATAAAACAATTGCTTAAGCTTCTGGTGTCCGAGCGGGCCGCTCCGGAGGGGTTTCCGGACGGCCCCCGGAGGACATTCGGCCGAAATCGCGCGGTTTCGGCATTTTCCGCTCAAGCTTTCTCCATGAGAGAACGAAACGTAGGACAGCGAGGGCCGGAAGGGGAACCGGTGGGCCAAGGGGCCCGATATCGGCGGACCCGGAACGAATTTCCCGGCGGTGGCCGGCGGAGGGGGAACGAATGACCCGTCACGAGACCGATTCGGAAGGCGTGGCCCGGATGGAGGGCGGCGGGTTCCGGTACCCCCCCCCGGACGGGGCGCTTCGCGACTCCCTCGAGACATTCAGTGAGAGTCTCGGGGCGCTTCGCGAAACGTGCGCCGACCTCGGCCGCCGGTGCGCCGATCTCGACTGGGCCTTGAAGGAGTCGAACCGGAGGCTCCGGGAGAGCCTCGAGGAGCGGCGGAAGCTCGCCTCGCGGCTCGACGGCATACTGCGCTGCGTGCCGGTCGGCGTCGTCGCCGCCGACCCGGAGGGCCGGATCATCGAGTTCAACCGGGCGGCGGAGAAGATCACCGGCTTCGCCAAGGAGATGGTCACCGGCGTTCCTTACGAAGATCTGATCGGGCGGCGGACCGGACGGCGTTTCGGCCTTCTTCATACGATCGAAACGGGAAACCCGATCGACGGCGAAGAGAAGCGGATCGCCGCCGCCGACGGCCGCCGGATTCCCGTCCGGTACGGCACGGCCCTCGTGCGGGGGGAGGAAGGGGAGGTCCTCGGCGCCGTGGAGGTCTTCGTCGACCTCCGGCGGACGAAGCTGATGGAGGAGGAACTTCTCCGCACCCGGACCCTCGCCGCCGTCGGCGAGATGTCCGCCGAGGTGGCCCGCCAGATCCGGAACCCGCTTGCCGGCGTCTCGGGTTTTGCCGAGATCCTCGGCCGGGACCTCGAGGGGGATCCGGCGCGGGCGGAGTTGGTCCGGAAGCTTCGTGAGGGTGTGGCCGGCGTGGAGCGCGCGGTCAGCCGCTTTCTCGAAGGGGCGGGCGACGGTCCGGCCCGGTACCGCTGCCTCGATGTCGCGGCGGTCGTGGACAAGACCCTCGACCTCTTCGAAGCGGGGATCGAGGAGGCGGAGGGCGTCCGGGTGGAACGCCGGATCGGGCGGAAGGAGGCCCTCGCGGAGATCGACGAGGGACAATTCTCCGGCGCGCTCCGACGGCTCCTTGCCAACGCCCGGGACGCGATGCCCGGGGGGGGCGTGATCACCGTCGCCCTCGACGTGGTGGAGAACCCGATGGACGGCGGCGAGGAAGGGGACGGGGGGGGGGAGGGCGCCGGGAGTGCCGGCATCCTCGATCCCGAGTCCACGGTGGTCGTTTCCGTCCGGGACACGGGAGAAGGAATGACGGCCGAAATCCGGGAGAACGCCTTCTCCCCCTTCTTCAGCACTCGGGATCGCCGGGTCGGCCTCGGCCTCACGATGGTGCGGCGCACTCTGACCGGCCATGGGGGGGAGGCGGGTCTCGAGAGCGAACCGGGCCGGGGGACGACGGTGGTTCTCCGCCTCCCCTCCGCACGGGTGTCGCGCATGATCGCCGAAGCGAGGAGGACCTCTTGAGCGGGATGGAACGGTCGAACCGAATCCTCGTGCTGGACGACGAGCCCCTCGTGGGCGATTTCCTGAGGACCTATTTGGAGCGGAAGGGGCAGGAGGTGCGGGTCGCCTCCGGACCGGAAGAGGCCCTCGAGCATCTCCGTTCCGGAGCCTACGACGTGCTCTTTCTCGATCATCGGGACGGCGGGGGGCGGTTCCGCCCGTTCCTCCGCTCCGTGGCGGAGGCCGCTCCGGACACGAGGATCGTCGTCCTCTCGGCGCGGCCGAGCGTGGAGGGAGCGGTGGAGGCGATGCGTCTCGGCGCCGCCGATCTCCTGACCAAGCCCTTCGGCGGCGAGGAGATCGACCGGGTTCTCGACCGGGTGGCCGAGAACCGTCCCCTCCCCTCGGCCGGAGCGGCCCCCGATTCCGAAGAGGGCGGCCAGTCCCTCGTCGGCGAAAGCCGGCCCATGCAGGAAGTCCGCCACCTCATCCGGATCGCCGCTTCCACGGACGCCACGGTGCTCGTCTCCGGCGAGACCGGCACCGGCAAGGAGCTGGTCGCCCGGGCGATCCACCTCCGGAGCCGGCGAAGCCGGGCCCATTTCATTCGATTCAACTGCGCCGCCCTGACGGAGACCCTCTACGAGAGCGAACTCTTCGGTCACGAGCGGGGGGCCTTCACCGGGGCGGTTCGTCAGAAGAAGGGACGGTTCGAACTCGCCCACCGGGGCACGCTGCTCATGGACGAGATTTCCGAGATCAGCTGGGGCGCCCAGGCGAAGCTTCTCCGGGTCCTTCAGGAGAAGGAGCTCGAGCGGGTGGGCGGCTGCGCTACGATCCGGATCGACACGCGGGTGATCGCCACGACGAACAAGGACCTCGCCCGCGAGATCCGGGCGGAGCGCTTCCGTCCCGACCTCTACTACAGGCTCTCCGTCTTCCCGATCGCCGTCGGGCCCCTCCGGGAGCGGAAATCGGACATCCCCCTCCTCGCCGATCACTTCCTCCGGCTCCACTGCGACCGGAACGGGATCGGTGCCCTGGAGATCGGCCCTTCCGCCATGGATCTCCTGACCCACCATCGGTGGCCGGGCAACGTCCGTCAGCTCGAGAACAGCCTCGAGCGGGCGGTCCTCGTCTGCACCGGGCGGGTCATCGGCCCGGAGCACCTTCCCGATCTCGTGGAGGAGAGAAAGGTCGCCGTGGCGTCGCCGTCGGGCGCGGAAGAGGTGGTGACTTCCGGCATGACGCTGCGGGAGGCGGAAACGGCCCTTCTCATCCAAGCCCTCGAGGAGTCGGACGGAAACCGCACCGCCGCGGCGGAAAAGCTGGGCATCACGACCCGGACGCTTCGAAACAAGCTCCACCGGCTCGGGATGATGGACTACATGAAGCCCGGCGACGAAAACGGGAAAGAAATTCCTCCGGGAGGGGAAAAGGAGACCGGCCCCCATCCGGTTCCCGCCGGGCTCTCTCACGGCGGAGATCCTTCGAAGTGATTCACCGCGAGGCCCTTGTCCGTCCGGAACGATCGTGGCCCGATCCTTGCGAAATGGGGCTGCGTGTCGAAGTCCGGCCCGGTCGGACTTCTATGGGAGGAATCGAGTGATGTCCACGTTCGGTCTGTTCTCGAGGACGACGCTGCCGGTGCTGAAACGGGTGATGGATTTCGCCGCACTTCGGCAGAGGGTGTACGCCGGGAACGTGGCGAACGCCGAAGTCCCGGGCTACCGGCGGCGGGACGTGGAGTTCGCCGAGGAGATGGCGCGGGTCCGGGGGAACGCGCTCGCGCCGGCGACGACCGACGCCCGCCACATCGGCGAGACGGAGAAGTCCGAGCGGTTCTTCGAGATCGTCGAGGACCGGGGGCCGGACGGTGAAAACGGAGTCGACCTGGAAATCGAACTGGTCGCCCTCGCGGAAAACCAGCTTCGATTCAATATCGCCGCACGTCTCGCGGCGATGCGCGTGGCCGGGATCCGCGCGAGCATTCGGGGCCGCACCTAATCCGGCCGCCGATCGGGAGGTAAGACGAAATGTCCGGTGACCTCTTCGGCCCGATGGACATCAGCGCCGCCGGGCTGTCGGCCCAGCGGAAGAGGATGGAGACGATCGCGAGGAACCTGGCGAACGCCGGGACCACCCGCGGGGACGACGGCGAGATCTACGCGCGCCGCCGGATCGAGATGACCGCGGGAGAGGACGGGTCGGCCCGGCCCGCGCGGCGCCCCGTCCACCGCGTCTCCATGGCGAGGACTTCGGCGAGACATCTGCAGGCGTCGGAGCCCCGGCGGGCCGGCGGCCCGGGCCGGGCGGGCACCGTCGAGGCGCGGGAGGTGGCGGACCAAGACGCGGGCACGATCCGCGTCTTCGACCCCCATCACCCGGACGCGGACGAGCAGGGCTACGTGGAGATGCCCGACATCAATACGGTGACGGAGATGGTCGACATGGTGGCCGCCACGAGGGCCTACGAAGCCAACCTGGCCGCCATGAAGGCCTATCAGAGCATGGTCAACAAGTCTCTCGAGATCTAGGGGGGAGATATCCGTGACGTTCGATCCGGCAAGCGCCATTCCGATAAACCGTCCCGCGATTCGTCCGGGTGTCGCCCCCGAAGGACTGGGGGGACGGGGCGCGGCCCCGGTAGGGGGAGCGTCGTTCGCGGAGACCCTCAAGGGCTATTTGCAGGACGTCACCCGCCTCGAGCAGGAGGCGGATTTTCAGGTCCAGGCGCTGGCGGAGGGAAAGGTCTCCGATCCTCACGAAGTGATGATGGCGGTCGAGGAAGCGAACATGGCCTTGGACCTGTTGATCGAGATCCGGAACAAGCTGCTCGAGGCGTACCAGGAGCTGTCCCGGACTTCGGTGTAATGCATCGAGAGGAGGGATCCTTCGGTGGCTGATTCGATGAGAAGGCTTTCCGCGGATATGCTGACCCGCTGGTTGGCCCTCGCGCCGGGCAGGAAGCTCGTCGCCGGGTGCCTCGCCGCGGGCGTGATCGCCACGGTGGTGATCTCGATCTTTCTCGCCCGCCACGCGACCTACGCCGTTCTCTACACCGGGCTCGAGACGGATCAGGCGTCGGCGGTGGTGGACGAACTCCGGGGCATGCAGGTCTCGTTCCGGATCGCCGACTCGGGGCGCACCATCCTCGTTCCCGAAGGGGA
The DNA here is from genome assembly GCA_043809585.1 of Candidatus Eiseniibacteriota bacterium. GTDB lineage: Bacteria > Orphanbacterota > Orphanbacteria > Orphanbacterales > Orphanbacteraceae > JBDROZ01. The sequence continues at coordinate 8,159 of JBDROZ010000067.1, forward strand.
TGTGTATTCCCTGCGACTCGACCTCGCCGGCAAGGGCAATCCGGGGGGCGGCAAGGGGGGGTACGAGATCTTCGACAAGAGCCGGTTCGGCATGACCAACTTCATGCAGCAGGTCAACTACCGGCGCGCCCTCGAAGGGGAGCTCACGAGGACCATCCGGGAGATGGACGAGGTGATGGCCGCGCGCGTTCATCTGGTGATCCCCGAGCGCACCCTTTTCGCGGACGAGTCCCGTAAGCCCTCCGCGTCGGTCATGCTCCGGCTGAAGCCGGGCGTGAACCTCGCCCACAAGCAGATCGACGGGATCACGTACTTGGTCGCGGGGAGCGTGGAAGGGCTCGGGCTCGAGAACGTCAACATCGTCGACTATTACGGCAACCTCCTCTCGAACCAGCGGGGCGGCGAGTTCGATCCCGAGGGGAACGCGCGGCTGGAGATGCAGACCGCCGCCGCCCGCTTCCTCGAGGAGAAGGCCCAGAGCCTCCTCGACCAGGTGGTCGGTCCGGGAAACGCGGTGGTGCGGGTGAGCGCCGACCTCGACCTCGAGCGCATCGAGAGGGATTCGGAGAAATTCGATCCCGACTTCGCGGTGGTGCGGAGCGAGGAGTTGAACGAGGAGGCGGGAGGCCAGTCCGGGGACGAGACGCGGAGCACGGTCACGAACTACGAGATCAACCGAACCGTGGAGCGCGTGGTGCGCGCCCCCGGCAACGTGAAGAGGCTCACCGTGGCGGTCACCGTCGACGGGCGTTACGAAGCCGCGGCGGGGGGAAAAGGCGCGGAGCCGGTCTTCGCCCCCCGAAGCGCCCAGGAACTCGATCAGCTCGGCGCCCTCGTCCGGAACGCGGTCGGCCTCGACCAGTCCCGGGGGGACCAGTTCCACATCGCCTGCGTTCAGTTCGACCAACGTTCGATCGCGATCGAGCAAGAGGAGATGAAGAAGGCCGAGCGCCAGATGATGATCACCGCCCTCGCGAGCAAGGCGATCCTCGTGCTCGGCGCCCTGGCGGTTCTCTTCGTGCTTCGAAAGATCGTGAGGTCCCTCGGGACGACGCTCGCGCAGGCGCCGGCCCGGCCGGGGGGAGGGGCGACCGGGGGGGACGCCGTGGCGGCCGAGGCGGCCCGGATCCAATCCCTGACGAACCGCGTCTCGGAGCTCGCCCGGACGCAGCCCGAGGAATCGGCCGCGCTGATTCGAACCATGGTCGGGGAGGAGAAGTAGGAAGCCATGAGCCACCTCGCCGTCACCGATCTCACGCCGAAGCAGCGGGCGGCCATCGTGGTGATGTCCATCGGTCCGGGCGCGGGTGACGTCCTCAAGGAGCTCGGCGGGAGCGTGGTCGAGCAGCTGGCCGAGACGATCGTGCAGCTCGGGGATGTCCCGAAGGATGTCCGGAACGAAGTGTTGGCCGAGTTTCACAACCGTCTCGCCGCGAACCAGGCCCGCGAAGCCGGGGGGTTGGAGAAGGCGTCGGCGATCCTCGAGGTGAGTCTCGGGAAGGCGGGGGCGAACCAGGTCGTGCAGCGGATCGGATGGCGGGCGAACCGGAAGCTGATGGCCTACGCGAGGCGGGACCCCGGAAAGTTCGCCGGGCTCCTGGCGGAAGAGCACCCCCAGACGATCGCGTTCATTCTCACTCAGGTGGAGGAAGAAACGGCGGGCAAGGTGATCTCGGCCCTTCCCGAAGAGATCCAGCCGGATCTGACCTGGCGGGTGGCGACCATGGGCGAGATTTCTCCGGACGTGGCGGGCGCGGTGCACGCCGCCCTCGCGCCGGTTGTCGACCCTCCGGAGGGGCCGGTGAAGCGCTTCGAGCGTCTCGGGGGCGAGGAGAAGGCGGCGGGCCTTCTCAACATGGTCCCTCTCCGGTCCCAGAAGACGGTTCTCGAGACGATGGCCGTCCGGGACCAGGAGATCGCGAACCGGGTGCGGAAGCTGATGTTCGTCTTCCGCGACATCCTTCTCCTCGACGACCGCGCCATGCAGCGGGTCCTCAAGGAGGTGGACGTGAAGGACCTCTCGATGGCTTTGAAGCCCGCCGAGGATGACGTGAAGCAGAAGATCTTCAAGAACGTCTCCGAACGGGCCGCGATCAGCATCAAGGAGGAGATGGAGTACATGGGCCCGGTCAGGCCGAACGAGATCGAGATGGCCCAGGACCGGATCATCGACTCGATCCGCTCTCTCGAGGAGAAGGGCGAGATCATGATCGAGCGCGGCGAGGGGGGATCGTAGCATGCCGTCCCGCGTGATCCGCCCGACCCGGCTGCGCGAAGAGGCCCGCATGGTCTCTCTTCCCCCGGCGGGGAGGAACGACGCCGCGGCGCCCGACGAGCTCGGCGCCGCGCGGGAACGGGAGCGGGCGGCCCTCGAGAAGATCGCCGAGTACGAGCGCCGGTGGAACGACCGGGAAGCCGGGTTCGATGCCCGCCTCGCCGCGGCGGCGGAGGACGCGGCCCGGCCCGTGGAGGAGATCGTCGGGCGGTTCACTTCGATGATGGACGACTTCGAGGCCCAGCGGCGGGACCTGGTCCGCTCCTCGGAGGACACGGTGGTCCGGCTCGCGGTGGCGGTGGCCCGGCGGATTCTGAGCGAGGCCGTGACGGTGGACGAGGAAGGGGTGCTTGAAACGGTTCGGCGGGCCCTGAAGCAGGTGGTGGAGAAAGAAAACGTGATCATCCACGTCAACCCCGACGACCTTCGGATCGTGCGGGAGCACGGCTCGGAGTGGCTCGGCATCCTGGAAGGGACCCGCTCCCTGGAGATCCAGGAGGACGATCGGATCGGACGGGGCGGATGCCTCGTGGAGACGGAGTCGGGGAACGTGGAAGCCCAGATCGAAAAGCAACTCAAGACGCTCGAGAGGGCGTTGATCGAGAAGGTGCGATGAACACGGCCGTGATCGACGGAAACAAATTCATGGAGACCGTGGAGAAGACCGATCCGATCCGCCGGACCGGCCGGGTCATGGAGATCATCGGCCTGATCATCGAGTCGAAAGGCCCCGGCGTCTCGGTGGGAGACGCGTGCTCCATCGAGTGCCTCGGGGAGAACGGCCCGGTGCAGGCCGAGGTTGTCGGGTTCCGGGGCGAACGGGTGCTGCTCATGCCGCTCGGCGAGATCAGCGGTGTCGCGCCCGGCGCCTCCGTTTCCGCCTCCGGACGGCCCCTGCGCGTGCCGGTGGGCCACGAGCTGCTCGGGCGGGTGCTCGACGGGCTCGGCAACCCGATCGACGGCCTCGGCTCGACGGGCGCCAAGAAGACCCGGCCCTTGGTCCAGAAGCCGCCGAACCCGCTCACCCGGCGCCGCATCGCGTCGCCCCTCGCGACCGGGATCCGGTCGATCGACGCGCTCCTCACCTGCGGCAAGGGGCAGCGGGTGGGTATCTTCTCGGGGAGCGGCGTCGGCAAGAGCGTGCTTCTGGGCATGATCGCCCGGAGCTGCGAAGCGGACCTGAACGTGATCGCCCTCATCGGCGAGCGGGGCCGCGAAGTGCGGGACTTCATCGAGAAGGACCTCGGCCCCGAGGGGCTTCGGAAGTCGGTGGTGGTGGCGGTGACGTCCGATCAGGCGGCGCTGATTCGCCTGAAGGGGGCGCTCCTCGCGACCGCCATCGCGGAGCACTTCCGGGACCTCGGTCTCGACGTGATGCTCATGATGGACTCCCTCACCCGGGTCGCCATGTCCCAGCGCGAGATCGGCCTCGCCGTCGGCGAGCCGCCGACGACGAAAGGCTACCCGCCGTCGGTCTTCGCCTTCCTGCCCCGCCTTCTCGAGCGTTCGGGAACGTCGAGCGTCGGGAGCATCACCGGCCTCTACACGGTGCTCGTGGAAGGGGACGACATGTCCGAGCCGGTCGCGGACGCGGCCCGCTCGATCCTGGACGGCCACATCATCCTCTCCCGCAAGCTCGCCGCCGAGAATCATTACCCGGCGGTGGACGTGCTCGAGAGCGTGAGCCGCGTGATGATCGACGTGGTGGACGGGAAGCAGAAGAAGGAGGCGGCGCGGGTCCGGGAGGTCCTCGCCGTCTACCGCGAGTCGGAGGACCTGATCAACATCGGAGCGTACGTGAAGGGGAGCAATCCGCGAATCGACTTCGCGCTCTCCAAGATCGATCCGATCCGGGGGTTCCTGAGGCAGGGCATCGAGGAGCGGACCGGTTTCGACGAGACGGTCCGGCGCCTCGGGTCGTTGCTGAATTAGGGAAGGCCATGGGATACCGCTTCCGGCTTCAGAAGGTGATGGACGTGAAGAAGCACGCCGAGGACCGGAAAAAAGAGGATCTGGCGGCGGCGATCCGCGTTCTCGACCGGGAGGAGCAACGGCTGGGCGATCTCCACGAGAAGGGGGAGGAGTGCCGCCGGGAGATGATCCGGCCGACCGAGGAAGCCCTCGACATGGCCCGGGAGAAGATGAACTGGGAGCGCTTCCACGGGCTGATGGAAGAGATCCTGCGCCAGCGGAAGACGGTGGACCACTCCCGTAGCCGGGTCGACCGGGAGCGGGATGCCCTGGTCGAGGCCGCGAAAGCGCGCAAGACCCTCGAGAGTCTCCGGGACCGGGGACTCCTCGAGTACATGCGGAATTGGCTGAAACGGGAACAGAAGGAGTCCGACGAGGTCGGTCGGGACACGTTTCTGAGAAATTCCAAGTAGGAAGACCAAGGAGCCGGGTCCGCCCGGCGCCGGTCCGACTCACGGAGGAGAAGGACGATGGCTGACGGCGAGGCGAAGAAAGAGAAGGGCGGAATCGGAAGGATCATTCTCCTGGCCGCCGGGGGAGTGGCCCTGTTCCTCGGGGCGATTCCCTTCTTCCTCCTCATGAACGGGATCTTGAACTTCGAGGCGCCCCGGCTCCGACCCGCCGAGGCGTACGTCCTCGCGGACAGCGTGCTGGTCGCCTACCGGATGTCCCTCGAAGAGGCCGCGGAAGCCCCTCCGGAGGGGAGCCCGTCGGCGGCGGGGGCCGTCGCGGCCGAGATCCCCGCCGGGTCCGAAGCCGCGCCGGCGGCGATCGAAGGCCCCATGCCGGCGTCGGTGACGGTTGCCGCATCGACGGGAGGGACCGGCGCCGCGGAGACCCACGGGGTCCCGGAGGAGGCGGATTACGAGATGATGGGACCGCCCATTCCCGAATCGATGCGCGAGCTGGTGAATCGGGAAGAGGAGGCGGCGGAGGAGAATCTCGATCAGATGATGGCCCTCCAGCCGGAGCGGATGGCCCGTCTCGTGCGGGTCTACGAAAAAATGAGGCCGAAGCAGGTGGCCCTCATTCTCGGGACCATGCCCGAACGCCAGGCGTCGAGCATCCTGCGGGACATGAAGGACCAGTCGGCGGCCAAGGTGCTCGCCGAAATGGAGCCGAACAAGGCGGCTCGCATGAGCCAACTCCTGATCAGAGCGGCGGGATAATGAACTCGAGCGGAATCCAGAGTCTCTTTGACGCGATCCTCGGAGGGGGCCGCGGGGCTGCGTTCCCTCTCGGGGAGGGCGTTCCCGTGAATGCCCCGGCGCCGGGGGGCGGTTTCGCCCCGCTGCTGGCGTCTCTCGGGGAAGCCCCGGCTGTGGCCGGCGGCGCCGATCCGAAGCCCGAAGATGGCGGCCCGGTCCGCTTCGAGCCCCGCCGCCCCCCCGCCGCGGGACGGGTGGCCGGGGGTGGTTCCGGGGAGGACCTCGCCGGGCGGGCCGTGTCCGCGGAGACGATTCTCCCGGCGGCCACGGAGACGATTATTCCGGCGGCCACGGAAGGGGCGCCGGATGGGGCCGGCCCGTTCGCCCCCGTCGAAGGGACCGATTCGAGCGACGGCGGGGGTCCCGCCCCCTTCCCGAGGAACCCGGAGGGCGAGGCGCGGATCGAGTCGGTCCACGGACCCGCTCCGGTCGAGGGGGCGGAGGCCCCCGCCCGGCCGCCCATGGGCGAATCGCCCGCCGCCTCTCCGGCGAGGAGTCCGGCCATGGCCGCCGGGGAACCGATCGAGCCCGCCCGGATCGGGACGGGCGATCCGGGGCCGGCGACACCTTCCCCGGCAGACCGGACCGAGCTTTTCGAAGGTCATGAGGTTTCGAGGAAGCCCTCGCTCCCGGGCCCGGACGTCACGGGCGACCGCCGGAAACCGCCGGCCTCTCTCCCCGCCGGCTCCGATCCCGCGACCGACCGGTCGCCGGAGAAGAAGTTCCCGGCTCCGGCCGCGGCGAATCTGTCGGAGAGGGGAGCCCCGAAGGGGATTCCGGAAGGCCCCGTCGGGGAGACCGCGCCGGCGCCGTCGAAAGGGGGAGCCGGGTTCGAGCGGGTGAACATGACCCCCGAAGGGGAGGAGCGGGCCGAGCCGCGGCCGGCGCCGGAAGTCCCCCCGTCAAGCCCGGACAACGGTGACGGGCGCCGGGCCGAGATGACTTTGGCTTCGGAGGATCCGGTCCTCTCCGACCTCGCCATCCGGGACCGGAAAGCGCCCCCCGCCGATCGCGGAGAGGGCGTGCGTGCGAACCCGAAGATGCTCCGGGCGGCCGGCCCGGCGCGGGAGACGGCCGCTCTTGCGGCGGTGGAGACCTCGGACGGGGCGCCGGCGCCGGAAGCCCCGCCCGAGGGCCCGAAGTTCGAACGGTTCACCCGGAGCCGGCCGGCCCCGGCGCACGCCGGCGGTGACCCCGACCTTCCCGTTCCCGACCTGCCGAAGGGCGCCCCCATCGAGGAGATCGGGCTCGAAGAGATGAGGGTGCGGTTCGTGAGGCCGGCGGCCCCGGCCCCCCCGCCGAGGCCGGCGAAGGTGGCGGCCGCTCCGGCGCGGCAGGAGTTCCGTCTCCCCTTCTCCTCCGGTCCGGCGCTTCCGGGCGGGATCGACGGCCTCCGGGCGATCACCCGGACGCTGGGAACGGAAACGGCGGGACCCGTCATCGGCGAGAGCGACACCCCGGTGACGGAGAAGGCCGCGCACTCCGGACGGTTCGCGGCCGATCAGGGGGGCGCCGAACCCCCCGTGAAGGCAACGGCGGAGGAGATGACGCCGGCCCTTTCTGCGGAAGAAATGGACGGGCCGGCCCTCGGTACCGCCTCCGGACGGAAAGCGGCCGGCCTCGAGGGGGGGGGCGCGGGCGTTCTCGAGCCGGCCCTTTCCACGACCGGGCAGACGGGCCCGGCCGAATCCGTTTCCCGGCCCGCTCCGGCATGGAATCCGGCGGGCGCGAGCGCGGGGGAGCCGTGGAACGGTGCGGCGGCCCCCGCCCGAGGGGCGGCGCCCACGGCGGACATCGCGGGGGTTCGTCCGACCGTCCCGAGTCCCCTCGCCTTCCGCGAGGAGATTCTGGACCGGATCGCGGACGGCATGCGGGCCACCCTGGGGCGGGGTCGAAACGAGGCGGAGATCCGTCTCGACCCGCCGGAGCTCGGACGAGTTCACGTGAAGATCACCGTATCGGACTCGTCGGTCCACGGGGTGATTCACGTGGAGAGCGCCGCGGTGAAGGCGCTGGTCGAAGCGGACCTGACGAGGCTCGGGGCCGCGCTCACCGAAGGCGGGCTCGCCCTCGACCGGTTCGACGTGCTGCTCCAAGGCGAGCGGCGGTCCCCCGACGGCCGGGGGGGTGACGGGCGGCGTTCGGCCGGCCCGGGACGTTTCGTGGAAGAGGAAGTGATGGAGCCGGCCGGGCCGGCTCTCGCGGCCGCCGCCGGCGGCACGGGCCGGGTGGACTACTTGTTCTAGCCGGGCCGGGAGGAGGAATCAAACGTGGAGATCGGATCGGTCCTGGGCGTCCGGACCCAATCGGACGGGAGCGTGACCGGGCTGGGAAGCGGAACTCTCGGCAAACAGGAGTTCCTCGAACTCCTGCTCACGCAGCTGCAGATGCAGGATCCCTTCGAGCCGCTGGACAACGAGGCGATGATCGCCCAGCTCGCCCAGTTCAGCTCTCTCGAGCAGCTGGCGAACATGAACACCAGTCTCGACAACAACCTCGAGATGGATCTCGTGCTCGGCCAGCTTCTCAACAACACCATGGCCACCACGCTGATCGGGCGGGAGGTGACCGTGGCGATGGATTCGTTCCACCTCGGCGGGGGCGGGTCGGCCGATCTCGGCTATCGCCTCGCGGGGGGCGCCCTCGAGGTGACGGCCTCGGTGTACGACGCGGCGGACAACCTGGTCGCCGAGATCGAAGGCCTTCCCGGCGAGGAGGGGGACCATACCTTCTCGTGGGACGGGACGGACCTGGACGGGGATCCTCTCCCGGCGGGCGTCTACCGGTTCTCGGTGAGCGCCAATGCGGGCGACGAGACTCCGGTTCATGTCCTGGAGACGATCGTCGGCGTGGTCGACGGGGTTCGATACAGGGACGGCAACGCGCGCCTCGTGCTCGGCGAGGACGAAGTGTTCATGAGTGACGTCTTGCAGGTAACCCAAAAGGACTGAGCGGAGAAAACGTCATGGGAGGAGGTGAGAGATTGAACGGAATTCAGGGAGTCGGGCCACCGATCGCGCCCCGAGGCGCGGCGCCCTCTCCCGGCGGGCCGGTCGACAAGGAGTTCCACGCCGAATTCGACGAGGCGCTCCGGAAGCACGACCTGAAGTTCTCGCGCCACGCGCTGGACCGGCTGCGGACGCGCAACGTTTCCCTCGGCTCGACTGAGGTGGAGCGTCTCGGAAGCGCCGTCGCCCAGGCGGGGCGGAAGGGAGCCCGGGAGTCGCTGGTGCTGCTCGACGAACTCGCGTTCGTCGTCAGCGTTCGGAACCGGACCGTGATCACGGCGCTGCAGGGGAAACAGAGCGGCGTCTTTACATCGATCGACAGTGCGGTGATCGCCTAGTCGATGAAACCGAAACAGGACCGGACCTCCCGGAGCGGGAGGGGGTCCTTCACCGCGGAATGACGGAAGCGGTGATGGAGGATTGAGCTATGTCGGGTATGGCCGCGTTTTACGCCGCCGTCTCGGGCGTGAAAGGTCAGCTGTTCAGCATGAGCATCGTCGGGAACAATATCTCGAACACGAACACCCACGGGTTCAAGACCGGTCGGGTGACGTTCCGGGAGTCTCTCGTGCAGACCCTCCGGGGGCCGAGCGCGCCGAGGGAGAACTTCGGCGGGCAGAGCGCCCTGCAGGTCGGGCTCGGGATGCAGGTCGGGAGCGTCGACGTCGACCGGACCCAAGGAATGCTCCAGCAGACGGGCATCGTGACCGACCTCGCCGTGGACGGAGACGGCTACTTCATTCTGAGCGACGGGCAGACGGACTACTTCACCCGGGCGGGCAACTTCGTCTTCGACGCGAACGGGAACCTGACCTCGCCGGGCAACGGACTGATCGTGCAGGGCTGGCTCGCCGACGACAGCGGGAACATCCCGACCGGCGCGCCCCTCGAGCATCTGACCCTCCCCTTCGGCGAGACGTCCCCCGCCCGGGCGTCCACCCAGGTCGATTTCAGCGCGAACCTCGACGCTGGCGCCTCGGACAGCGTCGCCGAACTGACCAGCGCGGGAACCACGGGCATCAGCGCCGTTTCGGGCACCGCCGCGGATGGTGCGGGCGGTGTTCACACGATCACGGTCTTGGGGGCGAACGCCACCCAGAGCACGAACACGGGAACCAACGCGGCGTCCGTCGTGCTGACGGGGAACGAAACCCTGACCTCTCTCGGCGTGACCGACGCCTCGACCCTGACGATCACCGTGGACGGCGGCGAAACCTACGACGTGCTCGGTCTCACGATCGACTCGACCGTGGGCGAGCTCGTCCAGGCCATCAACAACCTGGGCGCCGGGGTGACCGCCGAGATCGACGGCGGTGAGGTGAAGTTGACCCGGAACTACTACGGCGTCGGCACGATCTACAACATCGAGACGAACGTCGGCGTGGCCGGCGACATCGCGGCGGAGATCTTCGGCGCGACCGGTTCGTCCTTCAGCGCCGACAACGGCACCGCGAGCACCCTCACGGCGACGGACAGTTTCACCCCCACCGGCCGGGCGGCCATGGCGGCCGAGAACCTGACCTTGGCCTACGACTCGAACACCGGGCTGGTGACCGGGATCACGGAGCTCGCCGACGGAGGCATTTCGATCATCGCCGAGAGCGGTCTTGCCGCCGGTACGGCGGCGATCGGCACCGAGGACACCCAGCACCTCACCTCGATCCTGGTGTACGACACGCTCGGCGTGAAGCACACGCTCAACATGACGTTCACGAAGTCGGCGACCCAGAACAAGTGGTACTGGGAGACGAGCTTCGAGGACAACGAGATCATCATGGGCGGACGGACCGGCACGATCGAGTTCAATTCGAACGGTTCGTTCCGGACCTTCTCCTTCGATGACGGGAGCGAGTATTTCTCCTTCGCGCCGGAAACGGGCGCCGACAATCTGCGCGTCTCGTTCAACACGGGAAACTCGAACAGCTTCAGCGGCCTGACCCAGTTCTCGTCCCCCTTCACGGCGAAGGCGATCGGCCAGGACGGGTACGGCATGGGGAATCTGTCGGAAATCACCGTGGACACGTCCGGAAAGATCACGGGGCTGTTCACCAACGGCGTTCTCCGCAACATGGGGCAGGTGGTGCTTTCCACGTTCAAGAACCCGGATGGGCTCACCCGAATCGGCGGCAACCTGTACCAGGTGTCGCCGAACTCGGGGCACAGCATCACCGGGGCCGCCGGCACGACGATCGACGCCTCCATCGTCTCGAAGTCGCTGGAGATGTCCAACGTGGACCTGGCGGAGGAGTTCACGCGAATGATCACCGCGCAGCGCGGCTTCCAGGCCAACGCGCGGGTGATTACGTCCGGTGACGAGATCCTCATGGATCTCATGAATCTGAAGCGGTAATTCCGATGAGACGGGGACTGGGGACGCTCCCGGATCCACCCTCGCGGGATCGCCGTGAGGAGGGAACTACGTGGCTGACGAAAAGCAAGCGGTCGCGGCAGGCGCGGGAGCGTCTCCTCCCCCGGGGGAGGGGACCCAGGGGAAAGGCCCGGACGGCGGTTCGGGCAGACTGAAGGCGTGGATCATCATCGTCACGACGGTGGTCTACGCCGGCCTCGTGGCGGGGTCGTCCCTGTTCACGCAGTACGTGGTCACGCCGTCGGTCTCCTCCCGCCTCATCGAGAAGGAGAAGGAACGGATCGCCGAAATCGAAAGCCGGGGCGATGGCGACATCGCTCCATTCGGGTCCGTCTACGTGATCGAGGATCTGGTCGTGAACCCGGCGGGCTCCGCGGGCATGCGTTACGTCTGCGTGAGCGTCGGGCTCGAGTCGCACAGCCTTGAGGTGATCAAGGAACTCGAACTCCGGGATGCCCAGGTCAAGGACGCCCTCATCACCATTTTCGGATCCAAGTCGGTCGACGATCTCGTGGACGTGGGGGCCCGGGAGGTGATGCGCGGGGAAATCCGGGACCGCATCGAGAAGGTCCTTCCTCCGGAAGGCCTCGACGCCGTCTATTTCGTCAACTTCGTGCTCCAGTAGGGGTGCCGGCATGGACAGGGTGGAAGAACAAGGCGAGAGCCGGGTTCGCCCGTACGACTTCCGGCAACCCGAACGGCTCGGCGTCGAAGGCCGGGATCGCCTCGCGGCGATACACGCCCATCTCGGCCGGGGGATCGCCCGCGCCCTCGCGGACCATCTCTCGATCGAGTGCGCCGTCGAGTTCGCGCGCACTTCCGAAGAACTGCCCGCCCGGCTGCTCCAGGCGCCGTCGGACTTCCTCTATTCCTTCCCCCTCTCCTCCTCGCCGGAACGGTTCATCCTGTTCCGTCTCTCCGGGCCCCTCGGCCAGGCGATCGTGGATCGTCTTCTCGGAGGTCCCGGAGAGACCCGCGAGGTCGACCGTTTTCCCTCCGCGATCGAGACCACGCTGCTCGCTCCCATCGCGGCCGGAGTCGGCGGATCCCTCGCCACGGGCGGGGGGGCCGCCCCCGCGGCGCCGGTTCCGATGGGAGCGGAAAAGCGCACGGCGTTCCCCGGCTCCTCCGGGGTCATCGCCTCCTTCGACGCGACCCTCGGCGCGGGGAACGGTGTTCTCGAGCTCTTCTATCCGTACGAAGCGGTGACGGAGGTCCTGGGCGTCCGCTTGGGGGACGAAGAGCATGGGGGGGGCGCCGCGGGCGAGAAGATGACGGAGAAGCACATCGGCCATGTCCCTCTTCCGGTCCGGGTCCGGCTCCTGCCGACGCCCATACAGATCCGGGACATCGCCTCCCTCCGGGAGGGGGACGTGCTCTACCTGGACCGGAAACTGGATGACGAAGTGGAAGTCCGCGTCGGCGGCCACCGGGCCTTCTTCGGCTATCCGGGAGCCGTCGACGGTCGGATCGGTATTCAAGTAAGCCGTCGAACGTAGTCGGCGGCCAATCAGCCGTCGAAGGCAGTCGGCGGTGGTCCTGCGGGAAAGGAGTCCGGCGTGGAACGGGACGTCAAGGAAATGGCCGAGGGCGGCGAGGCGGGGGAGACCGCCACGGTGACGGCCGAAGGAACTCCGCGGGAAGCGGATGCGATCGGCGAAGCGGCGGCCGGAGAGGGCGGGGAAGAGACCGCCGGGCCCAGCGGCGACGAAGTGGGCGGGGATGCTTCCGCGGAGGAGGCCGGGGGAGGGCCGAGCGTGCAGCGGGCCGAGTTCGAGAAGCTCACTCCCCGCGAGGGGGTGACGCCGGGAGACAACATCGACCTCCTCCTCGACGTGACGGTCCCGGTGACGGTCGAACTCGGTACGACGGAGATGTTCATCAAGGATGTCCTCGCCGTCGGTCCCGGGTCGGTGATCAGGCTCGACCGGGCCCTCGGCAAGCCCCTCGACATCCTCGTGAACGGGGAACTGGTCGGCCGGGGCGACGTCGTGGTGGTGGACGAGCAGTTCGGCGTCCGCGTCACGGAACTGATGAAGCCGGCGGCGAAGCGGAAGTAGGAGGTCGCGTGAAGAAGAACCGGATGCTGCTGGTGCTCTTCCCGGTCCTCTGCGGGGCGGCGCTGCTCTTCTCGTGGGGGCCTCTCCACGGGGACGGACCCGCCGGAACGGTCGGGGACGGCGCGCCCGCCCTCGCGGGAGGCGGCCCCGACGTGGGGGGTCTCGCGGCGAAGGTCGTCCTTTCGCTGGTCCTGATCGTCGTGCTGATCCTGGGCGCGTCCTACGCCGTCCGGTTCTTCGACGGCCGGGGGCCGGCGGGGCCGCGGGCGGGGAAAGTCCGCGTGCTCGACCGCTGCTTTCTCGCCCCCAAACGGGCGCTCTACACCGTGCGCATGGGCGACCGTGTGGTGGTGGTCGGCGTCACGGACCAGACGATCACCCCGGTGCTCGAGTTCTCGGAGGAAGAGGGGGAGAAGCTCTATCCCGAGCCGCCCCCCCCGGCGATGGAGGAATCGGCGACTTTCGCGGGCGTGCTGAAGGGACTCACGGCTCGGATCGGAAGAACGCGAGGATAGACATGACGCCAATGGGACGCACCGAAGGGAATCGAACGCGTTCCCCGAAGCGATGGACGATCGTGCTCGCCGCCGCCGCGCTCCTTGCGCTCGCCGCGGCGCCCGCCTTCGCCATCCCCCAGATCAACTTGCAGGTCGGGGACGACGGGGACCCGTCCGGTCTCCCGATGACGCTCAAGATCGTCCTCTTCATGACCGTGCTCTCCCTGGCGCCGGCCTTCGCCGTGCTCGTCACCTCGTTCACGCGAATCGTGGTCGTCTTCTCGTTCCTGAAGCACGCCATCGGCCAGCAGCAGATGCCGCCGAACCAGATCATCATCGGCCTCGCCCTCTTCCTGACCGTCTTCATCATGGCGCCGGTCTGGCAGCAGGTGAACGAGACGGCGATCCAGCCCCTCTCGGCGGGGGAGATCGAGGAAGGGGAGGCGTGGAACCGTGCCATGAAGCCGGTCCGGGAGTTCATGTTCCACCACACCCGGGAGAAGGACCTCGGCCTCTTCTTGGGGATCGCCGGTCTCGGGCCGGTCGAAACGAGGGACGAGGTGCCCACCCATATCGTGGTGCCCGCCTTCGTCGTGAGCGAGCTGACCACGGCGTTCCAGATCGGCTTCCTGCTGTTCATCCCGTTTCTGGTCATCGACATGGTCGTGGCGAGCGTTCTCATGTCCATGGGCATGATGATGCTCCCCCCGATCATGATCTCCATGCCGTTCAAGATCCTGCTCTTCGTCATGGTGGACGGCTGGTACCTGATCGTGCAGTCCCTGGTGACGAGTTTCGGATAGGCGGAAGGGAGGAGGAAGGCCGTGACCGAAGAGATGCTGATTCACCTGGGCAGGGACGCGCTCATGACCGCCCTCGCCGTGGCGGGCCCGCTGCTTGCGGTGGGCCTCATCGTGGGGGTCGCGATCAGCGTCCTCCAGGCGGTGACACAGATCCAGGAGGCGACGCTCAGCTTCGTGCCGAAGATCCTCGCCGTGGCGGTGGCCTTCCTGGTGTGCATGCCCTGGATGATCCAGAAGTTGGTGAAGTTCACCACCTTCCTTTTCGGCGACTTCCGGATGTTCATCCGCTAGGCCGCCCGCCCGGAGGAGAGACCGGAGATGAACTCGATCGACCGGCTCGCGACGGACCTGCCCGTCTTCCTGCTCGCGGGAACGCGTGTGGGGGGAGTTCTCATGCTGCTTCCGGTCTTCGGGCGGGGGGCCATCCCCGGCGTGCACCGGGTGTGGATGACCATTCTCCTCTCGCTCCTCCTCTTCCCCCTGGCCGCGCCGGGAGGGGTCCCGGAGGCGGTGGGCGCCGGATACATCCCCCTCGTGGCGCGGGAGCTCTCGGTGGGGATGCTCCTCGGATTCACGGTCCTCCTCTTCCTGGAGTCCGCCAAGTACGCGGGCCGGATTGCGGGCGTTCACATCGGCTTCGGCCTCGCGAACGTGATCGATCCGGTGACGGAGGAGCAGAACACGCTGATCGACCAGCTTCAGGGCATGATGGTGCTCGTTCTCTTTCTCCTCCTCGGCGGGCACAGGGCGGCGCTCCTCGCCCTCGGCAAGAGCTTCCAAATCGTCCCGCTGGGGCAGGGGTCCATTTCCCCGGGCCTGGCGGAAGGGCTGGTCCGCCTCTTCTGCCAGATGATCGTTCTCGGCGTCCAGATCGCGGCCCCGGTGCTGGCGAGCGTCTTCCTCACGGAGTCGGTGATCGGCGTTCTCTCCCGGGGCGTGCCGCAGATGAACATCTTCACCGTCGGGCTGGCACTCCGGATCGTGGTGGGGATCCTGGTGCTCATGGCGACCATGCCGGTCTTCGTGAGTCTCATGCGGGGGGCGATCGAATCGATCCCCCTCGAGCTGCACGGGCTGCTCGGGCAGCTCGCTCCCTAGGGAAGGGTCGGGGAATTGTCGGAGTCGAAGCACGAACGGACAGAGAAGCCGAGCCATCGAAAGCAACAGAAGGCCCGGCGGAAGGGCCAGGTCGTCCGTTCGAACGAGCTCAAGTCGGCCGTCATGATCCTGGCCGGAGCCATGGTGCTCAAGTTCAGCGGGCCGTGGATGAAGGAAGAGATGCTCCGGAAGTTCGCGTGGGCCATCGAGGAGTCCGCCCGGACCCCGGTGACGGCGGAGACGGCGCCCGGCATCATCGAGGCGTGGATCCGCTGGGCCGGCGTTCTGCTCTCGCCCACGTTTCTCGTGCTCGGCGCCGTGGGGATCGCCGTGAACCTCTTCATCTCGGGGGGCCTCGTGATCAGCTCTCAAGGGATCGCGTTCAATCCGGGCAAGCTCAACCCGATCACGGGGGCGGGAAGGCTCCTCTCGGGCAAGGTCTTCTTCAAGCTCGCCGTGGACGGCGTAAAGCTCGTCCTCATCGGCCTGGTCTGTTTCCACGCGCTCAAGGGGGCGGTCCCGGTCCTCCTCGAGCATGTCGACGTGGGACTGGACTACGTCTTCTCGAACGCGAGCGGTTTCGCCCTCTCGATCCTCGTGAAGGCGAGTCTCGTCCTTCTCCTTCTCGGCATCGTCGATTTCGCCTACCAGAGGCGGAGCCACACGAAGGACCTGATGATGTCGAAGCGGGAGGTGAAGGACGAGTACAAGGAGACGGAGGGGGATCCGATCATCAAGGGGCGCATCCGGTCCGCCCAGAGGGATCTGGCGCGCCGGCGGATGATGCAGGCAGTGCCGGAGGCGACGGTGGTGCTCACGAACCCGACGGAGATCGCCGTGGCCCTCAAGTACGATCCGGACGACATGGACGCCCCGAGGGTCGTGGCCAAGGGCAAGCGCCTGCTGGCCCAGCGGATCCGGCGGATCGCCGAGGAAAACGGCATCCCCGTGGTGGAGAACAAGCCTCTCGCCCGGTCCATCTACAAGCTCGTGGAGGTCGGCGGGGAGATTCCCGGCCATCTCTACCGGGCGGTGGCCGAAGTGCTGAGCTACGTGTACCGGCTGCGAGGGCGGACGAGCCCGCTCGGATAAGCGTCGCGGAAGGGAAGGGATACCAAGTTGGCCCAGACGAAGGAAACGACCGGCGGCGGATTCTCGATCGCGAACCACCCGGACGTGATGCTCGCCGTCGGAGTGATCGGGATCATCGGGGTGATGATCATCCCCCTCCCGACGTTCCTGATGGACATCCTCCTCACGTTCAACCTCTCGTTCTCTCTCGTGGTGCTCGTGAACGCCCTCTACGTGAGCGCGCCGCTCCAGCTCTCCGTTTTCCCGAGTCTCATGCTCGTGGTCACCCTCTTCCGGCTCGCCCTGAACGTGGCCACCACCCGGCTCATCCTGGGGCAGGCCTTCGCGGGAAACGTGATCTCCGCCTTCGGCAGCTTCGTGGTGAAGGACAATTACGTGGTCGGTTTCGTGATCTTCGTGATCCTCGTGGTGATCCAGTACCTGGTGATCGTGCGGGGCACGGAGCGGAACGCGGAGGTGGGGGCCCGGTTCACCCTCGACGCGATGCCGGGCAAGCAGATGAGCATCGACGCCGACTTGAACGCGGGCCTCATCAACGAGGAGGAAGCGCTCCGCCGCCGGGAGGAGCTCTCCCGGGAGGCGAACTTCTACGGGGCCATGGACGGCGCCGCCAAGTTCGTGCGGGGCGACGCCATCGCGGGTATCGTGATCACCCTGGTCAACATCCTCGCCGGTTTCGCCGTCGGCATGGCCCAGATGGGCATGTCCCCCGGCGAGTCGCTGCGCACCTATACACGCCTCACCATCGGCGACGGGCTGGTCAGTCAGATCCCGGCCCTCATCATCGCCACATCCGCCGGCATCGTGGTCAGCCGGGCCGCCGGCGAGTCCCGGCTCGGCCAGGAGATCGGCAAGGAGCTCTTCTCGAAGCGGAAGCCGCTGTTCATCGTGGCCGGGACCCTCACGGCCCTCGCGATCACGCCCGGACTGCCGACGGTGCCCCTCCTCATCCTCGCCGGCGTTCTCCTCATGATCACCCGGATCGGCCGGAAGGAGGAGAGGGCCGCCGCCGAGGCGAAAGAGGTTCTTCCGGCCCCGGCGGTGGAAGAGAAGCCGGAGGATTTTCTCAAGGTGGACCGCCTCGAGGTGGCGATCGGGTACGGTCTCATCCCGCTCATGGACGAAGAGGGGGGAAGCGACTTCCTCGACCGGGTCGTCGCCATGCGCCGGATGGTGGCGAGCGAGCTCGGGCTGATCGTCCCCCGGATCCGGGTGCGGGACGACATCCGCCTGAAGCCGGACGACTACGAGATCCGGATCCGCGGTCACCGGGTCGCCCGGGGAGAACTCCGCATCGGCCACCACCTCGCCATGGGCGCGAAGGAGGGGCTCGCCTCGATCGAGGGGGGCGAGGCGAAGGAACCGGCCTTCGGCCTCGACGCGAAGTGGATCACCCAGGAGGTCAAGGCGGCGGCGGAGGACGCGGGGCTCACCGTGGTCGGCGCGAGCGTGGTTCTCGCCACCCACCTGACCGAGGTGATCAAGAGCCACGCATGGGAGATCATGACCCGCCAGGACGTCCAAGTCCTCCTCGACGAGCTGAAGAAGGAGAGCCCGGCGGCGGTGAAGGACGTGGTGCCGGAGGTCGTTTCCCTCGGCACGGTCCACCGGGTGCTCCAGAACCTCCTGAAGGAGCGGGTGCCGGTCCGCGACCTCGGGGCGATCCTCGAGACCCTCGGCGACTTCGCGCCCCAGGTGAAGGAGGTGGACCTCCTCACGGAGTACGTCCGGGCGTCGCTCGGCCGCCCCATCAGCGAGGCAAGCGTCGGTCCCGACCGCAAGCTCCGGGTCATCTCGATGGATCCGGCCCTCGAGCACGTCGTGATGCAGTCGATGCGGGACGGGGCGTCTCTCGCCGTCGGACTCCCCGCGGCGGAAACGCAGAGATTGCTCCGAAACCTCGAGACTTTGGTCAAAACGGCCCTGCAGGGCAATCAGAGGGTCGCCCTTCTCACGGCTCCCCAGGTGAGACTCGCCATGCGGCGGCTGACGGAGGCCTCCTTCCCCACCCTGCCGGTGCTCTCCTATCACGAGATCGCCCCGGATGTCGATGTTTACAGTGTAGGGAGTCTCACGCTCGAGGAACGCCGTAACCGCGCGGGCGCCGTACCCCGGGAGGAGCCGCTGCCCGCCGCAACGTAAAAAGAAGTGCCAAAATCCATGACCCCGACGATCCAATCGAATCCGTACGTGCAGGTGGCCCAAGCGGAGCGGGAACAGAGGATCCTCTCCCACTTGCCCCTCGTCAGGCGGATCGCCCACGCCCTCGGAGCCCGTCTCCCCCGGCGCATCGACCTGGCGGACGTGGTGAGCGCCGGCACGGTCGGCCTGATTCGCGCCGTGGACCGCTTCGACGAAAGCCGCGGTCTCCCTCTCGAAACCTATGCGGGCCGATGCATCCGGCAGTCCATTCTCGGCTTTCTCCGTTCCCTCGATCCGCTCCCCTATTCGACGCGCGTCAAGATCCGCCGCCTGGAAGCATCGGCCGGCCGTCTCCAAGGGGCGCTCGGGAGGATGCCGACGGACGAAGAGATCGGGGAGGAGATCGGGATGGACGCCGCGGAAGTGTCGAACCTGATGGCACAGGCGACTTCGCTCGCCCTCTTCTCCTGGAGCGAGAACGGCGACCGGCGTCCCGAAAAGACGGGGGACGGGGGGGAGTCGGACACGGTTCTCGACGTGATCGAACGCCAGGAGATCCGGGACATTCTCGCCTCGCGGGTCCGCGATTTGCCCCGAACGGAGCGGACGGTGCTCATGCTCTATTACTACGAGGGGCTCAAGATGAAGGAGATCGGGGAATTGTTCGGCGTCACGGAATCGCGCATTTCCCAGATCCATGGCAAGGCTTTGACGGTTCTTCGGGCCCATCTCCGAAGGATCCTTGAATCGTGAGGTGTGAGCCGTGTGTCCCGACTCGGTGGAGATGCCCAAGCGGCCCAGGCGGCCGGACCCCGTTTCCCGGGTAAGCCGGACGAGTAAGAAGGGCCGCGAGAAAGAACCGGAGCGGGAGTTCGAGGAACTCGTGGACGAGCGGTCCCGGCAGCACGAGAAGGAAGAGGAGCCGGCAGACCCCGGGGAGGAGGCCGGCACGGAAGACCCCGCCGGGCCGAGGCCGGGCAAGAGCCCGGTCCGGGGGAAGAGGCTCGACCTGCTCGTCTAGCCTGGATTATGCATGAATCTCCGTCACGAGGGCTCGGATCGCCTGACGAGAAGCCGACTTGGACGAGCCGCCACCGGAGGCGTAGTCATGCACTACGTCGAGGAGGCGGCGACGGAAAGGAGGCTTCGCAGGCGG
>JBDROZ010000068.1:0-10529 GCA_043809585.1 Candidatus Eiseniibacteriota bacterium
CCGCCTGCGAAGCCTCCTTTCCGTCGCCGCCTCCTCGACGTAGTGCATGACTACGCCTCCGGTGGCGGCTCGTCCAAGTCGGCTTCTCGTCAGGCGATCCGAGCCCTCGTGACGGAGATTCATGCATAATCCAGGCTAGCCCTTGGGGACCCGATCCGGCAAAGACCCCACATGTGGTGCTCCTTTGCCCGGTCCCCGCGAATCCGATCCAGCGTAACTATATCTGACCACGATGGTTAGGTCCTGGTGCGGAAAAAGCCTTGACACCTCGGGGGGCAATGGGTAGTTTCGTCGGGACTTTGATTCCCCAACAACTAGTCAGAGGGTTGAGCTTGTTCCATTCCTGGTTGCAGAGTTTTGTCATCGGGCGCATCACCATCGTGGTGGTCCCTCATGCGGGCAAGGACGTCCGGTCGTACCGGATCCCGGTGGGCTTGATTCACGGCGCCCTCCTCGCGGTCCTGCTCGGCACTCTTGCCACGGGAAACGCCCTTCTCCGGACGGCCGATCTGGCGCGCGCGAAGGGGAAGGTCGTCCGGCTGAGCGAGGAGAACGGCCTCCTCGCCGGGGAACTCGACCAGGTGAAGCGGCGGCTCGACGGATTGTCCGGTGAAATGGAGACGCTCGTCGCCTTCGAAGGGCGGATCCGGACCGTCGCCGATCTCGACCCGATCGACGACGACGTGCGCCAGGTCGGTGTCGGCGGTCCCGTGATCGGCCAGCGCACGGACCTGATCGCCTACCGTGAGGAAAGCCCCAAAGAAGCCTTCGCCCTCGACCGCGTCGTCCTCGACGCGTCGACCCTCTCCCGTCAGGCCCGCCTGCTCGAGGAGAGCTTCTCCCAGGTTCTCGAGACCCTCGAGGAGCGGAAGGACGAACTCGCCCGCACGCCGTCGGTCATGCCCGTGGCGAACTGCTGGATAACCACCGGCTACGGGTATCGGAGCGACCCCTTCACGGGCCGCCGGGCGATGCACTACGGCGTCGACCTTTCCGCCCGCCGCGGGGAGCCGGTAATGGCGACGGCCGACGGCAAGGTGGTTTTCACCGGCCGGAAGGCCTCCCTCGGGAACACGGTGGAAATCGACCACGGGAACGGCCTCGTCACCCGGTACGGTCACAACCACCGCATCTTCGTCGAGCGGGGCCAGGAAGTGGTCCGGGGGCAGGTGATCGCCGCCGTCGGATCCTCCGGGCGGTCGACGAACCCGCACCTGCATTACGAGGTTCGCGTCGATCGCCGGTCCGTCGATCCCCTCAAGTACATCATCGGTCCCGTCGCTTCCCGCTGATCGGAACTCATTTCAAAACCCCTTCCTGCTGCGGGCGGCTGCAGGGACGGCCGACTTCCGCCCCCTGCCTTGACAGCCCGGAACCCCTTTGGCACACTACGCGCGAATCGGGAGGCCGGGCCATGATGAACGTCATCGGAGTGTCCCGTCCGACTCGTCCAACGCCGTACCGACAGGAAGGCCTCGTCATGAAGCGGTTCCGCGGGCTCGTCGGCATCCTTCTTCTCTTGACCGCCGCCGGTGCCGACGCCGCGCCCAGGACGCTCACCAGCATCCGGTACTACACCGCCCCCGATCACACGCGAATCGTGGCCGACCTCTCCGGTCCCTCGACGTTCACCCATCGGGTGCTCGGCGGCCCGGATCGGATCGCGGTCGACATCAAGGAGACCCGGTTCCGGTCGAACACGCGAAAGATCGCCGTCGACGACGGGCTTGTCCGGGCGATCCGGATGAACGTCCTCAGAAACGGCACGGCCCAGGTCGTGCTCGATCTCGTGAGGCCCTCCCGTTTCCAGGTCTTCGCCCTCGCCCCCGTCGCGGGCAAGCCCGACCGGGTCGTGATCGACGTCTATCGGGAGGTGAAGGCCCCCCCGCCGCCGGTCGCGGCCGATGACGGCGTCCGGCGCATCGTGATCGATCCGGGGCACGGCGGGGACGACCCGGGCGCGGCCGGTCTCTTCAAGCTGCGGGAGAAGGACCTCACCCTGGACCTCGCGCGGCGCCTGGCCCGGCTGACCGATGCGGCGCCCGGTTACGAAGCGCTCCTCACCCGCAAGGGGGATTACTTCGTGAAACTCCGGGACCGGCAGGTCTTCGCTCGGCGGGAAGGGGCGGACCTCTTCATCAGCCTTCACGCGAACTCGGCCCGGTCGGCCCGCCCGAACGGGTTCGAGATCTTCTTCCTTTCCCTCGGCGGGGCGACGGACAAGATGGCCCGGGAGCTCGCGGACAAGGAGAACGCCTCCGATCTGGTCGGCGGGGTTCCTTCGGACGCGGAGGACGAGGTCCTCTCGATTCTTTTCGACTACCTCACGGAGGAGGGGATGAAAAAGAGCGAGGTCCTCGCCGAGGAGCTGTACAACGCGTTCCGGGCGGAGAAGGGGATGGCCGTGCGCAACGTGAAACAGGCCGGCTTCGCCGTGCTGAAGTCGATCGAGGTGCCGGCGGTGCTCGTCGAAGTCGGCTTCTTGAGCAACCGCAGCGACGCCGCCCTGCTCGCCGACGACGGCTTCCGCGATCGCCTCGTCCACCGCCTCTTCGAGGGGATCGAGAACTATTACGCCCGCGCGGGCCAGGAGACCGTGGTCTTTCACGTGGTCAAGCGGGGCGAAACCGCCTGGAGCATCGCCGAGAAGTACTGCGTGAACGTGAGGGATCTGCTCGACCGGAACGGGCTCCGGCCCGACTCGATGCTCGAAGTGGGCCAGCGGCTCCGAATCCCCTGAGGGGACCCATGAACCTCGAAGGATACGTCAAGAAGCTCGCCGCGGGGGAGTGGGACCCGCCGCGGGCGGTGGTCTACGGCAAGGAGAGTCTCGGTGTCGGCGAGACGGCCTCCAAGATCCTCGCGGCCGTCGAGAGGGGCGGGGCGAACCGGATCACCCTGGACGGGAAGAAGCTCGATGCGGGGGCCTTGGGGGACGAACTCGCCCAGATGCCCCTCTTCGCCGAGAGGCGGGTCGTCTTCGTCGACGGGGCCGGCTCGAAAGACGAAATGAACGACCTCGTGGAGCGGGTGGAGAACGAGCCCGATCTTTTCCTGCTGGTCCGCCATTACGGGGAAACGGACAAGCGGCACCGATGGTACAAGAAGTGCTCCGCCGGAGGGGCCGCCTTCGAATTCCCCGAGCCGAAGCAGAGGGACATGCCGAAGCGGATCCGGGAGGTGGCCCGCTCCCTCGATGTCGATCTTCCCGAGGCGAGCGCCCTCGCCCTCGCGGCCCTCGTCGGGCTCAATCTCCTCACCGCCCGCAACGAGCTGCGGAAGCTCCGGCTCTTCGTCAGCCCCCGAACGTCCGTGACTCCGGAGGACGTGGAGGCGGTGGTCGGCCGCTCCCGGGACACCCTGATCTACGAGATCACCCGCGCCGTCGCCGGGGATGATCCTTCCCGGTCCTTCGCGGACCTGAAGGACCTTCTCCGCCAGGGCGTGTCCGCGGGGGCGATCCTCACCCTTCTCGCCCGGGAGGTACGATTTCTCCTCCAGGCGAAGATCCTCCTCCGGGAGGACCGCGGAATCCGGACGGCGTCCCGGGCCTACGAATCCCTCACGCCCTACCTTCGGGACCGGCTGCCTCGGGAAGTGAAGGACCGGTTCGGGAAGGGGAGATCGAATCTGGTCACCCAGAATCCCTACGTCGTGTTCCTCCATCTGAAAGAGGCGCCGAAGTACGAAGGGGCGGCCCTCGCCGGACTTCTCGCCGCGTTTTCCCGGGCGGACCGGGCGGTGAAACGGGGGGCCGGTTCGCCGGAGACCGTTCTCTACGCCACGGTCGCGGCGGCGGCGTCGAAGGGGAGACGGCCGTGATCGGCGGGAGGGAAGCGCTCCGCCGGAGCGTCCGGGAGCGTCTCGGGGAAGGCGTGTTCGCCCACGGGGTGCTTCTTCTCGGTCCCCGGGGGGTGGGGGCGGAGGAGACGGCTCTCTGGATCGCGAAGGCCTCCGTCTGCGAGGGGGAGGGGGAGATCCCCTGCGGCGGCTGCGGCCCGTGCCTCTCCTTCGCCTCGGCGGGGGATCTCGACCTCTCGATCATCCGTCCCGTGGACCATCCGGTCTGGGCCCACCGGGACGATCTGGAGAGGCACTTTCCCGAGGGGATCGGGCCGGCCCTCGAGGAATTGCAGGCCGAGGGCTTTCTGCTCTCCCCGCTGCCGGCGGCGGCCGGGCGCCGCCTCGTCCCCCTCCGCTTCGATCCCGCCGCCCTCTTCCGGAAGGGGAGGGGGACCGCCCGCTTCGACCGGAGCGCCTTTGCGAGACGCCTCGACGGATCGGGGGTCGGCGAGGGGGCGAAGGCATTCCTCAGGGAGACTTTTCTCGCCCCCCATTCGGTGGAGTGGTATCTCTCGAGCATCGGGATCGGCTTCATGACCGGCTCCGACGAACCGGCGGCGACGGCCGGCCGCGCCGCGGTGATCCCCTTCCTCGGGCGGCGCCCGGCGGCGAGACGGCGCAAGGTGGTGATCGTGGAGGAGGCGGAGAGGATGACCGAGGAGGCGCAAAACGCGCTCCTCAAGACTCTCGAGGAACCGCCCCCCGACTCGCTCCTCCTTCTCACCTGCTCCCGCCGGGAGGGTCTGCTCGACACGATCCGATCCCGCTGCGAGCAGGTGAAGATCGGGTCGCCGGGCCCCGCGGAACGGGCGGAGGCGGCGGGGAGATTCTTCGTCGACATCGCCCCCGACGAGTGGGAGGCCCTCCTCCTGCTCGGCGAAGGGGCCCCGGGGCAGGCCGCGGAATTCGACCTCGAACTTCTCCGGGAAGAGAGGGAGCAGGCCGAGTCGCTCCTCCGGTCGGCGGAGGGGGGCTCCCTGGCCGCCTTCTTTCCCGATCTCGAATCTTGGGTGGACGGGCTGGAAGAAGGAGGGGAGAATGAGTTCCAGAAGGCGGCCCGCCTCCTCTCTCTCTTCCTGGTCGTCGCCAGGGAGAGGGCGGTGGAGGCGTCGGCGGAGGGGGGCGGGGCGGATCTCGCCCGGGCCCGGCGGCTTTTCCGGGCGGCCCACGGGGCGCTCGCGTCGATCCGGCCGGGGGCGAATCTCCGGTTGCTTCTCGAGGAGTTCGGCGTGAATCTCTGGAGGTCCGCGGCGCCCGCGGAAGGGGATCCGGCATGAAACGCGTGTCCGTAAACGTCGGCGTTCGGGCCGTGGCGTTCGTCATCGCCCTCCTGGTCTGCTTCAACGCGGAGACGGAGCGCATGGTGGACGTGGAGACCGACGTTCCGATCCAGTACATCAATCTCCCCGATTCGCTCGTGCGAATGGGCACGGCCCCCGCGGAGGTGCGGGTCCGGGCGACCTTCAACCGGAAGTTCTGGCAGACCGCCCCCACCTATCTCTCGGTGACCCTCGATCTCTCCCGGGCGAAGCCCGGCCTCCAGCGATTCGCCGTGACCCCCGATCTGATCCTGGTCCCGCCGAACCGGAAGGCCCGGGTCGTGGAGATCGTGGAGCCCCGGCGCATTCCCCTCGAGTTCGAACCCCGGATCCGGCGGCGGGTCGCCGTGGCGCCCGGGTTCGACGGTTTCCCGGCGGACGGCTTCGTGCTGTACGGGGAGCCCCAGGTCGAACCTCCCGAGGTGGTTCTGGCCGGTCCCGAATCGGTGGTGGAGTCGATCGAGGAGGTCGTCTCGGTGACGGTCGACCTGACCGGGGCGAGAGAGGACGTGGCGATCGACCGGATGGTGGATCTGACCGGGCATGATCAGGTGACGAGCGAGCCGCCGGAGGTGCAGGTCCTCTTCGACATCGAACGAATCGAGGACCGCATCCTCCAGAAGAGGCCGATCCGGACCGCCCCGAGCTACCGCATCGAAGTGGAGCCCGATTCGCTCGACGTGGTGGTGCGGGGGCCGGCGGCCGTGCTCGCCGAGATCCGGGAGAGCCGAACCCGTCTCTATCTCGACGTCTCCCTGCTCCCCGTGGGGGAGCACCCGTACATCACGGAGGTGGTGGAGGGGAACCTGATCCACTTCTTCCCGCGTCAGCCGACGGTGGACCTCGCATCGCCCGGTTCCAAGGGGGGAGGCGCCCTTCCCTCTCCCGAGCTCGAGGGGGAAGTTCAGAACCTTCCGGACCTCGTGGTGCTCGTCGATTCGTCCCCGAAGGTGTTCACGATCCGCCGGAAGGGGCTCTAGGTGGCCCTCCTTCTCGGGGTGGAAACATCCTGCGACGAGTCTTCGGCCGCGGTCGTACGGGACGGCCGGGAGATCCTCTCTCAGATCGTTCTCTCTCAGGACATTCACGGCGTGTACGGCGGGGTGGTGCCGGAGCTCGCCTCCCGGGAGCACATCCGGACGATCGGCCCCGTGATCCGGAGCGCCCTCCGGGAGGCGGGCGCGGAGGCCCGGGACCTGGAGGGGGTGGCCGTCACGGTCGGGCCCGGTCTGATCGGCTCCCTGGTGGTCGGACTTTCCGCGGCCCGTGCTTTTGCGTGGTCCCTCCGGATTCCCCTTCTCCCCGTCCATCATCTCGAGGCGCACCTCTACGCCCTCCGTCTCGCCCATCCGGACCGCCCCTTCGAATTCGTCGGCCTGATCGTCTCTGGCGGGCACACGGAGATCGTCGACGTCCGGGGCGAAGGGGAGTACGAACTCCTCGGCGCCACCCGGGACGACGCGGCGGGGGAGGCGTTCGACAAGGTGGCGAAGATGACCGACCTCCCCTACCCGGGCGGGCCGTCGATCGACCGGCTCGCCCGCGCGGGCGAGCGGGACCGGTTCTCCTTCCCCCGGGCGAAACTGGAGAGGGGGAGCCTCGACTTCGGCTTCAGCGGCGTGAAGACGGCGGTCCGATACGCCCTCCGGGACGACCCCTCGTTGATGGACGACAAGAACCTCCCCGACCTTCTCGCCGGGTTCCAAGAGGCGGTGGTCGGTCCCCTGGTGGAAAACACCGGCAAGGCCCTCGAGAGAACCGGGGCCCGGGCGGTCGGTCTTTGCGGCGGCGTCGCGGCCAACTCCCGTCTCCGTGAAGCTTTCGCGGAAATGGCCGGACGCCGGGGCGCGGAACTCCTCCTCGCGCCGGTGACCCTCTGCACGGACAATGCCGCCATGGTGGCCGCCGCCGGCGAAGCCGCCCTCCGGCGGGGTAGAATCGCCCCTCCCGACCAGGGGGCGAGCGCCGACATCCCCCTCCCCTTCCGCCGCCGGTCCTGAGAGCTCCGGACCCGCCGCAAAGTGCGTCCTTCTCTCGCAATCCGCGAGGGAAGCGGCCCTTCCCCCGGGGGGAGCCGCCCCGGCCCCCGGAAATCGCCGGTTTTCAATCTGCCTAAAATCAACTTGTTACGGCCTTTCTCCTCTCCGCGTCTCCGCAACTCCGGCGTGGCACGCTCTTTGCCGTATTTGCGCAGAAGAAGAACAGACCCGGGGCGAAATGAACAGGCCCCGGGAGGTGGCCGGGAGCGGGTATCGACGAAAGGACCGGGCGGTGGAAAAGCCGGCGCTCGAGCGCATCTTGGTGGTGGACGACGAAGAGATGATCCGGCGGGTCATTTCTCTCCATCTCAACAAAGGGGGATTCGAGGTTCTCCTCGCGAAGAACGGCCGGGAGGGGATCGAGCTCGCCAAGAGCTGGCGGCCCGACTTGATTCTTCTGGACGTGATGATGCCGGAGATGGACGGCTGCGACGCGGCGCGCCGCCTGCGAAGCGATTTCGCGACGAGCCAGATCCCGATCATCATGCTCACGGCCCGGCAGGAAGTGGATGACAAGCTGTCCGGGCTCGAGGCGGGGGCGAACGACTACATCACGAAGCCCTTCGCCGTGACGGAGCTGATCGCGAGGATTCGCACCGTCCTCAACTGGAGCAAGCGGCAGCGTTCGGCCAATCCGCTGACGGGGCTTCCGGGCAACGTCTCGATCGAGGAGGCGCTGGACCGTCGGATCGAGATGGACGTTCCCTTCGCGGTGGTGTACGTCGATCTCGATCACTTCAAGGCGTACAACGATTACTACGGATACAACGAAGGGGACGAGGCGATCAAAGAGCTCGCCCGCATTCTCGTCGCCGCGTGCGAGGAGGAGGGGAACGGGAGCGAGTTCATCGGCCA
This sequence comes from Candidatus Eiseniibacteriota bacterium, assembly GCA_043809585.1. Lineage (GTDB taxonomy): Bacteria > Orphanbacterota > Orphanbacteria > Orphanbacterales > Orphanbacteraceae > JBDROZ01. The sequence goes on from JBDROZ010000068.1 coordinate 8,057, forward strand.
CATCGGCGGCGACGATTTTCTCATCCTCGCCTCCCCGGAAACGGCGGAGCCGGTCGCGCGCCGCGTGATCGCCCAGTTCACGGCGAGCCTCTCCCGTCTCGTACGGCCCGAGGACCTCGCGCGGGGCTTCTTGGAGGTCGAGGGACGGACCGGGGAGGTGACCCGGCATCCCATTCTCTCCGTCACGTTGGCGATGGTGACCAACGAAGGGCGCCGCATCGACCACGTGGCTCAGGTGGGCGACCTCGCGTCGGAGGTGAAGAGGTACGGCAAGGCGATCGACGGCAGTGTCCTCGTCCGCGACCGGCGGCGGGGCGAATCGTCGGCCACGCCCCTCGTGGTGGAGGGGGCCGACGGGGAGATTCGCGGTGGCGAAATCGAGAACCCCTGAGAACGGGAAGCCGGTCGTGCTGGTCGCGGAGGACGAGCGGGGAATGCTCGGCGCCCTCGTCGAGGTCCTCAGCCGGCACGGATTCACGGCGCTCTCCGCCCGGACCGGAGACGAAGCGGTCGCGATCGCCCTTCAGGCGAGACCGGATGTCATCCTCATGGATGTGATGATGCCCCTCCTCGACGGCTACGCCGCGGCCCGGATCTTAAAGAGGGACCCCAGGACCGAAAACATACCGATCATCGCCTTCCACGCTCCCCCCGTTTCGGGCGGTGGTCGTCGGGGCCGGTGCATCAAGGGATATGACGAAAAGCATCTCCTGGAGCGGATTCACGGCGCCCTGGAGAAACACAGCGTGGGAGACGGCATCGGGGCGTGACTCCCTGACCGGGAGGAGGTGTGAACGTTGGCGAAGAAGATTCTGGTAGTCGACGACGAAGTGTACATCCTTCATATCCTCGACTTCAGTTTGGGGGCCGAAGGATACGAGGTGATCACCGCCGCGGACGGCGAGGAAGCGATCGACCGCGCCCGGGTGGAGAAGCCTGACCTCGTGGTGCTCGACATCATGATGCCCAAAGTGGACGGCTTCGAAGCGTGCCGGCGGCTGAAGGCCGATCCCGAAACGAGCCAGATTCCGGTGATTCTCCTGACCGCCAAGGGGCGCGAGGTGGATCGCCAGATGGGCATGGAGGTCGGCGCGGACGACTACATCGTGAAGCCCTTCAGCCCAACCAAGCTGATCGAAAAGATCGGCAGCTTCCTGAGCGTATGATCCGGAGAGGGTGGGAGACGATTCCTTGCGCCCGACGTTGAACGATACCGAAAGGGTCCGCACCGAAGTGGCCCCGGCGCCCGCCCCCCCGGCGGAGCGGCACGTCCGCATCGGTGAGAATCTCGCCCCCTGGGCCGAGTTTCTCAGGGGCGAGCGGTCCGGTAGCCCCCGGGGGACGGAGGCGCTGGTCTGGGACGCGGTGGAGACCCTCGCCCGCGTGGCCGGCGCGGACGCCTGCTCGGTGGCCCTCTCCGGGTGGGAGGTCGAGATGGCCGCGGAGAGGGTGAACGGGAGCTTCCGCCGCCGAACCACCCTGAAGGACACCATGGCGGGCCGGGGCACCGCCGGCCACGAGGCGATCCGCACCGGAACGGCCCTCTCCATCCCGCTCATCGCCGACGACCGGTTCCACCACTACCCGGAGCCGGTCCGGAAGAGTCGCTACGAGTCGGTGGCCTGCTTCCCCCTCGGGGACCGGGCGAAGCCCCTCGGCGTCCTCACCTTCTTCTACGGCCGCCCCCGCACCCTCGACCGCCGGGAAAAGGAACTCGGTCTCGTTCTCGCCCAGTCGACGGCCCTGGCGATCGACAACTCCCTCCTCATCATGGAGGGGAAGCAGAACGTGATGGTCACCGTGCAGGCCCTGATCCGCTCCCTGGAGGCGAAGGACTCGGAGACGTCCTACCACTCCCTCCGGGTCACCCAGCACGTGACGGTCCTCGCGGAGCAGCTCGGGCTTCCGGCGGACGAGGTCGAGACTTTCCAGTACGGCGCGACCCTCCACGATCTCGGCAAGATCGGCATCCTCGGGCCGGTTCTGAACAAACGGGGGAAGCTGAACCCGGACGAGTACGACGTGGTGAAGAAGCACCCGCTGATCGGGGCGCGCATCGTGGAGGCGGTCGACTACCTCACGGACGCCGTGCCGATCATCAAACACCACCACGAGCGCTGGGACGGGTCCGGGTATCCCGACCGGCTCGAAGGGGAGGCGATCCCCCTCGGGGCCCGCGTCGTGGCGGTGCCCGACTTTTATGACGCCCTCACGTCCGAGCGCCCCTACCGGCCGGCCTACAGCCACGACCGCACGATCGCCATGATCGGGCAGCGGGTCGGCACGGCGTTCGACCCGAAAGTCGCCGAACTCTTCCTGAAGATTCAGGGGCGCTAGCCTGGATTATGCATGAATCTCCGTCACGAGGGCTCGGATCGCCTGACGAGAAGCCGACTTGGACGAGCCGCCACCGGAGGCGTAGTCATGCACTACGTCGAGGAGGCGGCGACGGAAAGGAGGCTTCGCAGGCGGC
>JBDROZ010000069.1:0-96663 GCA_043809585.1 Candidatus Eiseniibacteriota bacterium
CGCCTGACGAGAAGCCGACTTGGACGAGCCGCCACCGGAGGCGTAGTCATGCACTACGTCGAGGAGGCGGCGACGGAAAGGAGGCTTCGCAGGCGGCGATCCGAGATCGCAGTAGGAGATTTGTGCATAATCCAGGCTAGGCACTCTCCAAGGCTTTCGAGAACCGCTCTCGCCGGGAAGGGGGCTCCGGAGGAGGAGGAGGGCCGGCCTCGCTCCCCTCCAGGTCCCGGATTCGGTCGGCCGGGTCGGGATGGGTCTTGGCGAAATCCAACCCGCCCGGCTTCAGGCGCTTCTTCATTTCTCCGAGCATGGCCCCCAGCGCCCGCGGATCGTAACCGACCCGCCCCAGCACGGCGACGGCGGATCCGTCCGCCTGCTTTTCCAGGCTCCGGGAATAGCCGCTGTTCATCAGCGTGGAGGTGATGTCCGTGATGCTCCCCTCGAACTCCTCGGTGAGCTTCGCCAGTTGTTCTCCCCCCAGGTTCGAAGCCCCCTCGACGGCGAGGATCGTGAGGGCCGATGTCATCCGGCTCTTCTTGATGGCCCGGAGCCCGTCCCTGTTCGCGACGTGCCCGATCTCGTGGGCGAGAACGGCGGCCAGTTCGTCCTCGCTCCGGCAGCACCGGATCATCCCGCGGGAGATCATGATGAAGCCGCCGGGCGCCGCGAAGGCGTTGATCTCTTCCGTATCGAGAATCAGGAAGTGATAACCCCCGTAGGTGTCCGGACGATCCGAGGCCCGGGCGATGGTCTGCCCGAGGAGGTTGACGTACGCGTTCGCGGCCTGGTCGTCGTAGGGGCGGTAGGTGCTGAGGACCGTCGCCGCGACGGAGCGTCCGATGTAATACTCCTGTTCCGGCGTGATGTCCTGATAGGTCTTTTCCACCGCTTCCGCGCTCCGATTGATCGATCCGGCCTGCTTCTCGTCGATATAGCCTTTCTCTTGGGCGATGGACGTGCCGACCTTGGCCACCGTCGAACATGCCGGGCCGATGGCGGCGACGACAGAAAGAGTGATCGACAAGAGGACCGGAATCCGGGCGAGGGATCGCGAGGGGCGTTTTCGGTTCTTCATCGCGCGCCTCCCCCCGCCGGTTCCACTTTTCCCTCGGCGAGGAAAAGGGCCGATTGCTCGGGCGTCACGTTGATCGTCTCCATCCGGTCGACCCAGGTGAAGTCGATGTTCGCGTTCTGGGCCTTGAACTCCGCTTCCACGTCCGAGTTGAATCCCTTGCCGGCGAGCGCCAGTTCCTCCCCCGAGACGGACTTTTGCGCGTCCCCTTCACCCGCGCTCATCACGATGCGCTTCTTCGTCAATGCCGACTGATGGATCCAGCCGGTCCGACCCGCGGCGTCGCGCACCTGAAGCCATGGATCCTGCTTCTGGACGAGGGTGACGCGATCCCCGTAGCCGAGGGTGGCCGTAACGGCTCCGAGAAAAGACGGAGTCGACCGGAGTTGGCCGCTCTTGACCTGCACGCTCAGCATCTCGCCGCCGGCCCAAGCGACGGCCAGAGCCAGCGCGATCCCGGCGGGCAGCATGACGCAAATCCGTCTCCAACGCATAATCCTTCCTTTCGATATTCCTCGAGGGCTTTTCGGGCTTCCCCTGGTTCCGGTCCCCGTTTCGGTCCGAGCTTCCCTCTCATGAAATCCCCGACCCCCGGAACTGTCAAGAGGAGACGGCACCGAGGGAGCGCGGCCGGCCCCGGCCTCCCGCCGCCGGGGGAGCTCCCCGTCGGATGGTAGGGCGAAAAGTCCGGGATTTCACTCGGGTTGGCGCCCTAACTTGTTCCAATTGCGATACCTGCAACATCGGCGGAGGCGCCGGGGCGAACCGACGCTCCTGGAGGAACGCCTTGCGCCGCGTGTGCCGAAACGGTACTGTGACTTGACTGCGGGGCCCGGCCTTATTCCGCCGCCGGGATCTCCGGCGGCTCACGATACCGAGACACCACGAGGCGGTCGACTCCATGACCGCGACTCGGGATCATGAACTCATGGTCCCCCATCCGCTCAGGACGGACCATCGGAGATGAAAACGCCAAGCGTCGTCTTCTTTTGCATGCCGGAGCGGGGACACTTCCAGAGGCTCGTCCCCCTGATTTCTGGCGTGTCCGAGAGAGGCTTCACCGCGTATGTGCTCACCCATCGCAGCTTCGAGAGTCGTACTCGGCGGGCGGGCGGCGTCTTCATGGACCTCTTCTCCAAGTATCCCCTGGAGGAGGCGGATTCCGAGTCCATGCCGATCGCCTGCCGCTATGTCAGTTTCGCGGGGCGGTTCCTCGAGGACGTCCGGAAGGACGTCATGGAACTCCGCCCTTCTCTGATCATCTACGACACCTTCGCGGTGGTCGGGCCCGTCATCGGCGATCTTCTCGGCATCCCCCATGTCAACGTTTGTGCGGGTCACAATCTCAATCCTGCCCGTTTCTTGACGCTCCTGAGCCGAGACCCCCGGGTGAAGATCTCCCCGGCCTGCCGGTCGGCCGTCGATCGTCTTCGGGAGCGGCACGGAGTGCACGACGCGTCGCCGTTTTCATACGTCTCCATGCTGAGTCCGTTCCTGAATCTCTATTGCGAGCCCCCCGCGTTTCTCGGCGACGCCGATCGGCGGACGTTCGAGCCGGTCGCGTTCTTCGGATCCCTTGAGGGGGACGAACCGGAAACACCGCGATCCGCCGGGGCCGGTTCCTGCTTCGGCGGGGCCGACGAGGATCAGACCAAGGTGTACGCGTCATTCGGGACGGTCGTTTGGAGATACTACGAGAGAGAGGCCCTCCGGGCGTTGAAGGCCCTTTCCGATAGTTTCGCGGGAATGACGAAGGCGAGCGTCGTGATCGGTTTGGGGGGATACGACCTGGACCGGGAACTCGTCGCGGCCCTCGCGAAGCCGAACGTGCGGGTCGAAACCTACGTCGATCAATGGAAGATCCTCGCCGAGGCGGACCTGTTCATCACGCATCAGGGGCTGAACTCGACGCATGAGGCGATCTTCCACCGGGTCCCCATGATATCCTATCCGTTCTTCTGGGATCAGCCGGCGTTGGCGGAGAAGTGCCGGGAACTCGATTTGGCCGTCCCCCTGACCGGTGCCGTTCGTGAACCGGTGGAGAGCCGTCACGTGGCCGCGGCCCTCGGGGCGCTGGCGGCGAGGAGAGAATCGCTGAGAGCCGGCCTGACGAGGGCCCGTGAATGGGAAAAGAGCGTGATCGCGGGCCGCGAAACCATTTTCGATCGGATCGCGTCCATCGCGGACCCCGTCCCGAGAGGCCTCTACCAGCGGAGATAGGAATGCACTCCGAAGAGCCGGAACGGGTCTTTCCCTTTGGCCGGGAATGGCTCCGGCATTTCGCGATGAAAGGGAAGGAAGGCGGCCCCGGCACCCCGCAGGCCGGGAACGCGAATGCCGTGAAAGTCCGGCGCGTCCTGCAGGTGACCGCGGACCTCGCGTCGCGACCCATGGGGGATCTCCGGATTCTGGATGCGGGGTGCGGTGAGGGGGTCTACGCCATCGAGGCGGCCCTGCGCCGGGCCCGGATCGTGGCGATCGACGCACGGACAGAGCGAATGTCTCGGGGCATCGAGTGCGCCGAGAAGCACGGCCTCACGAATATCGAGTTCCGGATGGAGGATGTCAGGAGTGTAAGCAAGGAGAGCCACCAGGAATTCGATGTAGTCTTCCTTCTCGGGATTCTCTACCATCTCGATGTTCCGGACGTGTTCCATGTTCTGGAAAACGTGCATGAGCTGTGTCGCGAGTTCGTGATCATCGATACGTTCATCAGTCCGCTCGGCGATGAAGAGGCCGAGTACGGTGGCAGGGTCTACTCGGGTCGGAAGGTCAGGGAGCACGAGGACGGCGATTCCGCCGAAGTGAGGCGCGGCCGCGTGCTCCGGTCCCTCGACAACACCTTCGCCTTCCGCTTCACTCGGGACTCTCTCGTGCGGGTTCTAAGCGATGTGGGCTTCACATCGGTCTACGAGTGCCTGGCCCCGCCGGAACCTTTGAAGCCGCCGGATCGGATCACGCTGGTCGCCCACAAGGGCGCGGGCGTGCGGATCTCCACCTATCCGTGGATCAACCCCCTCTCGGAGGAGCAGATCGAGGATTATCTCCGGGAGACCGGCGGGGAGTAGCGAAGCGGCCGCCGTCCATCACTTGCCTCGTCCTGAGGTCGATGTCAGTGCGGCCGGCCGAGACGGCGCTCCGACTTCCGGAGGAGCTTCGGTGAATTCGCGCCTTCCGTTCGCGCCCCGCGCGGAGCGCCGACGGCCGGCGGCATGCGGAGGATCGCGTCACATGGGATTCGAGGTATTCCCGGGCGTCATCGAGCCGATCGGCATGATCCCGGGCCACACGAAGATCGAAGGGATAGAGAGATATCTCCTCCTGACAAGATCCTCGATCCCGGGGACCACCTTTCATATCGCGGCGCATGTCGTTTCGGGCCGATATGAGCCCGGGGGTGAGTGGCGTTTCACCGAGCCCCAGGAGCACGAGTTCGACGAACTCAATATCCTGCTGCCGGGCGCCGAGGGCCTGCGGTACCGATACGAGATCGACGGAGTGATCCACCGGATCGACGGACCCTGCTCGGTGTTCATTTCGGCCGGCACAAGGCACCGCATGGAACCGCTCGAGGGGGCCGGCATCTTCCTCTGCATTCAATTGAACTCCGAGGGGTGAGTCCCGGACGGGGGAGACGAAGTGACGGGCCGCGCCCTGTCGCAGATGGCGTGCGATCATGCGAGCATCAGCGTTTTGAGCCGAGATTTTATGAAAGATCAAGGTTAATCCGGCGCGCGGGGATCTCGCGAGTGGGCGGACGACCCTGCGATCAGGTGCAGGATCTTCCCCGAGGCCGCGGGGCGGGGTGCTTCCCGCTCCACGCTGAGATAGCCGGCCTTCCTCCACTGGCGGGCCATGTCCCTCCCGGTCCCCGATCCGGCTCCGATCGCGTCCAGGAAGGCATCGGCCACCGCGGTCGCGTCGACGGGCCCGATCGACGGGTGGACCAGGAGACGGAGACGTGGTTGGCCATCGTCCGTCTCCTCCTCGACGAGCTGGTAGTCCGTCGGTCCCCCGCCGAAGCGGCGCGGTAAGGTCTCCTCCAAGATGCGAATGACATCCGTGTCCTCGAACGTCACGCCGCCGGCGGTCAGCTTTTCGTAGCTCCGGATCGTGTGGAGGTGCGTGGACCAGCCGAGGATCTCCAGCGGACAACCGCACCGGCGCTCGGTAATCGTGGCGCGGTCGCCCATGGAGACGTTGAGAAACACGAAGGGGGCCGTCGATCGAAGGGAGGAGACGAGCAGCGCGCCGCCCGGAAAGGGGGGGGCGTCGGCTTGGATCACGGCGTTCAGGTCGCCGAACAAATGGATCTCGTCGGGCGCCTCGGGCGACAGACAACCGTAACCGACGGATCCTCCGGAGTCCGCGCTCCCGTAATCGGGTACGGCGTCGCCGTGGATTCGGCGGACGGCGGCGAGGCGGGCCTCCGTAACGGGTTCGCCGGTGATCGTGAAGCGGGCGCCCGCGAGGTTCGCTCCGGTCCCCTCCGCCGCCCGACAGAGTCGAACGACCGAACTCGGGGATCCCCATAGATGGGGGACCTCGCCCTCCCTGAGCGTCTCTTCCATCCAGCGAACGATCCGGATCGGGGCGTCGACGGGCGCGTGTTCCGGAGCCGGCAGGGAAACGCCGGCGAGCCGGCTCGTCCAGGTGACGAGGCGGGCGCACCACAGAAACGGGGAGCCCGGTCCGAGTGTTTTCGGATCAATCTGCAGAAACCACCGCGCCACGGGCGTTCCGCTTCCGGAGTACCAGAGAAGAGGCGCGACGCCCCGCGTGCTCCACACGGCGTTCCGCCAGCGCGCTCCGCCTCGGGCGTCGAGGGCGAGGCACATATTCACGGCGCGGTCCCGGACCGAAGCCAGGTCCAACTGAATACGGGTCGGTGCCCCGCGGCTCCCGCTCGTCGTGGCCCAAAGGTGTGGAGTCGAGAGAGGGTTTCGGAGTCGTGCGGGATCGGCGACGATCACGGTGCCGCCCCGGACGACCGGCCGGCGACCCTTGAACTCGTCCACCGTCAGGTACACACCCTCCCGGAAGAGCCCGCGGAGCGCGCCTTCCACGCCCTCGCACCGGACGAGGCGCTCCAGGTCGCCGTACTCGCACCGGGCGAGCTCGAGAAGCGAACGGTACGGGCTCGCGCGGTTCTCGTAGATGGCACGCCGCGCCAGATCGAGAAAGTCGGCTTCCCTGCGCTCGAGTCGGTGACGCAGGATCGTGCGGGCCTCGGGAAGGGTGAGAGGATCGCGAAGAAAGGCGGGGAGTCGGAGGAGCAACCGGAGTGTCATCTGAAGATCGCCGAGAATCGGCGGCGGAAACGTTCCTTGCAACGGATCAACCCTCGGGTCGATGTGCCATCGGGGGGGGCGTCCACTCGAGAGGGGCCGCTCCGCCTCCAGGATAGCCCATCGTTCACGAAAACGCGCGTGATTCCCGAACCCCCCGAGAGGAGGATGCGGCGGCGGCGGCGTCTCGATGGTGTGATATCATGATGGCGGCGTCGAATCACGACCGAATCGAGGGGAACCGGCGGGCGGAAACGGGTTTCCGGGCGGATTCCGTCCGGATGACGGAAATGAGGGGGTGCGGGGTGCCTCCGGCCGGGGACTTTTCGCAATGACAGGGCCATGGAGTCCCGGATTCACCGATGGACGACACCTCCCATCGTTCCTTCTGGGGGGCCGCCGCCATGGCGGTCCTCGCGCTTCTCGTCTTCTGCTCGGCCTTCTTCCGAATCAACGCGCCCGACTTCTGGTGGCATCTGGCGAACGGCCGGTACATGCTGGAGCATCACACCCTCCACTTCAGCGATCCCTTCTCGTACACGACGGACGGAGCGAGCTACCCTCCCACGCAATGGGCCTTCGAGATCACGGCATTGCTCCTTTACAGGTTCTTCGGCCCCGCGGGCCCGATCGTAACCAAGGCGCTTCTGCTCACCGGCCTCTTCGTGGGACTGGGCCGCCTCCTCCGGCGGGAGGGATCGAGTCTCGCCGTCACGCTCCTTCTCCTTCTCGTGGGACTCCACCTGGCCCGGTTCCGCTTTATCCTCCGGCCGGACCTCGTCACCTACGCGGGCCTCGGGGCGATCGTCTACTTTCTGCGGGAACTCCGGGACGGAAACGCCCGCAGGCTCCGCCTGATGCCGCTCCTGTTCCTGTTCTGGATCCAGTTCCACTCCGGGGCCATCTTCGGCCTTCTGGTTCTCGGGGCGACATGGCTCGGAGAGGTCCTCGCGGCTCGGTTTCTTCCGGGCTCGGCCGCCCTGGACGGGCGGCAGAGGAAGGCCCTGCTCCGGTGGACGCTGCTTTCGTTCGCGGCCACGCTGTTCAATCCGAATCACGTGAAGTACATCCCCTTCGCCCTCGGGCATATGGCGGATTACGAAAAGCTCTCGATCGCGGAGCTCCGTCCGCTCGAATGGGCGAAAGACAGGCACCGCCTCGTCTACATGGTGTTCGCCTGTGCGGCTCTCCTGCGGGTGTGGAGACGGAATCCGTCGGCCCTCCTGGTCCTCCTTCCGCTCGCCTACGCCGCCTTCCGCACGGTGAGGCTCTTCCCCGTATTCCTGATTCTATCGATCCCGATCGTCGCCGAGGCCGTGGGGTCGTTTCGGATCGAGAGCCGCCTCCGGGGGGCGCGGGCCGTTCTCGGGATCGCCGCCGCCGCGTTCGCCCTCTGGACCGCCTTCGCTCTCCGTCCCGGGCGATCGAACGACTACTACTCTTTCGGCGTCGGCATCAACGGCCAGATGGCGCCGGTCGCCGCGGCGGACGCGCTCGAGCGCATCGATCCGGGCGGCCATCTCTTCAATTCGAACATGTACGGCGGCTATCTGATCTGGCGGTTCGGGGGAGAGAGAAAGGTCTTCACCGACGGAAGAAGCCAGATCCACGAGAAGACCCTGGAGTTCATCAGGACCCACTCCTGGCCGGAGATCATCGAAAGGTACGGCATCGGTCACTGCCTCATCGACTACTACTGGTACCGGCCGAAACTGCCGTCGGGGAAGGAGATGGTCCTCGTCTGGTGGGACGACCTCTCGATCCTGCTCGTTTCCCGGGGGGAGGCGGAGCGGAGGGGGCTTCCCTTCTACTCGCAAATGTACCCCGTGGTTTCTCCGGACGCCATCCGGCGGACCGTCGATCCCGGGACCGCCGAGAGGGAGCTGCGCCGGGCGGTGGACGAAGCGCTCCATGCGGTTCTCCCCCGGCTCGTTCTTTCGATCGTGCTTGGATGGAAGGGCGATTGGGAAGGGGCCGAGCGATTGCTGAGTGAAGCGGTCTCCGTCGAGCCTTGGAGGGAGGAGCTGCGGGTCAATCACGGCGTCATCCTCGCGAAGCTCGGTAGAAACGAGGAAGCGATCCGCGAGCTCAAGAAGGGACTCCGGTCCGAGAAGAAGAACGCGGAAGCGTGGACCGTGCTCGGAAAGCTCCTCCTGGAAAAGGGGGACGCAAGAGGAGCCGGGCGGGCTCTCTCCCGAGCGGCCGAGCTTTCACCGGAGAGAAGCGACTGATCGCCCCCGCCGGACGTCCCTGTCGATGGCCCCGGCGGAAGTCCTTGCGTGGTCACGGAAATGGCGAAGCGGTGGGGCGCGTCGGACGGGCTGTCGGTGCCGGCAAAACGGAGAAGTGCCCGGGCGCCATGGGCACCCGGGCACTTTTACGATTATCGATCAAGCCTTCCGGCGAGTCGATTCTCTACCAGCGCTTGCGACCGCCGCCGCCGCCGCCGCCTTCCTCGCGCTTCTTGGCTTCGCTGACCGTCAGGTTCCGTCCACCCATCTCGACGCCGTTGAGGGCGCTCATCGCGGCCTCGGCGCCGCTGCTCATCTCCACGAAGCCGAACCCTCGGGGCCGACCGGTGTCACGGTCGGTGATCAGGTTGACCGAATCGACGCTGCCGTGCTGCTCGAACATGGCGCGCAATTCGGCTTCCGTGGCGCTGAAAGGGAGGTTTCCGACATACATCTTCATTTCCGACTCCAATTCCATTCCGCCCCAAGATCTACAGGCTGAGCCGAGCCGGCGCCATGCCGTCGGCCCTCGGTCCGGACCGGGACTTCCGCTCTCTGCGCGATAAACCGGTTTCGGACATAGCTTCGAATCATCACTCCGGCACCATGGTTCGAATCAACGGGGGCGTAAGCGGCGAGTCGATTCGGCAGGAGGTATCCATCGCTATGCCCTAATTATCGTCAAAATCCTTCTCCAGTCAAGCGGAAAGACCTGATGGGGGCCACCGCCCTACCCGTGAGTCCTGTTCGGCGGGGGTTGCCGTTGCCGGCAAATCTCGACGGCTTCGAGTTCTCTCGAGTCGCGGGAGGCCGGTGCGGGGCGCCCCGATAGCAGAAGACCAGGGATCGCCCCCTCTCCCCCGGCGGGAGGAAGATCCGCCAACTACCGATTAACTTGTTTGTTTTCAAGTCGTTGCTGTCTGCAACCCGGCACTCGCCGTTCGTGTCCGCGACCCGCCCGGAGCGGGCAGGGAGGCAAGAATCATGATCCAGGGACCCAAGGCCGGTCTCCCAGACTCTCTTGGAGAAGGGGGGCGCCTGCCGCCTCGGGAGCGGGGAGCCGGGCCGAATCGACGGCCCGGGATCCTCTCCGGAGACGACCATCGAGTCTACTGCGGCAGGTGGCGTCCCATTGCGCGGGCGTCAGCGATTTGCACCCGGATTTCTTGCCGGATTAAGGTTAACTCCGGAAGGGATTCCACTCATCATCCGCCGATACGGCGGCGTGATAGCCGGGACAGGTCTCGAATCCCCCGTCGGTCAGGCATCGATCGTAGAGTTCGAAGGCGTTCAGCGGGCGAACGCCGTGCCGGCCGGGCGGGTCGCAAAGATAGATTTCGACGTCGCTTCCGCCCGTGCTCATCGATCGAACGTAGGGACATGCCATGGGAACCTCCCCAAGTCGTCGGTCCGGATTCACGTCCATCTCGCGGGGCGAATGCGCGTTCCCGTAAGGGGCGGGACGAGCTCAGACGAACGGCGGAATCCAATACCCCGTCCAGCGCATACTTTCCGCGTCCGATCTCAGGCGCCGGGGACAGCCTGGATTTCCCTCCGTAGTGAGGCACCACTCGCGCAAATCCGCGAGGGGAGGCTCGTAGGCCCCGCCCCCCCCCTTCCCCTCCTCGTAACAGACGTAGAATCCCTCGGGGCGCTCTGACGTGACCTCGAATCGAATGTTGGCGCAGGCCATCGGGAGCCTCCTCGGACAGGAGATGAAGAACCATCCTCCATCAATGTAGCCCGTGCGGAGAGGATTGGAAAGGGACAGGGGGGCGGAGATCGTTTAACCACAGGCAACCGTCATGAGGGGGAAACCCGACCGGACAACGCGGCATCACCGTGTTCAACCCGGTCGTCAAGTCCGGCGTCAAGCCGACCGACCGGGTCGGCGTGACCGGCATCGGCGGACTCGGGCACTTCGCGCTGCAGTTCCTCTCCGAGTGGGGCTGCGAGGTGACCGCCTTCACATCGACCGGCGCCAAGGCGGAGGAGGCCCTGCGCATGGGGCGCCCTTCGTCGTTTCCGTGTCGTGGTTCCGCCCTCAGCGGATCAGCGTGATCTTCCGGCTGATCGCCTCGGCGCCCTTCTCGAGGCGCGTGAAGTAGACGCCCGACGGGACTTCGGCGCCCGAGCGATCCCGTCCGTCCCACGTCACGGAGTGTTCCCCCGCGGGCATTCGCCCACGGGCGAGGGTCGCGATCAGCCGGCCCGAGACGCCGTGAACGGACAGGGAAACGTCGCCCGGTTCCGGAAGAACGTAGCGGATCGTCGTCGACGGGTTGAACGGGTTGGGCGCGTTCGGACCGAGAACGAGACGGAGCGGGACCGCCCCTTCGTCGACACTCACGTCGTTCGCCCTGAGCGGCGCGCTCCACCCCTGGCGAATCCTCTTGTTGCTCGTCTGCTGCACGAAAACGTGGTTCACCAGCCCGTCGGGATCGACGGCCGAATCGGGAATGGCGTAGGACCAGTCGAAGTGGAGGGAATCGCCAAGGCGGAGATACATCTCGTCGGTGGTGATCACGAAGTCCCGCATCGGGTAGTGGAACGTGCCTTCCCGAACCTCGACGACCGATTCGGTCGCCACGAGATAAATCTGCTGGCCGCCGGACATCGTCTCTTCCACGATCACGTCGAAGCTCACGAAGACCGAATCGTCGGTCCTGTACTGGTCCGCCTCGATCCGGAGCGGGCTCGGGACGGCGAGAAGACTGTCGACGGTGCTCCGGAAGTACTCGTAGAACGCGTCCTCGTCGGGAAAGTCGTACAGGTCCTTCAGATTCCTGCCGTCGAAACGGAGGGTGGGAACGTAGTTCACGCCGTAGAAGTTGCGGCGGTTCATGGCGTCCACCGGATTCCACAGGAACATGGGATCCAAGGGACTCGGCCAGTAGACGTGGATGCGGATCGGAGCAACCTGCCCCGCGTACGACTCAAAGATCGCATTCATGCTGTCTTTGATCGCATTGCAGCCCGCTCAGTCGACGTTGGTGAAGTCCTCGACCGTCACCATCCGCTGCACCGCGAGCACAGGAGCCCCGACCGACAACAATGTGGCAAGCGCCAACACCATTCGAAGCGCCAATGGACCGCCTCCTTGTCGAAGGACGACAATCGGACTCGAGGGGGGGAAGCTTCTTCAGTATACCACGAGGAGGCCGATTTCGGGGGAAATCGGCCCCCTGGGGCGATCCGCGCCCGCATCTCCCGTGAAATAAAGGGTTGCCGCGGCGCGCCGGGGCTTCCGGCGGAATACCCCGCGGCCTCAAGTCAGTAGTACAGCTCGATCAGGAAGGGGAACTCCCGATCCTCGGGGTTGGCCAGGCACGCTTCGCGGAGCGCCTCGAGGCCGCGCGGGTGGTCGCCGGCGAGCCGGTGACGGAGGCTCTCCGTCAGCAGCCGGTTCCCGCGAACGAACCTCGCCATCCTCTCCGGGTCGCCGATATCCCGGAAGACCCGGTCCACATCGCCGCGGTTCTCCATGAGGAACGACAAGTTCCGGCCGATGTTCTCCTCGTTCAGGCAGGCCGCGTCGAAGAACTCGGTGTAGGAGCGGTCGTCCGAATTGATGCCGCTCCCGGTTCCGAGCTCTCGGATCGTCTCGCCGTCGAGCATGAGGGTCGCCGCCAGGTGGTAGGGGTCGGCGTAGAAGTGCGGGTCAGGGCCGACGGCGGAGACGTTCGCGGACCACTCGTCAAAGGGGATCGAAACCGGCCCCCGGGACCCGAGAAGCACCGCGTGGTAGTGGCCGAGCCAGACCGCGCAGTTCGGGAATTCGGACCGGAAGGTGGCGATGAGGCCGAGAAAGTCCTCGGTGCGCAGTTTGTGGAGCGGGAGATACTGGGAGACCATCCCCCCGGGGTTCAGCCGTGCCTTGCATAGGGCGAAGTACTCTTTCGTGTAGAGATTCCCCGAGCCGAGGATCGGGTGGGTCGGATCGCACGAGATCAGGTCGTAGGTCTTCTCCGTCCGCCTGAGATAGTGCCTGCCGTCGCCCGGGATCAGCGCCAGCCTCGGGTCGTCCTCGACGCCCCGGTTCAGGTCCCGGTAGTGGAAGGCCGCGTCGAGGAGGCCGGGAACGAGCTCGACGCACTCGATCGACTCCACCTCCGGATGGGAGGCGATGGCGGATGTCGTCACGCCGATGCCGAACCCGATGACGAGCGCGTCCCGGCACTCGAGGCCGAGAAAGAAGGGAAGGTGCCCCACCATCTTCACCACCTTGACGGCGTCGTAGCTCGAGCCGATCACGGCGCTGTTGTTGACGTAGGTCTGTTTCGTCCCCCCCCGTCCCCGCTCACGCCCGACCGAGAGCGTCCCCTCCACCGACTCCCGGTAGAAGAGGACCTCATACCCGAAACGGCTGAACGAGGGGGGAAGAATCCTTACGGGCGGCAGGAAGAGAATGAGAGCCACGAGGAGGGTGGCGACGCCGTAGCCCGCGGCCCGGAGTACCGGCGAGCGCCGGGAGTTCCCCAGGCGGAGGATGAAAACCGCGGCGACCGTCAAGAGCAGGAGAACCGCGAGCACCGATCGGGCGGCGCCGAGCAGGGGCAACAAGACGAAAGCCGCGAGGACCGGGCCGATCACCGCTCCGATCGTGTTGACCGTGAGGACCCGCCCGACGTCTTCGCCGATGCGCCGTCGATCTTCGCTCGCCATGCGACAGGCGAGGGGGAAGGCGTAGCCGGAAAAGAGAGCGGGCGGGAAGACGACGATCAGGGAGACTACCAGGGGAAGCAGGAAGGTCCGGACCATGGGGTCGGAGAGGGGGGCCTGGAAGGGGAAGAGGATGAGCCGGGGGAGGTCGACAAGAAGGAGAAGGCCGGCCGCCGTGGATGCCCCGAGAAGAACGAGAACACGGAGCATCGACGCCGGATGGTCTTCGATCGCGGGGCCCCGGCACCGGAAGAAGGCGCTCCCCGTGAAGAGCCCGAGGACCACGAGGGAGGAGACGAGGGCGAAGGTGTAGCTCGTGTTTGTCAGGTAGACGCGAAACACCCGCATCCAGAGCACCTGCAGGGCGAGGAGGGCGAGGCCGCAGGCGAAGGTTCCGGTGAACGCAATGGACCGCGAGACGGAACCGCCCGGCTCTCGAATTCCCGGGGCCCGGCCGGCCTCGGTCTTCTCCACGGGCGGCGCGCTCCGGGCGCTCTCCGGAACCGCCCGCCCCGGCCTGGTCGCCAGCAAGAGCCCGAGGGCGAGGTCGACGGCCACGGCGAGGGCCATGGTGTTCCGGAGGCCGAGGGTTCCGAGCAGGAGAAAGCCCGCCGCGAGACCCCCCGCGGCGCTCCCGAGGGTCTCGAGCGCGTAAAGCCGGCCGAGCCCGGCGGGGATCGAACCGCCGCCACCGATCGAGATGGCGCTGGCCACCGGGAACATTCCGCCCATGAAGAGGGCGGGGAGAAAGAGAAGGGCCGCGGCGAGTAGGAAGACGATCGCCTCGATCGCCGGCGGCGGCAGGCCGGGCGCGAGCGCGCCGTAGAGGACGGGGAGGACGCCGGTGACGAGAATCGAGGCGAGGGCGCCGAGAAAGCCGGTACCCGCGAGGAGAAGCGCGAGAAGCCGGGCCGGCCGGGCCGTCCGGTGGACCGCACGCCCCCACAACCAGGCCCCTCCCCCGAACCCGGCCATGAAGGAGGCGAGAACGATCGTGGACGCCGTGACGGTCGATCCGAGAACGAGGGAGAGAAGGCGGTTCCAACCGACCTCGTAGAGGAGAAACGAAAACCCGGCGAGAAAGACGACGAGATTGATCGTCACGGGCCGCCCGTGGTTGTCCCCTGCCTTGCTCATCCTGAAGCTCCGCTGTTGAATCGGATCCGATCCTCAGGGTATCAGGAAAGAAGGCAAAAGCGAAACGGGGACCGGCGAGCGGCCGGCCTTAACCTCGATCTTTCATAAAATCGAGGCAACGGACTTGGCCTCTCATATGGGATCTTCCCGGTGGTTATCCAAACAAACGACTTTGTCAAAGTCCATATAACACCCTATCTTGGTTTTGTGTTGTAGTGAGTGGGGTTTTGAAGAACCCCACTCACTTTCCACAGCTATATGTACTACGTATGCGCCGGATCGTCATCAAGGACGGGTTGTGGAACAAGAGGTTGAATGATCGTCCCCCATGCACCTTCCCACCAGTCCACGGCGTCACAACACGCGGGACACCAGTCGCAGAAGGCATCCACCACGTCCCACGGATCATTGTCTTCGTCGGCCGTCGCTGATTCCACGAAGAGAAGTAACGACCCCAGAAGTACCATCAGAAGGACCAATTTCATAGCCCTACCCCCCCCTCTACGACGAGCCGAAATGGCTCGCCTCTATTCGACCATGGAATACCGTTTTGTGACAAAATCGGGACCTGTGCGAACAGATGAATTTGCCACGAGGGACCCTTCCCCTGGCCGAAGTATGCTCCCCGAAGGGCTTGAACCGGGTCGGTTCCCGGAATCCATTCCGTGACCGCGGTTCGAAGCATCCTTACTTTATTTCCCAGCGGGATCACTTGCGGAGTCAGCCATCCTTTCTCATCCGCGTCATAGAGAACGGTAAACAAAGAATCGACTTTCCACTTTTCGCCCTGCCACTCGACATACCACTCACCTGCAGGTATCTCAATGACATCACCTTCGACGGCGAATCGTAAAACCACGTGGTCGTTTACCAGTGGGTACATAACATGAGCGGCAAGTACGTAACTGAACCTCATTAGTTGGTTCCCGTGATTTCTGTCGGGACCAAAACGCTTGCATCGTTCTTCGATGTACGACTCGTCGAACATGCCGAAGCAGGCCCATTTTCCTTCGAGATTCGTTTCTACCGTCACTGTTTGCGCCGCTACTTCACCCGCAAAAAGAAATACCAGAAGAACAAGCTTCACCTTGTCTCCTTTTTACCTATGACCATGAAAGATCAAGGTTAATCCGGCAAAAAAATCGCGCGGGCGTCAGCGATGTGCACCGGGATTCCCTGTCGGATTAAGGCTGAGGCTAGAACCGGTTTCACAACCTCCATTCTACTGCGATCGGCTGCAAGGCCCGGCGGCTGCGTACTCGGGTAAAAACGTCCTCAATGGCCTTCTTAGGCCACTTCCGGGCGTTTTCCCCCTTGATCCTTGCCGCCGGACCTTTCGCGCGATCTCGCGACGAAGGAGGTTGTGAAACCGATTCTAGCCACCCACCTCCCTCTTCAGGATCTGTTTCATTATGGCGTTGTAGATCACGCACGGATCGACCGGCTTGGTAAGATAGTCGTCCATGCCGGCCGCCAGGCACCGTTCCTTTCCCTCCTTCTCGGGCACATTCGTGAGGCCGATAATCGGCACCCGGGGGTTGAGCACCCGGGAGTCCGGGTTCCGGATCGCCCGCGTCGCACCGGGCCCGTCGAGGCGTGGCATCTCCAGGTCCATGATGACGACTTCATATGGCTGGTATTGCAGGACGAGAAGGGCCTCGGCCCCGTTCATTACGCCCCGCGTCACGCAGCCGTGGGATTCGAGGACGTGACTGGTCATGCATCGGCTCAGACGGTTGTCGTCGACGACCAGGATCCGGACGCCCTTCAACGAGGATCGTCGCCGGGCACCGTTCGCCGCCTCGAACTGGCGGTTCGAACCGTCGACCATGTCCGGGCGGTCCTCCGGCGAAGATGGTCCGTTCTCCGCTCCGACAGGCTTCCCGCATTCCTCTTCAGTGTCCATTTGAATCCTCTCGCTCGTTGATCATCGACCGCAGAGTGATGTCTCTTACGGCCCCGAGGCCACGGCCGGCCGCCGACGTTTCGGGAGTGCCGACGATCCGCCAGGGAGGCCCGGCCGGGAAACACGGATCGGACGGGCCGTGGTTTCCCGTTCGGGCAAGGTGTATTTCCAGGGTCGAGAGTCGAAGATACAGGGGGGTAGAAAAGGTGCCGGCCCGGGCCAGTCTCGAAAGATCCTCCGAAGTCGAGCTGATCACGCGTCGAATGGCCGGGCGTCCCCCGAACTCTTGATCGGGCTGCTTCTCGACGAGGTCGAGAAGAAACAGCTGGGCCCACCTCTCGAGGAGATGAACGTGGCTCAGAAAGAGGACGGCCGGCTTGTCCCGGAGAACGGTCCGGAGGGCACCCGGGCTCATCCGGTTCAGACGCTGGCCATCGAGGATCATACGGTCTTCCTTCGGATAGGCGTTCTGGAAGAACCGGACTCCCGCCAACACGTTCCCGGTCAGCAAGACGTTCGCCCGGCAGCGGAGAGCGCGGGACAGTTCCATCATGACCTCCCCCGAGCGCCCTACCTGGTGCGCGGGCATGGGGGTGCGACCGGCCGGGACTCCGCCGTCCGCGACGATGTAGTCCATTCGATTCACGTCGGTTTCTTCCTCCCTTCGTGGTTCTCCCGTTCCGGGGCGTAAAAAGGCCAGGACCGGGACCGCGCCCGCTCCGTGGCCGTACTCTATGGATGAGGTTGGGTCGGGTCGTCAGGCTCCGGCCACGGCGGGGGGGACGAAGATAAGTCCCCGGTTTCCGCGTGGGCGATGGCCACACCCAAGAAACCCGTCGCCCTGCCGTCGGGAGCGAAGACCGATTCCTGGAGGGGAAGAGTCAGAAGCCAGAGGACCACGACGGTGACGAAGAAGAGGGGAGAGACTCGCCGCACGATCTGCCGGTTTCGTTCCATAGAATGCCTCCTAATCCGCCGACAAGATCTTGCCGGCTCTTACAGGGAGAGCAAGAACCGTGCGAATCTTCACCGAGGTCGAACAGCACAACCCACTATCGGACAACAAGATGTGCCGACATTCGATCCGCGAAAGCGGGGAGTTCTTCTATGGTCGTACGATCGTACGAATTCAAGGGGTTTCCATGCCTTCCGGGGTGACACGTTGTCAACCACTCGTACGATCGTACGAGTTCATCGGGGGAGGCAATGGGGGGCGGAATCGATCGAGCCGGTACTTCTTGATCTTCTTCCGCACCGTGCTTTCGTGAATGCCCAGGTGCCGGGCCGCCTTCACATTGTTCCAGCCCATCCGCGTGAGCGTCTCCCGAAGGATCTGGCTTTCTACTGCGTAGATGTCGCGGAGAAGATCCCGATCTTCCGTTTCGGGGGGCCCTTCGGGGACGCCGCTTCCGGGGAAGGCGCCCCGCACCTCTTCGGGGAGATGGGCGGGCTCGATGCTGCCCCCCTCGCAGAAGACGACGGCCCGTTCGATCACGTGGTCCAATTCCCGGACGTTTCCGGGCCATGAGTACGAGAGGAGCAGGGCCTCAGCGGCGCCCGATATCGTCCGAATCGCCTTGCGATTCCGCCTACGGTGCGCCTCGAGAAAGCGGCCGGCCAGTTTCGGGATGTCTTCCCGGCGGTTCCGGAGAGGCGGGATCTCGACGGCGACCCCGTTGAGTCGGTAGTAAAGATCGTTCCGGAACAATCCCTCCGCGACGAGGGCGGCCAAATCCCGATTCGTCGCGGCGATCAATCGGACATTCGCCCGGAGGGTCTCCGTCCCGCCGAGCCTTTCGAACTCGCCCTCCTGCAAGACCCGGAGCAGTTTCCCCTGGGCCGGGAGGGGCATGTCGCCGATCTCGTCAAGGAGTAGGGTGCCCCGGTGGGCCCGCTCGAAAATCCCGGCCTTGCGCTCCCCGGCGTCGGTGAAGGCCCCCTTCTCGTGCCCGAAGAGCTCGTCCTCCACGAGCGTCGGAGCGAGGGCGGAGCAGTTCAATCGAAGGAACGGTTCGGCTCCGCGTGGACCCTCCCGGTGGAGAAAGCCGGCTCCCATCCCTTTCCCCACTCCCGTCTCACCGAGGAGCAGCACGGCGATGTCGCTCTTGGCCACGACGCGGAGTTTTCGAAGGACCATTCTCATCGCGTTGCTTTCCGCGACGATTTCCTGCACTTCGTCCCGTCTCCCCACTTCTTCCAGCAGGAGGGTGTTCTCCCGCTCGTATCGATCGAGAAGGCGCGCGTTCTCGATGGCGATTCCCGCCAGATCGGTCAGCCCTCTCAGGAAGGAGAGGTCGTTCGCGGAGAAAATGTTCGCCGACCGGCTGCTGTCCAGATAGAGAAGGCCGAGCGGCATCCCCTTCGACCGGATGGTGCTGCAGATGGCGGAGAGGATATTGTAGGTGGCGACACTCTCGGCCCCCCGGAATCGGGGATCGGCGAGGACGTTGCCGGCCACCAGCGGCTCTTCGCTCCGCTCCGCCTCCTGGAACAGGGTCCGGCTGAAGCGGGTCACGTCCTGGAGATCCTCCCCCTCGAGAGATCGCGCCGCCCGAGGGACCAGTTCGCCGTCCGGCCCCCGCAGGAGAATGAGGCCCCGGTCCGCCCGAAGGTGGTCGATCGCCTGATCGAGGGTGTGATCGAGGATGGCCCGGGTGTCCCGCAGGGAGTTGATCACCTCCGCGATGCGGCAGATCGCGCGGAAGCCCTCGCCGATCTCCCCCTCTCTTCCCGTGAGGAGATCTTTCGCCTCGGCCAGTGCCGGCGGCGGCGTGACCACCCGCACGAGGTCGTAGAGGGATGAGGCCTCCTCGACGTATCCTCGGGCGCGCCTCTGCCGGCCCTGCCTCGCCGAGACCGCGCCGAGACAGGTCAGGGCTTCGGCCAGATCGAGGCGTGCGCCGAGGTCCCGGGCGGTCCGCGCCGCATCCCGGAAGAGGGGGGTGGCCGACGACGGGTTTCCCCGGCCCTCTTCGTACCGGCCCCGGAGGAGCGCCGCCCGGCAGGAGATCCATGGGGACTCGCCGCGCCGCACCGTCGCCCCGAGCCGTTCGAGGTAGGGCCGGGGCGTCCCGCCGTCCGGCCGGTCGAGGGCGACCCGGGCGAGGAGGATCAGGGTCTCGGCAACCATCATGCGCTCTCCCCGCTCTTCGAAGTGAGTGAGCACCTCTTTCAGTTTATCCTCGGCCTCGTCGAACTTCCGGCGGAGGTGATCGAGGCGGGCCCGGGATCGTAGAAGCTGGGCCTGGTATCTTCCGCCGTAGCGCTCGCCGAGAACGGATTCGGCTTCTTCCAGAAGCGATTCCGCCTCCTCCGGCTCCTCCCGGGCGACGTGGGTGAGCGCGAGGAGATGAAGGGCGTCGAAGAGGCCGAACGGATTCCGGCCCATCCGGGCGAGGCCGAGTCCGCGGGTCAGCATGTCGAGGGAGAGATCGAGCCTCCCTCGTTCCCGCGCCATCTGGCCGAGGGAGAGAAGGGCCCGGACCTGTCCGCCCTCGTCGCCGAAATCCTCCTGGAACTCGAGGGCCTGTTCGAGGACCCGCGAGGCCTCCTCCGACTTACCCGATCGAAAGAGCACCCGGCCGAGATCCTCGAGGACCCGGGCCTCCTCGAGCCGGTTTCCGCTTTCCCGGACACGGGTCAGCGCCGTTTCGAGGAGTTTTCGAGCTTCCTCGAGCTTCCCGGTCCAGAGACGGACGAGGGCGAGGTTCGAAAGCGCCCCGACCGCTTCGGAGGGAGCCGTACGCTCGAGGGAACGGATCGAGCGTTCGAAGAGCTTGCCCGCTTCTCGCCAGTCGCTCTCGTAGAAGGCGACCGCCCCGAGCCGGTTGAGCAGGTAGCCGCGCAATGCCGATCCCCGGCTCTTACCGATCAGCGACAGGCCGCGGCTGAGATGGTCCCTCGCCGCTTGCGGCTTCCCCGCGGAGACGGCGAACCATCCGAGATCGTAGTGAATCGTCGCCTCCTCGCTCCGCGGCATTCGCGCGCCCGACAACAGGAGATCCCCGAGGGTCCGCTCCGCCCGTTCGTGTTCCCCTTGATAGAAACGGATCCACGCCTCGAGACGGCGGGCCTGGCGGACCGGGGGTCCCCCTTCCCGCTCGTCCCGGAAGAGGCGAAGAAGAAGGCGGATCGCCGCGAGGGCGGCCGCCGGGTCCCCCTCCCGGTAGCGAAGGCGGGCGAGTTCGGAGAGAATCCGGGCCCGTTCGGCCCGGGGGGCGCCGGCGCCGAGGCGGAGCGATTTCCGGTAGAGATCCGCCGATTCCCGAACCAGGGCCATCCGCTCCAAAAAAGAAGCCGCCTTCACGAGGGCCTTCCGTGCCGCGCCCGGGCATCCCGCCCTCTCCCAATGGTGGGCCGCCGTGACGAATGGCGCCCCCTCTCCCTCTTTCGCCTCCCGGACAGTGAGTCTCGCCGCCATGCGATGGATCTTCTTCCGCCGGCTTTCGGGAATCATGCCGGCCAGGGAGGTCCGGGCCTCGTCGGAAACCGGACCGTACGCCTCGCCGTCGCCGCTCCCCTCCAGACGGACGAGCTTCATGTCGAGAAGGGGGGCGATCACCTCCCGGAAATCCTCTGCGGGGAGGGAGAGAAGGCGGCGCAGAAAGCGGGCCTCCCGCGGCACGGGAGAGAGGCCGATCGCCCCGCCGAGGTCCCTCGTCCCGGGCTCGAGCCCGAGCATGCGGGGGTCCCTCCTCGGCCGGTCCCCGGCACGCTCCTTCGGGGAGAAGCCCTCGGCGAGACGAAATGTGCCGTACCTCTTTCGAACGTGACCGCGGCGCACCCATTCCTCGACCAGCGATCGGAGGAGTCCGGGATTGCCGCCCGACCGCTCGGCGACGACCCGGGCGAGCTCGGGGGATTTCTTGCCGGGGCCGAGAAATCCCCGGAGCCACTCCTCGATCTCCTCTCCCGTGAGAGGGGGAAGGTACTCGACGCGCGCCCTTCCTTCCGCCTCGAGCCGTTTCCAGAGCGAGCCCCGCCGTCCGAGTTCGGCCTCTTTCAGGGCGAAGACGAACCGCGATCGGAGCGGGGAGCGCCGGGTGAGTAGGAAGACGAAGTAGCGGAGGGAAGCCTCGTCGAGACGGTCCGCGTCGTCGATGATGACGACAGGGTCGCCGTGGGACCGCGGGCGGATCAGTTCGATCCGGTCATTCCATCGATCCCGGAGGCGACCGAAGATCGCCGAGTCCCCCGATCCGTCTCGTTCGCGCAGAAGATCGTGGGGAATCTCATGCCCCGGCCCTTTCCCGAAGGAGATCGGGAAGCCGCGCTCCCCTGCCGCCTCGAAAAGCCGGCGGGCCCCGTCGTAGGGGGGAGACGGGCCCGTCGCCGGCCCTTCGATCGCGAGGACGGCGCGCCCCTCGAGCCGGAGATCGCCGGCCATCCGCCGGAGAAAGCGCGTGCGGCCCGAACCGGAAGAGCCGGCGACAAGCAGGCAGGACGGATTCTCCGGATCGAGCCAGCGGCGAACCCGGTCCTCGATCTCCCTCCGGCCGACGTAAGGGGGGACCGACGGGACGACGACGGGAGCCGGCCGCCTTCTCTTGCCCTCGAGAATCTCCATGAACCGGGCCGCCGAGCGGGGCCGGTCGTTCGGGTCTTTTTCCAGCAATCGCTCGATCGCTTCCCGAAACGCGGGGGGATGGGCGCTCCGGGCGGGGAACCGTTCCCGGGCAGGAGTCAGGAGGTGATGCCGGGCGAGCTCGAGGGGGTCCCCCGTGAAGAGCGGCTTTCCGGTCAGCACTTCGAAGAGCAGGACACCCAGGGAATAGAGGTCGGACCGGTTGTCGACCTCCTCGCCTCGGATCGCTTCCGGGGCGAGATAGGCGGGGGTGCCGATGATCGTCCCGAGAGTCCCCTCGCGCCGGAATATCGCCGGCGCGAGGTCCGTCAACTGAAGCTCCCGGATGGCCCGGGGGGACGCACGAAAGAGGAGATTGCCCGGCTTGAGGTCCCCGTGGACGTGTCCGCGCTCGTGCAGGAAGGCGAGCGGTTCCGCGACGCGCCCGGAGAACTCCGGAAAATGGCGCGCCACCTGCTTCTGCACCCACTCGCGGGGGTCCGTCTGATCCACGTAGGGGGAAACGGCGTAGTACGTCTCGTTGCCCAGTCTCCCACAATCGAGAATCGGGCTCAATCCCGGGTGGGAGAGTTCCCGCCGAATCCGCACGTCTTCGAGGAAGAGGTTCCGGAAGCGTTCCGTGGCGCCGGGGCCGACCGTCTTGACCACGCACCGCGAGTCGTCCGCTTCGCGCCTGGCGAGCACGACCTGACCGTGATCGCTCGACTTGAGCGTGCGCTCCGCCCGGAAACCGGCCGGCAGATCGGTATGCTTGAATTCGAGTCTGGCCATGATTCGCGGATCCCTGTCGGTCATCGCTATCCCGGGGCGGCCGGGGCGATCACCACCCTACTCTAATTGTAGCACTCTTCCCGGTCCCCTTCCCGTCCGGACCCTCCGGGAGGGCCGGATGCAACTCTTTGATCGTCGATGGTTTAGGTCGCCCGCGATCTTCTGTCGACCAAGCCCCCGGGTGGGGCGCTACCCCCGGGGGGGCGTCGCCGGAGGGAGGAGAGGGCGGAGCCTACCCCCCGACGGGACGATGGAAATCAGAGCCCCTCTCCCCTATAATGATAGCATTCTTGGGTGTGCAAATTCTGACCATATTCGTATAGACCGACCAAACCCCGGCCGAGATAGCCCGAGGACCGCGAGGTCCGACGGCGAACCGTAAGGCCCAAGGCGGCGCGCACCGTCCACGCCTGGAGTTGATCGCACGTCTCGTTTCGCGATCGTCGTGATCCCGGAAGGAGGCTCGGTGGAGGAATGCCCCGTGTCCGGCGAGGGCCCGCGGCGTTTCCTCTCGCGACGTCTATCCAGAAAGGACCGCCTCATGAAGCCCCATCCCCTGTTCCCGGCAGCACTCCTCTTCGCCGCTCTGCTCCTCGCCACCTCCGGCTTCGCCGTGACCCACACGTACACGGACGGCTGGGCCGACGCCGGTCTCCATGTCACGGGACAAGGCGTCGCCGGCGTGGATCTCACCTTCTCTCTCACCGTCTGGGACCAGGGGGAGATGGAACTCGAGGGGCGGTCGATGCAGACCGTGGGGGTTCCCGGCCTGCCGCTGCCGGGGGAGGCGGGCGCACCGAACCTACCGGGGATGAGCCGGTTCATCGCCGTTCCGAATGGGGCGGAGGTCTACGTCCGCATCGTCGACTCGAGGACCGAGACCTATGCGGACGTCGAGATCGCCCCGGCACCCCGCATCCCCCGGGAGACGGAGGACGGGCCGCTGGAGTATCCGAGAAACCAGTCGATCTACGATTCGGACGAGTTCTATCCCGGCGCTCCGGTCACCCTCTCCGCCCCCCGGTTCGTGCGCGGCGTGGAATCGCGGATGCTCGGGATCGCCCCCTTCCAGTACAACCCGGTCACCCGGGAACTGGTCGTCTACCGGGACCTTCGGGTGGAGGTGACCTTCGAGGGGGGTACGGGCGTTTTCGCTGAAGAGCGGCTCCGGAACCGCTGGTGGGAACCGATTCTCGCCGATCTCTTCGCCAACTACGAGTCGATCGGCAAGGCACCGCCGGCCCCCCGATCCGACTCGCGCACCGACGACTTCGAGTACGTCATCATCTGCCCGGACGATCCGGCCTTCGTCGCCTGGGCGGACAGCCTGAAGCGGTGGAGGACCGAGCAGGGCATCCGGACCGGCGTGGTGACCACCGCGGACATCGGCGGCAACACGATCCCCGCGATCGAGAGCTACCTGAACAACGCCTACATGACCTGGTCCATCCCCCCGTCCGCGGCGCTCCTCCTCGGCGACTACGGAACGACCGGCGCCCGGATCACCTCGCCGATCTGGAGCAGCTACTGCCTGTCGGACAACATCTTCGCGGACGTCGACGGCGATGATCTACCGGACATCGTCCTCGCCCGGATCACCGCCCAGAACGAGGCGGACCTCGCCAACATGATCGGGAAGATGCTGGGCTACGAGCGGCAGCCGCCGACGGCCGCCGATTTCTACTCCAGCCCGATCATGGCGGGGGGATGGCAAACCGAGCGCTGGTTCATCCTCTGCGAGGAAGTGCTGTACGGGTACTTCGCGAACGTCCTCGGCAAGAACCCCGTGAGGGAGTACGCGATCTACTCGGGGACGCCGGGGTCGGTCTGGTCGACCGCGACCAACACCGCCACGGTGGTCAACTACTTCGGCCCGAACGGCCTCGGGTACATCCCCCAGACGCCGGCGCACCTGACCGACTGGGGGGGCAACGCCACCCGGATCAACAGCGACATCAACCGCGGGTCCTTCATGCTCCAGCATCGCGACCACGGGGCGAACGACGGCTGGGGCGAGCCGTACTACGTGACCGGCCACCTCTCCGCCCTGTCGAACGACGAGCTGACCTTCGTGTTCTCCGTCAACTGCCTGACCGGCCAGTTCAACCTGACCGGAAACTCCTTCGCCGAGGCGTTCCATCACCACGCCCGGGGAGCGCTCGGGATCATCGCCGCCACGGAAGTCTCCTACTCCTTCGTGAACGACGCGTACGTCTGGGGGATGTACGACTACATGTGGCCCGACTTCGATCCGGGCTACGGCATCCCCGGTCCGGCCCAGGTCCTGCCCGCCTTCGCCAACGCGTCGGGCAAGTACTACCTCGAGGCGTCCTCCTGGCCGTACAACACTACCGAGAAGACGGTGACCTACCACCTCTTCCATCATCACGGCGACGCTTTCATGACGGTCTACTCGGAGGTTCCGGAGAACTTGACCGTCTCCCACGACGGGGCCCTTCTCTCGGGGATGGACTACTTCACCGTCACCGCCGACGGGGGCTCGTGGATCGGCCTCTCCGCGGGGGGCGAGTTCCTCGGCGCCGCTTCGGGAACGGGATCGCCGGTGAACATCACGATCCCGCCGCTGGTTTCGGGAGAGGAGCTTCTCGTGACGGTCACGAAGCAGGACCACTACCGCTACGAGCACGCCGTGACCGTCGTCCCGCCGGACGGCCCCTTCCTGATCTACGAAGGCCACTCGATCGCCGACGGGGGGGGCGACAACGACGGCGCGGCGGACGAGGGGGAGACGATCGATCTCGAAGTGACCCTCGAGAACGTCGGAACCGAGACGGCGATCGGGGTCATCGGGGTCCTTTCGACCGCCGATCCCCACGTCACCATAATCGAGGACAATGAGAGCTTCGACGACATCCCCGCCGGCGGATTCGGCACGACCCTCTCCCCCTTCGTCGTCGAGATCCACGGCGACGCCCCGGACGGGCACTCCGCCGAGTTCCTGCTCTCCATCGCCATCGGCGATTCGGTGCGGGAGGCCTCATTCTCCGTTCCGATCGATGCGCCGCTCTTCACGGTCGCGGGGCTCCTGATCGACGACATCTTCGGCGGCGACGGGAACGGCAACGTGAACGCCGGAGAGACGGTCAACTTCGAGGTGGTGCTCGCGAATGAAGGACACTCGGACGCGGAAATCACGAGCGCCGTCCTCACGAGCACCGAAGGGGACGTGACGATCCTGGGAGGCGACGGCGAGTGCGGGGCCCTGCCGGTCTCCGGGACCGGGTGGATGGGGACTTTCTCCGCTTCCGTGGCCGTCGGCTGCCCCGAGCCGGCCAATCTCGCCTTCCATCTCGAGGTCACCGCCGAGAACGGATTCGTCTCCTCCCTCGATTTCGACATGCCCGTGGGGGGCTGGTTCGACGACATGGAGGAATACAGGGCGTGGAGCGTGGGCGCGCCGGACGACGACGCGTCGAGCGGGATCTGGGCAAGGCTCGACCCGATCGGCACGCTGCAGGACGGCCATCCCATCCAGCCGGAAGACGACCACACGCCGGGCGCCGGGACTCATTGCTACGTGACGGGGAACGGCACCATCGGCGGGACCGCCGGCGAGAACGACGTGGACGGCGGCAAGACCACCCTCTTCACGCCCGTCTTCGATCTGTCCGACGCGGTGGGCGCCACCATCGGCTACTGGCGGTGGTACTCCAACTCGTGGGGGAACGATCCGGACAACGACTGGTGGGACGTCGACGCGACCGCCGACGGCATGAGCTGGGAGAGCCTCGAGCACACCTCCCAGACGATCGCCGCGTGGACCGAACAGACATTCGATCTGGCGGCATACGTCCCCCTGACCGATCAGGTGCAAATCCGCTTCGTCGCCTCCGACGAAGGGAGCGGTTCCCTGGTCGAAGCGGGGGTGGACGACTTCATCCTCGCGGCGGTCCGTGTCGTCTACACGGACGTGGAGGGGGCGGAATCGGGGCCGCCGGCGAAGCTCGCCCTCGGCATGAACACGCCGAACCCGTTCAATCCGACCACGACGATCCACTTCGACCTCCCGAAGCCGGCCGTGGTGGAGCTCTCGATCTACGACATCACCGGCCGCCGCGTGGCCACGCTGGTCAGCGGGAAGCTGGAGGCGGGCCGCCACGAGGCGGTCTGGACGGGACGGGGCGTGGACGGACAGGCGGCGGGGAGCGGCCTCTACTTCAGCCGCCTCAAGGCGGACGGCGAGACGAAGACCCGGAAGATGCTGCTCTTGAAATAAGGGCATATGTCCTCCCACTTGGCTTGCCGGGGGACGGTCACCATCCACGGAGGATAGAACTTTGGAATGAGCGGGGGACACATTCCGTCCGAGCCTCCGGCTCGGAAGACGTAGGACTCGCCTCAACGGTATGTGTCCAACGAACGGTATTCCCGAACCCGGCCGACGAGCACCTACATTCCAGGGTGCAGAGGAGGAATCCACGGAAGATAGAACTTTGGAAGGTGTCCGAAGCGGAAATCCAAAAAGAGGGGCCGTGCTCGCGCACGACCCCCTCGTGATGACTTCGTGGACTACCAGCGGTCGCGCCGGCCGCCCCCACCGCCGCCCCGGCTGTCGTTCCGGGCCCGCGCCTCGCTGACGTTCAGAGCCCGCCCGCCCATATCCGTGCCGTTCAAGGCCTGGATCGCCGCGTTCGCCTCGGCGTCGTCCATCTGGACGAAACCGAAACCGCGGGGACGGCCCGTGTCGCGGTCCATGATCACGTTGACCTCGTGAACCGTGCCGTGCTGGGAGAAAAGCTCGCGGAGCTCTTCCTCGGTGGCGCTGAAGGGAAGGTTACCGACATACAGTTTCATAGCCGTCAATACTCCGTTTCGCCCTGAACAGTAGACCTACCGGGCGATCTCTCGTCGCGGACCATCCGCGCCTGGAGAACTCGCCGGAACAATCGATCCGCTTCCGGACCTGCCGGTCCTTCGGCGAATCGGGGAACCCTTTTCCATGACCGATTGTCGATTCAGCGGGGGCGACGTCTGCGAGTCGAGTCGGTATGAGGAACCCAAAAGATTTTCCTTACTAAGGATCGCCGATTTCAGGAAAAAGTCAATCCTAAAATGCCCGGCCCCGGGGGGTTGGGAGCGTCGGGTCGAGGGAAGTCCCGAGCCTCCGGGGGGCTTCCGGGGGAGGGCGTCCCTTGCTCCCCCCGAGGGGCAGCAATCTCTCTTTCCCCCTGGACCATCACAAGAGACTGTGATAAAATCAGATACGTCTATGGAGGGATGGGCGGTCGGGAGGAGGGGATCCACATGTCGGGTAACATCCTCGTGGACTGGGTCGGTTCCTCCCCGGACCTTCCCGGATAGGGAGTGAGGAGCATGATGGCGTACCCGCCACGAATCGCCGCGCTTTTGTTCTCCGGAATCATGGCCTGGACCGCCGCCGCCGCCGAACCGGCGCTCGAGTGGCAGAGCCTCTACGACGGGGGGGGCCTGGTGCTCGACATGGGGGTCGCGGCCGTCACCGACCCCGCCGGCAACCTCGTGATCGCCGGGGAGAGCGTCGACGCCCTGGGAGGCGTGGACATGATCATCCACAAGCTCGACCGGTCCACGGGGGACACGCTCTGGACCCGGAGGGTCCCCTCCCTGGACGGCAACGACATGGCCGTGGGCGGCATGGTGTGGGATCACGCCGGCCATCTCCTGATCGGAGGGACCCGTCTCGGATGCTTCGGGTGAGGCCAGGGCGATGACGTCGTCGTCTTCGAGTTGGACGGCGCGACCGGGGAGTTTCTCTGGTACAAGGCCTACGGAAGCCAAGAAGGACTGGACGAGTCGGTCTACGATATCGCCGTCGACGGGGCGGGCAATGCCTTCGTCACCGGCCGTCAGATGAACGGCGACGGGGGCGACGACATCATGACCATGAAGCTCCGCGCCTCGGACGGGGAGATCCTCTGGAGGGTGCACGAAGGGGGCGCGGCGATGCTCGCCGACCGGGGGTGGGCGATCGCGGTGGGCCCCGACGGCCATCCGGTGGTGACCGGCGTCCTCACGACCGCGGCCGACCCGGCCCTCTACTGCACCGTGAAGTACGACAGCGACGACGGCTCGGAGATCTGGAAAAAGACCTTCCCCGGCGCCGTCAACTACGTCGAGACCGAGGCCGGCTGGCTCGCGGTGTTGGGCGACGGCGACATCGTCATGGCGAACCGGACCTGGACGACCCTGACCTCCTACGATGTGGTGCTCCACCGCTACGACGGGACGACGGGGGACACGGCCTGGACGACCACGTACAACTCGGGGGGTACCGCCGGCGACGACCCGCGCTTCATGACCCGGGACGGAGCGGGCGACATCCTCGTGGCCGGTATCCGCTCCGGTAACTACATGGTCGCCAAGTTCGACGCCTCGGACGGCGGGCTCCTCTGGGACGCCTCCTACGACGGACCCTCCGGCGGATACGACCGGGCCGCCTACGTGATGGAAGGTTCCGGGGGCGAGATTCTGGCCACCGGGTTCAGCACCGGCGAGGGAACGAGCTGGGACGTCACGACCGTCGGTTTCGATCCGGCGGATGGCGCGGAGCTCTGGGCCGTGCATTTCGATCCGGGCGAAGGGCGGGGGGACGAGGGGAAGTGCCTGGCCATCAGCGATCTGGGCGACGTCTACGTCGTGGGCTACGGCGACTTCGAGGCCACGGGGAGCGACATGCTCGCCCTCCGTTACAGCCTTCCCCAATCGACGGGCGTCGGAAGCGGGCCGTACGCCGGGGCCCCCGGTCCCGGGTTCAGGGTCGGCGCGAGCCCCAACCCGTTCGTGAACCGCCTCGCCCTCTCGATCGACATGGAACGGCCCGGTCCGGCCCGGGTCGCGGTCTACGACCTCCGGGGGCGGCGGACGGCCCTCATCCATGACGGCGACCTCTCTTCCGGGCGCCACGATTTCGACTGGGACGGCCGGGACGAGGGGGGCCGGCGGCTCGCGGCGGGCGTCTACTTCGTTCGTTTCGAGGGCGCCGGGGCCGAAGGCGCGCGCAAGGTGATTCTCAGCCGGTAAAGGCACGAGCAGCCGACAATAGCGAAAACGGGACCGGCATCGATCGCCGATCCCGTTTCTCTTTGCTCCCCCTCGACGACCGCCCGAGGCGATGTTACGTTGAAGATGTCCGGCGCAGCCGGCCGATAAACGTGGCCCCGGATTCGGGAACAAGCCCCTGGAACTCGGCCGACTCGGCGGGAGGTCATGGAGATGAGAAGACTGATATCGGTCCTTCTGCTGCTCTTCGTGAACGTGCTCGCCGGGCAGGCGGAGGAATGGTATTTCGAGATGGACCTGGACGGGACGCCGGGAAACGGTCCCGACACGATCGAAGCGAGCACGGGGGACTACATTGTCGGAAGGGTATGGATACACGGGCCGTGTCCGATCTTGGCCGTCGGGGCCGGGTTCTGCTCGCCCGGCGATGTGCTCCTGTATCAGGTCGGCATGGAGGAGTATCTGGTGCCGGAATCGTGGACCACAGAGGAGATCGTGATCTCGGGAGATTGCGTCACGGCTCAGGCGACCGACTTCACCTGGGGAAGCCCCCTCACCCTTCCGGCGCCCCTCGTAGACCTGGTCTGGCGCGTGGCGGCAGATGAAGCTATCGGTGACCTGGTATGCGACAATGGGGCATTCCTTTCGATCTGTATGGAAACCCCTCTTTTCGACCACTGTGACGGAGCCGCGGTCCGGGTAGGCGGCACGGCCACGGAAGAGACCGGCTGGGGGGCGATCAAGACACTCTTTCGATAGGGGGGCGGCTCGGGACTTTGGGATTCGCAAGGGATGCGAGGCAATCCGCCCGCGGCGGCGGGAGGGTGCGGGGATGAAGAAGCTATTGCCCGTCCTTCTGGCTCTGTTCGTGAGCGTCGTCGCCGGAAGAGCCCAGTTCGGCTTCGAAATGGATCTCGACGGCACACCCGGGAACGGTCCGGATACGCTCGACGCGAATTACGGGGATTTCGTGACGGGTCGCGTTTGGCTGTTCGGGACTTCCCCCCTCTTCAGCGTCGGCACCACATTTTGTACTCCGGGCGGTGCGCTCGAGTATCAGGTCGGCATGGAGGAGTACCTATTGCCGGAATCGTGGACCACGGCAGAAGCCGACACATTCGGCGGCTGCGTCTTGACCCAGGCGACCGATTTCACCTTCGTGAATCCGATTTCTCTTCCCGCTCCGTTTGTCGACCTCGTTTGGCGTGTCGCGATCGATGAAGGCATCGGAGACATTGAATGCGACTTGGTCCACTCGGGATACATCTCGATCAATTGGATGGACGGCATATTCGATTTCTGTCACAGCGCCGCGGTCCGGATAGGCGGCACGGGCACGGAACGGACCGGCTGGGGGGCGATCAAGACCCTCTTTCGATAACCGGCCGGAATCAGCGAAAACGAAAACGGGACCGGCTTCGACGGCCGGTCCCGTATCTTTTTACCTTCGATTTGCCGTCCCGACTACGCCTCGTCCAGGAACGGGTAGCGGTAGTTCGTGGGCGGCGAGAATGTCTCCTTGATGGTCCGCGGACTGGTCCAGCGGATCATGTTGAGCATGCTCCCCGCCTTGTCGTTCGTCCCGCTCGCCCGGCTCCCGCCGAAGGGCTGCTGGTTGACGACGGCGCCGGTCGGCTTGTCGTTGATGTAGAAGTTGCCCGCCGCGCTCCGGAGCGCCCGGGTCATCTCGACGATCGCCTTCCTATCCTGGGCGAAGATCGCGCCGGTGAGGGCGTAGGGGGATCCCTCGTCGCACAGTCGGAGCGCCCGGTCCAGGCTCCGGTCGTTGTAGACGTACACGCTGAGGACCGGGCCGAAGATCTCCTCCCGCATGGTGCGGACGTCGGGCCGCCGCGCCTGGATCACGGTCGGCTCGATGAAGTAGCCGGTCCGGGCGTCCGTGCCCCCGCCGAAGAGGACCGACGCGTCGCCGCTCCGCTTCGCGTAGGTGATGTACCCCTTGATGCTGTCGAAGGCGGCCCGGTCGATCACGGCGTTCATGAAGTGCGAGAAGTCCGCCGGGTCCCCCAGGGTGATCGTCCCCAGCTCCTCGAGGAGCATCTTCTTGAAGCGGGGCCAGAGGCTCTTCGGGATGAACGCCCGGGAGGCGGCGGAGCACTTCTGCCCCTGGTATTCGAAGGCGCCCCGGATCGCGGCGGTCACGAGGGCCGGCAGATCCGCCGACGGGTGGGCGAAGATGAAGTCCTTCCCCCCCGTCTCGCCGACGATCCTCGGATAGCATTGATAGCTCCGGATGTTCCGGCCCACGGTCTCCCACATGCTCTGGAAGACGGCCGTGCTCCCCGTGAAGTGGATGCCGGCGAGGTCCGGGCTCGCGAGCACCGGATCGCCGACCTGGCCCCCCGGCCCCGGGACCATGTTGATGACCCCCGCCGGGAGGCCCGCCCTCTTCAAGATCTGCATGATGAAATGGGCCGAGTAGACGGCGCTCGACGCCGGCTTCCAGACCACCGTGTTCCCCATCATGGCCGGCGCCGTCGGCAGGTTCCCGGCGATGGACGTGAAGTTGAACGGCGTCACGGCGAAGACGAAGCCGTCGAGGGGCCGGGCCTCGCTCATGTTCCACATGCCCGGTCCCGACACCGGCTGGGCCTCGAGGATCTGCTTCATGAAGTACGCGTTCAGCCGGAAGAAGTCGATCAGCTCGCACGCCGCGTCGATCTCCGCCTGGAACGCGCTCTTGCTCTGGCCCGCCATCGTCGCGGCGTTCAGGGTCTGCCTGGATTCGCCCGCGAGGAGGTCCGCCGCCTTCAGAAAGATCGCGGCCCGCGCCTCCCAGGGCATGCGGGACCATTCGTCCTTCGCCTTGGCGGCGGCCCCGATCGCCAGCGCCACTTCTTCCTTCCCCGCCTTGTGGTAGACGCCGAGCACGTGGCGGTGGTCGTGGGGCATGACGCATTCGGCGAGCCGCCCGGTCCGCACCGACCGCCCCCCGATGACGCAGGGGATGTCGATCTTCTTCGACGAGAGCCGGGAGAGCTCCCTCTTCAGTTCGTCCCGCTCCTTCGACCCGGGCGCGTAGGAGAGAACGGGCTCGTTCTTCGGCAACTCGATCTTCGGGATTCCTTGGATCATGGAAGGCCTCCGGTGGAGAGAATCATCTCCCGCCGCCCTCCGGGAAGCGGCGCAAAAGGGTATCTATCTCGTTAAGAAAGTGGAGCTTAGCAGATGACGGACGAGGGGTCAACCGCGGACGGGAGGGAGCACGCCCGCCCCATCCTCCGACGGCTCCGTCGGTTGCGGGACCCCGTTCTTCCGCGGATGCCCGAAGCGATCCCGGAAAGCGCCGGCGACACCGATCAGAACGAGCGCAGTCCCGGCGATCGTCCAGGGGGTGATCGACTCGCGGAGGACGATCCACCCGAGGAAGACGGCGATGACGGGGTTCACGTAGGCGTAGGTCATGGTGATGCTGATCGGGAGGAGGCGGAGCGCCGAGACGAAAGACGTGAAGGCGAGGATCGACCCGGCCAGGACCAAGTATGCCCACGCCCCCCACGCCGCGGCGGTCGGCAAGGGCACCGGCTCCCGGGTCAGCATCATGCAGATCCCGAGCCCGAGGGCGCCGAAGAGCTGATGGTAGCCGGAGAGGACGGCCGGCGGGAGGTCGAGGGGGCGCCGGCGGAGCACGATCGATCCGGCGCCCCACGTGATCGGCGCGAGGAGGAGGGCGGCCACGCCGAGGTGGTCGGCCCGGGACCCGGCTTGGATCACGGGCCAGGTCAGGAGGCCGAGGCCGGTGAAGCCGACGACCAGGGAGCCCGCGAGGAGCGCCGAGGGGGGGCGGCGGTCGAGGGCGGCCTCCATCAGGGTGACCCAGATCGGCATGGATCCGACGATGAGGGCGGCGTAGCCCGAGTCGGCCCGCTGCTCCGCCCAGACCACCATGCCGTTCCCGCCGACCCAGAGGAGCACGCCCGTGACGGCGAGGAGGGCGAGCTCCCCGGGTTTGAGCCTAATCGAGGAACCCCGGAGCGCCGCCCAGCCGAGGAGAACGCACCCCGCCACGGCGACCCGCATCGCCGCCATCGTGAAGGGGGGAAACCCGGAGCCCTCGCGAACGGCGATCCGGATGGCGAGGTAGGTGCTCCCCCAGACGACGTAGACCACCATCAGGTGGATCAATCCGGCGAGAGGCGGGCCGCCTTCGGGGGCTCTCCTCGCAAGTTTCATGGTCCGGTTTCCTCCGATGCCCTCCATCCGTTCGTTTCTCGTGCCGCTATGATCTCACAATCCGCCGTTCGGGAGTGGCGGGAAAGGGACCCGTTTTCTATTACAATGTAGGTACGAGCGCCGTTCTTCCCCGGCCCGACCCTGTTCTCCCGGAGGTATCCATGTCGACTACTCCCGCCCCGTTCATTGTCGCCGCGGCCCAGCATTCCCCGGTCTTCATGAACCGGGAGGAGTCGGTCGCGAAAGCGTGCGGCATCATCGACGAAGCCGCGAAGGCCGGCGCGAAGCCGGTCGTCTTCCCGGAGGCGTTCATTCCGGCCTATCCTGACTGGGTGTGGGTGCTTCGGAGCAGCGACTCGATGGCGCTGAACGGACTCTACCGGGAGCTTTTGGAGAACGCCGTCACCATCCCTGACGAGTCCACCGACCGGCTCCGGGAAGCGGCGAGGTCGGCAGGCATTCATGTCGCCATCGGCGTGAACGAGCGGAACGGAGAGGGTTCCGGTGCGAGCCTGCTGAACACCCTTCTCTACATTTCCAACCGGGGAGAGATCCTGGGCGCCCACCGGAAACTGATGCCGACGGGTGGGGAGAGGACCGTGTGGGGCCAAGGGGACGGGAGTTCGCTCCTCTCCTTCGAGACCACCGTCGGCAAACTGGGCGGCCTCCTCTGCTGGGAGAACTACATGCCTCTCGCCCGTCAGGCGATCTATCAGATGGGCGTTCAGATCCACGTGGCGCCCACGTGGGACTCGGGCGAGCCGTGGCTCCTCGCCATGCGTCACATCGCTCGGGAGGGGGGGATGTACGTGGTGAACTGCTGCCAGGCGATCCGCATCGACGAGATCCCTGACCGGTACGAGTTCAAGGCGAACTACCCCGAAGGCCGGGAGTGGGTCAATCCGGGGAACAGCTGCATCGTCGATCCGACGGGAAAGGTGATCGCCGGTCCCGCGAAGGGGACACAGGAGATCCTCTACGCCGAGGTCGATCTCGGCCTGATTCCCGCGGCGAAGCGGATGTTCGACGCCGCCGGCCACTACGCCCGCCCCGACGTCTTCCGGTTTCACGTGAACCGGCGGGGGTAGGAGATCCGGCCTGTCACACCTCCCGCGGAGCCTCGTACTCTGTCTTGTGGGGGCTGCCCCGGGCGTCACCGGAGTTGATCGGAAGCGTCCGATGACATATCATGTGTCTGGATCTTCGATGCCTCCGATCGGATCGCCGGAACGGGCGATTCCGCGGCCCTTCCCCGCCCCACGAACGAGATCCACGTCCCGGCCGTCCGAAACGTCTACCGAACTAAACTGACGCCCGAGGGGGACGAGATCCTCTATACCGTCACGAAGACGTCGGGATCGGCGAACGCCGGCCACGGAATCGCCGTCGGCGGCGAAGGGGACGTGTACTTCACCGGCGCGGAAAACGTACCGGCCGAGTTCT
This sequence comes from Candidatus Eiseniibacteriota bacterium, assembly GCA_043809585.1. GTDB lineage: Bacteria > Orphanbacterota > Orphanbacteria > Orphanbacterales > Orphanbacteraceae > JBDROZ01. The sequence goes on from JBDROZ010000069.1 coordinate 35,288, forward strand.
GCGTATCCAGGATCTCGGAGGGGAGCACGGTCGCCACCTCCGTCGAGACCGGGCCGGCCGTCGTCACGAGGACGCACCTCTTCGAGCCGCGACCGAACCCCTTCAACCCGACTACGTCGATCCGCTTCGCCATTCCCGAGGCGTCCCGGGTCCGTCTCGCCGTGTACGATGCGGCGGGGCGCCTCGTGTCGATCCTCGCCGACGGTTCCTTCCCCGTGGGCGAGTTCGAGCGTATTGGGGATGGTCGGGATCAGGCGGGGCGGGCGGCGCCGTCGGGGGTCTACTTCGCCCGTCTCCAAGCGGATCGGCGGGCGGACACGAAGAAGCTGGTCCTGGTTCGATGAGATCGTCTCCCTGTGAGTGGGTATGTCGGATGTTCAGGGCGAGGCCCCGGTGTGCCTACCAAAGAACTCGTCCGCGTCGGACTCGAAGAGGTTACGAAAGGCCGAGATCCAGGTCGGATTCAAGCCTGCTTGATCAGATTAGCGATCTCCGGCCAATGTCCAGACGGTGACGGAGGAGATTCTGCGGCGAAAGATCTGCTTTCCATCAATAGGGGGGCATGTGGGAACCCCGTATTCTGTACCGTTTCTGCCTTGCTGCCGAACGAGTGGCGCACCTGAATTATTCGGAAACGCATGCCGATTTCGGACCCATCTGGCGTGGTAGCTCTAAGCCCCAGAATGGGTTGCCCGTTCTGTGCCCAGGGACAAGCCGCCAATCAGCCCAATATCCGGTCCTGACTTACGTTATCTCGAAAGCTGGTCACCTCCCGATCGCTCTGTCGCTGAAACAGGGGTATGCCGCGTAATTCTCACGTAACAACCTGGCTCTATACTCACGTGCAGAAGCTGGTGATTGACGCACAGCTTGGCCCGCGCCACACCCGATTAAGGGAGTAAGGTGGAAATCGCCATACGGCATTTCCAAAATCGCGAGTCCGCAATCGCCTGCCGGCCGATGTCACGTTCATACGAACGCCTTCGGCGCGGTAGGAGAGGAGGTATTCCATGAGAAGGCTGGTCGCACTTCTGGTTTTTCTGTCGGTCCTATCCATCACCTCGGCGTCGGCCCAGTTGCTCTTTTCCGACGATTTCGAAGCCGGTGCGCGTCCGGAATGGGGCAATGAGTATGGAGCATGGATCGCCAGCAACGGCGTCTACTCCGCATCATTGCCCAATAACGACCCTCCCACCTATTCGAGCGTGACCAGCTTGCCCGATCTGACCGATTTTGTCGTCGAGATCGATATCCTCGATACTCGAGACGGCGGCGTCTTTCTGCGAAGTCGGCGTTGCGCCAACGAGCAGATCGAAGGCGTGCTCTTTCTCGTGGGCGGGTTCGGCGGGTCTTACCACGGTTGCTACTGGCACATCTGGACCTGCACCGGAAGCGGCCCACCTCTCCAAACGGTGGAGGTTCCTGGGTTGCAGGGCAATGATATCCACATTCGGCTTGTCGTCACCGGAGATACGTACACCGCGTACCTCAACGACGATCCGACCCCGGTCAACAGCCTCGTTACCGACGCATACTCCTCCGGGAAGGTAGCGCTCTACGAGTTCGTTGATCAGTCCTTTGACAACGTGACCATCACCGGGGTGGCAACCGGTGTTCACGAAGGCACGGTTCCGCCGCGTGCCCGACAGTGCTCGCTCTATCCCAATCCGTTCAATCCCAGTGCTTCCGTGTGGTTGGATCTTCCGAGGGCCGAGTTCATCAGAGTCGAGGTCTTTAACACAATCGGCAGGCTCGTCGCCACTCTTCACGAGGGCGTGACGGGCCCGGGTCGAGTGGAGATTCCCTGGGATGGGCGCAGCGACATAGGTACTCGCGCTTCCAGCGGGATCTACTACTTTCGCGCTTCCGGAACAACGGACCAGACAGTAGTGAAGGGAGTTCTGTCGAGATAACGGGGGCGATTCCTGCTCGAAGCGCTTCGGGGCTCCAACAAAACCGGGCCGATTCTTGTCCCTGCAACAACTCGTCCGCTTCTCTCCTCGCCCACACGCCGAGAAGACGGGCAGAGCAGGGTGGTTCTGCCCGGCAGCGCCCCGCTGCGCTGAAGGGAGAGAGAGCTCCGGTTCCATGGCTCTCTCTCCCCGAAGCGTATCGGCCGGCACCTTCTCCCTACTCCAGCGTCATCGGGTCCCGGAGCGGAAGGATCGTGACCTCCCCGAAATCGGAGAAGCGCTCTTCGTGTTCGTCCGATCCCGCTTCGACCGCGTCCGGGTCTCCGACGACCAGGAAGACGAGCCGGTCGGGATGGAGGTGCTCCCGGGCGGCGGCCTGCACGTCCTCGGGGGTCACGGCCTTCATGTGGTCCGTGTACTCCGCCCAGTAACCGTCGGGCCGGTCCGTGTAGTCGTCGGACGCGAAGGTGTTGACGATCGCCCGCCGGCTGCTGAAGGGGTTGACCACGTCGCTGATGAAGCCCGCCTTCGCGTTTTCCACCGCCTCGGGATCGCACTTCTCGTCGATCATGCGGCGGATCTCCTCGAGGATGATCGCCGTGCCGAACGCCGCCGTGGCGTGCTTGGTCTGGAACCACGCCCGGAACGTGCCCGGATACTCCACCGGGCGGTCGAACCAGCTCCCCGCGTTGTAGGCCAGGCCCTCGTCGGAGCGGACCCGCCGCACGATGCGGGAGGTGAACCCGCCGCCGCCGAGGATCTCGTTCATCACCATGAGGGCGTACTGGTCGGGAATGTCCCGCTTCACGCCGAGATGGCCGACCCGGATCCGGGACTGATTGACGTCCTCCTTGGCGATCATGTAGACGCCGGGCTTCGGGGGGGGGATGTCGTCCGGGACCGCCGGCAGGGTCAGCGCCCGGTCCGGCCAACCCTCGAGCATGGCGTCGAGCTTGGCGAGAATTCCGGCCGTTTCGAAATCCCCCGAGACGGCGACGACGAAGTTCTTCGGGAAGAAGTGATTCCGGTGATAGGCGACGAGATCCTCCCGGGTGATCGACTTCACCGAGGCGGCGGTCCGGCGATACGGGACCGTGCACGGGTGGTCGCCGTAGATCAGGAACTGCCATTCCCGGCTCTCGATGGAGGACGTCGAGCTGTTCCGCTGCTCCAGGTCGGAGAGCACGTCGGTCCGGTAACGCTCGATCAGGGCCGGATCGAAGGCGGGCCTCCGGAGAACCTTGGCGAAAAGGTCGAGGCCCTCGTCGATGTCCTTGGAGAGGCAGAAGAGGTCCGCCCTTCCCCGGTCGTTTCCGATGGAGACCGAAATCTCCGCGGCGAGAAGGGCGATCCGCTCGTCGAACTCCCGGGCCGTCATCCCCTCGACGCCGCCGTTCCGCATCAGGTGGGCGGTCATGTCGCCGAGGCCCGCCTTCTCGACAGGCTCGTACATTTCTCCCGTCCGGACGAGCACCGTCAGATCGAACGTCGGCACCTCGTGGTTTTCCGCGACGTAGACCGTGGCGCCGCACCGCAGGGTTCGGCGGAATTCCGCGGGGGCGGGCGGCCGGTAGTCGAGCTCCTCGAACTTCAGCTTGTCCGGGTGGTCGACGATCTTCCCCGAAATGGCCGGGGAGGGCCGGAAAAGCACGGCCGTTGCGATCAGGAGGCAGAGAAGGGTCGCCGCGCGGGGACTCACCGGAATGGATAGTCGGCTCATCGTCATATCTCCTCCCGTCCTCCGCCCTACTCGGCGGCGGCGGCTTTCAGCTCCTTCAACCGGGCGTTCGCGATCTCGAGCAGTTTCCCTATGCTCTCTTTCTCGGCCGGGTCTTCGATGGAGTCCATCCGCATAGAGAACATGCCGATCATCTGCCCCAGCTGGGCCGCGTCCGTCATGGAGCGGATCATCCCGGCGGTCTTTGCGAACTCCGGGTCCCCCTCTTCCGCGGAGCCGTCGCCGGTCTCCTTCGGGTCGATGAGGAGAACGTTGCGCTGCTCCCGGGAAAAGTACGTGTTGGCCACGCGAAGGATGTCGCGGGCCGTCACCAGGTCGCACATGTCCGGGTTCCGGTTCGCCTCCGTCCAGTCGCCGAGAGCCGCGTTCTGCCCGAGGTAGAAGAGGATGCCGATGCCGGACATGGTGTCCATGAACCGGATCTTGTCGACCCGGAGCTGGTTCTTCACCTTCCGGAGCTCCCCGTCCGACACGGGATTCCTTTTCAGATCTTCGAGGACCTCGTCGATGGCCGCTTCCAACCGTTCGGCCCGGACGCCTGACGTCCCGGTCGCGTAGAGCCGGAAGGCGCCGGCGTACTTGCGGGAGTCCTGTTCGGCGCCGACTTCGAGACCCTCACCGCCGAACATGCCCCGACGGGAGGCCGATCCCTTCGCGATCCCCTTCTCCTCGACGAGGTTCGCGTAGAGCCGGCCGGTCTTGCCGCTCAGGATCTTCGCCAGAACTTCGAGGGCGTAGCCGTCCGGATGCTTCCACGGCGCCGTGTGGTACCAGATTTGCGTTTCCGGGCTGGTCTCGGCGGTGGCGACCATCCGCTTCTCCGCGTACTGCCTCTCCTCGAGGGTGACCACATCGGGCGGCTCGACCGTTCCCCGGGGGATGCGCTCGAAGTAGTCGCGGATCATCCCGATCGTCCGGTCGGTGTCGATGTCGCCGACGAGGATCATGGTCAGGTTGTTGGGGGCGTAGTAGGTGTCGAAGTAGCGCTCGGCCTGCTCCCGGGTGATGTTCTCGAGATCCGAGGGCCAGCCGATCACGTCCCAGTGATAGGAGGAGGACTTCCAGAACATGGCGGCGAAGTCCTCCTCGATCAGGCCCGTCGGCGTCGATTCCACGCCGAGCCGCCGCTCCTCGCGCACCACGTCCCGCTCCGAATAGAACTCCCGGAAGACGGGCTTCATGAAGCGGTCCGACTCGAGCCACATCCAGAGTTCGAGCTTGTTCCGAGGGACCCTCACGAAGTAACCGGTCATGTCCTCCGATGTGAAGGCGTTCAGGAAGAACCCGCCGTTCTTGGAGTAGATCTCGTTCAGGTGGTTGTTGATCAGCAGTTCCCTCTGTTCGAGAATCTTCTCGTCGAACGCCGCGCTCAGCTCCCGGTACCGGTCCGACTTCGCCTCGGGCTCCGACAGGCTCGAGATCCTCCCCCGCCGGTAGTCCTCCCGCATGGCCCGTTCCTCGATCCGGAGCAGTTCCCGGATCGAATCGAGGCGGGCGATGATCTCCCGGTCCCGCACGATGTCCTTCGTGCCGATCGTCTCGGTCCCCTTGAACATCATGTGCTCGAAGAGATGGGAAATGCCGGTGATGCCGGTCGTCTCGTTGGCCGATCCGACCCGGGCGAAGATCGCCGCCATGACGGTCGGGGCCTCGTGGCGCTCGACCAGGAGGACCTGCATGCCGTTGTCGAGACGGTACTCCCGGGCGTCGATGCTCTGCCCGTGGGCCGTCGAAACGACGCCACCGATCGCCGCCGCGCAGAAGAAAGCCGCCCGAACCGTTCGTCCGCTCATCCGTCTCTCCTCCCCCCCCGGGCCCGGCGGAGCCGTGGAACCCGGGATATCGCGCTTGGTTGGCCGGGGAGCCCTCCCAGCGGGCGGAATCGCAGGGCCGGGAGGACCCGCGGGCGCCATGGTCGCGCCCGGAAACAGATTACCAGACCCGCCCTCGTCGAAACAGGGGGAGGAGACCCCCACCGCGGCGACGCCGGCGATCCGCCGGGCGCGGGGAGGCGATCGGTGGTACACTGAAATCGAGAATCGAGACATCACTCCCCGATCTTCGGAAAGGAAGGGGGCGCCGTGATTCGACCGCAAATCCGGTCCGCGCTATGGATCGGCTGTCTGTTCGTCCTGCTCGTCGCGTGCGGCGACAACGGGGGGACCCGGACGCCCTTCGTGGACGATGGGGACGACGGCGGCACGACGGGAAACACCGCACCTGTCGACACGTCCGGAGGGGGCGGAAACGGCGGCGACCCCGGTGTCGCCGAACAGAGCTGCGAGAAGAACGCGACCATTCGAACGGGAGAGTACGGGCTGCTCAACAACAAGCACGGCGAGCACCGCCTCGTCGAGGGGGATGTTTACGAGCAGTGCATCCGCAGGGAAGCGGGGGGCTTTCCCGTCTCGTGGCGCTGGAAGCTCGACACCGATGAGCCCTACGTGAAGGGGTTTCCCCAGATCTACTACGGCCGGCATCTCTGGACCGAGGCGACCGCCGCCGATCTCTTCCCCGCGCGAATCGACCGCATCGACTCCCTCGTGGTCCGGCACGACGTGCTCCTGAAAGTGGAGGGGACCTTCAATCTCGCCTTCGATCTCTGGGTCACGGCGGACGACACCCCGGCCCCGGAGGAACGGACTCACGAGATCATGATCTGGCTCGACGGGAACATACCGGTCGACGGGGACCGGATCGAGGAGGTCGTGATCGGCGGGGATCCATACGACTTCTACCGGTGGGAGCACCGGTCGGGCCACATGTTCCTGATGTTCGTCGCCCGGGATCCCCGCCCCTCGGGAACCACCGACCTCGGCGGATTCCTCCGGTACCTGCGAGGAAACGGCGACCTGTCGGCGGACGGCTACCTCGCCGTCATCGAGCTCGGCACGGAGATGTGGGACGGGAACGGTTCGATCACGGTGAACGACTTCGAAGTGTCGATGACGACCGGGTAGGAGCGGGGCCTCAGCACTCGGCCCTCAGGGGGCGGACCATGAGCCGGCGGATCGCCTCCGCAGGCCGGATCCCCTCGAAGAGCACTTGGTTCACCGCTTCGGTGATCGGCATCTCGACGCCCGTCCGGGCGGCGAGGGCGACCACGCTCGCCGTGGTGGCGGCCCCCTCGACGACGGAGTGGGTCGAGCCGAGCGCCTCCTTCACCGTCATCCCCCTGCCGATCGCCTCTCCAAAAGAGCGGTTCCGCCCCACCGGAGAGGTGCAGGTCGTCACCAGGTCACCGACGCCGGCCAGGCCCGCGAAGGTGGAGGCGAGCCCTCCGAGCGCCTCGCCCAGCCGGGTGATCTCCGCGAGCCCCCGGGAGAGAAGGGCGGCCTTCGCGTTGCACCCCGAACCCATGCCGTCCAGGATGCCCGCCGCGATGGCGATGACGTTCTTCGTCGCCCCGGCCACCTCGACGCCGGTCAGGTCGGGATTGGTGTACACCCGGAAGTAGGGCGTGGTGATGAGGGCCTGGACTCGCTCCGCGAGCGCCGGATCCTCCGACGCCACGGCGACGGTCGCGGGGAGCCGCCGGGCGATCTCGGGCGCGATCGACGGCCCGGAGAGGACCGCCAGAAACCGGCCGGGACACCCGAGCACCTCCGCCAGGATCTGGGTCGGCCGAAGCAGCGTCCCGTTTTCGATCCCCTTCGCGACGGAGAAGACCGGAAGGCCGGCGTGGTAGCGACCGGCGAGCCGGCCCCAGACGGAACGAATGAACTGGGTGGGCACGGCCGAGAGGGCGATGTCCGCCCCTTCGAGGGCTTCGTCCTCGTCGGCGGTGACTTCGACATTGTCCGGAAGAGGGAATCCGGGAAGGAAACGCACATTCTCCCGGGCGGCCGCCATCGCCGCCGCCTGCTCCGGGAAGGCGGACCAGATCCGCACGTCGTGGCCGTTCTCGGCGAGGAGAAGGGCGCAGACCGTGCCCATCGCCCCGTCGCCGACGACAGAGATCCTCTCTTTCATGGAGACGAGCCTACACCAGGATTCGGCCCCGGGCCAAACCGTTTCGCGGCCGACGTTGCCGCGGCGCTACCGGAAGATGCCCTTCACCCGCCCCCAAGTGGCGCTCTCCGCGGCGGTTCCGCCGCAGTACCCCTCGATGGAGAGGGTGTAGCGGTTCATGAAGTCGCACTCGACCCCCTCGAAGACCGATGGTCCGACCCAGATCCAGTAGATTCCCGGGGCGAAGGTCCGGGTGAAGCAGATTTCATTGCACGGGTAAGCGTAGTCGTAATCGAGAATCAGGTCGTCATCCTCGCACGGGTCGGGGCCCGGCGTCGGATTGCCGTCGAGGAGGAAGACGAGAAGGGGGAACTCGGCGATCGCACAGATGGTCAGGGTCTTCGTCTCGGCGATGGTGATTTCGTACCAGTCCGTGTCCCGCCAGGAGCCGTTGTCCTGCCAGGTGCCGGAAGCGCCGCAATAAACGACCGGGTCGGCGTCGCACTCGATCATCTGATAGACGGTGGGGTTCGAGCCGCAACCTCCGTTGAAATCGTCCACGTAACCCGGCCCGCACCCCGTTTCTCCTTCGGGGATGGCCCCCTCGGGGCATTCGATCCAGCACCCGTCCTGGTAGATGTCGAGAACGTAACTGCCGCACTCGCCGCCGTAGCCGTCGACGACGATGTAGTAGTTGTGGCCGCCGTAGAAGGGGACCGCTCCGAGGGAGGAGAGGTACGGGTAGGGGTAGTTCGGTCCGGAGCAGGCGTCGTCGTTGCAGACGTAGGGAAACCCGGGCGTGCATTCGTCCTGATAGATGTAGAGCTTGGTGTCGTAGTAGGAATCGCAGAGGTCGACATAGAGATACTCGTCGATCTGGGGCGTGAAGACGTAGACCACATCGGGCGAGAAGCTCGGCCCCCAGGGGCAGGTTTCTTCATAGTCGTTCACGTAGCCGCAGGTCGTTCCCGCGTCGGTGAAGGGGACCCCCGGAATGATCGTCGCGTGTTCGATGTCGTCTCCCCCCTGCCGGAGGGTGATCGGTTCGGAGCCGGGCGCCGTCTCCTTCACGCCGTCCCACCTCGGGTCGGTCGTGAAGCGGTTGTCGGCGCTCGCGAAGGGGACGAGGAGGATCAGGGCGGCGATGGCGAGAAGGGTCTTCATGGCGGAATCTCCTTGCGGGAGACGGAGCGGCCTGGCACCCCTCCGGAGAGTGATCGGCGACCGGGAATGTTTCAGGAATCACTTACCAGTTTATCACGATTCGCCGGTTCGGGCGAGCCGGTCCGGCCGGGAGAAATGGAAACCCTGGCCTTGATCTTTCATATCATCTCGGCGGAGAACGCTACCGCTCACGCGTTTTCACTCGCGATTTCTTGCCGGATCAAGGCCGGCCTGGCCTAACATGAACTGTCCGTGGTTCTTTCGGGCGGTCCCGTCGACGGGCGGCTCCGTCCGGCTCCGCGGCGTCTCCTTATCGGTCCGGCGGAGGTAACGGGAGGCTCGAGGCATGACGAGTTCGAAGGGCGGAGCGAATTCCCTCGATCGCCGGCTCCGGTCCGCGGGGGACCGGCGCTCGGCCGTCGACCGTCTGGCCGGTCGGGTTCCCCTTCCCGGTCCCCTGCGTCCGGGCCTGCTCTCCGTTCCCCGGGTCCTCGAGAGGGCGGGGGTGATCGGTTACGATCTGTGGGAGTCGATCAGGACCGGGCGGCCCGTGCCCTGGTTCGGCGAACCCCGGCGGGCGATTCAGGACGCCGAAGGGCCGGTCCCCCAGCACCCCCGCTACCTGACCTATTGGGACGACCCCGAGAATCGGACCGTGATGGGCGTGCATCTCGGTCTCGACATCGTCCACCGGGACGGCCAGTTCCACATTCTCGAAGTGAACATGGACGCCGCCCTCCGGCCCCCGCGCCGGGCTCTTTACGAAGAACCGGTGGATCCTCTCTTCCGCGCGATCGCGGGGGCCGCCCGGCAGGGAGGATTCGGGAAAGTCGTTCTCCACCGGTATGCCTGGCCCGCGCCCTGGCGGGCGGAGATCGCGCGGGCGGGGGAGGAGGCCGGGATCGAAGCATTGGCCGCCTCTTTTCCGTCGGCCTACCACAAGCCGCCCCATCCGCTCGGAGGGCTCCCGTCGCCGCCGCCCCGGGAGACGATGTTCGTCTTCTTCTCGTCGAGGAACACGCCGGTCGACTACTACGTGCACGACAAAGAGTGCACGGAGCGGTGGCTCGCTCGGGGTCTCGCGGGCAGGCGGAAGGGGGACCCGCCGCTTCACGGCGTGCCGAGTTTTGCCGCGCCCGATTTCCCTCTCCCCGACAACGGTCCCCGTTGGCCCAATCTGGTCGTCAAACTCGCCGACTATGACGGCGGAAAGTACGTCCGTCTCGCCCGCGTCCGGGACGAAGAGGAAGCGCGCCGCGCTTTCCGGATCGACGCCCCTGGAACGGTCCCGAAGGTCATCGCCCTCTCCCCCCTCCCCCGCCTCGTGAACCGCCTCACCAGCCGGGGCAAGGTGATCTTCCAGCCCTTCATCCCTTATTCCCTCGACGAACGTGAGCGTCCCGTGACGTACAGGCTCCACATCCTCGTCACCCCCCGGGCGACCGCGTTTCTCTCGGCCCACACCCTCGTCGGACCGGAGCGGATTCCCGAAGAGCTCCCATTCGGACTCGTCCCGGACCATCGCGTCTACGTGCTCAGCTTCTCCAAGGGCGCTTCCTACGGCAGGGTGCCCGGCAGGATCGAGGAGGAACTGCGAGCGATCGCCCCCCGGATCGGCGCGGTCGTCCAGAAGGCGCTGGACGCGCGGTTCGTGACCGGACGGGCGGGCGGAACCCGCGGCGGATGAACTCCGATCGATCCGCGTCTTCTGATACAATGCCCGGAGACCGTCCGACCCTGATACCGGATCGTGGCGAACCTCGTGAAGGGGCGCCGCGGGAGGCCGAGCGATGGCTTTCAGCTTCCGATCGATCCTCTTCCTGATCCCCCTGTATATCGCGTTCTTCGCATCCGGGGCGAGCAGCCTGATCGCCGAGGTGACGTGGAACCGGATGCTGATCGTCGTGGTGGGCAACTCGATGAGCGCCGCGGCGATGATCATCTCGATCTTCATGGGCGGCCTCGGTCTCGGTAGCTACGTCGGGGGAAGGTACTTCGGCAAGCGGAAGCCCACTCTCGTTCCCTATATTCTGCTCGAGCTGACGATCGGTGTTTACGTGCTCCTCTCGCCCGTCCTCTTCGACTTCTTCGCGGGCTTCTTCACCTCCCTGGCGGAGAGCGTGGAGAACCGGAGTATTCTCACCTTGGTCCGCCTGGTGGTGAGCAGCGGCGCCCTTCTCCTGCCGGCATTCCTGATGGGCGTGACCTTCCCGGCCATCATTCACGGGGCCGCCCATCACTCGCCGCTCCGGCGGACCGGGCGGACCGGCTACCTCTACAGCACGAACACCGTCGGCGCGGCCATCGGCTGCTTCGCCGCCGGATACCACCTGCTCCTCGAGTTCGGCGTCCAGCTGACGCTCACCGTCGCGTTCGGCCTCTACATGCTGGCGGCCCTCTCCGCGCTCATGGCGAAACTGGCGGGGGGGAGGGGCGCCGCCAAAATCCCGAAAGAGGCGACGGAAGCCGCGCCATCCGCCCGGGACCCCGGCCTCCGGCGCTTTCTCTACGCGGCGACTTTCGGGATCGGCTTCGTCGCCCTCGCCTACGAGGTGCTCCTCACCCGGCTCAGCATCCTCTATCTCGGGAACAGCGTCTCCGTCTTCCCCCTCGTTCTCACCGCGTTCCTCCTCGGGACGGGAATCAGCGCGGTCCTCGGGACCGGTCTCTACGGCGCGCTCCGGCGGCGGCGGAAGGGAGGGAACCGGCTGTTCGGGATCACCGCCCTCCTGGCCGGCGTCTTCGTCCTCGTCATTCCCTACATCCTGCTCACGGACCGGATCGTGAGCAGCGGAGAGTACGCCCGGTTCGGCGACGCGGCCCCCCGGAACCCCTTTCCCATACTCGGCGTGATCATTCTGCCCACGATCCTGATCGGCGGCCTCCTCCCCCTCGCGATCCGCATGCTCCGGCCGGAAGGGCGGGGGGAGGCGACCCGGGAGGCGGCGACGCTTTACACGCTGAACACGGCGGGGGGCCTGATCGGAGCGGGAATCGCGAACCACTATCTCGTTCCGGCGATCGGGATCCAGGGGGCTCTCCTCTCCCTCACGGCGGTGTGCGCGGCGGTCGGCCTATATCAGCTCGTCGGGGCTGGGCGCGGCCTTCCCCGCCTCGCGGCCGCCGGCGCCATGATCGTCATCCTCGTCGCCCTCCTCGCCGCTGTGCTCCCGGACATGATGCATCTCTACGCCGGCAAGATCGCGAAGGGGACCCGGGCGGAGGCGGTGGAGGTGCTGCTCGTCAGGGAGGGCCGGGCCGCGACGGTCACGGTGCTCGACCAGAAGGACCCGAGGAAGGGGTCCTACAGGGACATGTACCTGAATGGTGTCGAGGAGGCGTCCACCCGCTACTGGCACGCCCAGCTCTTCAAGCTCCTCGGGATCTTCCCCGTGCTCGTCCACGAATCGGAGGGGCCCAAGGATGTCATGGTGATCGCCTTCGGCGCCGGGATCACGGCGGGCTCCGTCCTCGCGTCCGACGAGGTGGGCTCCCTGGACGTGGTCGACCTCAACCCGGACATCGAGGGGATCAACGACCTCTTCACGGAGGTGAACGGCGACGTCTACCACGAGCCCCGGTTCCACTTTCACAACGACGACGGGCGCAACTACCTCGTCACGACCCACAGGCGATACGACCTGATCATCGGCGACTCGACCCACCCCCGCGCGTACGACAGCTGGATCCTCTACACCCGGGAGTTCTACGAGTCGGCGAAGAAGCGGTTGAAGCCGGGGGGCGTCTTCGCCCAGTGGGTGCCGGTTCTCGGCTCCATGCAGGGGGAACTGATGCGGATCCACCTGAACACGTTCCGCACCGTCTTCCCACATACGACGGTCTGGTACATCTACGGGTCGGACCAGGCCTTCCTGATGGCGACGCCCGAACCTCTCGCCATCGACGCGAATCGGCTCGAGGCGAAGCTCCGCCGCCTGCCCGGATGGTTCCGGGCGGAGGAGTACCAGATCGACACGGTCGCCCGGATCGGCGGGTTCTTCTGGATGGACGAGGCGGCCATGGAGCGGATGATCGGCCTGGAGACGAGGATCAACACCGACGGTGTTCACTACTTCGACAAACAGTCGGCGATCTGGCCGGCGCCCCCCCACCTCAGGCTTCCGAGTTTTCAGACGAGCGTCCTCCCCTACCTCTCTCCTATGAACGGGGAGCTCCGGGAGGCGGTCCGGGCCGAACAGGCGGTGGCCCTCTCCCTCGCCCGGTACGGCTTCTTCAATCAGAAGGCCGATCTCTACCGGGCGTACTGCGCCATGCCGGAGAACGGAAACGCCCGGTACTTCATGGGCCTGGACCAGGCGGGGGCGCCCCCCGATCCGGATGTCTTCTGCCGGGACGAGGAGGTGCGCCGCTACCGGGCGATCCTCGCCGACTACCCCGACGACGTGATGACCCTGAACGCCCTGGCCGACCGGCTCGCGGAGGCGGGGAAGCTGGAGGAAGCCCTGGCCCTCGCGCGAAGGGCGATCGACAGGGAACCCCGGAACGGGATGTTCCTCGACACCTACGGCTGGATCCTCCACTACCAGGGGAAGGAGGGGGAGGCTTTGGAGGCCCTTAACCGCTCACTCGCGGCCCTCCCCGATCATCCGATCGTGCTTTACCACCTCGCGGCCGTTCACGAATCGATGGGGGACGGGCCCCGCGCGAAGGGGTACGCGGAGAGGGCGCTCCGGGGGGGCGGGGATTTTCCGTACGCCGCCGAAGCGCGGGAGTTGCTCCGCCGCCTCGGGGGCTGAGCCGGGCGGGCGACGGGAGCGGCGCCGGAACTCTCCCTGTGATACAATTCCCCGCGGATGCCCGGAGGGCGAAACCCGCGAGCGAACCATGGAAGAAAAACGTCCGAACGATCTGAACGAGACCATCCAGTTCAAGGCGAACCGGGGGGGCGGTGAGCCCCCTCCGCGCCAGGCGTACCTGACCGTCATTCACGGCGGGGGCGCCACCCTCGGCCGGAGCGTGGCGGTCGAGGATGCGATCACCGCGGGGCGGGACGATTCGTGCGATCTTGTTCTACTCGATCCGGGCGTCTCCCGGAGGCACCTCCGGGTGCGCCGGGGTGACGAGGGCGTCTATTTTCTCGAGGACCTGAACTCCACGAACGGCACCGCCCTCGGCTCGCGGCCGGTGGAGGGGGCGGTCCCCCTCCGGGAGGGGGACAAGATCTTCGCCGGCGACACGGTCCTCCGGTTCTCCATCGCCGACGAGATGGACGTCGGTTTCCAGCGCGAGATCGCCCGGATGCTCGCCACCGACCCGCTCACCGGCCTCGAATCGAAGACCTCCTTCGACGACCATCTCCAGGCGGCCCTGTTCGACGCCCGCCGGTCGGGGGCGGGCCTCGCCCTTCTCATGATGGACATGGACGGAATCAAGGGAATCAACGACACCCACGGCCATCTCTTCGGCGCCCACTGCATCCGCACGGCCGGCCGGATCATCGGCGAGGTGATCGGTCGGCAGGGCCACGCCTGCCGGTTCGGCGGAGACGAGTTCACCGCCTACCTGCCGGGCCGGGACCGGCTCTTCGGCCTCGGGCTGGCCGAGCGGATCCGGGCCGCCGTCGACGGGGCGGGCATGGAGAAGGACGGTATCCCCCTGCACCCGACGATCTCCATCGGCGTCGCGGCCCATCCCGGGGACGGGCTGCACGTCGACGACCTCGTCCACGCCGCCGACCTCGCCCTTTACCGGGCGAAGGCCCGGGGGAAGAACTGCGTCTCCAAGTGAGACATCGGCGCGCCTTCGTTTCCGCCCTCTCCGTGTTATAATGAAGACGTAATCACTCTCCGGCGTTACAGTTCCCGATGCCGCCCACCCTTGTCGAGGGGGTCCTCATGAACCGTTCGCTCCTGATGCTCGCCGCCATTACGATCATCTTCTCCGGCCCGGCGTTCCCATTCGCGAGTGAAAGCCCCGTGGAAGTCTCGTCGGACGGCCACGAGACGGTGATCCTCGTCCCGTCCGAAACGGATGGGAGTGTGATCGCCTCACGCTCCTCCGTCCCCTACGGCGCCGCTCCGGACTGGCAGAACAACCTCCGCCGCCAAGTGGGGGGGCTCCAGGTGGCGGACATGAACGGCGACGGGCGGATGGACGTCGTCGCCGGCTGCTACATCTCGAGCAGTTACCCGCCCTACGATCATTGGGAAAACCTGATCTACTTCAACACGGGGACCGAACTCGAAACGGACCCGAGCTGGGTCTCGGCCGACGAGGTCTCCACGGGCGATGTTCAGGTGGCGGACATCGACAATGACTCGTTCCCGGACATCTTCGCCGCCAACGGCGGATCCTCTATGTCTCCCTCCGTCATCTACTGGGGAAGCGCGGCCGGGCCTTCCCCGTCGCCCGGCTGGATCAGCGCGGAACCGGCGCTCGCGTGGAACAACTACGCCCTCCCCTTCGACATCGATCACGACGGCGATGTGGACATGATCACCGCGAACCAGGGCAACTCGCCTACCGACGCCTTCCGTCCGATGTACATCTTCTTCAACGACGCCGGCGCCTTGGCGAACGTGCCGGGTTGGGCTTCGGCGGAATGGTCGATCCAGAACTTCCTCGCCATGGCGGACTACGACGGGGACGGATGGGAGGACCTGGCCGTCTCCAAGTGGTCCAACTGGGAGAGCGCCGTCTACCGGAACGACGACGGGCAGATCTTGACCGCGCCGATCTGGACCACCGGCGACACCGATTCGGACAAGGGGGTTGCGTGGGCGGACGTCGACGGCAACGGCTATCCCGACCTCGCCCTCGGCCACGACCCGACGGAGATCTGGTCGAACGATGCCGGAGCCCTCTCCCTGGGGTGGACGTCGGGCGCGACCTATTTCGGCCACAGCGACATCCGGTTCTGCGATGTCGACCGGGACGGGGACGAGGACCTCGCGGAGATCCACTTCTCCGACGGCAAGGTGCACATCTACATGAACGACGGCGGCCTGCTCGAATCGGCTCCCTCCTGGACCTACGACTCGCCGACGGTGGGCACAGCGATCGCCTTCGGCGACATTAACGGCGACGATTGGCCCGACCTCGTGGTGGGGAACTCGGGGGAGCCGTGCGTGAAGGTGTTCTACGCCGATCCCGCCACGACGGTGGACGGCGCCTCTCCGGCGCCGGCCCTCTCCGCCCTCGCCCCGGCCGCTCCGAATCCGTTCAACCCGTCGACGACGCTCCGCGTCCGTCTGGACGAAGCCGGCCCCGCGCGACTTTCCATTCTCGACGGTCGGGGGCGCGCCGTGAGGACTCTGGTCGACCGGCCGATGGATGCGGGAGAGCACCGGGTGATCTGGGACGGGAAGGACGACGGCGGGCGCCCGGCGGCTTCGGGGGTCTACTTCGCCCGCCTCGTGTCGCCCGCCGCCATGGACACGGAGAAGCTGGTCCTTGTCCGGTGACATAGAACGACGTTGTCGAGTGCGGCCATCCTCCGGGAGGGGGGTGGCCGTTTTCTTCGGAAGGGGGCGCGGGTCTTGTTCGCGTCCGGGGTCGGGGGTCGATCAGTCGAGCCCGAAGATGAGATCGAGGATTCTCATCCCCTTCCCCTCGTCCTGGAACGCCCGGGGATCGTAGATCTCGGTGAATCCGCAGTGCCGGCAGGAGACGGCGAGAAACTCGTTGTGCTGCCAGTCGATGAACCGGGTGATTCCCGCACCGGTCGCCGCGAACCGGCGCGCCTCACCCGACGTGTTCTTGCACTTCGAGCATTTGAAGCGGCGCTCGAATTGGATATCCAGATCCTTCATGGCCCCTCCCCTCGCGGCCCGGGTTCGCCTCTCCGGCCGCCTCTTACCCGTGCCTACCCGAGCCCCGGTCCGTCTATTCGATTCCCGGTTTCTTCCCCCCGGTCAGCAGACCCGGCCGTCTTCGTCGATGTCGATTCCGTGGATCTCTTCGAGCTTCTTGACGAGGGCCCGGATCGTCTCCTCCGTGCGGTTTACCCGGTTCTCGAGATGAAGAACCCGTTCTTCCATCGATCCGGAGACGCGATGCTGTTTGTACATCAGTCCGGTCTGCACGATCTCCCAAAGAACGCCCATGACACTCCTCGATTCCGCCCCGCCCCGCCGGGTGGGGCTCCTGGGTTCACCGCCTGTCAGTCCCGATCCCCTCCGAACGGTTCCGGGTCCCATCGGACCTCCACGTTCCACCGGGAATCCTCCGACCCGATCGTACCGCCGAAAAGGGCGCCCATCGCTGCGGCGGCCCCCGCCCACTGCCATGGGACCCGGCCGCTGTCGAAGGCGCCCAACTCCCGGGCGAGAAGCCCCGCGAAGAGCCCCGCCCGCATGCCGGCGCCCGCCCCCTTCAGGGCGCAGTCGAAGCGGGACAACTCGATCGTCCGAGGCCGGAAGATCGATTCCACCGGAAGAGTGCGGACATGAGACAGGGAGAGCCGCCCCCCCGGCGCGGAACGAGGGGAAGGGGGCGAAGAGAGCCCGAGGGGAACCCCCGGCTTCCATCGGAGCGGTTCGGCGCCGAGCATGAAATCGGTCGGGCGGAGCCTCGGACCGGGCGCGGGAGTATTCGCCGACGATCCGACGGCGCCGGCGATCGCGGCCGCCGCGGCGAGAACGAGGATCACCGGAACGAGGGCCGGACGCAACATGACGGTCTCTCCCAGGGGCGGGAATCGCGGCGCCTCTCCATTGTATGAGGTTCATCCCCGGTTCGCAAGGGATGCCGTCCGGTCGCCCACGGAAGAGGAGACGATTCTCACGAGCGCCCGGTTTCTGGTATGTTCCGTCGGACGAAGATCCGCCCATGGTGCCGGCGTGGAGGAGAGGAACGATGGGAAGGGTAATGCAGGCGAGCTTCCTCGGGCCCTTGATGGCGGGCGCCGGGGAGGGGGGAGGGCTCTATCCGACCCGCGCCCTCGTCCGGAACCGGTCTTGCCCGCGCATTCTCGATCAGGTGCGCCGGGTGCGTTACTTCTTCCCCGAGCTCCGGGGCACGGCCATCCGGGTCGGTTTCACCCGCGCCGCCCAGGGGTACGCTTCCCTCGAGGACGATACGATCTGGATGAACCCGTACCGGCTGACCCACCTGACCATCGCCCACGAGTTGGTTCATCTGGTGCAGAACCGGGGGCTCGTTCCGGGGGGGGAGAAGACCGCCGACCTTCACGCCCTCGCCCGGCACATCACGCTGGTCGACGACCTGCCTGGCTATCTCCGGGTGCCCCCAGAACTCCGCCGGCGCTGGAACCCGGCCCGCCTCTCCTTCGGCAGGCTTCTTCACCATACGGCCGCGCGGGCCATTGCCGATTCGGACGGCAAACCCCGTCGGGCGATTCATCTCTTCGAGAAGGAAATCGACGTTCGCTGGGAGGAGTCGCGGGACGCCCTCGCGGGAAAGACGAAGCGGGCCGCCCCCCTCGCGCTCTTCGGCTAGCCTGAATCATGCACGAATCTCCTACTGCGATCTCGGATCGCCGCCTGCGAAGCCTCCTTCGTCAAAAAGTGGTATCCGGCCGCGATTTCCATTACACCGAAATCAAGGATGCCGTTTTGTGGAGCCAGGGTGAACTTCAGGCCGGATCGGAGAGCTTTCTCTGCTTGTCCGCCCGCTTCCGGGCGTTCTCTTCGAGTACGGACTTCCGGATCCGGATGTGGCGGGGCGTGATCTCGGCGTACTCATCCTGGTTCAGATGCTCGAGGGTTTCCTCGAGGCTCATCTTCACCGCCGGGGCAATCCGCATTTTCCGGTCCGAGCCGGCGGCGCGGAGGTTCGTCAGCTGCTTCGACTTCTGGCCGTTGACGACCATGTCCCCCTCCTTGTTCGACTCGCCGATCACCTGTCCCGCGTAGAGCTCGTCTCCGGGTTCGACGAAGAAACGGCCCCGGTCTTGGAGGGCGTCGAGGGCGAAGGCGACGGTCGGGCCTTCCGCCATGCTGATGATTCTCCCCGTCTGCCGCTGGGGCAGGCTCCCCTTGAAGTACTCGTACTGATGGAAGCGGTGGTGCATGACGATCTCGCCCCCCGTGGCGCGGAGCATCTTGCTCCGGAACCCGATGAGGCCCCGGCTCGGGATGTGGAACTCGAGCCGGCTCTGGGATTCGCCGTGCTCCATCTTGATCAGTTCCCCTTTGCGCATTGCCGCGTATTCGATCACGGTTCCCGCGTGCTCCCGGGGGATGTCGACGGTGAGCACCTCCACGGGCTCCGCTTTCTTGCCCCCGATTTCCCGGAAGATGACCCGTGGCTGGCCGACCATGAATTCGTAGCCTTCCCGCCGCATGTTCTCCATGAGGATCGAGAGGTGGAGGATGCCCCGGCCGCTCACCTTGAAAGTGTCGCCCGTCGCCGTATCCTCGACCTGGAGCGCCACGTCCCGCTCCGCCTCGCGGATGAGGCGTTCCCGGATCTGGCGGCTCGTGACGAGTTTGCCGTCCTGTCCGAAGAAGGGGCCGTCGTTGATCATGAAGTACATGCTGAGGGTCGGCTCGTCGACGGCGATGAGCGGCAGCGGCTCCGGGTGTTCCGGGTCGGCGAGGGTGTCGCCGATGTCGACGTTCTCCATGCCCACCACGGCGCCGATGTCGCCGCACTCCACCGCGAGCACCTCCCGGCGCCCGAGATTGTCGAAAACGAAGAGCTGGCGCACCACGGCGCTCTCCCGGGTGCCGTCCCGCTTGAGAACGGCCACCGTGTCCTTGGCGCGGATGCGGCCCCGGACCACCCGCCCGATGCCGATCCTCCCCACGTAGTCGCTGTGGTCCATCGCCGCCACGAGCATCTGGAGAGGCCCTTCCTTCACGACCGGCGCCGGCACGTGCTGGACGATCAGGTCGAGCAGGGGGAAGAGGTTCTTCCGCTCGTCCTCGAGCTCGCCCACGGCCCAGCCCTCCCGCCCGGCGGCGTAGACGCCCCGGAAGTCGAGCTGCTCGTCCGTGGCGTTCAACTCCAGGAAGAGGTTGAAGATCTCGTCGAGCACTTCGTGAGGCCGGGCGTTCGGGCGGTCCACCTTGTTGATGACCACCACCGGCTTCAGCTCGAGCCGCAACGCCTTTTGCAGCACGAACCGGGTCTGGGGCATGGGGCCCTCGAAAGCGTCGACCAGGAGGAGCACGCCGTCCGCCATCTTGAGCACCCGCTCCACCTCGCCGCCGAAGTCGGCATGGCCCGGCGTGTCGATCAGGTTGATCCGGACCCCATGATAGGTGATGGCGAAGTTCTTCGCGGTGATCGTGATGCCCCGCTCCCGCTCCAGATCGCCGGAATCGAGGAACCGCTCCCGCACCTCCTGCCCCTGGCGGAAGACGTGGCACTGGCGGAGGATCTGGTCGACCAAGGTGGTCTTCCCGTGATCCACGTGGGCGATGATGGCGACGTTTCGGATCTGCATGGGCCTCACCCTCGCAGCAGGCCCTTCGGGCCGCGGAGGAGCGGAGTATAACAGCGCTCCCGGGAGGCCGTCCCCCGGAATCATCAGGACAAGGAACCGAAAAGAGGCGCGCCGGAGCGCGCACGGAAAAAGGGGGCGCCAAGGCGCCCCCCTCGTTCACGATGAGATTCGGGCTACCAGCGTTCGCGCCGGCCGCCGCCGTCGCCGCCGCCTTCGCGCTTCGGCTGGGCCTCGCTCACCTTCAGGTTCCGGCCGCCCAGGGCCACGCCGTCTACGGCGCTGATGGCCTTGGCGCCATCGTTGTTGTCCATCTGAACGAAACCGAACCCGCGGGACTGGCCCGTGTACCGGTCGGTAATCACGTTGACTTCCTGAACGGCCCCGTGCTGGGAGAACAGGTTGCGCAGTTCGTCTTCGGTCGTGTTGAAGGACAGGTTGCCGACATACAGCTTCATAACGTTCGTCTCACTCCGTTTCGCCCCTCGAGTCATTCGGCAGGGATCCGCGGCGGTGCGGTCTATCCGCGCCGTCCGAACCCCGGCATACCAGTACGAATCCAGGTCCCTCGGGACCTCGTGCATACTCTGGTGTCAGGCTCCATGACCGACGGTCGATTCAGGCGGGGCGAAATCGGCGAGTCGATTCGGCAGGAGATACCCAAAGATGTGCACAAGCAATATATCGGCATCCGCCTGAAAAAGTCAAGAGCCGTTTGAAAATCAGTTTTTTGGTCCCTTTCGGGAAAGGTGGAGAAAGACCGCCCCATCCGGGGGCGCCGGGGTCTCCGGGGGCCTTCGGGGCCATCCGGAGGCCTTCGGACCGGGAGGCCGGCCGGCGCACCGGGGGGGGGGGACGGACCCTAAAATGATGTACAATGGTCCGGTCCACCGTCTCGAAAGCCATACTATAAGGAAGGAAGACATGACCCGTCATTGCCCCCTCTTCGTCTTCGCCGCCCTCGCCGCGGCGGCCGTTGCCGTTTCGGCGCCGGCCCCGTTCGCGGGGGCGCCCGAAAGGACCCACGACCTCGTTCCGGAGGACTACTTCACCCAGGGTTTCATTTACGACTGCGCGATCTCACCGGATGGGAAGCACGTGGCCCTCACCGACCTCCGCTGGGATCTCGACGCGGACACCAGGCACACCGATGTTTGGATCGCGAACGTGAAGACGAAGGAGATTCGGCGCGTCACCTTCCACCCCGGCGGCGACGACGGCCCGGTGTGGAGCCCCGACGGCCGGTGGGTCTACTTCACGAGCGCCCGAGGCGAGGATGACGATCCACCTCCGGAGAACGGGAAGACCCAGGTCTGGAAGGCATCGGTCGACGGCGGCGTGCCGGTGCCGGTCACCCGCTTCAAGGAGGGCGTGGAGGATTTCGCCCTGTCATCGGACGGGAAGATCCTCTACTACGTGAAGTCGAGCGAGAGGGTGGAGGACCCCTGGAAGGATCTCAAGGAGGAGTACGACGACCTCGACTACGGAAAGGGGGTCATGAACTACAGCGAGATCTGGGCCCTCGACCTGACGACGTGGCGGACGGAGAAGCTCGTCGCCGAGAGCCGGGTCATCCAGGAGTTCGCCGTCTCCCGCGACGGGGGGCGGATCGCCATGATCACGACGCCGACGGAGGAGCTGATTACGAACGAGGGACTCTCGACGGTCGACGTCTGGGACCGGGAGGCGGGAAAAACGACCACCGTCCCCGACCGGCTCTGGCGGGACGAGGCCCCTTCTCCCTACGGATGGCTCGAGGGCCTCGCCTGGTCGGCGGACGCCTCGAAGCTCGCCTTCCGAATCGACTTCGACGGCTACCCGGCGGAGATGTTCGTCGTTCACTTCCGGGAGGGGGAGGAGCCGGCGCCCCGCAAGCTCCGGCGACCCGGCGAGTTCTCCCTCGGCGGGGAGCCGGACATCCGGTGGATCGGAGAGTCCGACGACCTCTGCTTCATCTCCGAGGAGAGGGCCCGGGCGCGGGTGGCGGTGATCCGGAATATCAGCCGGGGGTCGCAGGGAAAGTACGAGATCCTGACGCCGGGCGACTGGGTGGCCAAGACCTTCGACCTGACGCCGGACGGGGGGGTCCTCGCGGCGGCCCTCGGCGACGTGACGGAGCCGAACGACGTGTTCGTCACCTCCACGAAAGGGAAGCCGAAGCTCGAGCGGATCACCCGCATCAATCCTCAGATCGCCTCGTGGCGGATCCCGAAGATCGAAGTCGTGAAATGGGCCGGCGCGAACGGAGATACGGTGGAGGGGATCCTGGAACTCCCGTTCGGCTACGAGCCCGGCACGGCGCTCCCCCTGCACGTCGCCCTTCACGGGGGTCCGACGGCGGCGGACCTGCTCTACCTCGAGTTCTGGATCTACGGCCGCGGCCTCTGGCCCTCCCTCGGGTGGGCGGTCTTCTCCCCGAATTACCGGGGCTCCACCGGATTCGGGGACCGGTTCCTGACCGAGCTCATCGGCGCCGAGTGCCGCATCGAGGTGGAGGACGTGCTGAAGGGCGTCGACATGCTCGTCGAGAAGGGCATCGCCGATCCGGAGCGGATGGCAGTCTCGGGGTGGAGCAACGGTGGGCTCGTGACGAACTGCATCATCACCCAGACGGACCGGTTCAAGGCGGCGTCGACCGGCGCGGGGGTTCTCGACATGGCCCTCCAGTGGGGAATCGAGGACACGCCGGGGCACGTGATCAATTTCATGGAGGGGTTGCCGTGGGAGAAGGCCGAGGACTACATCGAGGCCTCCCCCCTCTGGTCTCTCGACAAAGTCAAGACACCGACCCTCATCCACGTGGGGGGGAATGACCCCCGGGTTCCCCCGGCCCACTCGAAGGCGCTCTTCCGGGCCCTCGACTTCTACCTTGGCGTCCCCTCCGAACTCGTCATCTACCCCGGCCAGGGGCACGGTCTGAGCAAGTACACCCACCGCCTCGCGAAGATGAAGTGGGACATCGCCTGGTTCGACCATTACGTGCTCGGCAAGCCGATGGAGGGGCCGGAGTAGGGCGGGAGCCGGGATCGACCTGGAAGCCCATCCGATCGAAGAGCCGATCCCGAGCTGTTCGTTCTTGGGTGGCAGGTTCAAGCCCCGCCCGGGGAGCCAGCTCAACCTATCCCCACACAACAACTTATAGAGATATAGATTCGCAGGGGCCAGCCTGCCGGCAGGCGGCTTGGGGCCTGTCGTGGCTTCGCGTGGTCCATCGGTGCGCCGATTTCACACGCCCTTGACAATACCTAGCGCTACTATGTATAATGCTCTTAGCCTTGGTCTTTCATGAAATCTCGAGATCCAACGCGTGAGAGTGCGTCAGCCGGGGCCGCACGGAGCCCGAACCATGGGGAGCGTATTTCACGATACGTGAGCCATGGTGAGGGCGAGTACGGTTCCCGATGGCGTGCCGGCACGCGAGCGATCGCGGCTTGAGCCGAGATTCTATGAAAGATCGAGGCTAGGTAAGGGGGCGCGTCGCCATGGAAATCGGCAAAGACCTCGTCGCCGCCTCGGCGACACCGCTCGTGCTGGCCATCCTCAGCGAGGGAGAGAGCTACGGCTACGCCATCCTCAAGCGGGTCGACGAGCTCTCCGGTGGTGAGTTGCGGTGGACGGACGGCATGCTCTACCCCCTGCTTCATCGCCTCGAGCGCAAGGGTTACGTCAAGGCGGTCTGGGGCCGATCGGAGACGGGCAGGCGGCGCAAATACTATCGCCTGACCGGCGCGGGCATTGAACAGCTCGCCACTCAACGCCGTCAGTGGCAGGTGGTCGATTCGGCGCTGCGGGACATCCGGTTCACCGCTGCCGGCACGGCTCTGCAGCCGGGCTAGCGGTCCTCGAGCATGGAGACACGCAAGGTGGAGAACAACGGGTCGCTGGAAGAGCGCATCGGGGAATGGCGGAACTACATCCGCAGGCGTCAGGCAGTGCATGCCGTCGATGTCGATGAACTCGAGGACCACCTCCGGAGCCAGGTCGAGGCCCTGAGCGAAGCGGGTCTGGACGACGACGAAGCATTCCTCGTCGCCGTCAAGCGTCTGGGAGACCTGGATTCGCTGTCGCGGGAGTTCGCCCGCGAGTACTCCGAGCGCCTATGGAAGCAGCTCGTGGTCTCGCCGGGCGCCGCCGCATCGTCGGCAGCATCCCGGGGAGCCGCGGTGGCCGTTGCATGGGCCATCGCTGCGAGCATTGCGCTCAAGCTTCCCGAGCTCTTCGGCCTGCGAATGGGAGGATCGGACGCGGCCACCTCGTTCTACATGCGGAATCTCGGCCTTTTCGTCCTGCCCTTCCTCGCGGGATACTTCGCCCAGAAACGGGGTCTTTGTCGATCCGGATGGCTCTGGTTGACCGCGCCATTCATTGTGGCAGGCTTGGCCATGAACGTGATGCCCTTCCAGGCGGGCGGCCACACCGAGATTCTGGCCGCCCTGCACCTTCCCATCGCCTTGTGGCTGACCGTCGGTTTCGCCTATGCGAACGGGAAGTGGCGCAGCCACGAACAGCGCATGAATTACGTGCGCTTCTCCGGCGAGTGGTTCATCTACTACATCCTGATCGCCCTTGGCGGCGGCGTCTTGATGGGCTTCGCTCTCTTCCTCTTCCAGGCCATCGGACTGGACCCCGAGACATCGGTCGTAGAGTGGGTTCTTCCCTGCGGGGCCGCGGGGGCGGTCCTCGTCGGCGCATGGCTCGTGGAGTCAAAGCAAAGCGTCATCGAGAACATGGCGCCCGTGCTCACCCTCCTGTTCACGCCGCTGTTCGCCATTCTGCTACTTTTCTTCGTTGCCGCCATGGTCTGGACGGGCAACGCCATTGACGTCGAGCGCGAGGTGCTCATCGGCTTCGACTTGCTTCTGGTGCTCGTGCTGGGTTTGCTGCTCTACTCCATCTCGGCGCGTGATCCGCAGGCCCCCCCCGGCCTTTTCGATCGGCTCCGACTCGTCTTGGTGCTGTGCGCCCTCGTGGTCGATGCGCTGGCCCTCTGGGCCATCGCGGCACGCATTGTGGAGTTCGGTTTCAGCCCCAACAAGGTGGCTGCGCTGGGCGAGAACCTGATCCTTCTCGTCAACCTCGGCTGGTCGGCCGTGCTCTATACGCGGTTTCTATCGAAGCGCGGTTCGTTTGCTCCCCTCGAGCGCTGGCAGACGGGCTACCTCCCGGTCTACGCAATCTGGGCTTGGGTCGTGGTCACGTTCTTCCCGATCGTCTTCAGATTCCAGTAACGCCCGCGCGTGCCCACCGCTGCGAGCTCAGGCGAGGTCACTCAGCTCGTGGGTTTTCGGCGGGTTCCGCCAGTTCTGCTGTCGGAGCCAGTAGCCCTATTCATTTTGAAGTAGCTTTTCTCGCCATTCGTCCGCCTTGGCCGGCTTCTCCCATGCTTCGTAAAGGGCGATCACGCTTTCGAATGCTTCCCGCTTCTTGTCCACCGACGTCGCAGTATTGGATGCGAGGGTGGAGCAGCTCGGCACGAGGTGCGTTTCCGCCTCCTCGAATCGTCCTTGTCGGACCAGGATACCGCCGAGCAGGTTGCTCGCTCCCGCGGTCAGCACGTGGCCTTCAGGAAGGGCCTCTTTCCGGATCTCCAAGCAGCGGCGCAATAGCGATTCCGCCTCCTTGGTCTCCCCTCGGCGAATCAATACCGCAGCCAGGCCGTGCAGAGAGCGGGCGACGTCGGGGTGGTCGCCGCCGAGAATCTTCTCCTGCATGGCCAAGCCCTCCCGGTACCGGGACTCGGCCTCCTCGAGTCTCCCCTGGGCCATCAGAAAAGCCGCGAGGTCACTCTGGTTCAGGGCGATAGCCGAATGTTCCTCGCCGAGGGCTTTCTTTCGCATGGCCAGGGCGGCCAGGTAGAGGGACTCCGCCTCTGCGTCTTTGTCTCGGAATGCCAGCAAGCCGGCGAGCGTAGCGAGACACGTAGCGGTGTGCGGATGCTCCTCGCCGTAGCTCTTCTTGACCATAGCCACCGCTTCTCGGGAGAGAGGCTCGGCCTCGGCGTACCGCCCCTGGATCTTCAGCAGAGTGGCGAGGTTGTGGAGGTTTGCCGCCATGTTCGGGTGTTCTTCGCCGTGGAGCTTCCTCTGCATGGCGAGGGCCTCCCGGTAGAACGGCTCGGCTTCGGCGTACTTTCCCCGGAGGCGCAGAACAAGCGCGAGATTGCTGAGGCTTACGGAGATCTCCGGGTGTTCCTCTCCGAAAAGTTCCTTTCGAATGGACAGGGCTTCACGAAAGAGGGTTTCGGCCTCGGCGTATTTGCCCTCTTCTTGGAGGAGGGTGGCCAGGTCGTTGAGTGTCCCGGCGACCTGCGGGTGTTTCTCCCCGAGGAGCTTCGTCCGCATGGCGAGGGCTTGCTGGAACAAGGGCTCGGCCTCGGCATATTTTCCCTGAAGCTGGAGGAGGGTAGCCAGGTCATTCAGACCCTCGGCCACAGACGAGTGCTCCTCGCCGAAGAGCCGCCTTTGCATGGCAAGGGTTTCCCGGAGAAGCGGTTCGGCCTCGGAGTATCTTCCCTCGGACGAGTAGACGGAGCCGAGCCCAAGAAGGCCCGCCGCGATGTCGCCATGTTCCCCTTTGTGGAGCTTCTTCCGCATGGCAATGGCGTCCTGAAAGAGCCGCTCGGCCTCAGCGTATTCCCCCTGCATCTGGCGAAGAGAAGCAAGGTTATAGAGTCCCGTAGCCACATCCAGATGTTCATCTCCCAAGACGCTTCGCCGGGTGGCCAGGGCCGCCACCAGGTGGGAATCCGCGGAGTCATACAATCCCAGAGCCGCATAGGTGATGCCGATCGTACTGCGCACCGCCGCCTGGATCTCCGGTTGATCGGCCAGCTCCATCTCGACATGCCGGGCGGCCTCGTCCAGGGTCTCTCGGACCGTTACATCCTGCCCCTTTTCCGCAGGATTCACCGAACCCAGCATCTCCTGGAGGAATGTGTTGATCCTCGCGACTTTCAAAGCCTCACTCACCGCCCTCTCTCTCGCACTTTCCGCCCGGAAGAACATCGTCGTACTGACTCCCAGGCCGATCGCCAACGCCGTGATAATGGCGACGAGAGAACCGACCGCCCGCTTGTGCCGCCGGATCAACTTCATCAGGCGGTACGTCGTCCTGGGCGGCCCCGCCACTACAGGTTCATCCCGCAGGTAGCGCTCGATATCGAGCGCGAGCTCCGATGCCGACTGATACCGTCGGGATCGATCCTTCTCCATCGCCCGCATGATGATCCAGTCCAGCTCACCGCGGACCCGCCTGGCAAGCGCTGAAACACTGGTCTTCCGCCCGTTGGCGACATCGACCGCCCGATCGCCAAGCGCGCTTAACCGAGAGCTCGGCTTCGGCGGCTCGTCTTCACGAATGATTCTTCGTATCTCGTCGTACCCTGCCGCCCGAAGCGCGCCTGATTCGAAAGGGAGCGCGCCGATGAGAAGTTCGTAGAGCAGCACTCCGAGAGAGTAAACGTCGCTCGTCGTGTCCACATGAAGTTCGGTCAAATCCGCCTGCTCCGGACTCATGTACTCGGGGGTTCCGACGAGCTGTCCTTGCGCCGTGAATACGGTACACCCGGTGCGGATCGGGCTCGTGGCCTTCGCCACCCCGAAATCGATAACCTTCGGGATCGGGTTTCCGTTCTGGAGTGAAACGAGAATATTCGAGGGCTTGATGTCCCTGTGTATGATCCCCTTCTGGTGCGCATGGTGGATCGCCTGGCAGACCTCGCCGAAAAGTTCGAGGCGCTCCCGGGTCGATAGACGGTTCGTATCGCAGAATTGGGTTATGGGAACGCCTTTGACATGCTCCATCACGAAGTACGGACGGCCCTGTTCGGTGGCACCCGCGTCATGGATCTTCGCGATGTTCAAATGGTCCATCATCGCCAGAGCCTGGCGCTCCGACTCGAACCGGGCGATCACCTCCTTCGTGTCCATTCCCAGCTTGATAATTTTGAGGGCGACCTTACGACGAATCGGCGCCGTCTGCTCGGCCAGATAGACTTCGCCCATCCCGCCGGCCCCGAGAACCTCGAGGAGGCGGTACTTGTCGATCATGCTGCCGACCAGGCCGGGTGTGGCGCCCAAAGGCAAAGGGCTGGCTGAGCCTGGATCATGCGCGATGAGGCGGAGCACTTCGCTGACCAGACTCTCGTCGCCTCCGCACTCCTTTCTCAGAAACGCCTCACGTTCTGTTTCCGGTAGACCGGCGGCCCTGTGAAAGAGATCGGTGATTCTCTGGTGGCGCTCCGTGTCCACTCAAGCTCTCCTACGGCTCCAGTTGGCTCCGAAGCCAGGCGATGGAGAAACGAATCTCGTTCTTCACGGTCTTCTCGGATACATCGATCGTCTTCGCGATTTCCCGAATGCTGAGCCCTCCGAAAAAGCGAAGGTCGATGATCCGGGCTTGTCTCTCGCTCGTCCTTTCGAGCCGCCCGAGGGCTTCGTCGAGGTCGATGAGATCGAAGTCCAGGCTCTCACCGATTCTGCCGTCGATATCCTGAAGACTGAGTACGGTGACCCCTGACCCGCGCTTCTGCGCCTTTTTCCGGCGCGCATGATCCACGAGAATCCGGCGCATGGTTCTCGCCGCCATCCCTAAGAAATGAGGCTTGCCCTGCCAGTTCAGCCGGTCGAGCCCGACGAGGCGGATATACGCCTCGTTGACGAGAGCCGTCGGTTGGAGGGTGTGGTCAGGGCGTTCCCCCCGCATGTATTGGACCGCCATCGCATGAAGTTCCCTGTAAAAACATCGGAGTAGCTCGGAGGTGGCCTCATCGTCCTTGGCCTGGAACCGGCGGAGAAGGCGACGGATTTCATCCGGGGTGGACGATTCTCCCTTTGGCGAGGTCACAGTCTCATCTTCCATCGCAATAATAGTTTAGACTGAAGCGCCCCCAGCGTCAAGCGAGACAGGAACGGCTCGCTCCGGTCTCATCAACGCCGCAAAGCAGAAGGTTCAAAAGGAACTACCCGATTCCCCGATATCTTGCGCCTTACATGATGAAAAGGCGAGATAGCCATACCCAGTAAGGAGGTTCCCATGTTCGCTCGAAATCGTTTCCTGTTCCTCTTGCCCGTTCTGTTGATCTGTTTCGCTCCACGGGTGGAAGCCGTTTCTCATATCTGGAGCCATGGTTTCGGCGCGGCGGAGCATGAAAGCGGCAAGTGCGTGGCCATCGACAGCTTGGGGAACTCGGTGGTCACGGGCCACTTCCGGGGCCCCGTGGATTTCGGCGGTGGCCCGATCACGAGCGCCGGTTTCGACGACATCTTCGTGGCCAAGTTCGATCCCCTCGGAAATCACGTATGGAGCCACGGCTATGGAGGGTTGGGGAGCTACGACAGGGGTAACGGCGTAGCGGTGGACCTCTTGGGAAACGTCCTCGTCACGGGGCAGTTCCGGAACACTGTCGACTTCGGTGGCGGGCCGCTTACGAGTGCAGGCGGCGACGACATTTTCGTGGCCAAGTTCGACCCGAACGGCAATCACCTCTGGAGCAAGCGCTTCGGTAATGGTCAAGATCAAGAAGGGTTGAGCATCGGCGTCGACGATTCAGGGAATGTCCTCGTCGCTGGATATTTCTTCGGCACCGTCGACTTCGGTGGGCTGGGGTTCTGGAGCGCCGGCCTTGATGACATCTTCGTGGTCAAGTTCGATCCGGACGGTAATCATATCTGGAGCAAGAGCTTCGGCAGCGCGGGCTCGCAGAGCATGGACAATATTGCGATCGACGGTTCAGGGAACCTCCTCACCACCGGTTCGTTCCATGTGGACGTCAACTTCGGTGGAGGCGTGCTCAACAGTGCGGGCGACTTGGACATCTTCGTGGCCAAGTTCGACGCGAGCTGTAATCACATCTGGAGCCGGAGTTTCGGTTCGGAATACGAGGATGAAGGTAAAGGCGTGGCCGTCGACGATTCGGGGAACGTTCTCCTTACGGGCAATTTCCATGATGCGGTGGATTTCGGAGGCGGACCGCTGACGAGCGGGGGGGGGAACGATATCTTCATGGCCAAGTACGATCCGAGTGGCGTCCACCTCTGGAGCCAACGTTTTGGCGACTCGTACAACCAAGGGGGGGGCGAGCATCGCCGTCGCCGATTCGGGGAAGATCGTCATCACGGGCGGAATGTTGGGCTCCGCGGACTTCGGCGGTGGGACGCTCACGAGTGCGGGCGGCAACGACATCTTCATGGCGCAGTTCGATCGAAGCGGTGCCCATCTGTGGAGCGATGTCTTCGGAGATTCCGACCTTCAGGCCCCCTGGTACGTTGCCGCCAACGGCTCTTCCAATATTCTTGTCACGGGATGGTTCTCGGGTAGCGTCGACTTCGGAGGCGGAGTGCTCACGTGTGCCGGCCCTTACGACATTTTCCTCGTGAAATTCGGCACGCCCCTGGCCCAGCCGATGGTCGCCCCGGGCGGATACCAGACGGTGGAGTACGCACCCCCCGTTTGGGAGATCGAGGTTGAGTTGATCAACAGCGGCCCGGGAAGCGCCAACATGGTATCCGCCCATATGAGTGAAGACCTCACGTGGCTGAGGATCACCGATTCCAATTGCTCTTACGGAAACATTCCGGAGGGTGGATCAAGCTGGGGGATGAGTGGAGATTCATACACCCTCCGCTTTCTCGACGGTTACCCGGGGGGCGAATTCGACGTCCATCTCGACGTGACCTACGAAGATGCCTTGGGCACTCCTTACGTGCTCCAATTCGATCTCGCACTCGATCCGGCCACGACCGGGGTGACTTCGGGCGAGGATGTGGTTCCGGCCTTTCGTCTCCTCCCGAACCGTCCGAACCCGTTCAACCCGGAGACACGGATCTCATTCGACATGCCGCGGAGCGGGAATGCGGATTTGGTGATCTACAACACGGCCGGCCGGGTGGTGCGGACCCTGTGGAGTGGGGAACTCCCCGCAGGGCACCATTCGGTTGTCTGGACCGGCGCCAGTGACAACGGGAGGCCGGTTCCTTCCGGGACCTATTTCTACAGGCTTCGCACCGGCCCGTTCAGTCAGACGAATCGAATGGTTCTGCTGCGGTAGCATCATCACGGCTTCGTTGTTTTCCTCAGGCGGGGGAGTGGACTCTTGTGGGGTTCACTCCACTTCTGGGAGAGCCTCCTGGAGCCGGAGCCGGGGGGCGCTTCCGAGAGTTTCTCCAACGGTCCAGGATAGCCTCGTAACGCCTTCACTATACCCCGGCCGCCAGGGAGCGTCGAATTTGTCGATAAACACTTGACCAATACCATTAAGACATATTACGATTGTGTGTGGTCGGGTATCCCCTTACCGCGATCACAGGCTGGGGGCTCGGGGCCACGCGTCTCCCGGGTGGCTGCCGGGCAACCAGGCCAAGAGGGAAAGGCCCGGTCAACCCCGGGTCTTTCTGCTATTTGCATGCGGCACGGCAGATGGCCGTAGTTTTTAGCCCTCAACAGGTGCTATGATGGCTCCGATGCCCGCCGGGTAGTCTAAGTACCATCCCCGGTTTGTTTGCCTCTTCATCCGCGGAGGTACCCATGCGCCTCGCTGCCCTCCTCTTCGTCATTCCACTCATCTTCACCACAGCCACGGCCCGCACCTGGTACATCAATCCGGATGGGACCGGGGATGCACCGACGATACAGGCGGGAATCGACTCGGCGGTGGCCGGCGACATCATCGAACTCGCCGACGGCACTTTTCGAGGCGACGGGAACCGCGATCTCGACTACGGCGGAAGGAGCGTCACGGTTCGCTCCCAATCGGGAACTGCGGAGATGTGCGTCATCGATCCCGAAGGTACCGATACCCAACCTCACCGGGCCTTCGAGTTCCGGTCCGGCGAGACGACGGACGCCGTCCTCTCCGGGGTGCGGATCACCGGCGGCTGGTGGGACATTGCGCCCTACGGCGGTGGGATACTGATCAATTACGAGAGCTCGCCCACGATTCGCGAGTGCGAGTTCATCCAGAACGTCGGAAGCGCCGTCCTCTGCTCGGTCGACTGCGAGCCGCTCTTCATCGACTGCGCCTTCATCATGAACGAAGGAACGGGCGGGGGCGGAGTCTGGGGCCGGTGGGCCTCACCGACATTCGAGGGCTGTGTATTCATGGAGAACACGGCGGGTAGTGGAGGGGCCTTCCACGGCGACGGGTGCTCGGCGGTCTTCAGGGACTGTGATTTCGTCGCGAACTCCGCCGCGTCCGCCGGAGCAGTCATGATCCTCGCGAGCCACGGGTTCGAGTTCTACGACTGCTATTTCAAGGACAACTCGGGAGAGCACACGGGCGCTATCTACCAGCTCATCGGTGTGCTGGTCCTCGATGGCTGTGCCTTCGTCGGGAACCGGGCGGAGGGTTGGGGCGGCGCTCTCACCACAGGGAAGAGCACGACCGACACGATCCGGAGCTGCACCTTCGTCGACAACGAGGGGCCCTGCGGCACGCTCTGTCTCGGCGAGTGGGAATACACCGTGGACAACACCATCGTCGCCTTCGGACGGGGCGGTCCGGGGCTCGCCACGGATTACACCATTACCCTCACGTGTTGCGACATCTACGGCAACGAAGGGGGCGATTGGGTCGGGAGCATCGCCGACCAGTACGGCATCAACGGCAACTTATCCTCGGACCCCCTCTTCTGCGATTTGGAACTCGACGACTTCACCCTCCGCAGCGACTCGCCATGTCTTCCAGGCAATCATCCGGACGGGGCCGACTGCGGGCTGATCGGAGCTTTCGGGGAGGGGTGTGGCTCGACGTCCACGGAGCATACGAGCTGGAGTGGGGTGAAGGCTCTCTTTCGCTGAGAGGCTACCATGGCACGATGCCTATCCCGTCTCTCCCTCGGCATCCTCTGACTCGCCATCACCTACAACCTCGGGGCCGGGAGCACGAGAGCGGATGGGGAACCGAATACCATAGGGCCATGGTGGAATGTGAAACGCGCCCGTCATCGAGAAACGGGCGCGGGCGGGATGGATCGGGAGACGCGTTTAGATAGCGCCTTACCTCACGATCACCGACCTCCTCACCACCGTCCCCCGCGCGCTCTCGAGCTTCAAGAAGTACAGGCCGTCCCCCGCTTCGCGGCCGTCGTCGGTGCGGCCGTTCCAGATGTAGGTGTGGACGCCGGGGGCGTGGTCTTCTCCGGAGAGGATGGTGCGGACGAGGCGGCCCGCCGGGTTGTAGACGCGGATGGAGACGGGGGCGCTCCGCGGTAGTTCGAAGGAGACGAGGCACTCGCGGGAGAATGGATTCGGCCGGATGGGGAAGAAGGCGAACCTCCGGCTGCCGGGTCCGCCGAGGCGGTAGAACTCGGCGCGGACGATCGGGTTTCGGTCGGCGCCGTCCGGGGCGGTGCCGCCCCACGTGAAATCAATCTCCGGCTCGGGACCGCCGCCCCATTTCAGGACGGCGAGGTCGAGACGGGTTCCGCCGCCCAGCACCGGGGCCGACGGGGCACGGTTGTGGAAGAGGAAGACGAAGTCGTTCCCCTCCTGGACGATTTCGGCGTACTCCGCCTCGCCGAGGGGGCGGGCCGTGAAGGTCGGCGCCGATTTCTCCGGCACGCGAAGCTTCGCCGCCCCCGCGCGGATGACGCCGGTCCCCTCGAGAGAGACGACGAACGAGTCGGGACCGAGGCCGACCCAAAGCACCGTCTCGTCGCCGGTGCCGGCGGCCCCTTCCGGCCGGTCGTGGAGCAGGCTGTTTCCCAGAATGGACGGCAGCCCGTCCAGGTCCCCCGGACCGACCACCGCGTCGAAATTCACATCGGGAAGGCCGAGGCGCATCACCGGCGCCCAGAGAGGTATCCGATCGACCACGTGGTCGGCGAGGGCCGCGAGGTCCCGCTCGTCGAGAACGCCGTCGCCGTTGCAGTCGCCGAGGGGATAGGTCTTCACGCTGAGATCGACCCGAACCGTGTCCTCCGGCCGCGCCGCGAGATTCGTCCCCACGACCACAACCCCCTCGAAGGCGCCGCTCCCGAGCTGCGTCGCGAGCACGGCCACCCAGAGGGTCTCCGCCTCTCCGGCGCCGAGGAACCCCGTGTCCGGATCGACGTGGATCCACGGGCTCGACGGCGCCGTCCACCACCCGAAATCAACCTCGCCGTCGTTTTGGATGATCACGAGGTCCGGGTCGGGATCGGGGATGTCGCTCCCCGACGGGCCGCCGAGAGGATCGTATCCGAACCCGACGTTCCGATCCGAAAGGGCGAATCCCTCGATCGGCTCCCGGGTGAAGACGCGGGACGCCGAGAATTCGCCGGCGCCGCATTCGGCGATCGCCTGCGCCCGCCAGCGGTAGGCGCCGATGGCCGGTGTGAAGGTGATCCCGTAGGAGGTCGCGAAGACCCGAGTGTCGACGAGGGGCGCCTCGAAGTCGACGTCCCCTTCCGTCGCCACCTGAACCCGGTACTCCACCGCCCCGATCACCGGGTTCCAACCGAGAACGATCGGCGCGGCGCCGGGCATCGGCGCGCCGTTCGCCGGCGAGGCGAGGAGGGGAGAGGCCGGGGGCGAAAGGCGCTCGCCCAGGACCGCGCCTCCCGACGAGATGCCGCAGGCGCCGACGGCGCGCACTTCGTACTCGTGCGTTCCCGTTCCGGGCCGGTCGGCGTAGCGCGTCACGTTCGGGCCGGCGAGGCCGAGGCTCACGCCGTCCCGGATCACGTCGAAGCCCATCTCGTCATCGGAGGCGTCGACCCAAGTGACGATCAAGCTGTCGCACCGGTCCGAGGTTGCCACGACCTCTGCGGGGGGTCCCGGCCGTCCGGGAAGCACCACCCCGAAGGCGGAGGAGGCGGTCGAGATGCCGCACCGGCCCACCGACACCGCTTCGTAGGAATGGCCGCCGCTGTAGGGCGTGTCGACGTAGAACCCCCGCGCGGCGGGAACCGTGCCGATCCACTCGCCGCTCCGGTAGACCCGCACGCTGTCCCCCCCTTCCGCGCTCTTCCAGGAGAGCCGGACCAGGGCGCACGACGTGTCGCTCGCCGTGAATAGGGACGGCGCCGCCGGCACGGGTTCGACGTAGCCGATCGTCTGAACCCGATTCGAGGCGCCGCACCCGTTCTCGGCGAGCAGCTCGTAAAGGTAACCCCCGCCGCCGATCTTCTCCTCGTAGTGAAGAACGTCCGCCGGCAGGGTCGCGATCCTCACGTTGTTCCGGTAGAGCCCGTACGTCTCCGCCCGCGGCGCGGCGCTCCACTCGACGCGAACGACGGAGCAGAACGAATCGCTGGCGGTGAAGATCTCGGGCGATTCGGGCGCGCCCGGTCGGACGCCCCCCGTCGCGGTCACCGCACTCGACCAACCGCACGAGTTCCGGGCGCCCATGGAGTAGACGTGGGCGCCCGTGGCGGCGGTGTCCTCCCAGCCGTCCGGACCGGCGGGCAACACCGCGACAAGGACCTCGTCCCGGAGGATGCGGACGCTGTCGGCGCCGGCGGGCGCCGTCCAATCCAGACGCACGAGGGCGCACGACGTATCGCTCGCCGCGAGGCCCGTCACCGGCCCCGGGCTCGCCGGCGTCACCGAACCGTCGGCGACCGTCTCGTCCGACGAGCCGCATTTCCCCCGGGCGACGAGAGCGTAACCGTACTCGCCGGGCCCCACCGCGTCGGAGAATGTGAAGCGGTCCGCGGCGAGGGAGGCGATCTTCGCCCCGTCCCTGTAAAGGTCGTATCCCGTCGCCCACGGCGTCTCGCTCCAGGCGAGGGCGACGCCGTCGCACCGGCCCCGGCTCGCCGTGAAGGTCTCCGGCGCCGGGAGCACCGGCGGGATGACGCCCCCCGAGGCGGTCTTCGGCGCCGACCACCCGCACGGGTTGCCCGCCTCGAGGGAGTAGGCGTACACCCCCGGTGAGGGCGTGTCGACATAGGTGATCGCCGACGGCTCGAGGGAGGCGATCAACTCGCCGTCCCGGTAGATCCGGTAGCCGCCGAACGACTCGAGGGAGGGGGACCACGCGAGGCGCACCACGGAGCATGAGGTGTCGCTCGCCGTGAACCGCTCCGGCGGGGCGGGCGTCGCGATCCTCTTCCCGATGTCCGTGTTCGGGACGGACCAGCCGCAGCTGTCCCCCGCCCCGATCCCGTACTCGTACGATCCGGGGGGGGGCGTGTCGACGTAGCTGAAGACGCCCGGGCCGAAGGTCGCGAGAAGCGCACCGTCCCGGTAGAGGCGGTAGCCGTCGGCGCCCGGTGAGGCCGACCAGCTCACGAAGATCACGGCGCACGACGTGTCGCTCGCGGCGACGGTCGCGGGGGACGGAGGAGGAGGAAGCGCCGTGCCCGTCGCCGTTCGGGACGCCGACCATCCGCAGCTGTTCCCCGATTGCACCTCGTACTGATGGCTCCCCTGGGGCGGCCTGTCGGTGTAGGTGGTCGCCGTCCCCGGCAGCGTGATCAACACCCCTCCGTCCCGGAGGAGCCGGTAGTTGCTCGCGCCGGCGACGGCGCTCCACGCGAGGTCCACCTCGACGCAGTCGTCCCCCGTCGCCGTCAGCGACGCGGGCCTTGGCAGCGGGCGACGGGACGATCCGTTCGCCGCCGCCGACCGCTCCCCTTCGCCGCACGTCCCGATCGCCGCGACCCGGTACTGGCGGGTGCCCACCGGGGCGCCGTTGTCGTCAAAGGACGTCACGTTCTCCGCCGTCGTCCCGACCGGCGATCCGTCCCGGTAGATCCGGTATCCGGTCTCGTCGGACTGGTCGTTCCAGGTGACCCGTACCCGGTTACACAGGTGAGTCGTGGCGGCGACGCCTGCCGGTTTCCCGGGAAGGGGAAGGGCGGACCCGTCGGCCGGCGCGGAGAGACCCGACGCCCCGCACCGGCCGAATGCCTCCACCCGATAGGCGTGCGAAGCGCCGTGGGGGACGGTGTCGTCGTACTGGGTCACGTCTTTGCCGACCGTCGCCGCGAGGACGCCGTCCCGGTAAACGCGGTAGCCCGTCTCGAGCTCCCCGTCGCTCCAGGTGACGCGGATCTCGCCGCACCGATCGGTCGATGCGAGGACATCGAGCGGCATCCGTGGCTTGTCGCACGCCCAACGGGCGATGTGGAGGGCCGGCTTCCGTTCGGCCATGGTGAACTCGCCCCCCGCCACGATGCCGTCGTTTTGGAGGACCAGGGCGTGGACCGGAGCGTTCGGACCGAAGCGGACGTTCTCCCATGTGAAGGTCTTGTCGACGAACCCGAAATAGGGGAACGGTGTGCCCGCGACCCGGTTGAAGTCTCCGGCCGCGGCGACCTGATTGCCGAAGTCGATGAGCGCCCGCACCGGCCCGTTCGGTCCCTGGCCCGGCACGGCGAGCGCCCCCGGATAGATCCACCGGGTGAGCCGGATACAGGGAAGAGACGGGCCGGTGACCACCGTGAAGTCTCCGCCGATCCAGAGCGCGGTCGGTCGGGGCAGCAACGTCCGTACGGGCGCGTCGAAGCCGACCGTGGGATCGGCGGGAAAGAGGGAGGTCCAGAAGGCTCCGTTCCAACGGGCGAAGCGGATCGCGCCTCCCCCGCCCGCTTCGGCGAAGTCGCCTCCCGCCGCGATCTCTCCCTTGAACGAGGCGAGGGCGTAGACCGGGCCGTTCACACCGGCGCCGAGAGCGGTCCATACGCCTGCGGCGCTTCGAAGGGCCACGTTCGACGCCGGGATCGCGCCGGCGACCAGACCGAACTCGCCCCCCACGACGAGGTCGCCCCCGTGAACCGCGAGGGCGCGCACGGGGCCGTCGGTCCCGCCGAGGGGGAACCATGCCGAGCCGTCCCACTTCGCGATGTTCGCCGCGGGGGAACCTCCGGCGGCGGCGAAGGACCCGCCGGCGATGAGGGCGCCGTTCCAGACCACAAGGGCGAGGACGGGGCCGTCGGTCCCCGCGCCGAGGGGGTGCCAGGCCGCGCCGTCCCACCGGGCCACGTGTGAGGCCGCCCCCCCCCCGCCGTGGTGAACTCCCCTCCCCCGTAGAGACCGCCGTTCCAGACGGCGAGGGCCAGAACATCGTCGTCCATCCCCGCGCCGAGCCTGCTCCACTGATTCTCCCCCCCCGGTCCGTCGAGGGGAACCACGGGGAGGGAGGCTTCGCCATCCTCGAAGGGATCGATGAACTCGATTCCTCCCTCCACTATGGCCTCGGGGGGGGCCACGGGCACGACCGCGGGAGTCACCGGATCGGCGACGGCGGGCGAAGCGACGGCGAAGAGAAGAAGCAGGAAGAGAGAGGCCGGGCGGAAATCCCCCGGCGCCTTCGAACCGTTTTGCATTCGCGCGGAAAGGGGATCACGGCCGGGATGGGGTCGCATCATGTTCGGCCTCCTCAACGCCGGGTGGTTGGCGTTCGGCTTCCGTCGACCCGCGCTCAAAACGTCGTTACTACTAAAGCAATGGGGCCGGGCCCGCCGCGCAAACCGAGACATCACCCTTCCCGATTGCATTATTCTATCGGATTCTCGGACAAATCACAATCCATCCGAGTCACACGGGAAGTGGCTCGAGGCCCGAACCAATTGTAATACAATGTAATAGGAGCGCCGATCCGCCGATCCGCTCATCTCCCCCCTTTCGTGCTATCATCAAGGAGTCGGGATCCCGGAGCCCATACGATCAAAATCGAGCTCCCGCTACGCCTCCGCCGCCGACGCATCGTGGAATCGCCTCCGCCGGGGCCGGTGAGGAGCCGGAAGAGGAGGTGCTCATGCGCGGATGGAGAATGTTCGTTGTCATCACCCTGACCTGTCTGCTCGCCGGGATCGCCTGGTCCCAGCCGTCGCCGGTCTTTCAAACGCTCGTCAAGGAGGGGGATATCGTGCCGGGCGTCGGCGCGGTCACGCGGATCGACAACCTGTCGGTCGCGAACGGCGGGGTCTGGTTCGTCGAGGCGGACACGGACAACCCGAACGCGGACATCGACGTCGTTCTTCTCCGGAACGGCTCGCTCTATCTTCAGGAAGGCCAGCCCCTCCCGTTGCCGGCCGGCTCCTCGTTGGACAGCTTCGACTCGATGCGGTTCGCAAACGACGGGCGGGCCAGTCACAACTTCTTCCTCTCCGGAACGAGCGGAACCGGAGACGATTCGGGCGTCTATCTCGACACTGCGCTCGTGATCCAGGAGAGCGACATCTCCACGGCCACTGCCTTCTCGCCGGGCACCGCGTACATCGGGTTCTTCGGCACCTACTTCAACGACGCCTCTCAGATCCTGATCGTGGCGAGCGTCGAGGACACCGCGATCGCGAGCACCGTCGACCGGGCCCTGGTCATTGCGGATGTGGACAACAACGGCAACCTGGTTTCCGAGACGGTGATCGCGAAGGAAGGGGACATCCTTCCCGGCCAGACCGAGCGGATCACCGATTTCGGCACCGGCGAGCATCAAACGTCGTGGAACAACGACGGGGAGGCCTTTTACTTCGCCGACCTGGAAGGGCCGACCGACCGGGACGGAGTAGTTTACAAGAACACCGGCCTCGTCGCCCAAGAAGGAATGGCCTCCCCCGAAGCGGGCCGTGCGTACGAACTCCTCTCGGGCCGGAGTCTCGACATCAACAACGGCGGTGAATACGCGTTCAAGGCAAACCTGGACGGGAGCACGACGGATGACGAGGTGATCGTGAAGGGGAACTCGATTCTCGTCCGGGAAGGATCGCTGATTGCCGATATCGCCCCGTACCAGATCACGGCCACGGGGACGGCGAGCGGGCCGGTGCAGATCGACGACAACGGGAGGGTCCTCTGGTACGGCGATTGGGACGACCCGAACACGGACTACGACACGGGCCTCTTCCTCGACAGCACGCTGGTCGTCCAGGAGGGCGTGACCGCGGTCGACGGAAACGTGATCGACGTGATCTACAGCGGCCAGGACGCGTTCATGATGAGCGACGACGGAGAGTACGTGATCTTCGAGGTCGACTTCGTCGGGGGCATCAACGCGGCGGTCATGATGCGTCTTTCCGATCCGACGGATGTGGCGGAGGCCGGCGGCCTCGTGGCGCCTCTGGTGCTCCGGGCCCTGCCGAATCCCTTCGCCGCCGAGACGGCGGTTCGCTTCGGGTTGACAAAGCGGGAGGATGTCGACCTCCGGATCTTCGACATCCGGGGCCGACTCGTCACGACCCTCGCGAGCGGCGAGAAGCCCGCGGGCTTTCACGATCTGACCTGGTCCGGCCGGGATGACCGGGGCAGGAGCGTTCCCTCCGGGGTCTACTTCCTCCGGCTGAAAGCCGGTGGCGACGAGGTGACGAGCCGGATCGTGCGGATGAGGTAGGCGCCAAGGCGCCGGCCGCCCCGTTTCCGAATCTCCGACGGCACCGAGCGTGCACCAGATGCCCCGATTCAAATGAACCGGGGCATCTGACTACATGACGGGTCCCTTCGAGTTCCCGCTCCAAATATCGCCCCGACCCGGTGTTTGCCACCCCGTATCCGATCGCGAAAACGGGGCATCCGCTCGATCCTGTCCGCTTCGTGGCGAAGCCGGCGCCCCTTCTAGCCCTCACGACGGTCCGCGATCATCAACAGGCCGGTTTCCCGCGTTCGCCCGTACTGATCCGAATGGCATCCTCGACGGGGGAGACGTAGATCTTCCCGTCCCCCCGAAGACCCGTGTGGGCACCCTCGACGATCGCACCGACGACTTCAGGCGCCACCTCGTCGAGACAGACGATCTCCAGCTTCACGTGCGGGATCCAGTGGTCGGTGCTGTCGGTGATGTGCCCCGTCTCCTTCGTACCCCACCCGCGTCCGAATCCCTCGATCCCGTGTGAGCTGACCCCCGTCAATCCGTCGATCTCATGGAGCTTTCCGATCACCGCATCGAGCCGGTGAGCCTTGATATATGCCTCCACCTTCTTCATTCTCTTTCCTCCCCCCGAAGATCACCGGCACAGCCTACCCGATCCAATCCCCTCGTTCCTCTACCGTCAGCTTCGGGGCGAACCATCCATACAGCGTCGGGATGAGAACGAGAGTCAGAAATGTCGAGGTGAGCAGGCCGAAAACGACCACGACCGCAAGGGGTCGCTGAACTTCCGAGCCCATTCCCCGCGACAGAAGAAGCGGCAGAACTCCGAGAATCGTCGTCAGGGCCGTCATGAGGACCGGCCGGAGCCGCAACAGAGAGGCCTGTTCGACAGCTTCCCGTGTGGACCGCCCTTCTTCTCGCAGCTGATTGATATACGAGACCAGCACCAATCCGTTCTGGACCGCTATGCCGAAGAGCGCGATGAAGCCGACCGCCGCGGGCACCGACAGGTACTCGCCCGTCAGGTACAGACCGAACACCCCCCCGATCAATGCCAGCGGGACATTTAGGAATATCAGTGAAGAGCTCCGCAGCGACCCGAGAGCCACATAGAGGAGCAAGAAGATCAACCCCAGCGTCACCGGCACGATGATTCCGAGCCTGTTCATCGCGCGCTGCTGGCTCTCGAACTGACCGCCGTATTCGACGTAGTAACCCGGCGGCAGCACGATGTTGTCCTTCACCAGATCCCGGATTTCGCCGACCACCCCGCCGATATCCCTTCCCCGAACGTTCGCGGAAATGATCCAGCGCCTCTGGTTCTTCTCTCGGTTTATCTGGATCGGACCAACGACCCTCTCCACTTTAGCCACCTGCACCAGCGGCACGAGCATGCCGCTCGACGAGTGGATCATGAGTCTCTTAATCGCCTCCGGATCGCCGCGGTACCGCTCCGTGAATCGCACGTGTATTCCGAATCGTCGCGTGCCCAAGTACACCTGATCGACGACCTCTCCGCCGATGGCGAGCTCGACGATTTCCAGGATATCGGCGACATCTACGCCGTAATGGGCACAGGCATCACGATCGGCTATGATTTGCACCTGGGGTTGGCCAAAACTCTGCTCCGTCGCAAGGTCGACGAGCCCGCGGACCGGAGTGATGACCTCCTTGATTTCCTCGGCCTTCGTACGCAGGACCGTCAGATCCTCGCCGAACAGCTTGATGGCCAACTGCGTTCGTACACCCGATAGCAACTCATCGAACAGATTCTGAATCGGCTGGGTGAAATTCAACTGCACACCGGGATACGGACTGAGTCGCTTGTCAAGGGCCTCGACGAGTCCCGCTTTTGATTCGTAGTCGCGCCACTGGGATTTCGGTTTCAACATCAGCTGGATGTGCCCGAAGTTGACCGGATGGGGATGGCTCCCGGCTTCGGGCCGCCCGATCTTGGCGATCGTCTGCTCCACCTCATCGAATTCCATGATCATCCGCTCGAACTTGGTGATGGTCTCGGTGGCCTTTTCCAAGGAGATCGAAGGCGCCATCGTTACGTTGATCTGAACGATGCCTTCCTCCAGCGTGGGTATGAACTCGGTACCCAGGAAGGGGGCGAGGGCCAGGGAGCCGGCAAAAGCTACCGTGGTTATCGACATGACGACCCATCGACGGCGCAGGGTGGCCCGGAGAATCGGTAGATAAATGCCCTTGAGGAAACGAAGCAAAGCGAACTCCCTGCGGACCTGATGCTTGAGCAGAAACGACGACAACACGGGCGCGAATACAAGTGCCGCCAGCAGAGAGCCAAGCAGGGCGAACGTGATTGTGAAGGCCATTGGAGAGAACATCTTGCCTTCAACGCCCTGGAGGGTGAATAGCGGGAGAAACACGATGATAATGATGGAAACCGAAAAAAGGATCGGGCGAACGACTTCGCGGCAGGCGGAGACGATTATGGCCGGCTTGCGCCTCGTCTTGCTTTCTTCGCTCGACAAATGTCTCGCGATATTCTCCACGACCACGATGGAAGCATCCCCCAACATACCGATGGCAATGGCAATGCCCCCCAAGGACATCAGATTCGCCGACATGTGCGCAACGCTCATGCATATGGCGGCGACAAGCGCACAGACGGGGAGCGCCAGGGCTACGATGAACGCGCTTCTGGCGCTTCCCAAAAAGAGTATCAGAACCAAAATGACCAGAATGCTCCCCTGCCAGAGGGCATCCCGGACGGTTCGAACAGCGTTGCCGACAAGAGTGCTCTGATTGTAGTACGGAACCAGGTCGACGCCTTCAGGAAGGGATTCCTTCACCTCCGCGAATCGAGTTTCCAGCCGGGCAATGACTTCCGACGTGTTCTCGCCGTACAGTTTCATGATTATTCCCGCGACGATTTCATCGGTGCCGTTTTGCGTGACGACGCCGCGACGAATCTCCCTTCCATAGCCGACGCTGGCGACATCCCCGAGACGGACGGCCACCCCGCTCATGACTTTCAATTGGAGATTCCGAAGATCCTCGACCTTCTCGAGCAAGCCGATGCCCCTGACGAGGTATTCTTCAGACCCAAGGACCAAGAACTGTCCCCCTGCGTTGCGATTGTTATTCGATATAGCGTCGACAACGTCCTTCAAGCCGAGGTCGAATTTCGTCAGCGCATAGGGATCCAGTTGAATCTCGTATTGCAGAACGTGTCCGCCCATCGAGAGAATCTCGGTGACACCAGGAACCGTCTGCAGCTGGTACTTGATTACCCAATCATTGAGCTCGCGCAGGTAGGCGTCGAGGGGCTTCCCCTCCGTGTTCACCGTGGCGTCGGCCGTCAGATAGTACATGAACACCTCACCGAGGCCGCTGGAGATCGGTCCCAGCCGGGGAGGCTCGTGCATTTTTGGAAGGTCGGCAGACGCACTCGTTAGGCGCTCGGCCACGATCTGTCTAGCGAAGTAGATGTCGAAATCATCGTCGAAGTAGACATAGACT
Source organism: Candidatus Eiseniibacteriota bacterium (assembly GCA_043809585.1). GTDB lineage: Bacteria > Orphanbacterota > Orphanbacteria > Orphanbacterales > Orphanbacteraceae > JBDROZ01. The sequence goes on from JBDROZ010000069.1 coordinate 79,144, forward strand.
ACGGCCATGCCGAACGCCGACGTCGACTTAATAAGGTTCACGCCGGGCAATCCGTTCATGGCGGATTCTATCGGAAACGTGATCAACCGTTCGATTTCCTCGGGTGCCATCCCGTGCGCCTCCGCGAAAACCGGCACCATGACCGGCGAGATGTCGGGAAACGCGTCGGTCGGGAGGCGATTGTACTGGTACACTCCGGCAGCGATGATGCCGACAAGAAGCACCATAACGAGGAGGCGATTGCTTAGTCCGTACTCCATTAGTCGATTCACGGCGCCATCCTCCCTTAATGACCGTGGCCGGCGTGCCCGCCCAGGGCGCCGGTCACGATCTTCGCCTTCAGCTCGAAGGCTCCCGCGGCGACGTATTCCATCCCTGAATCGAGACCCGCCAGAATTTCGGTAAACCGCGAATCACTCTCACCGACGACGACGAGTACGGGGTTGAAGCTCGCGTCCCCCTCGGGAATGAACACGACATACTCGTCATCGAGTATCTGAACCGCGTCCTTCTCTACGAGCAAGCGTTCTTCACCCCGACCGGCCATGATATCGGCATGGACGAACGTTCCTGGCCTCCATGAGTTTTCGGGGTTCGGGAGAATGATTCGCGCCGTCATGCTTCTCGTTCGCGGATCGAGAATGGGCGTAATGTACTCGATGGTTCCCTCGGTCGAAAGATCGGACCCGATGGCGTGTAGTGTGACCGTCTGCCCGGGATTGATCTTCTGAACGTCCTTCAGATACACCGCGAGGTTCACCCACACATGAGTGAGATCGGCGATCACGTAGATCGGCCTGTCCCCCGAGACGAACTCTCCGGGTGTCACGTCCTTCTCGATGATCCAACCGGAGATCGGCGCCGCGATCGCGTATTTGCTCAGGCTCTCGTTGCTTTCAAGTACGGCGAGAATATCGCCAGACCTCACGCGGTCCCCCATCCGAAAGTGGACCTCATGAGCGATACCGGCGAAGCGGGGAACTACGTGCACAAGCCGATCCTCGTTGAACCCCACCTCGCCCGGAACATGGATCGAGGTTTCGATGCTGCCCCGATCGGCACGGGCCAGTCGAATCCCCGCCATGCGCACCGCCTCCGGTGTCAACTCCAGAACCCCTCCGGCATGATCCTCGTGTCCGTCGTCGGACTGATTTGCTTCTCCCGCGACGCCCCGCGCGCGATTGTGCTCTTGCTCCTGTTCGTTCTCGTGCTCGTGCTCCCCCTCTTCCGCGAAGCCAAACCGGCCCCCCTCGAGGAACCAGGCCGCGAGCAGAACCGAGAGCAAGAGAAGGAGCCGGGAGCGCCCCGTGGTGCCTTGCGTGATCTTCATCGTTCCTCCTCCTCGCCGGCGTTCATCTCCGCGAAGGAGACGCCCAGGACGTATTCGAGAGCCGCGAGAGTCCGGCTCGTTTCCGCGCGCGTTTCGATGACGCGGGCTATCGTTTCGAAGAGTGCGCTTCGGGCCTCGAGCACCTCCCTCATCGGAAGGCGCCCCTGCTCGAATGCCCTCCTCGTCGTCTCGAGCGCCTGTTCCGCTTCCGGAATCAGCCGCTCTTCGAGGGCGAGGCGCTCCGACCGGAGACCGACGAGACGGTCGTGCAGGTCCCTCGCCTCCGAGAGCGCCCGGGTGCGCGCCGTCCGTTCCCGCTCCTCCGCGGCGGCCGCCCGAGCTTTGGCTTCTTCCCTTCGCCCCTCCCCCCGGTCGAAGAGAGGGAGGGGGATCGCCGCCTCCGCGACCCACGCCCACTCCCCGTCGCCGGAATAGGAACGGACCCCTCCACCGAGCCGGAGATCGGGGATGCGCCCGGCCCGGGCAACATCGACCTCGGCGCTCCGGAGACGCGTTTCGAGGGACGCCCGCCCCACGGAGGGGCCGGCGGCGGCGAGGGGGGCGATGCGCGCCCACTCGGGGATCTCCCCTTCGCTTCCGGAGGGAAGGGCGCCGCCGAACCCGAACTCCCCGTCCCCCCAGAGAGCCGCCAGGGCACGGCCGGCCCGCTCCCGCTCCATCGACGCCCGGTCCCGCTCGATCCGGCCCGCCTCGAGCGCCACCCGCCCGTTCCCCTCTTCCGCGGGGGATCCGGACCCCGCCTCGAGGCGTTTCGCCACGACCTCCCTGAGCTCTTCGGCGAGGAGGAGGCGGTCTCCGGCGAGGCGCGCCCGCTCCTCCGCGGCGACGAGGTCGGCGAAGCGGACCTTCACCTCCCGAACGAGAGCGAGGGTCCCCTCCCGCCGGGAGAGGGACGCGAACTCCCGCCCGATCTCGGCGACCCGCACCCGTCGGCCCCGCTTGCCGCCGAGCTCGAAGGTCTGGCCGAGAAGCACGGTCGTCTCTCTCGAATCGAATCCCCCGAGCGTCCCCGTGCCCCCGAAGTTCTCCCACTCGACGCCGAACTCGGGGTTCGGGCGCCGTCCCTCCTGGAAGGCCCGGGCCTCCCCGGCCTCTTCCTCGAGACGGAGGGCGCCGAGTTCAGGGCTTCGTTCGATCGCCAGCTCGAGAGCCTTCCCCAGGGTGAGCGGCCCCCCGTTCTCTATGGCCTCCGCGGGCGGGGCGGGACCCGGAGAGATGAGAGCGGCGATCGCCATCATGCATGCGGTTCGTTTCATCGTTTCGATTCCATGTCCGCCCGGGGATCCCCGGGGCTCGGGGATTCGCGGGCGCGATGAGGCCGATGGGTTTCCCGGGCGGGCAAAAGACGTCGTCCGCTTACCGGTGTGAACGGATGGGTCCGGATGGAGGCCGGCTCAAAGCCGGAGGGGATTCCCGCGGGACGAATGGGAGGCGGAAGGAACAAGGGCAGCCCGGCGCCCGGGCGTCCCGGCGGGGGTTCCCGCCTCCGAGGCGGCCGGCGCCGGGATCACGGCGTGGAGGGGGAGGCCCTCCGGCAATGGGCCGGCGGTCTTCTCCGCCCGGACCACGAGGGTGAGCTGGTCGCAGGGGTCCTCGTCGCACTCCGTCTCATGGGCGCACAGGTCGTCCTCCTTTCCCGCCTCGTCACAAGCGCAGGGGTGGAGTAGGAGCCCGGCGGAACAGAGGACCGGAGAGCCGAGCAGGACCCAGAGGGCGACCAGAATGAACAGCCGTTGCATCATGATGGCACGATTATACACGATTCGGCCCACTCGTGGCGCCTCGAGTAACCAGATACCCTATTTTCGGCGAAAGAAATCGTCTTGGGGAAACAGGGTATCTGGTTACAGAAAGAAGAGCGGCCCCGAGGGGCCGCTCTTCCCATGCGATCAAGCCGTTCGACGTCCTACTACGGGCCTACCGGGTAGGGCATGTGGTCGAACGCGTCCTTCACGTGGCACTTGTTGCAGAGCGAGCGCTGGTTGTCGGTGAAGGTGTACTGGTAGTACTTGTTCGCGATGTCCTCCACGCTGGCGCCGCCGTCGCCGTCCTGCGGGTGCGACTCGTCATTGATGAAGGCCGCGCCGAAGTCCCAGCGGCCGGCATCCGGGAACGCCGACGCGTGGGCGCGGTGGCAGGTCACGCACATGACACGATCCGTACCGGCCGGGCCGAGGGTGTAATCCGTCGGGTCCGCGGTCTCGAGATCGACGTTGACCGCCTCGAAGGGCACGAGGCCCCAGTAGGAGGTCGCCTGGACGCCGCCGTCCTGGTCCTCGGAGCTGACATAGGCGTTGTACACGGCCGCCACGGTCGAACCGAGGTTCTGGCCCGTCGGGTGCACGAATTTGGTCGTGTTAGGGGAGTGGAAGGTCTCATGGCAGTTCGCGCACCAGAGGGACATTCCCGACTTGTGGATCGTGTGCCGGGCATCGGTCTCGTTGCCGCCGCCGCCCACGTAGGTCCGGCGGCTGTTGCCGGCGGCGATCGGAGCGTTCGAGACGAAGTCGTAACGAGTGCCGCCGTAGATCGGGCCGAGGGCCGAGCCGTAGAGAAGACGGAAGCTCTCGTTGCCGTGCGGGTCGTGGCAGCTGGTGCAGGTCAGGTTGGTGGAAAGAAAGTCCCCGCCCGGCGCCGAACCCAGGGTCGCGTCAAAGGTCAGGCCGTAGGCCGGACCGTACACGTTGTGGCCGTGGCTGTCGCCCGTGCTCTCGTTGGCATGGCCGTGGGACGTCCAGGTGAAGGTCTTGGTGAGCCAGTAGAAATCGCCACCCGGACCGTAGCCCAGGCCGCCGAAGAACTGGCCGTAGGCGGCGTGGCAGCCGAGGCACGTGTCGGTGGAGTTGCCGTTGTTCAGCAGATACGCGTTTCCATTCGGATGAGCCGCGTCCACGAGGGCGCCGTCCTGGCTGTTATGCATCGTATGGCAGCCCTGACAGTCGGCGACGCCGGCGTCGTGGAACGCGAGACCGCTGCCGCTGGCCAAGGCGACAGCGAAGATCGCGGTCAGAAGAATCTTGGTGAACTTCATGGAATGCATGCCTCCTGGAGATGGTCTCGACAAAAAAACATCATGCCCGAACAAGGAACGCCATAGGCTCTTACCTCCCTGAATCACGAAGCACTCCCCCGATACCCGGAAGTTCCGGCTTCCGTCTCGACAAGACGGAACGCCTGCACCCGGCCCTCGAACCCTTGAGCCACCCACAGTCTGCCGTCGGGCAACGCGGCGATCGCCGTCGGATGGTATAGGTTGCCGGTTCTCGCTCCCAGGCTCCCGTGCTCGCTCAGAAGTCGAAACTCCTCGTCGTACGCGAGAATGGTGTGCCGCATCCGGTCGAGCACGAGAATGGTGCCGCGAAAGCCGAATGCGATCCCCACGGGGAAGGCGAGCTCGCCCCTTCCCCCACCGGGCACACCGAACGTCGACAGGAGCTCTCCCTCGGGCGAAAGCACCAAAACGTAACGCAACTCTCCCCCGGGGACGAAGATCCGTCCGTCCGGGGCTTCCGCCGGGCGGCCGATGATCAGCCCCTCTTCCCGGGGATCCTCCACCGGCATCCGGGTCCAGAGAATCTCGCCCGTCTTTCCGTCATGTTTCGCCAGCAGACCGCTGGCCTGATCGACGGTCACGAGATCCCCGTCCCGGGTGACGAGGAGATGGCCCGGAGACCAATCCTCGGTGGGCCGCTCCACCTCGAAAGGCGTCGGCTCGCCCAGGTAGTTCAACCGCCGGATCGTTCTCTTCCCGTTCGGGCTCCGGTCCGTGCAGACGAAGCTGCCCCACAATTCGATGGAGCCGTCCTGGGGAGACGACATCCCGGCAATGTTGCCGGTCATGAATGTATGGATGTTGTGCCTGTTGTATACCAAGAGTCCCCGCGCTCCGTCATCGGTCACACAGATCTCACCACTCACGGGATTGACCGTGACTGCGGTGGGGCGGATGGGCCGGGTCGACGACGTCACACCCGAAAGTACCCCCTCGTACCGCAAGGTCAGGCCCGCGTGAAGCGGCGCGACCGAGAGAATAATGAAAAGCCCGCAGAGAACAAGTCCCATACGAACTCGTCTTTTCCGTTCCATAGTCTCGAGCCTCCGGGGGGGCATGACCGTCGCCCTGCTCGCTTCCTACAGTTGTGCATTATGACACATTATTTCTGTTTAGGTCAAGACGTAAAACGAGGTTAACAGCGTTAGAAGATCTAATAACTCGCTTCCTGGAATTGGCTTAGATCAAATCCCAGCGTTTAAGCAGGAATTAGGTTGGTAACCGGGTCATACACAAGAAGTTAATGAAAGATAATGGGAGAGGGGGGCGGACGCCAGCCGCTCCCCCCCCCCGCGAAGCGTCGATCAGCGGCTTCGGATCTTGTCAATGTGACACTTGACGCAGAGGGGGCCCCCCGGATCGCCCGAGAGAATGCCCTCCCACTCCGACCCGTGGGGATTGTGACAACTGACGCAAGTGACCGGCTTTCCGGTGACCGGGTCCTTCACTTCCGGGCCGACCGGGTGCATCGTGTGGTCGCCGAACCCGTGGCACCGCCCGCAGATATCCCCCTCTTGCCCCACCGGCCCGAGGGCATCGGCATGCGGGTCATGGCAGGTCGTGCAGGCGCCGATGCCCGTCTCCGGGTGATGGTATTTCGCCTTCACCGAGGCGAGCACCAAATCCCCGTGGCAGCCGGCGCAGACCGTCTGCTGGTCCGCCGCGAGGAGGTTCTTCTCCGGCGCCGTGTGGGGTTCGTGGCAGGCGGTGCACTTCCCGTCACCGACCGGCCCGTGGGCTTTCCCTTCTCGAACCACCGCCTGAATGCCGTCGTGACACTGGTAACAGACCCGGTCCTCGGCGGCGGTCAACGTCTTCAGGGACCCCTCGTGACAGCCGGAACAGTTCCCCTCCTCGAAGGGGGGGTGGACATTGTCGTAGGCGAGGGCGGTCCCGTCCGATGCGTGGGGGATCGTGGCATCGGTTGCATCTGGCCCCCGTGAGATCCATGCCCCGGTGGCTCCGGTTCATGGCCGGGTTGGTCGTATTGTGGCACCCGGCGCAAAGCTCGGAGAGGTCCCGCTTGAGGGCGAAGGTGTGCTCCGTACCGTGGGGATCATGGCAGCGGAGGCACATGTCCCTCCCGAAGGGGGAGTGGACGCGGGCCTTCTTCTTCAGGGCCAGCATGTCGGGATGGCAGTCGAAGCAGAGATCCCGGGACGACTCCTTGAGGAGCGACGCATGGTCCGATCCGTGGCTCTCGTGGCAGCTCTCGCACCGGCCCTCCCGGACCGGGGCGTGGGCCAGTTCCAAGCTCGGGAAGAGACTCGACCGATCGTGACACCCGGCGCAGCTCTCCCCGGCGCTCCCGGCGAGGAGAAACTCGCCCCGCGCGACGTGGGGATTGTGGCATCCCGTGCAATCGCCCGCCTCGAAGGGGGCGTGAATCTTGGTCTTGCCCGCCACCGCCTCCCGCACGTCGTCGTGGCACATGAGACAAAGCTCGGCGGTCTCCGTCCCCTCGGCGATGGCGTCGTGACACATCGCGCAGTCGCCGTCCGCGAACGGGGGGTGGGCGTTGGCGAGCAGAAGCGACGCCCCCGCCGAGCGGTGCGGGTCGTGGCATGAGGCGCAGTCCAGGGTCGACGGGTCGAGCCCGAGGTGCTTCCCGCGAAAGTCGGCGTCCTCCTCGTCGTGGCAGTCGAAGCAAAGGCCAGGAATCGGAGAGTTCAGGAGGGCGTGCTCCGGGCCGCCGTGCGGCCTATGGCAGGCCAGGCAATCGTCCTGGACCGGGCCGTGCACCGAGCCGGCCCCCGCCATGTCGACCACGTCCTCGTGGCAGCTGGCGCAGAGGAGGAAGGAGGGGGCCGCGAGGAGCGCCTTCTCCTCCGAGCGATGGGGGGTGTGGCAGTCGAGACAGGCCCCCGCCGCCACCGGCCCGTGCATGAACGGCTTTCCCGCCCCGTCCGCGATGTCGTCGTGACATGTCCCGCACAGCTCTTCGGGCTCGGCTACCAGCATGGCGGTACGCTCGCCGCCGTGGGGCTCGTGGCAGTCGAGGCACATGCCGGCGACGGCCGGGGCGTGCACGCTTCCCTTCTTCGATTCGGCGACGACGTCGTCATGACAGGTCAGGCAGAGCTCCTCCGGGGATTGATTCAAGAGGCCCGCGCGATCCGAGACGTGGGCGTCGTGACAATCGAGGCACCGCCCCTCGGCGACCACCTTGTGAGGATGGGCGGACGCGTTCAGGAGTTTCACGTTCAAATGGCACGAGAGACAGAGATCGCCCGGCCGCTGCTCCAAGAGGGCCACATGGCGGGAGGAGTGCGGATCGTGGCAGGCCGTGCACGCCTGCTTGACGAAGGGGGCGTGGCGGAACCGTCCTTCCTTATCCTGAAGGGAATCCTCCGTGTGACAGCCGAGGCACTGCTCGTTCGTCTCCGCCTTCAAGAGAGCCGGGAAGGCGCCGCCGTGGGGCTCGTGACAGGTGGCGCACTCCCCGCCCGCGACCGGATCGTGCACGGTCTGCAGTCCCATGTCGGGCGTGTCGTGACAGTCGGCGCAGAGCCGGTCCTGTCGCTGCACGAGAAGCCCCGGAAACGCGCTGCCGTGCGGGTCGTGGCAGGTCCCGCACGAACCATCCTCGAAGGGGGCGTGGGAGACTTTCGCCCCCTCGCCGACTTCGTGGCACATGAGACAGATCTCCTCGTACCCCTCGACCAGCTCCATCGCTCCGCCGGCGCCCGCGGCGTGACAAGTTTCGCATTCCATGCCGGCCACGGGGCCATGGATCGCGCCGCGCAGCAGCGTCGGCTCCGCGGAACTGTGGGGATCGTGACAGGAGGTGCATGGTCCGGACGCGACGTCCCAGCCGCCGTGATTCTCCCGGAGCGTCGATTCGTTCTTGTGGCACCCGAGACAGAGATCGCGGCCCGGCTTTACGAGCAGACCTTCGTATTCCGAGGCGTGGGCGTCGTGGCAACCCCCGCACCCTTCCTTCAACAAGGGCTTGTGGACGTGTTCCCGCTCGAAAGCGGATCGGTCGTGGCAGCCGTAGCAGAATTCGGCGCCCCGCGCCGGCAGGAGCAGGGGTTCGCCCGTTCCGTGGGGGTGGTGGCACGCTTCGCACCCCTCCTTGTCCAGGGGGGCGTGCACGTGGGCCGCCTCGTCCACGGCGGCGTACTCCTCGTGGCAGGTCGTGCAGAGACCGGGGCCCTTCGCCTTCAGGATGAGCCCGCCGAGAATGCCGTGCGGCTTGTGGCAGGAGTCGCACTTCTTGTCCTTGAATGGATCGTGGGCGTGGGATCGCTTGACTTCTCCCCGAAGATCCTCGTGGCAATCGAGACAGTCTTTCGGCTTGAATCGGTCCGAGGCGCGCGCCCCCACCGGCCCGAAGACCGAGCAAACGATCAGCGCCGACAGGACGAACCCCGCCGACCGGTGCCAACCCCGTCGATGCCGATACCCCGCACTCATCGTCCTAGCCCCCCGATCCCGTGTTCGCCGACGAAGCGGGCGTCTCCGCCCCCCCGCCCACCCCCGACTCCGGTACCCACGCGCGGATTCGCTCCGCGATCACTTCCTCCGCCCCCGGCGCGATCTTCGTTTCCGAGGCCCCTTCGAGACGCTCCAGGGCGACCTTGATCAACTCCTGGTTGCGGCGGTTTCTCATCTCCCGAAGGACCTGGTGGCGGCACTCCGCGAGGGGCGGGGTCGAGACGCGCTCCACCGCGTCGACCACTCCGACCACGAAGCCGCCCTCCGTCTCCACGGGACCGACGACGTTCATGTCCGCCGCGTCCGTCTCGTCGAAAAGGGAGGGCTCGATCCACCCGGAAAACGACGGGGGCCCGACCTCGACCACGCCCTCGGCCCGCTCCGAGAGCCACTTCAGCTTCGCCCCCTTCTCGACCATCTCCCTGAAGGCGGCCGCCGAAGACAGGTCCGCGAGGAGGACGCTCGACACCTTGATCCGCGGCTTCGGCATGAAGGCCTCGGAATGGGCCGAGTAGAACTCCTCGACTTCCTTCTCTTCCGGCTCGAAGGGGACGCCGAGGATCAGCCGCAGCACTTCCTCCCGGAGGAGGCCCCGCTCGAGAGCGCGCGCATGGCGCAGGATATCGTCTCTCGAGAGGAACCCGAGGACCGACGCCTCGTAAGAGAGAAGGGCTTCGGAAAAGTACTCCTCGAACATCTTGTCCCGAACCTCGTTCGCGTTCGGCTTCCCCGCGAGTCCGTGGAAGTAGACGTAGAGTATGCTCTTCGTCAGGCCTTTCACCGTGAGAAAGCCGATCGGCGAGTGGGCGAGGGTGTCCTCGCTCGTGCGGAGATACTCCTGCACCTTCGGATCCTCCGAGCCGTAGTCGAGAGAGGCGAGCAGGGAGTCGTCGACCACCATGCCGTACTTCTCGCGGACCGATTCGGTGAAGGACCGGACGGCGAACATGACCCGATCCTTCATGATCGCCTCTTTGATCGCCCCCCTCATCTCCTCGGAAGTGCCGAGATTCTCCTCTCGCCGGTCGACGAGGCGCACCAGGTGCCACCCGAATTGGGTCTTCACGGGTCCCGCGGTCCCCCCCGGTTCGAGGGATCGGACGGCCTCTTCGAACTCGGGTACGAAACGCCCTTCCCGGGCCCAGCCGAGATCGCCCATTTTCTTCGCCGATGTCGAGTCGAGGGAGTGCCTCGCCGCGAGGTCCCCGAAGGAGACGCCCGTTTCCAGACTCTCGCGGAGCGCGCGCGCTTCCTCTTTCTCGGTCACGAGGATGTGGGAGACGCGATTCATGATGTTCGACACGTTCGTGAAGCTATCCAGCTCCGCCTCCGTCGGCTCCGCCACGCCGTTCGACACGGAGTCGAGGAGGGCCATCATCCCCTTGTGCCGCCGAAGCTCGCGCACTTGATTCCGGACCGCCGGGAGCGAGTCGGCGCCGATGCGGTACCCTTCCTGTTCGAGAAGACGGTTCTGGATCAGCCGCCGGAGCAGCCCATCCGGGCTCGGAAGGGCCTCCTCTCCCCCCTTGCGGAACACCGCTCCGAAGGCGGCGAGCTCGCGGTTCAAGTCTTCCACCGTGATGTCCTCGCCGTTCACCGTGGCGAGCCGGTCTCCCGCCCCGGCGGCCCGGGCCTCGCCGAATCCGGCCGGGGAGAGGAGGAGGAGGGCGATGACCGGCAGCAATCGTTCCCGATGAATCATGATTTCAAGACTCCATGAGCCGCGCGGGGAGGGCCTTGGCCATCCTCTCCGCCGCCCGGTCGAAGCGCCGGGGCAACGAGTGCGTATGTACGACACCGAAGAGCCCCAGCGGGTTTTCCCTGTCGATGAATTCGGAGGCGCCGTACAACACGGTCCCCGTCCGGCTGTCCACAACGGTCAGCTCCAAGAAAAGTGGTTCCTCCGCGCTCCGGGCGGGCGTGAGAAAGACGTCTTCCTGAAGGAAGGCGGGCAGGTTGCCCCCCACCGGAGTCTTGTACGAAAGGAGGGTGGACATGAGGATCGGCGCTTCGCCGAAGCGCTCGACGAGGGCCGCCCGCGCCTTCTCCCCGACCACCCCGGGCGGATACCCGCGGTCCTGCAGATCCCGCACCACGAGGGCCGGGTCCGTCAAAATCCAGCGGCCGTCCCGCACGAGGGCGCCCAAGATCGAATAGGTCGCGAGGTCGGTCTGGACAGGCTCGACCCCGACCGGTTGGACGGGAAGGAATATCAGTTCACGGGCGCTCTCGGACACCGGCGTCACCCGGAACCGTTCCACGACGGACGCGGCGACGCGGTCGAGCAACTCGCTCCACTCCACGGCCGTCCCTTCACCCGCTTCGAGAGCGGGGGCGATGAAAAGCTCCTCGACCTGGTCGATCCAGAAGATCCGCCCCGTCCGGGCGTCAAGGGCCCGGCCGTGGAGGATCACCCGGTCGGTGTACACCGAGAGGTCGAGCACCATCAGCCGCTCCGCCCCGAGCCGGGCCGAGGTCTCGAAGAGAAACTCGTAGCCGAAGCTCCCCCCGGTCCTCACGCGCCATGCCTGGAGAAGAGGTTCCATGAGGGGATAGGGGATCACCTCGTCCCCCCGGGCCTCGAGCTTCTCCGTCACCGCCCTGTAGGCCGCGATGCGGACGAGAGAGGGGTTGATGGGGGGGAGGAACCTGCTCCTATAAGAGACGAAGACCATCAGGGCCGTGCGCTGCGGCGCGGGGGCGACCGCCGGCGGGTGATGGTCCTTCGCCGAGGCCCGCGCCGAAAGAAACGCGGTGGGAGAGAAGAGGGCCGCCCCGAGGAGGCCTGTCGCGAGAATGAGCGCCCGTTGTTTCATCATCCGCCTACAGGAGGGTGCCGAGCGCCTCCCGCACCGATTTCCGGGAAACCTCGTGGAGGCTCGCCGAGGAGCCGCCGAACAACCTCTTCCACGTGGACATACCGGTCACGTTGACCTGGGATTGCCAGACAGCCGTTCCCGTCTCGGTCTCGGCGAGGCCGAACAGGGCGGTCACCTCGTTCCCCCGGTCTCGGCTCGACCGGTCCATGCCGTATTCCTCCACGGTGCCGAAGAAGAGGGCGTCGACGCCGAGGCGTTGTCCGAGACTCACAAGCTGCGCGGGGGAGAGGTCCGAGTCGGCCATGAGACGAAGTTCCAGCATCGCCGCCAGCACCTCGCCCGTCCCCACCAACTCGAGGCTTCCTTCCTCGAGGATCTCCATCATGAAGATGGAATGGATCCGTTCGTCCGCGTACTCGTCAGGAGAGAGATTCTGGAAGGGGAGGATCGCGACCCGCCGGATGAACCCGAAATCGACTCCCGGATGGACGAAGCCCGACTTCCGGGACGAGGCGCACCCGCCGCCGAGGGCCCCCGCGATCAACAGGATCGCGGTCAATCGGTATCCGGTTCGCCAAGCTCTCATGTGGTTCGTCCTTTCCCGGCGCGGGGCCGCCTGCCCCCTATACTACACAAGACGACGCTCAAAAGGTCAAGGCGACCCGAAAGCCGCCCGTGATCGGGCTGCTCTTTTCCTCGCCCCGCCGGTATTGCTGGAACTGGAGATCCCCCTCCGTCCGGAGCCGGGGATAGACTTTCCACAGCATCGTGGCCCCGGCGCCCCGCTGGTCGCTGTCATTCCGGGTGTCCCGAAAATGACTGAGCGTGAGACGGGGCTCCAGGTCCCCGCCGGGGAAGGGGCTCCAGGAGAGGAGGTTTTGGGTGATCCAGTTCGAATCGCCCCGCACTTGGTATCTCGCTTCGCTCCGGTAATTGAGCTGCGGGAAGGGGATCCACGCGAGAGTGATCGAGGTGTCGTTGAAGCGGGTGAAGCCCGTGCCCGCTTCCAGATCGACCCATCGATCGGTCCGGCGCAGGTCGATGTTGACCGTCGCCACCGGGCGGGCCCGGACGTTCGTCGCCAAACTGTACGAACTCGACAGGAGACCCTCGTCGAAGTCGTCGAGCCGGCCGTGGGTGACTTTCTGGTCGAAGCGGAGGGCCGGCGCGATCTGCCAATTGAACCCGAGAGAGTAGTTGTCGGTCGCCTTGTCGAGGTTCCCGCTCCGGTCGCGGGACCGGGACCACGCGAAAGTGCCGGAGACCGGGCCGCTCCTCCCGGCGCGCAGGGAGACGCCCATATTCTCCGTGTCCGTACCCTTGCGGGTCGGGCTCGAGAGGGAGTGGGTCTCGTACCGGCCGCTGACGAGAAGACGCCCGACGTCCCATTGGGACGAGAATCCGTGACTCCGCTCGACCAGGTCCTGGTTGGTCTCGGAAAAGACCCGCTCCCGGTACAGGCCGTCGTACCGCACCCGGAAATAATCGGTCACCGCGTATCCGACGCTCCCATCGATCCGGTGCGTGGCGTTGTCTTCCGTCCGTACATTCCCGGAGTCCTCGTCCTTCGAGAAGACCTCCAGCTCCGTGATGAAAAGCTCCGGCTCCGTCTCGCCGATCTTCACGTCCACGATCTTCAAGAACCGGGCGGTGATCCCGGCGGGGAAAACAAACTCCCACCCCTGGAAGCCCGTGCCCAGCTCCCGGTACCGTATGGTGAAATCCGCGGGCGAGACCTCCTCGAATTGGCTCCGCTCGGGATCGTTGCTGACGAAGATCCGCCACCGATAGAGGTCGGGGGTGAGCAGAATCCGGTCCACGTAGAGGAAGACCGAGTCCATCCGCGTCTCGTCGCCGAAGTCATAGAGCAGGTTCCGGTAATCGCCGCCGAACTCGCGCACCATCGAGGCGTCGTCCCCCAGATCGATCTCGGTCGGGGTCGACCGATCCCGGTCGTAGAGGCCGGAGACCTGCGTCGGCCCGTCCTCCAAGGGATCGATCGCCTCCGGGGTGTCGTCGAGAAGATAGCCGCCGGAGAGGGGTGTCACGTAAAGGCCCTGGCTCCCGTCCGCGGGCGACTCCACTTTCTGGTCGAAGTAGCGGGAGTTGGCGCGGACTTGGATATCGCCCCGGTCTTCGCGAAAGCGGCCGCTCCCACGATACTCGAAGGTGTGGGACTGATGGGTCGTGAGGACCTCCCGGTCGACGGCGTCGTTCCGGAGACGGGAGTACGCGTATTTGAACCGGCCGACGCGCCGGATCCCTTGCTCCGCTCCGAGGGACAAGGCGGACTCCCGGACCTCCTCCCGTCCGATGCCCGTGACGTCCCGGCGAGAGTCGTTTCTTTGCCACCGGGCGTCGAGATTCGTTCCCCTCTCGGAGCGGAGATTGACCCAACCGCCGTACTCGAGCCTTTCGAGTACCGGCGCCTCGGAGTCCGCCGTGAATTCCCGCCGGTAACCGCTCCCCTGAAGCCCCAGGCGAAAGTAGTGGGAGCTGTAGTCCAGGTTCGCCCCCGGCTGAAGGGTGACGGCCTCGAAGTCGCTCGACGTTCCCTGAATGCGGCTGTCGCTGAACTCCCGGAGCACCCGGAACCGTGTGGCGAGGGTGAACCGGGACCTGACCCCGATGGGCTGGCGGAGTAGGATCTCCTCACGCCGCGTGTGGGCGCTGAACTCTTCGCCGCCCGCGCGCCCTTCCTGGTAGGTGTTCCTGAGGTCCAGCCGGCCGTCGAGGGCGAAGGAAAGGGAAGGGGCGAAGAGAAGGCACGCCAAGGGGATGAAGAGGAGCGGACCGATCGGACAAGGGGCGGCGATGCCCGTCCGGCGAGGACCGACGGTCGCGGAAGCGGCGCGGATGCGGACCTTTTCAGGCGCTTCGGGCGCAGGCGTCAATAGCCAAAGCTCCTGCCGGCGGGGAACCTCATCTCGTGGGGTCGAACGAAAGCCATCGTAGCACACGCCTCTGAAACTGTGAACCGGGGAAACTTTTTTCCCGGGGGCCATGGTCCCCGGGTTCTCCGCCGGCGGGGGGGAGAGGAGGGTCCGGGGGCTTTTCTGTGACATCGCAACTCTTTTGTTGACATTTTCTTAACAATCTGCGACAATTTCGATGTCGACTGACCGATTGGCAAATCTCCCCCAATTCGCGGCCTCCGACGGATCGGCTCCTCGCCGATTGGCGGCCTGATCGCCGAAAGGCGCACGAACATCCCGAAATGGAGACGGAAATATGAGATCCATGGGTGACCTCTTCCGACGAGGCTTGGGGTTTCTTTGCCTCGTTCTGGTTGTTTCCTTCGCCGCCCGGTCCGCCGGTGCGAACGAGACTTCACCCCCCGTCAGCATGATGGGAGAGGGCCGGCCCCTGGATACGGTCGCGGAGATCGTGATGCCGCCGGTCGACGCGGCGGCCCTCTTGGCCGAAGACGAGGAGCGCTTGGGTGACCAACTCGACGCGCCCAACCGCTTCGCCTTCGCCCATCGGGTGGATCTTCGTCCGTCCGACGAGGGAACCTGGGAGGTCCTGGGCGACGGCTCCCGCCTTTGGCGTCTCCGGATCCGCTCCGACGGCGCCTTCTCGCTGAACGTCGGCTTCACGACATTCCGCCTGCCCGAGGGGGCGACGTTCCACTTTTTCGCGCCCGACGGCTCCACGGTGTGGGGCCCGTACACGGCGGAGAATGCGGTCGAGGGGGAATTCTGGTCGCCGATTCTCCGCGGCGACGAGGCGGTGCTCGAGCTCTTCGTCCCCGCGAACGCGTCGTTCGAGGCGGAGCTCTTTCTCGCGTCGGTCAACCACGACTACCGCGGCTTTGCGAAGACGGCGGCCCAGAAGCTGATGCAGGGCTACTGCAACAACGACGTGATCTGCCCCGTGGGCGATCCGTGGCGGGACGACATCCGCTCCGAGGGCGTCTACACGGTGTCCGGCAGCTGGTACTGTTCGGGGCAGATGCTGAACACCGCTATCGCCGAAAATCCGCCCCCGTACTTCCTGACCGCCTATCACTGCGGGGTCACGACTTCCAACGATCAGACCGTGCGCATCTACTGGAATTTCGAATCGCCGACCTGCGGCCAGCTCTGCTGCGGCAGCCTCGCGCAGAACCAATACGGGACGATCTTCCGCTCCCGGTACAGCACCTCCGACTTCTGCCTCCTCCAGTGCTCCGCCGACCCCCCCGAGGCGTTCAACGTCTATTACGCCGGTTGGGACGCCACCGGCCAGTCGGTGAGCTCGGCCGTCGGCATCCATCACCCGAACTGCGACGAGAAGGCGATCAGCTTCCAATACGACCCGCTCACCGTGACCTCTTACCTCAGCAATTCGGTGCCGGGTAACGGCTCGCACTGGCGCGTCGACGACTGGGAGGACGGCACCACCGAGCCCGGCTCTTCCGGTTCGGGACTCTGGGACAACCGCCATCGCCTGGTCGGCCAGCTCCACGGCGGCTACGCCTCGTGCAGCTCGATCACTTCCGACTGGTACGGCCGGTTCTCGGTCTCCTGGAACGGCGGCGGTACGATGACCACCCGCCTGGTAGATTGGCTCGATCCGACGAGCTCGGGCGTGCTCTACATCGACGGCCGCGACCCGGGCGACATCGACACGGACGTCGAGAGCGGCCGGCCGGTGAATCAGGACCGGGGCCT
Source organism: Candidatus Eiseniibacteriota bacterium (assembly GCA_043809585.1). GTDB lineage: Bacteria > Orphanbacterota > Orphanbacteria > Orphanbacterales > Orphanbacteraceae > JBDROZ01. Next base: position 95,461 of record JBDROZ010000069.1, read on the forward strand.
CCTCTTCTCGATCAACCCGAACCCGGTGCGCGGCTCGTCGCATATCTTCTTCGAGCTGAAGAAGCCGGGCCGGGTGGAGCTCGAGGTCTTCAATGCGTCGGGGCGGTTGGTCTCGAAAGTGCCGGCGAAGACCTATCCGGCGGGCACGACGAACGTCACCTGGGACGGCACCTCGCCCGGCGCCGGCGCCCTCCCCGACGGCATCTACTTCGTCCGCATGCTCGTGGACGACCAGACCGCCGGGACTCAGAAGTTCGTGATGATCCGGTAACGATAATAATTCCGAATCCCCTCCCGTTCTACCGAAGGCCCGGGGGCCCCCACCCCCGGGCCGCCTTGTATCCGGGTGTGAAATCCGGCGTTCGAAGTGCTATGTTTTCCCGTGAGAATTCGCGAACCCCCACTCACCAAGGAGGAACCCATGAAAGTCGGCGCGAGAAACCAGCTGATCGGCGAGGTCACGGACATTCAGAAGGGCATGATCATGGCGAAGGCGAAGATCAAGATTCCCGCGGCGTCGACCATGTCCTCGGTCTTCACGATCGAGTCGTTGGACGAACTCGATCTGAAGCTGGGCGACAAGGTGACGCTCTACGTGAAGGCGATCCACGTGCTGGTGGTGAAGGAGTAAGGGGACGGATTACTCAGGACGAACGGGGGGGGAATCGGCGGGGCGGGGGGATCGGAGCAATTTCGGGGGACACGAAACAAGTTCACAATTCCGGGGGACACAATTCCGGGGACACGAAACAAGTTCATGTCCCCCGGATACCCCCCCGAATACCCTCGTCGTGCGGCGGGAGACAATCCTCCCACTCTCCGACAATTTCGGGGGACACGAAACAAGTTCATGTCCCCCGAATACCCCCCCGAATACCCTCGTCGTGCGGCGAGAGATAACCCTCCCATTCTCCGGCAATTTCGGGGGACACGAAACGAGTTCACAATTCCGGGGGACACGAAACAAGTTCATGTCCCCCGGATACCTCCCCGGTACTGCCCCGGCCCTCTCGATGCCGATCCCCCGTCCCGCCGGCTTTCATTCGGTTTCCGCCACCCGGAACCCCTAGCCTGGATTATGCACAAATCTCCTACTGCGATCTCGGATCGCCGCCTGCGAAGCCTCCTTTCCGTCGCCGCCTCCTCGACGTAGTGCATGACTACGCCTCCGGTGGCGGCTCGTCCAAGTCGGCTTCTCGTCAG